>NZ_CP108067.1:9040574-9678361 GCF_036178145.1 Streptomyces sp. NBC_00273 | reverse complement strand
CGACCCGGTCGGCACCGAGCAGAGAGAAGCGCTGGCCAGGAAGTTCGACCGGCTGATCAACGAGCACCGCCCGGCCTGTCTGGTAGCCGCTCTCGGCCCGGCCGCCGGAACCGCGGCAGCCGTCTCCGTCGTGCTGTGGCTGTACCGGCACCGCGCGGACACCGGCGTCGTGATGGCCGTGGCCACCCCGCCCGCCATACCGCCACCACCGACGCCGTACGCAACGTGCGGGCTTCGCTCCGCCGTCAGGCAGCGTGCCACCGCCCCCAGGTGGCAGAGCCAGCCCCGTCAACGGGAATGCGGCAGAGCCCGGCCGGGGCGCCGGGCCTGGCTTGGGGAGCGTGATGGCCGGCACCGGTGTGTTCGCATCAAAGGCGGGCTGGTTCCAGCCCGCGTCCGACCAGGCCGCCAGTACCGCGTAATTCGCCCGCAGCCACATCGGCAATCGGTCAGTTCCTCTCCCCGCAGCCCGAGCGCAGGTCCATGCGCCGGCCCCCGTAGATCGAACAGGTCAGCAAGGCTTGCCGCTGCACCGGCAGACGTAGCGGCCAGTCGATCCGCACGTCGTCACCTGTCACCATCGCCTCGATGATCTCCCGGACAAAAACTCTCGGGACTCATCACCAAATCCGGCCTCGCCGGAGTGTTCCCGTCAAGACCACCGCAGCTCCACGTTCGATCCTCTGTCAGCGCAAAGCCTGTGCCGGATCGGAGCTGGATGTCGTGAACCACCCGCGGGTTTCCATGACACAGCCGGCTTCGATGTCTGGTCGGTAGTGGGTGAAGTAGAGGATGTGGAGCAGTCGGCCTCGGCTGTTCGTCCCCGTCTTGTCGAAGACCTTCTTGAGATGGTCCCTGACGGTGTGCGTGGAGATTCCGAGCCGTTTAGAGATCTCGGTGTCCGACATCCCGTAGATGACAAACTGTGCCACTTGCTGTTCCCTCGGAGTGTCCGCCGTTGATCCGGTGCTCAGAACGCGGCACGGACCGTACGACTCCAGCGTGGGCAAGGAGCTGATCAGGTTCGACTTCTAGGGCCTCGGCTCCCCGAATCCGGTCCTCGGGAGCAGCAGGGCCAGTTCGAACATCGGCTCCGCCAGATCCTCCGTGGGCCGGGTGCACACCTCGCAGTCGCGACTTTCACCACGCGCGGCCTCGGGCGGGCGGTAGCCGGAGCCGGCTCAGCCCTTCGCACCGACCCGGCGGCCGGGAGCCGCCCCTTCGGCGCACGCGCCCGTACCACCGTAGACCGGCGAAGCAGCCCGCCGCTGGCCTACCATGCCGTTGAGGGTTTCAAGTGCAGCGCGGCCGGAGGGCAGATGCCGAAACAGGGCGCGGAATCCGGAGTGGACCCGGGCGGCGCACGGCCGCGGGCCCTGAGGTTGGCGGGGCTTTCGGCAGCTTCCGATACCGGGATGGACCGCTTCGCCCGGCTGGTTTCACGACTGCTCCGCGTGCCGGTGGCCTTCGTTTCGCTGGTCGAGGAGGAGCGGCAGATCCTGCCCGGACTGTTCGGTCTGCAGGAGCCCTGGGCGGTGAGCCGCGCGCTGCCGCTGTCGCACTCGCCCTGCCGGTACGTGGTGGCCTCCGGGCAGCCTCTGGTCGTGCCCGATGCCCGCGCCGACGACCGGCTCCGTAGCAGCCCGGCCATCGGGGATCTCGGGCTCATCGCGTATGCAGGAACGCCGCTGACCGACGCCGACGGGTTGGTCCTGGGCTCCTTGTGCGCCGTCGACCACGAGCCGCGGACGTGGGGTGACGGCGAACTGGCCGACCTGATGGATCTGGCCGCGGCCTGCTCCGCCGAGCTGCGCCTGCGCATCCTGTCGGCGCAGAGCCGGTCCGCACAGAAGGTGCTGGAGACCGCGCGAGCCGCCGCCGAGCGGGCCCGGAGCGACGCGGAGCGCCTGGAGCAGGAAGCCCAGGCCGGCATGGACCACGCCGAGCTGCTGCTGAGGGCCTCGGAGGAACTGGCCCAGACGTCCGGGCTGGAGGACGTCCGGCGCCGGCTGCGGGACCTTTTCGTCGGTGCCGGAAAGCCCTCGTACGTCGGCCTGCTGGTCGCCGACAAGGACGAACTCCACCGGGTTGCCGACCCAGACGTCGAGCACTCGGTGGAACGGGAGGTCCTCACGCTGCCCGCGAGCGCGGCGTTCCCGAGCACCCGGGCCATGCGGGAACGACGGGCGGTCTTCGTGCCCGACCGTGAGGCGCTCGTCGCCGGGTACAGCCCCGAGGCGGTCGGCTTCTTCGACCGCATGGGCTTCACCACCGTGCTGTGCCTGCCGCTCTGGGGCAGCCGCGCCCTGCTGGGCGTACTCGCCGTCTGTTGGGCCAAGCGGCACGAGGTGGGGGTCACGGAGCGGGCCACGCTCACCGCCGCTTCCGGCTACATCGCACAGGCGGTGGAACGCGCGCTGCACCTCGACGAACGCATCTCCGTGGCCCGGCAGCTCCAGGAAGCCATGCTCACCGACCTCCCCGTTGCCGACCACATCGAGATCAGCGCCCTGTACGAGCCGGCCGCGGTCGGCGACATGATCGGTGGGGACTGGTACGACGCCTATCACCTACCACCCGCCTCACCCGGCGGCGAACCCGGAGCCCTCATGGTGACGGTGGGTGACATCACAGGCCACGACATGCACGCAGCCACGATCATGGGCCAAATCCGCAGCATGCTGCGGCAGGCCACCCTCGACCACCCGCCGTACAGCCCGGCCACGGCGCTGACCGCCCTCGATGCCGCTTGTTCGGTCTTGCCCATCGAGGCCGGCGGCACGCTGGTCCACGCACGCCTCGACCTCGCCGACGGCGGTCCCGACTGGACGCTGACCTGGTCGAACGCCGGCCACCCGCCGCCGCTGCTCCGTACCCCCGACGGCCGAGTGACCCTCCTGGAGGAGCACGACATCCTCCTCCACAGGGACCTCGGGCCGTTCCACCGGACCGAGGCTCGGCGCGGCCTTCCCGCGGGCTCGACGCTGTTGTTCTACACGGACGGGCTCATCGAACGCCGCGGCCACGACATCGATGCCTCCCTCGCCCAACTCGTCGCCCTGCTCGCCCGCCACGGTGACCGTCCGCTGCCCGAACTGCTCCACCGGATCAGCAACAGGCCCGCGGACCCGGCTCCCGGAGACGACGTCGTCGTACTGGCGCTACGCCTTCCCTGACTGCGCTGTCGCCGGATGTCGGCGGCCGCCGACCGCGTGACCGGCCGCGCCGAGGATCCGGCTAAAGGTCATGACGAGCAGAATGAGCCCGATGGTCCACAGGACGCAATTCCCGTTTGAGCAGTGATGTTCTCCGCTTCGGCTTGACGGTTCACAACCGGGGTAGACGCCAGCCGTGTCCGGCGGTTTGTTCGGGCGCGCATCCAAGGAGAAATTCCATGATTCTCATCCTCGGGCTCATCATTCTGATCGCCGCCATCATCGTCGGCCTGGCCGGAGTATTCGGCAATGCCGGCGCGGGGCACGATCTCGGCGTCGGCAGCGATTTCTCGATTTTCGGCTACCACGTCACCGGTTCAACCGGATCGCTCTTTCTCAGCGGAATCATCGTCGGAGCCGCCGCCCTCTTGGGTCTGACTCTGGTCATGATGGGCGCCCGTCGCTCGGCCCGTCGCTCGGCGCAGGCCCGACGGGAACTCGGCACGTCACGCCGTGAGGCCGCCGTCGTCGACCGCGAGCGCGACGATCTGATCAAGCAACGCGACGATGCCCGCGCCGAGACCGGGACTCCGATCGCCGACGCCCCCCGTGCCGAGACCGGTGCTCCGGTGACCGACGCCCCCCGCGGTCGAGGCCACTGGTTCGGCCACCGAGCCGCCCACCGCTGACGGCAGCCCGTGTCGTTCCGAAGAACCGTGGCCCATGCACCATCCGCCGAAGGAAGCGGCGCGCCGTGCCTGAAGAGGCCGGCGCGTCGCTCCCTGTGGTCGTGAGCCCGCCCTCACGGCCCCGGCAAGGGCGAACGCAGGGCGCTGCGCCCCTGGTCCCAGGCCTTGCGGAGGTGGGTCGCGAGGCGGTCCTCCAGCAGGACGGTCGCCGCGCACCCGAACGCGATGTCCGCCTCCAGGTCCGGCTCGTCGGCCAGCAGGCCTCCGATCACCTCGTGGCGCACCACCTGTTCGTGGACGGCGTCGGCTTCGACGTGCTCCGCGTAGAAGTGTTCGGCCGAAGGTCCCGCTCCGCAGCGCCGCATGGCCTTGGCGAGGCGCCTGGATCCGGGCGACGAGGTGACCTCGACGCACGCGAAGTGGCCGACGAGCGCGCCGCGCAGGGCTCGGTGGAGCCCGAAGAGGGACATCAGGTTCACGGTCGCGAGCAGCGGCGCCGGCGCGCGGTCCAGGTAGCGGCCGTAGCGGGGATCCAGTTCCAGGTCGACCATGAGGTCCGCGAAGAGTCGTGCGTGGATGCGGTCGGCGCGGCCGGCGCCGAACTCGTCGTACTCGATGGCGACCATGGCGGCCTTGGCCCGTCCGGTGAGCCGCGGAATGACCCAGGCGTGCGGGTCGGCCTCCTTGAGGTGGTACAGCGAACGAAGGGCCGCGTACTCGCGCAACTGCCAGAGCTCGCCGCCGGTTTCCAGGTGGTGGCTGAGACTGCCGGAAAGGTCCACGGGCTCGACGAGGAGCGGGGCGAAGGCTTCCTCGACCGTTCGGGGCGCGTCGGACAGCTCGGTGCGCAGGGCGTGCAGGACCCGGGTCTCCATCGACTGGCGCAGCCGCAACAGCTCCGGGTCCCATTCGCGCTCGTCGTCCACTCCGTCGAAGCCGCGGTAGTGCAGCTCGTACAGCAGGTAGAGGGCGAGCTGGAGGTCCTCACCCCACGGGTCCGCCTTGAGTACGGACCCCGTGGCGTACACCGGCGGGCCGCCGGATCGCAGGGCCTCGGTCACGGCGCGGGACAGCTCGCCGCACCCTTCGACCAGACGGGGGCCGGCGGCCGACGCCACCTTGGTCGAGCTCAAGCTCATGCGCGGAGGGGTCATCGCGGGTTCCTGTCCTCGGGAGGCGAGCCGCCCCGCTCGCGACAGCGGTGGCTGGTGTCGCACCAGGGGTAGGCACGGCTGCGGCGGCAGGTGCACACCGCGACCATGAAGCGGTCGGACCGGGCGACCGTCCCGTCGTCCAGGACGATCTCGACCGGCCCCTCGACCAGGACCGGGCCCTGCGGGTCCACCGATACCCGGCGGGCCGGCGCCCTTACGGAGGCCCGGGCCGGGGCCGGGGAGCTGTCAGAGGGACCGGGCACGGATGATCACCAGCTCTTCCCACTCGTCGGTTGCTGCCGCCAGACCCCGCTGCTCCAGCCAGGTTCGTCGCGAACGCAGCACGGGTCCCCACGGCACCGAGGCACTCGCCGTGACTTCTGCGGCCAGCCCCACCCCGGTCAGGCGATCGAGGGTCTCACCGGCCCCGCACATCGCGGAGTGCACCATGAGCAGGACGCCCCCGGGACGCAGCAGGGCCGGGGCGCCGGCGCAGATCCGGTCGATGACCCCGCGCCCGTCGGGACCGGCGTCCCAGGCCCGCTCCGGCCCGCGCGACGGCAGCCGGACCCCCGGGGCCGGGACGTACGGCGGATTGGTGACCACCAGGTCGAAGCGGCACCCGGCGGTACGCGCCGCGAAGTCACCGTGCAGGACGCGCAGCGGCAGCCGCCGGCGCAAGGAGTTCAGCCGCGCCGTGACCACGGCGGGCCAGGAAACGTCGACCGCCGTGACCCGGGCTCCCCTGCCCGCGGCGTGCAGTGCCAACGCACCGGTGCCCGTACCGATCTCCAGCGCGTCGGTCCTCGGCCCGAGCTCCTCCTGGGAGAGCGCCTCCGCAAGGAACAGGGTGTCCGCCTGCGGCTGGTAGACGCCCGGAAGGGCCATCAGGGCGACCGGGAACGGGGGCAAGGACAGAGCCGTGGCGGGCACCGCGTACCTCCCGGATTCGAATGCGGCCCGCGGAGCGGACCGCGGAAAATGGCGGGCATCCTGCTGCTGCCCCGATCTGAGCGGCCCATCCGAATTCTCGTCGATCTTCAGAGGATCAGACGAATATGGGCCTTCCCTCGCCCTTTCCCGCTATTTCCACACGCGGCCACTCGGTGTCTCGGCAGGGCCCTGCCGGTGGTGTGGCGCGCAGGGCGGCGCGGGGGTCAGGCCGGCCAGGTGCCCGTCACGCGACGTGTGGCCACGGCACCCGAGCGGTCGACAGCAGCCTTGACCACGGCGAAGATCGCGCCCTGGATGGCGGCGGCGATCAGGATCTGCTTCCAGGAGCGGTCTTCGTCCGTAGCGCTGGGAGCGTCGCCCTCCCCTTCGACGATCTTCCAGACCTGCTTGAATGCCGCCCCTGCGATCATGCCGCTGACAGCGCCCAGGGCCAGACCCACCGGCCTGTACGCGACCTCGGACGCTTTCATCGGCTTCGACGGCTGCGCCGCACCAAGAGGAGGACGATCAGAGCGGCGCCGCCGGCCACGAGCAGCGGCTTGCGGTGGGTGCGAGCCACGCTCGCGGCCCGGCCCGCCTGGTCCAGGACCGGCTCGGGCGTCGTGTCCTTCACCAGCTGCGCCGCATACCGGGTCTTCGTACGGATCTGGTCGGCGACCGCGCCGGCCGTTGCGGCGACCTGTTCCTTCATGGCGGCCGTCTTCTCTCGCGCCTGTGCCTTAATGTCGGCCTTGTCCGCCAGCGCCTCGATGGTCTGCCCGAGTTCGTCGCGGGTGCGCTCGACCTGCTCGCGCAGCTCGTCGGGGGTGGGTGTGCCGATATCGGTTCGGGGTTCGTTCGTCATCGGAACGCTTTCTCCTTGATCACGGCCGGATCGGCCTTGACGCTGTCGATGGTCTGCTCCGGGACGGATGCGCCGGCCTCGGGGACCCCTCTTGCGATGCGCACGCCCTTGTCATGGCGCGCCTACCCGGTAAACCAACGAGCACCCGCGCCACGAGCAGATGCTTCTGCGGAGGCTCCGCGGCACCGTGCGATCACCGCTCCATGCGGCGGCGGTCCTGATCGCTCCATGCACGGGTTCCACGCGGCCGGACATAGGGTTCGGCGTCCTCGGGCAGCCCTCCGGCTATCGCACGCTGCCGGGCCAGTTCCGCGTCGAACTCCAGCCCGAGGAGGAAGGCGAGGTTGGTGATCCACAGCCAGACCAGGAAGACGATCACACCGGTGACCGTGCCGTACGTCTTGTTGTAGGAGGCGAAGTTCGCGACGTAGAACGCGAAGCCGGCCGAGGCGGCCATCCAGATCACCAGGGCCAGGCAGCTCCCCGGCGTCACCCACCTGAATCCACGGCCCTTGGCGTTCGGCGCCGCCCAGTACAGGAGCGCGATCGTGATGGTGACGAGGAGGACCAGGACCGGCCATTTCGCGATCGACCACACCGTGAGGGCGCTGTCCCCGATTCTCAGGGCGGTACCCGCGCGCCGCGCCACGCCGCCGGTGAAGACGACGATCAGCGCGCCGGCGCAGGCGAGGAGCATCAGCGTGACGGTCAGCGCCAGGCGCAGCGGCAGCACCTTCCACATCGGGCGGCCCTCCGGCACGTCGTAGACGGCGTTCGCGGACCGGATGAACGCGGCCACGTAGCCCGAGGCGGACCACAGCGCCACGACGAGGCCGACGATCGCCATCAGCGATCCGACGCCGCTGCGGGCCTGCAGTTGCTCGACCGCCTCCCTGATCACGTCCTGAGCGGAGCCGGGCGTCAGCTGCTGAAGGTCGTCCAGCAGCCGCGCGGTCGTCGACTCCCCGGCCAGGCCCAGTAGGGAGACGAGTACCAGGAGGGCGGGGAAGAGCGCCAGCACCCCGTAGTAGGTCAAGGCCGCGGCGCGATCGGCCAGCTCGTCGTTCCGGAACTCCTCGACCGTGCCGCGCAGTACGGCCCGCCAGGAGCGTGCGGGCAGGTCGGAAGGCTGATCCGGGGCCCGCTCCTCGACCCGCTCGCTCGGGCCCGCGAGGGAGTGGTCCCGCCCGGTGTCGGCACGATCACGGTCACGGCCCTGAGCTCGGCTCGGTAGGGGTGTCATACCCCCCGGCTTTCCCCCGCAGCGCAACTCATGCCCGTACGGCATGCGGAAACGAGGCCCCTCGCGCGGGGCGCGCCCCTGGAGATGCGCCGCACGTCGTCGTGTCGGTGCGGTGGAGGTGATCGGCCACGTCACCGAAGTAGGGCAGGGCCTTCGCCGAACGCCCTTCGCCGGCCAGACCGCTCGGAAGACCGGGCAGGACGGCACCAACGGCTGCACGGCGTCCCGGAACTCACGGACCTCTCGCTCCAGGGAGTGGATGTCCTCGGTGCGGTCGACACGAGAGGGCGGCGAGAACGCGGTCCTCCAGCCGGTCGAGCGCGGCGCGCACCGTCTCGGCGGCCTCGCCGTATGCGCGGACGACGACGTCGAGCACGGCGTGCAGCACCGACAGCGGGCCACAGAGCAGCATGGACGGGTCGGCTTCCAGTCGGCGGGCTGCTTCGGCTGCCGGGTCCACCGGACGTGGCGGACGGTAAGTGCGTGACGGGCCCGACGAGGACCATCAACTCGCCCGTCTCCACCGCCGTTTCCTCGTCGACCTACCACAGGGTCTGCAGCGCGACGGCCAGTACGTCGCCGAAGCGCTCCCGCTTCGACCGCTGGCGCGCCTGGACCGCGTCCTCGACCGCCAGACGGTGCAGGCCCAGTTGCTCGGCCAGCTGCACGAGCTCGCCCTCGGGATGAGACTGGCGCTGACTTCCGTCCACCCCGCTGCGCGGAGGGCTCACCGGCGGCTGACGCGGACGTGAGGCGCTGAGCGTCCCGCCTTCCCCGCCCGTCGCCGCAGGCCCCGTGGACGTACCGTTTCCGTGGCTTCCACCCCCGCGCCACGGAGCAAATATGGACGAATCGCATAGCTTGCGACATCAAAGAGGGATGGGCGGGTAGCCGGAACACCATGGACCCCAACAATCACACGCCGCTCCGCGCTGTCGCGCTCGTCTGCACTCTGTCCCCCTCCGCCGCGCCGTCGAGCTCCCAGCTGCTGGCCGAGCAGACGATGGCCGCCTCGCCGAGCACGGGGTCACCGGCAAGACCGTCCGGATCGCCGACCACGGCGTGAAAACCGGCGTGAAGACCGACATGGGCGACGGTGACGCCTGGCCGGAGATCCGGGACGCCGCGCACCGCGCAGCCCGGACCGGGGAAGTCACGGCTCTCGCCCGTCTAACCACGTCGGCGGCCCCAAGGAGAAGGATCATGAGCAAGCAGCAGTCATCGACCGGCACCGCCAAGAGCGGGCTGCCGGGCAAGCCCGCCCCCGAGTCTCCGCCGCTGATCGAGCCGACGGAGCCCACGGAACCCCTACCGCCGAAGCCCGACCAGGACGGCCCCGAGACGGTGGGGCCGACCGGACAGGCGACGGGGGTGGACCAGGCACGCGTGGCGCAGAGCGGCACGTACCTCACGACGGCCCAAGGGACACGGCTGCCCGACACCGATCACTCCTTGAAGGCCGGCCCCCGCGGCCCGGTGTTGCTGCAGGACAACCATCTGCGCGAGAAGATCACCCACTTCGACCACGAGCGGATCCCGGAGCGGGTCGTCCACGCGCGTGGTGCCGCCGCTCACGGCGTCTTCCAGGGCTACGGAACGGCCGGCGAAGTGTCGAAGGCCGCGTTCCTCGCCAAGGACGTGGAGACGCCGGTGTTCGTGCGGTTCTCCACGGTCCTCGGCTCGCGCGGTTCGGCCGACACCGTGCGCGACACCCGAGGGTTCGCGACGAAGTTCTACACCGACGAGGGAACCTTCGACCTGGTCGGCAACAACATCCCCGTGTTCTTCATCCAGGACGCCGTCAAGTTCCCCGACGTCATCCACGCCGCGAAGCCGCATCCGGACCGCGAGATCCCGCAGGCACAGAGCGCGCACGACACGTTCTGGGACTTCGTGTCCCTGCACACCGAAGCCACCCACCACACCATCTGGAACATGTCCGACCGCGGCATCCCGCGGTCGCTGCGGATGATGGAAGGCTTCGGCGTCCACACCTTCCGTCTGGTCAACACGGCCGACGAGAGCGTGCTGGTGAAGTTCCACTGGAAGCCGAGACTCGGCGTGCACTCCCTCGTCTGGGAGGAAGCGCAGATGATCAGCGGGATGGACCCCGACTTCCACCGCCGGGACCTCTTCGACGCCATCGAATCCGGCGCCTTCCCGCAATGGGAGCTGGGCATTCAGGTCTTCCCCGACACCGAGGACCAGACCTTCGAGGGCATCGACCTCCTCGACCCCACCAAGATCGTGCCGGAGGAGCGCTCACCCGTTCAGCCGATCGGTCTGATGACCCTGAACGCCAACACCAAGAACTACTTCGCCGAGACGGAGCAGGTCGCCTTCCACCCCGGACACCTGGTTCCGGGCATCGACGTCACCGACGACCCGCTGCTCGCCGGCCGGCTCTTCTCGTACCTCGATACGCAGATCAGCCGCCTCGGAGGCCCCAACTTCGGCCAGATCCCCATCAACAGGCCGCACGCCCCCGTCAACGACATGCTGCGCGACGGCATGCACCAGAGCGCCGTCCACACGGGCGTCGCCCCCTACCGGCCCAACAGTCTCGACGGCGGATGCCCGTTCCTCGCCGGAGCCGATGCGGCCGCCTTCATCGAGGTACCCTTCACCGTTCCTGAGGCGAGCAAGGTCCGTGAGGCGCCCGCCTCGTTCTCGGACCACTTCACCCAGCCGCGCCTCTTCTGGCTCAGCATGACCCCGCCCGAGCGCGAACACATCATCGCCGCCTACACCTTCGAGCTGAGCAAGTGCTATGAGCAGGCCGTCAAGGAACGCAGCCTGAAGGTGTTGGCGAACATCGATCCGCAGCTGTGCGAGCAGGTCGCCACGGGCCTCGGGCTGCCGGCACCGGCCGCCACCGTGCCACTCGTCGCGGCCGACCCCAGCCCCGCCCTCTCCCAGATGGGCGGGACCTGGCCGACCGACGGCCGCGTGATCGGCATCGTCGCCGACGCCACGGCCGACCTGGACGGCGTACGGGCCGCCCGCCAGGCCGTCCTGGACTCCGCAATGGTGCCCCTCGTCATCGCCCCGACCGGCGGCACCCTCGACGGTGACGGCGACGACGACCCGATCGCCGTTCAGCGGACCTTCGCCACCGCCCGCTCCGTCGAATTCGACGCCCTGCTCCTGGCCGGAGTGCCCCAGTCCGGCGCGGACGCGTACGGCGCCCGCGACGCAAAGGCCGGCACGGCCCAGCCCCCCGAAGCCCCCGACCCGCGCGTACTGCTGCTCCTCACCGAGGCGTACCGGCACGGCAAGGCCATCGGCGGCTGGAACGGCGCGGAACGGCTCCTCGAATCCGCCGGCATCACGGCAGACGACCCCGGCATCGCCGTCGCCGACAGCGGCAGCGCGGTCGTGGCCGCCGCCACGACGGCGCTGGGCGAGCACCGGGCCTGGGACCGGTTCCCCGCCGCCCTCTGATCCGTGCCCGCCCCGGTCCCGCGCGGGACCGGGGTCCCCCGACGGGCTGGAGAAGCGTCGGCGTTCGGCGTACGGAAGGTCGTCCGTACGAGGCATCCCACCCGGCCAACAGTGTCACCACCACCCCACCGGGTACACGGGGTCAGGGCGGTCGACCGCGCCCCCGATGGACGATCGAAGGAGACCTGGTGGACGGGATCGTACTGCTCAAGGAAGACCACAAAACGGTCGAGAAGCTGTTCAAGCAGTTCGAGAAGGCCGGCGACAACGCGCACGCCACGAAGCGGAAGATCGCCGACCAGGTGATCGAGGAACTCACCACGCACACCTGGATCGAGGAGAAGATCTTCTACCCCGCTGCCCGCGAGGCCGACCCCGACACCAAGGACCACGTCCTGGAAAGCATCGAGGAGCACCACGTCGTGCTGTGGATGCTCTCCGAACTCAAGGGGCTCGACGCGAGCGACGAGCGGTTCGACGCCAAGATGACGGTCCTCATGGAGAACGTCCGCCACCACGTCGAGGAAGAGGAGAAGGAGTGGTTCCCCGAGGTCCGCAAGGCCATGGGCCGCAACCGCCTCACCGAACTCGGCGAACAGATGGAAGCGGGGAAGAAGACCGCCCCGTCCGATCCCTTGGCCGTCCCCAGCGCATGACCTCTCCGGCCGTCCGGACCGCCGAGATCCGGGGGCACGGACAGGCCCGCGCGAGCGCCCTGACGGGAGACCTGTCGTTCGGGTGCCAGTGGGGACCGGGGCGGGATCGCGGCGTGACACCGGGTAGGCGTCGAGCATGAACTCACGCACTCCCGACGCCTCGGCCGTGACCGGGCGGACCGCAGTACTCGACACTGCCTCGACCCGGTGGCTGACCGCGTTGGACCGGCTGGAACGGACCACGGTCGCCGATCCGGCGATCAGGGTGCTCCAGCGGGGCATCCGCGCACTCCCCCTGGGCGGGATGCGTGATGTGCTGCGTGGCAGGCCGCTCGGGCACCCCCTGCATCCCGTACTGGTGCAGGTACCCATCGGATGCTGGCTCTCGTCCGCCGTGCTCGACGTCGTACCCGGGACGCAACGTGCGAGCAAGACGCTCGTCTCCGTCGGCCTGGCCGGAATCGCCCCGGCAGCCGTGGCCGGCTGGGTGGACTGGGCGGACCTGCCTCCCGAACAGGCCCGGGTCGGCCTCGCCCACGCGGCCTCGAACGCGGTCGCGGTGGCCTGCTACGCCGTGTCCCTGACGTCGCGGCTGCGCGGCCGCCCGGCGAAGGGCCGGCTGTGGTCCCTCGGCGGGCTGGCCGCCGTCGCTGTCACCGGCGCCCTCGGCGGGCACGTGGCGTATCGCCGGGCGGTCGGAGGGTACCCGGCGGCGTGAGCGACACCGGCGGGCTCCCCTCCCTCCGGACTCGGCCCTCGTTTCAGGAGGCGGGCGGCGTGGCGGTGTGGTCCGGATGGCCGTGGGTGCGGCGGATCGTCTTCAGGCGGGCCTCCAGGAGGTGCTCACGCCCGCCGGCCAGCTCGTCGACAATGTCGCCTTCCATTGCGGTGAAGGGCCGATGGTAGGTGGAGTCGTAGGCCTCGATGATCTGGAACGTCCAGTGTCCCGGGATGACGTTGCGGCCCACGATGTCGCGCTCGAGGCGTGCGGCCTGCTCCTCGTGGCCCGCCTCGCGCAGGAGCCGGACGGCGTCGCCGAGCTCGAAGTCCGCGGTCCCGGTCAGCTGGTGGAATCCGTAGAGGTGTCCGCGGGCCCGCTCCGTGGTCTCCAGAGCCTTCGAGAGTGCGCCCAGGGCGCGCAGTGTCTTCTCGTCGACGCCTTCGGGCACCTGGTGTTCCGAGTCCATCTCGCGATTGCTGTCCATGGTGGTCTCCTGCCCCCAAGCCGCCTTCCCGAGCCGTCGATTGAGCCGTACGGAGCAAGGCGTCCTCATGACCCGGGCACTACATGGCGGGGACCGTCCCGGTCCTGCCGTCGATGCGGGTGCGTGAAGCGGTTGAAGCGGGGCAGGCGAAGTCCAGGCGGAACGCAGCACATCCGCCGAGCACGACGTACGGAACAAGGAGGATCGGCGGAGAAGCATTTCCCCGCCGTCCCCCGTTGACCGGAGGAGTTGTTTTCGCGTGACTGAACATGTGTGGAGTTACCAGCCGACCGCGGGCCACCTGGCCGGTACGGACCTGACCGGCTACAAGGTCGAGGCGACCGACGGGAGCATCGGCAAGGTCGACAAGCACTCCGACGAGGTCGGTGACGCCTACCTGGTCGTGGACACCGGCGTATGGATCTTCGGCAAGGAGGTCCTGCTGCCCGCGAGCACGGTCGTCAAGGTCGACCCCGAGGATCGGAAGATCTTCGTCGACCGCACCAAGGAACAGATCAAGGCCGCCCCCGAGTTCCACCGGGACAAGCACCTCGGCGACGCCGGGTACCGGGAGGAGCTGGGCACCTACTACGGCACCGGCGGCCCGTTCGGCGGCCGCCCCGCCTGATCCCTGCGGCCCGGATCCGAGCGAGCCCGCACCCCCGGCCGGGGGTGCGGGCTCGCCGCGTCCTGGGGCTGCGCGCCTCCATCGGCAGGGAGGAACCGCCCACTCGCTGATGCGCCGTCGCCACGCGCGCGTCACCACGCGCGCCGCAGCGACCTGCGGCCGGTGCGGCGGTCACGGCCGGGCGGGCAGCGCTGCGGCGGCCGGCAGCTCCTCGGCGGCACGGGTGATGAAGCGGCGGGTGTGCTCCGGGTTCAGGGCCTGGTTCTGCAGGTGGTCGAACATGGCGCCGTAGTGCCGCACGTCGGATCGTTTCTCCAGGTAGAGGTCGCTGGTGAACCGCTCCAGATACACCGTCCCCGTGGCGGTGTCTGGGAAGTCGAGGATGGAGAACTGTCCAGAGATTCCCGGATGGGCTCCCGCGCTGTGCGGGAGGACCTGCACGGTGATGTGCGGCTGCTCGCCGAGGCGGTTCAGGTACTCGAGCTGTTCGTGCATGATCTCGGGGCTGCCGACCAGGCGGCGCAGTGCTGATTCGTCCAGCACTACCTCTAGACGGAAAGACCGGGCTGGGTGGTGGGCGCGGGACTGACGGCGCAGCCGTACCTCGAGGCGCACGGCGATCTCCTCCTCCGTGACCAGAGGGATCGTTTCCGCAGTGACCGCTGCCGCGTAGGCGGATGTCTGCAGCAGGCCGGGGATCACCAGGGGTTCGTAGGACCGGACAGAAGCGGCTGCCGTCTCCAGGCCGATGTAGACGGCGTACGGGACTTCCCCGCAGGCGACCCACCAGCCCTGTCGGTTCGATTCCCGGGCCATCTCCATCAACGAGTCGACGACCTGCTGGTCTGTGACCCCGTAGAGGCCGCACAGGTCCCGCACATCGCGCGGGCTGATCCCGCGGCGGCCGGTCTCCAAGTGGCTGATCTTGGGCTGGGAGATCAACAGGTGCTCGGCCACCTGCGTGCTGGTCAGTCCGCGGGCCAGACGGAGCCGGCGCAACTCCGCGCCCAAACGGCGTCGTCTGACGGTCGGGTTTCCGTTCACCGCCACGCGCGACCTACCTCCGCCTCGGGGCTGTCTACCAGCCACGGAAATCGCCGCGGCCGGGCCCGGGTGAACGCATGCGCCGCGGAATGATGATCAGTGGGCCCCGCTGTCGAGTGTCACGCGGCGCGAGCGGAGCCGCGTGCACAGCCCGAGCAGAATTCACCCGAATGCCACGGCCCTCCACCCGTTCGCCGGAAACGACCGCTCACCTACTAAGCCTCTTGGGGGGCGTCGCCAGGGTCCGGCGGCCGTGCGGCGCACACGGGAGAACGGGTCGTCCTTGCCGTGTGACGTTGCGGGGTGTCCGGGCTGGTGCGGGCGGGCTTTGCGGGGCAGGCTGAAAAGTACAACGCCTGCCGGCGCAACACTGCGGGAAAGGGGCGCTCGGGATGATCGCGATCGCGGATATCCGGGAGTGGCGTACCCACGACGTCGTCGATGCCGCAAGCCACAAGATCGGAGTGCTGGAGGCGGTCTATGTGGACACCAGCACCGACGAGCCGGCCATGGCCACCGTCCTGGTCGGGCTGCCCACCCGCCGCCACCTGGTCTTCGTCCCGCTGGCAGGCGCGGTCGTGGGGCCCGGCTACGTCAAGGTCGATTACGACAGGTCGCTGGTGAAGAAGTGCCCGGCGATCGGGACGGACGACGTCCTGCCCGCCGAGGACGAGGCGGCCGTCTTCGCGCACTACGGCCTGGCCTATCAGCCCGGCGTGAACGGCGAGCGGCAGCTCGCCCGCCGCTGACCGGCCCTTCGAGGAGGTGCCCTACGTCATGACGCTCTTCCTGATTCTCGTCATCGTGGCGATCGTGCTGGGCCTCATCGGCGCTGTCGCCGAGGGGCTGTTCTATCTGTTGATCATCGGCATCGTGGTGTTCATCGGCGCCCTGGTGTACCTGGTCGTGCACATCCGACGTTCCGGCCGGCGCCACCGCACGCTCCGCTGAGACCTCTGCGGGGCTTCGGGTACTGGCCTGTCGGGCAGCGGTGCGCCGGCGGGGGGACGACCATCTTCTCCTCCCGCTCGACGTACGGGGTGAAGGCTCGGGTGCGGCGTTGGGCGGTGCGCGAGCTGGGCCCCGGGCGTTGCCGGATGTGAAAAGCGGTCGGAAGTCACCTGCGGGTGAACTCACGCTCGATCCGACGGAACGGACATCGCTCACCAATTCGACAAGGCCGGTGCTCGATCCCGCGCAAGAAAGGGAGCGTAAACACTCCCGACCAGAGTCATACGGATAGACGGAAGATCGATCGGCGCGCCCGCCCTCCAACAACTCGTGAAATCACCCTCCTGGCGGCACTCCGCACGCTTGGCGGGTTTGAATGCATTTCCATATGAGCGGCTCCGCCTCGTGCGAGTTAATCCAGCCCCATCCGGCGGGGGGATTATCGCATGATCGGCGCGGCGAGTTTTGGTATTTTCATCGCGCCTCGCTGCGTCGAATATGCTTGTAATCCCCCCTCCCTCCCCTTGCCTATTTTTGCCACGTGAATGTTGCTGCGTAATATGCGGCAACAACGACAAGGCTTCCCGGGCGATCGGTAGGAGCCCGGTATGCCACGGCCCCCATAGGAAGTGGCCCCCCTCGATGAAGCTGAAATTCCAAGCGGCTCAGCGCCGCACTATTTCCGGCTGGCTGGCCTCGGCCGTCGCCGTAACGGTTGCCGCTGTCATGGTCGCCGGATTGCCGACGCAGGCCCTGGCCATCGCGACTGCCGTACCTCTGGGCACCACCGCCAGCTACTCCGTTCTGGCAGGTCAGGGAGTCACCAACACCGGCCCCACCGTGATCAGCCACGACCTCGGGACTCACCCGAACCCGGCCATCACCGGATTCCCGCCCGGCCTGGTCCTCGGCGCCGTGCACCCTGCGGATGCCCAGGCCCTCCAGGCCAAGAGCGATCTGATCATCGCTTACAACAATGCGGCCGGCCAGGCCGAGGACTTCGACCTTCCGGCGGCCATCGGCTCGGGAACGTCCGGCCCCACAGAGCTGATTCCGGGCGTCTACACGAGAGACCCCGCCGGCAGTGTCGGACTCACCGGCGACCTGGTCCTGAATGCCGGGGGGAACCCCAACGCGGTCTGGGTGTTCCAGATTCCTGCAGCCCTGACGACGGCGACCTCCAGCCGGATCCTGCTCACGAACGGCGCTTCGCCGTGCAACGTGTTCTGGCAGATCGGGAGTTCGGCGGAGCTCAACACCAACACCACCTTTGTGGGCACCATCATGGCGCTGACCTCGATCTTCCTGCGAACCGGGACGAACATCGAGGGCCGGGCCCTGGCCCGTAACGGCGAAGTGACGATGGACAACAACCGGATCTTCCTCGGCGGGTGCGCCACCGGCGGAACGACCACGGGCACGACCACGGGCACCACGACCGGTACGACCACCGGCACGACCACGGGTACGACGACCGGCACGACCACCACCGGCACGACCACGGGCACGACCACGGGCACGACCGCCGGAACGCCGACCCCAGGATCGACGACCGGTACGACCGTGGGTCTGATCGGTGGTGGCCTCCTGGGCGGACCGATCGTCGACCTTGTGTCGGGCGGCACCTCGGGGAACATCGCCGGAAACACCTCCGGAAACACCGCGGGCAACACGGCCGGGAACACGACAGGCGGCAATACGACCGGCGGCAACACGACCGGCGGGACCATCACCGGGGGCAACGTCACCGGCGGGCACGGCGGTCAGCCCGGCGGCCCGGACCACGGCGGACTCGGCGGACCGGACCACGGCGGTCTGGAGCACCACGGGCCGGAGCACGGCGGGCCGGGCAACGGCCACGACGAGGGACCCGGTAAGCCGGACCACGGCCACGGTCACGACGGGAAGCCGGGCGACCAATACGGCTACGGCAACAAGCCCGCGGGCCACGAGGGTCACCACGGCCACGAGGGCTAGGCAGCAGGCGGCCCGAACCCCGTTCACCGGATGACGGCGCGCGGCGGAATCCTCATCGAATCCGCCGCGCGCCGTCGGTGAATCGCAGAGACATCAGGCGAACAGCAGACATGAGAAGGACCGGGTGGGCGGTGTCGAGCGGAATTGAAGCTGCGGGCGTGAAGGAACTTCATCAGTCCGATTCCGGTACGGTCCCCCAACAGCGTCATGGCGAAGCGGCCATGCCGGGCGAGCGGCCCATGAGAGTTCGCGCAGTGAGAGCAGGGCTGCGCACCGCAGTAGCCCTCTGCCTGGCGACGACACTGGTCCATGTCGTCCTGGTATTCCTTCATGTGGCCCCCGCCAACCCCGTATCGAAGCGCTACAGCGCACAGGTCAACGGATGGGTGTACCCGCTCTTCGAACAGAACTGGCGACTCTTCGCCCCGGACCCCGACTCGTTCAACCGAAAGATCCTGGCGAGGACCGCACACACCGACTCCGAAGGATCGGTGCAGGTGACCCCCTGGTTCGACCTGGCTGCCGTGGACCATTCCGCGGTCGACCACAATGTATTTCCGAGCCATACGTCCCAGAACCTCCTGCGCCGCGCCTGGACCTCTTATGTCGAGACACACGGAGGAAGCGACACGGCACGCTCGGAACGCGCCGTGATGCTGCAGACGTACCTGCGCAACATCGCCGCGGACCGCGTCGCCGCCCACAACGCCGGCGGCGCTTTCGACTTCATTCAGCTCCGGGTCGTCACATTGCCCGTCGCTGCGCCCGGCACAGCGGCCGGGAACCGCCCGCCGGGACCCATCGAGGACCGGCTCCTGCCCTGGTGGAAGGTGACCTCCCATGGGAAGTGAACAGATCCCCCAGCCCTCTTCCACTGCGGCCGCACCGCACCGGCCAGCGGCTCAGGAGACTCCGGTCGCCGGTACCGCCCACCGGTGGCTCCTTGACCGGATCGGTGCTCTGTGGGCGCTCCTCACCGACCGGCCGGTCTCCCTGTACGCCGCGTCGGTTCTGCGCATCGGCTACGGGCTTCTCTACCTGGTCTTCCTGCTCCGCGAGTTCCCGCACCGTGACGAGATCTGGGGCCCCGGCTCCCCCTGGACACCGGCACTGGCACAGCAGCTCTTCGACCAGACGGGCTGGAACAGCATCCTGCTCCTGTCCGACAGCCGCGCCTACTTCGAACTCTGCTACGTGATGGCCCTCGTCACGTCCGCGTTGTTCATGCTGGGCTGGCGGACCCGAGCCATGTCCGTCCTCTTCGCCGTCGTGGTGACCTCGTTCCATGCAAGATCGATCTTCATGACGGACGGGGGCGACAACCTGATCCTGCTGATGGCCCTCTACCTCGTCCTCACCGCGTGCGGTCGGCGCTGGTCCTTGGACGCACGCAGGAACCGGCTCAAGACAGCCCGTGCGTGCGACGCGCCGGAGCCGGTGAGGAGCTTCTCGTCACAGCAGCTCCACGATGCTCGTACGACCTTGACGACGGTGGTGCACAACTGCGGCATCCTCGTCATCGCGGCACAGGTCTGCTTCCTCTACGGATCGGCCGGCCTGTACAAGATCCAGGGCCCGACCTGGGGCGGCGGCACCGCTCTCCACTACGCGCTGAACCTCGAGCTGTTCCAGCCCTGGCCCGCGCTCTCCCACCTCGTGGACGAGTACCCGATGGTGATCGCGATCGCCAGCTACGTGACGGTGCTCTTGCAGGTCGCCTTCCCGTTCGTACTCTTCGGCAGGCTCAAGTACCCCGTTCTGACCGTGCTGCTGGGCATGCACATCGGCATCGCAGTGCTCCTGGGACTGCCTCTCTTCTCCGGCGCGATGATCATTGCGGATGCCGTGTTCCTTCCCGACCGCTTCTACGCCTTCCTGCCTCACCTGTGGCGACGCGCAGCACGGCGCACGGGCATGTGGCGGCCGGCACCCGGCCGAGCGGCGGGATCCGCATCGGTACCTCCGCAGGGCCGGCCCAGCCAATCCAGCTCGAACAATGGGGCCACTCCGGCAGGGCAGCAGGGCACTGCGCTTGCCACTGGGCCTGCGTCCTCGGTCTCGGGGACTCGGAAACCCGACTGAAAGCACTGACCGGCTACCCGCGTTCCAGGCCCTCACGTGTGTGAGGGGATTCAGCCGTGCTCTCCTCATCGGCTTCCATGTGCCGGATTCCCTCGTGGGTGAGGGTGACCATTGCGGGAGTGTTGCCGGGTTCCCAGTCGACGGTGATCAGTCCCTCGCCCGCCAGGTAGGTGCAGGCGGCGGCCAGGTCCTGTTCCGGTACGTGGAGGTCGCGCCGCAGCTGTGCTCCGGTGGTGCCGAGGAGGCGGTTGCCTTCGACGGCTTCGTACAGGACCCGGAGCACCTGGTCGCGGTAGGTCTTGCGTTCGCGCAGCGTAGCCATGACCGCGTCCTTTCGTGTGTGGGGTGGGGCGGGTGGGCTCCGGGGCCGGTCGGGGCTCCTCAGATCTCGTCGGAGTGTGCGCCGGTGCCGGCGGAAGGCCTACGCGGGGGCAGGTGTAGCCGTCGAGGGCGGGTGAGGAGGCCGGCGGGTCGGGGCACCGAGGCGCCCCGACCGCTGCCCCCGGTCGGAGGAAGGTCTGTTCCTCACCGGTCGGCATCCGTGTGGTGGGCTCGACGACCGGTGTCGTCCGGCAGGCCGGGAGGCCTCGGTAGGGGGTCGCTGAAGCGGTAGGCCTCGATCCGCGCTTCGTCCCGGGCGTTCAGCACCTGGATCCAGCGCATTGCGACGCCGATCATGAGGATGATCACCGCGATGAGGACGACGGTCTCCACGGAGCTCACCTCCAGCCGTTCGCGGACAGCGGCAGGGCGCTTCGTCCCATCGCGACCCCGAACGGGGACATGCAGGCCCCGCCTTCGTCCTCCCAGGTGGCTTCCCGGCGGCGGGCGTCCCGGATGCCGCACCCGATGACGGTCTCGTTGGCCATCAGGACGCCCGCGGCCAGGACGCTGCCCGGGATCGCGGCGGCGGCCATCAGCCGGGCCGCAGCTGCGGGTGCGGTCTCGGGCGGGATGACGAGGAGGTCCCAGCGGCCGACGGTGTAGGAGAGCAGGATCAGCTTGTCGGGGTCCTGTTCGGCGAACCAGCCCACGTGCAGCGTGCGCCCGTCCAGGGCAACCGTGCGCGGAACGACCGGCCAGCGGCTGGGGTTCACACTGACGCGGGTGACGCGCCCCCAGGGTTCCTCCAAGGCGGCGGCGAGCGGGGGGAGCTCGGCCTCGAGGTCACGGGAGTAGGGCCACCAGGCCCCGTCCAGCTGGCCGGCGAGCGTGGTCTTCGGGGTGAGGGACAAGCGAGCCGGGAACTCTGCTGCGAGATCGCGGGGCGCGGTCCGGTCGAGGGTGGTGGTCATGATGCGGACCTGCCCCCGGGCTGCCCGTCGGCAGCCCGGTTTTTAGGCGATCGCCGGAAATGACACCCGCGTGAAAGGCGGTGCTCGAAGTACTTCCGGTCCTTTGACTGTACGCCTATTCGGCGGGCAAAGACCGTTGTGACCAGGTATTTTCCGGCGGAGGCGCTGGGGAGGACCGCCGATCTCCTCGGCTTCGAGGCGTTCAGTCGAGAACCGCGAGGTGGTCGGCGGCGCCCCCGCGCCATTCGATCATGAAGAGGGTGGCGTCGTCGCTGGTGTGCCCGCCCCGTTCGCTCTTCAAGGTGTGGGAGAGCCGGCGCAGGTCTGCCCGCATCCCCTCTGACGGCATTTCCCCGAGGCGGTCGACGCAACGGATGAGGCGTTCCTCGCCGAACAGCTCCCCGCCGGCGACGTGCTCTTCGATGATGCCGTCGGTGTAGCACAGCACGCGGTCGCCCTGCCGGAGCGTGTGCTCTCCGATCCGGGGCTCCTCGCCGCCGAAGCCGACGGGCAGCGTCGTCGCGCTCTCCAGCTGCCGCACGACCTTGCCGTCGCGGATCAGCAGCGGCGCGGGGTGGCCCGCGTTGACCAGCTCCAGCTCACCGGTGGCGATGTTCAGGTGCATCAACTGGGCGGTGACGAAGTGGTCGGGACCGAACTGCCGGGAGATGGCGTCGTCCATGTACGTGTACTTCTCGGCCAGACTGACGGACACGCGCCGGGCATGCCGGTAGGCACCGATGGCGATGGTCGCCATCGCAGCGGCGTCCAGGCCGTGGCCCATCGCGTCGATCACGGCCATGTGCAGGATGTCGTCGTTGAGGGCGTAGTCGAAGCTGTCTCCGGCGACGCGGTAGGCGGGCTCCAGGATGCCGGCCACCGCGACCTGCGGCACGGTCATCGTCAGCGGCGGCAGCAGGCTCCACTGGATCTCCGCGGACACGCTCATCGGCTCCCGCCGCCGGGCCAGGAAGAACTGGTCGGTGTAGGCGCTCTTGGTGACCAGCAGGTCGGCGACCAGGCCGGCGAGCCGGCGCAGCAGGCGCCGGTCGTCGCCGCCGACGTGGTCCAGGGTGAGGGCCATGACGCCCACCGTGTCGCTGCCGTCCGGCAGCGGCACGTACATCCGGACGCCGCCGTGGGCCTGCGGCACCTCGACGGCCTCCCCGCGCAGGAAGGCCCGGCCGGCGGGGGAGTCGATCATCGGCTGGGGCCGGCTGACGTGCAGCTCCCTGCCCGGAAACGGCACCAGCAGCTCCTGCGCGTAGTCCTGGAGCAGGATGGCGACGTCACGGCCTCCGATCCCGGCCATCTCCTCCGCGATCAGTGGGCCGATCAACTGCGGTGGCATCAGCCGCGCCCGGTGCAGCAGCAGGCCGAGCGGCCGCTCACCGAACCCCTCGGCCCGGTCCACGCTCTCCTCGTTCATGACCCGCCTCGCCACCTCGTCCCTGCCCACCCCGCCGGGCACCGCCTCCGCACAAAGTGACCTGGGAACCCGCCGGAGCGGCTCATTGCGCCATGCGTGGCATGTCGGCCCACCCTGACCGGGGGGTGTGGACGCGGCCTGGCCTAAGCGAACCCGCCCCACACGGCAGCTCCGCTCTCCGCAGCACCGGCAGTGGCGTCGATCCGGTACGTGTCGTCCTTCGCATCGCGTCCGCCGGCGGCGTGGTCGTACTGGCCGGCGAAGACGTGCTCGCCGGGCGGGACGGTCCTGCCGGGTTTGAGGGTCCACCGGTAGACGAGGAAGCCACCTTCCTGGCGGGCGGAGAGGTCGAAGTCCGCGGCGGGGCAGGTCCGCCAGCTACCGGTGTCCTTCACCCCCTCGGCGAGGGCGATGCGCAGCTCGACGACGAGCGCGGTGAGCGGCTTCCCCGCCTTGAGAGTGACGCTGTGTGGGTCGACGGACCCGTCGGCCCACAGTGGACCGTCTTCGGTCCGGCTGCCCGCGGCCGTCGGTGGCGCCGCGCGGCCGGCCGCGGACGGGGCGGCGGCGGTGGGGGAAGCGGACATGGGCGGTGGCTCCTTGGGGTGAGGTGCACTGTTCACCCCTCAGTTGCCGCCGGAGCCCGAAAGGTTGCCGGGCACCCGCCGAACCTCTCCGCGGCCTTGGCGGCCGGGTCACGCGTTCCGAACGGGCCCTCCTACGGCACCCGCGCCGTCAGGGACGCTTGGTGGCCGGTCGGTGTGCTGTGGCCGTGCCGACGTCGGCGTGGATGGTGAAGACCCGGTCGAGGCCGACGATGCGCAGGATGCGGATCGTGTTGTCAGGGACGGCCGCCAGCGCGATCTCAGCCTGGGCGGCGACAGCGTGGTTGCGGGCGACGATGAGGGCGGTGATGCCGCTGGAGTCGCAGAACCGTATGCGGGAGAGGTCCAGGACGAGGCGTTGTCCCGGCTCCAGGCCGAGCGCCGTCACGGCCTGTCGAAGGCGGGGGGCCTGGTCGTAGTCGAGGTCGCCGGCGATCTCCAGGACGGGGCCGGTGGTGGCGTCTCGGGCGGTGATCGTCAGGGCGCTCATGTCAGATCGTGCTCTCGTGCAACGGGGACGGGGTGGGGCACGCCGAGGGCGAGCAGAGCCGTGTCGTCGTCCAGGCCTTCACCGAAGCCGTCCAGGAGACCGGTGAGGGCGGTGATCAGCTCATGTGCACCTGCCGGGGCGAGACCGGCTGTGAAAGTCCGCAGGGCGTCCTCGCCATAGAGCTCGCGGTTCGTGCCGACGCGGGCTTCGGTGAGGCCGTCGGTGTAGAGGAGGAGGCAGTCGCCGGGGCCGAGCGTCGTCGCAGCAGGGGTGAAGCGGGGGTCGGGCAGGATTCCGATGAGGAGGCCGCCGGGGGTGGGGAGGTAGTCGGCCCGGCCGTCGGCACGCACGACGAGTGCGGGGGGATGGCCCCCGGACGCGAGGTGCACGGCGACCGTTCCGGTGCTGGGGTCGGGTTCCATCACACCGAAGATCGCGGTGCAGTAGCGCGGGTCCCCGCTCGTGAACCGCTCGTGCAGCACGGTGTTCAAGGTGGACAGCGCGGCTACGGGGTCGCAATCGTGGAGGGCTGCGGCGCGCAGGGTGTAGCGGGTCAGGGAGGTCACTGCGGCAGCCTGAGGGCCTTTGCCGCACACGTCGCCGAGGAAGAACGCCCAGCGCTTCTCGTCCAGCGGGAACAGGTCGTAGAAGTCTCCGCCGAGCCGGTCGACGGAGGCGGTGTGGTAGTAGGAGGCCGCTTCCATTCCGGGCACCGCGGGCAGGGCAGCTGGTAGCAGGCTCTGTTGGAGCACCGCGAGTGCTTCGCGCAGCCGCTCCCTGTCGGCTTCGGCCTGCCGGCGGGCTTCCTCCGCCAGCTGACGCTCGCGGAGCAGTTCGCCTTCGTAGGCGCGGCGCTGTCGTGCGTCGAAGACGGTGGTGCGGATCAGCGTCGGCTCGCCGTCGCCGCTCGTCTTCACGCGGGAGGTGACCAGGACCGGGAGGCGGCCGCCGCCCGACGCCTTGAGTTCCAGCGCTATCTCGCTGATCTTTCCCTGCATTCTCAGGAGCGGCGCGAAGTGCGTCTCGTGGTAGAGCCTGCCGCCGATGGTGAGGAGGTCGGTGAAGCGTCTACGGCCCACGACTTCCTCGCGCGTGAGGCCGAGCCAGTCCAGGAGCGTTCCGTTGATCCTGGCGATGGTGCCGTCCATCAGGGTGGACAGGTAGCCGCAGGGGGCGGATTCGTAGAGCTCTTCGGCGGTGTCCTCCAGCAGGGAGGAGAACATCGCGTCAGTGGCGGACTCTTCGCCGTCGGGCCGCTCAGGGTTCTGGGCGGTGCACCCCATCACCGTAGCTCCCGCAGGAACGCGCGGATGGCTGACGTGGTGGCCTCGGGAGCGCTCAGCTGGGGGCAGTGCCCCGTTGCGTCCAGGGTGATCAGGCGGCTTCCGGGGATGGCCGCGTGGACGTAGCCGCCGACCTCGCGCGGCGCGATCACGTCCTGGGCGCATTCCAGTACCAGCGTCGGTACGCCCACCGACTTCAGGTCGTCACGGCTGTCGGAGAGGAACGTGGTGCGGGCGAAGACGCGGGCCATCGCCGGATCGGTGGCGCAGAAACTGTTGGTCAGCTCCTCCCCCAGTTCCGGACGTTCGGGGTTGCCCATGATCAGCGGTGCCATCGTGGCCGACCAGCCGAGGTAGTTCGACTCGAGCGACTCCAGCAACTCGTCGATGTCCTCCGCGCTGAAGCCGCCGCGGTAGGCGTCGTCGTCGATGTAGCAGGGGGAAGGGCCGACCATGACCAGGGAGCAGAACTGCTCGGGGGCGGTGGCCGCCGCGCGTACCCCGATCATCGCGCTGACCGAATGCCCGACGAAGGCCACGTCCCGTAGGTCGAGGGCTTCGCACACCTCGACCACGTCGCGGGCGTATCCGTCGAGCGCCCCGTACCGTTCGGCGCTCCAAGCGGACGGGTCGGAGCCGCCCGACCCGACGTAGTCGAACAGGACCACCTGGAATTCCTCGGCCAGTGCCGGGGCCACCAGGCCCCACATGTTCTGGTCACAGCCGAACCCGTGCGCCAGCATCACCACGGGGCTGCCGGGTGATCCGCTGACCTTCACGTTGTTCCTGCGGAGGATGTCCATCCCGTCGTCCTGTTCGTCGGTCTGCAGCGTCAGCACTGCCGACGCAATCGAGGGTGGGCTCGCGCTGGTCCCGTCGGTCGGACGGTCAGCGGAGCAATCGAGGGAACGGTCCGACCGCGGTGAGGCGGTTCAGCGTGCAAGGGCGAGGACGCCCAGGGCACTGCCTTGTTCGTCGACGACGGGCAGGGCGTCGAGCCTGCGGTAGCGCATCGCGTGCTCGGCTTCGGCCATCGTGGTGAGAGGTGAGGTGAACGGCCCGCGGTCACCGAGGACGTCGCGCAGCCGGACTCGGTCCGTGTACGCGTCGCCGTCGCGGACGGCCGCGAGCTGAGCCGGGGTGACCAGGCCGGCGAACAGGCCGTCCTCGTCGCAGACCAGCAGATGGCCCGAGCGGGCACTGGCCATGACGGACAAGGCCACTTCGACCGTCATGTCGTCGCAGACCTGCGGCCCGGCGGCCTCCATGGCATCGACCACCACCGGGTGCACAGGGTTGGCACTCACCGAGCGGAACTGCATCTGGACCAGCGTCAAAACGTGCCTCCTGCAGAGATGGGTCAGTTTTCTGATCACGTGGTTCTCAGGCCGCCGCCGCGTCGAAGGCGGCCCGGCGCACGTTCAAGCGCCGGGCCGCCGAAGCGGGACCTCGTCGGTTGCGCGGGGCGGAGCCGCTGCGCTCACGCCGCTCCGCTGCCGGGGCGGTGATGACGACCGGGATGCCGGAGGGGGCCTGGGCGCCGGTGATCCGGCTGAGGGCCTCTTCGCCGGAGCGGACCTGGGTGGTCTGCGGGGTGATCCCGGCGGCGGCCATGAGCCGCGCCATGTCGCGGCGCTGGTTCGGGGTGACCAGGGTGACGACGCTGCCGGACTCCCCGGCACGGGCGGTGCGCCCGCCGCGGTGCAGGTAATCCTTGTGGTCGGTGGGCGGATCCACGTTGACGACCAGGTCGAGGTTGTCGACGTGGATGCCGCGGGCGGCGACGTTCGTGGCGACGAGCACGCTGACGTGCCCGGTCTTGAACTGCGCCAGGGTGCGCGTGCGCTGCGGCTGCGACTTCCCCCCGTGCAGGGCGGCGGCCCGCACGCCGCTGTTCAGCAGGTGGCTGGTGAGCTGGTCCACGGCGTGCTTGGTGTCCAGGAACATGATGACGCGACCGTCGCGCGCCGCGATCTCGGTGGTGGCGGCGTGCTTGTCACCGCCGTGCACGTGCAGCACGTGGTGCTCCATCGTCGTCACCGCGCCCGCGGACGGGTCGACGGAGTGGACGACCGGGTCGGTCAGGTAGCGGCGCACCAACAGGTCGACGTTGCGGTCGAGGGTGGCGGAGAAGAGCATCCGCTGGCCCTCGGGGCGCACCTGGTCGAGCAGGGCGGTGACCTGCGGCATGAAGCCCATGTCGGCCATCTGGTCGGCTTCGTCCAGGACGGTGATCGCGACCTGGTTCAGTCGGCAGTCCCCACGGTCGATGAGGTCCTTCAGCCTCCCGGGCGTGGCGACGACGACCTCGGCGCCGCCGCGCAGCGCGCTCGCCTGACGCCCGATGGGCATCCCGCCGACCACCGTGGCCAGCCGGAGCTTGACCGAGCGGGCGTACGGGGTGAGCGCGTCGGTGACCTGCTGGGCCAGTTCACGGGTCGGTACGAGGACCAGTGCGAGCGGCTGGCGGGGCTCGGCCCGCTGACCGGCCGTACGGGCCAGCAGGGCCAGCCCGAAGGCCAGGGTCTTGCCGGAGCCGGTCCGCCCGCGACCGAGCACGTCGCGGCCCGCCAGGGAGTTCGGGAGGGTCGCGCCCTGGATCGGGAACGGTACCGTCAAGCCCTCCGCGGTGAGCGCGGCGAGCAGTTCCGCGGGCATGGCGAGATCGGCGAAGGCCTCGACGGCGGGCAGAGCCGGGGTGATCGTCTTCGGCAGGGCGAACTCACCCTGCACCGCGGCGGGCCGGCGACCGTACCCGCCCGAGCGACTCGGGCCGCCGGAACGGCTCGGGGCGGAGGAACCGAAGCGGCCGCCGCGGCCCGAACCCGCGGCGGAACCTGAGGTGGGGCCGCCGGTGCGGCTGCGGGTGCGAGCGGAGCGGTTGTTCGTACGTACGGGGTTCATACAGAACCTTCCTCGATACGGCGCGCATCAAGGAATTCCGGGAGCCGAAGAACAGCGCGGGGAATCGCAAGAACGGGCCGAATGGAATGCGAAAGCGAAGCCGACCGCAGGGAGTCCGTGCGGGCGCCGCTATAAAAATGGGTGGTGCCGGACGTGAAATCCCCGAGATCGACTCGGGTGCAGGTCCGTAGAGGTCCGCGTGCCGGAGAGAAATCTCCGGGTGGTGAGGGGCATCCCGCAGGTGAACCCACTGCGGGAGGTGCCTGCAGCTGGGGCCCGCACCCCGAAGGATGCGGGCCCCAGCTACGAAGTGCGCGTCAGCGTCAGGCAGGAACGATGTTCTCGGCCGTCGGACCCTTCTGGCCCTGCGCGATGTCGAAGCTGACCTTCTGGCCTTCAGCCAGCTCACGGAAGCCTTGGGCGGCGATGTTCGAGAAGTGGGCGAACACGTCAGCGCCGCCACCGTCCTGCTCGATGAAGCCGAAACCCTTTGCCGCGTTGAACCACTTCACAGTGCCAGATGCCATGTCGGATCTCCTTTGGGGCAGTACACCGGCGTCCGCACTGTACGGACACCGTGTCGCCGCGATGATGCCCCGCCGGGAAATGACCCGGAATTATGAAGCACTCCCATATGGCACGGAGGCCGACTGGAGGGCTTGAAGTTTTGGGAACCACGACTGCAACTGAGATCGACAATAGCATGCCGTAGCGATCTGCGTACGAATAACAATTCACCGCGGCCGCCGCACCAAAAACCCTCTCAGCATGAACCGCTAAATCCTTGCATCGCGGTGACAGATATTGGCAGCCCGGGCGCAACGCTTTTCCGAGCGGAGGGAAGGGAGCACGCACCACGCCTCGGCCCCAGTGGCGCACGGCCCACCGGGGACCGGCGGGCGCGCTCACCTCAGACCGCGGGCGGCGGGCCGGACGACGCGGCGGCGCGGCGGTACTCGGCGTTGAGGCGCTGGGCTTCCTCGAGCTGGTCCTCGAGGATGACGATGCGACAGGCGGCCTCGACGGGGGTTCCCTGATCGACGAGTTCCCGGGCTCGGGCCGCGATGCGCAGCTGGTAGCGGGAGTAGCGGCGGTGGCCGCCCTCGGAGCGGAGCGGCGTGATCAGGCGGGCCTCGCCGATGGCGCGGAGGAATCCCGGAGTGGTGCCGAGCATCTCTGCGGCACGACCCATGGTGTACGCGGGGTAATCGTCGTCGTCCAGGTGGCCGCCGAGCGAGCCTGTCGGATTCTCTGCTGTCATTGCACCTCTCTCGTGAACACATGGAGGGGCCCTGGTGCCGTACGGCACCAGGGCCCCGAGGGAACTTCTACACCATCTGCCGGCACCAGTTCCGAGCCGACCTTCTGTTTCCGCATGCCCGACTCGAACGATGCCGGGGGTACGGGGATCGCGGTTGCTTGACCGGAGACCACATCACTATCGATGTCCTGCGGTACCCGGGCTCAGGACTTCCGCCCGGGCGATCCTGATGGCGCGGTTCCTCCGTTCTTCCCTCGGTGATCAACCTGCTTGCTGCGTCAACTGCACTACTGCTCACGGCGGCCCCTGATCACCGCGGGCCAACCGGTCCGGTCATCAGCCCCGTCGCCCTGCTGCAACAACCCTGGCTTCGGAACTCCACCACCGCACCGTCCTGCGCACTGCACTTACGGCACCACGCCCGGCAGTTCACCTCTGCCGGGCCCTGCTGTCTCTCTGGGCTACGAGAGAAACCATAACTGGGTCACCACCCAATGTCTACTCTGGCCAACATAGATTTTCGCGTGTTCGGCAGATAGGAAATCGGCTTCGAGCGGCAACGGTGGCAGGCGGGAAGGACCACCGGGGCAGCGGGCAGCGGGAGACGGCGCAGCGGCCCGCTCAGCGCCATGAACACGCGACGAGGGTAGGTACACACCCCTTCCCGGTCGGCGGCTGTGTACAGTCGGCTCGCCCCGGCGGTTGCCGGACGTCCGGGGCGGCGTCCCCGACCGGTCAGGTGGAGTCATGACGAGTGCAACCAGCGGGTCGCGACCGTCCGGCGGGACGGCCATCGCCCCAGCGCTGTCGATGGCCGAGCGCAAGCAGCGGATGCGGCGCCGCCTCGAGCGGCTGATCGGCATCGCCGCCACCGAAGGAAACGCGTTGCTCGCCCTGCGCAACGGGGACGAGATCTTCACGGCGATGCTGGACAGCGTCCGCGCCGCCGAACACACCGTCGACATGATGACGTTCGTGTACTGGCGCGGCGCGATAGCCCGGCAGTTCGCCCAGGCGCTGTCGGACCGGGCCCGCGCGGGTGTCCGGGTGCGGCTGCTGCTGGACGGCTTCGGCAGCCGGCTCATCGAGCAGGACCTGCTCGATCTGATGGAGGACGCCGGGGTCGACGTCGCGTGGTTCCGCAAGCCCCTCTACCTCTCCCCGCTCAAGCAGAACCACCGCTGCCACCGCAAAGTGCTCGTCGTCGACGAACAGACGGCGTTCACCGGCGGAGTCGGCATCGCCGAGGAGTGGTGCGGCAACGCCCGCAACGAGAACGAGTGGCGCGACACCCACGTCCGGCTGCGCGGGCCCGCCGTGGACGGCGTCGCCGCCGCTTTCGCACAGAACTGGGCCGAGTGCCACGACACCCTCTTCGACGACCGGGACCGCTTCACCGAGCACGCACCGCAGGGCGGGGCAGTGGTGCAGGTCGTCCGGGGATCGGCCAGTATCGGCTGGCAGGACATGCAGACCCTGATCCGGGTCGCCATCGAATCCGCCCAGCATCGCTTCCGCCTGTCCACCGCCTACTTCGCCCCGGACGCCTACTTCATCGAGCTGCTGTGTGCGGCAGCACGTCGCGGCATCGAGGTCGAGATACTCCTGCCCGGCCCCCACACCGACAAGCGCGTCTGCCGGCTGGCCGGCCAGAACTTCTACGCGGACCTCCTCGCCTGCGGGGTGAAGATCTTCGAGTACCAGCCGACGATGATGCACGCCAAGGTCATCACCGTCGACCAGGTCGCGGCACTCATCGGCTCCACCAATTTCAACCGTCGCTCCCTGGACCACGACGAAGAGGTCATGCTCGCGGTCCTTGACGAAGACTTCACCGCAACCCTGGACCGCCACTTCGACGAGGACGTGCAGGCCAGCGAGCCGATGGTTCCAGCGCGCTGGAACCGCCGCTCTGCGGCGCAACGCCTGCGCGAGCTTGCGGTCACCCCCATCCGCCGGTTCCTGTGACTCCCGCACGGTGCCGGAAGGCGCCCACCCTCCGGCACCGCCCATAGCAGGAGCTGAAGTTCCACCCTGCCGCCGTCCAACGGGTTCATCCCTGACGGGGACGGTCGGTGTGGGAGATGGCGGCGCCGGGTAGGGCGGGACCATGCCCGACATCCCCCCGGCCGAAGAGGCACTGCGAAGGGTGCTGGCCGTCGTCGACCGGACGGCGGAGCTGGCCACGGAGCTGGCCACCACCCTTCGGATGCGCCCGAACGACGCCGCGGTCCGCACGGCAGCGATACCTCTCGGGGTCGATGTACTGGCCTTCGGGCCTGCGGAGTTCGAAGCGGTGGCCCGGCATCTGGAACTGCTGGACCAGCTGATCGCGGCCGTCCCGCCGGACGCCGACGGGATGCGATGGCGCTACCTGGACGAAGCCGTCCTGTTCCGTTGCGAGGCGGAAGTGAGCACGCCCTTCGACGAGTTCACCGCGCGCGTCGACATCAGCCGGGTGATCGGTCTGACCAGCGGCTACCTTGCCGGTCGTACGGAGGTCCTGGCGCGCGACGCGACCGGAAGGCCGATCCGGCAGCTCGAGCGCAGCATCAGCCGGGCCCAGCCCGCCTACCTGGCGCTGGCCGGCGCCGACGTACTCGACGTCTGCAAGCTGGAGACCATCGACTACGGCCCGGACGAACAGGTGCTGCGCTGGCGGCAGGTCCACAGCGCGAACGGCTCCGCGGTTCAGGACGACGGCTCGGTGTCGTTCGCCCGGACCCCGGGCGGCGGCACCGGAGTGACCGTCCGCGCCCATCAGCAATTCACCCTCCCCCCGTTGTGGCGGGCGATCACCCCCGTGCTGTGGCCCGCGGTCCGGCGCGCTCTGGTGGAGGACGCCTACCGCAAGTCCTTCCGCATCACCCTGCACACCATCGCCGCACGCGGGCAGGGCGGCGCCGAACCGGTCGAGGAGACGGCCAGTGCCACCTCCTCGCTCTGGGACACCGTCTTCCGCGTGGCCGAGCCGTTGACGCTGTTGGCCGGGTCGGCCCCGTGGAAGCCGACGCGGCCCGAGTGCACCGACAGTTCCGGATTCCGCCACTTCCGGCCCGAGAGGCAGCCCCTGTGACGCCGCCCGCCGGCCCGCCGCACGAATACCCGTACGCCTTCCACATCGCCCTCGACGGCAACGGCCTCAACGGACTCGAAGGCCGGGCCGGCATCTGCGTCTTCCGCTACGATCCGGCCACCGGCAGGTACGCGTACAAGATCGACTACTTCGACGGCATCGCCGGCGGCCATGCCGTCAGCGTCAGCCCGGACCACGCGCTCGGATTCCTCGGCAACACCGGCCAGCACCTGCTCTTCTACGACACCGCGACCCTCGACGAGACCGCCCGGCTGTCCACCCTGCGGATCGAACCCACCGACTCGTCCGTCAAGGGCACCACGCACATCGCCTGGCTGGACGACCGGGAGATCGTCGGCGCGATCGGCGAGCACCTGTGGCGGTTCGACCTCGACAAGCTCGATGCTCCCGAGCGCCTGGGCCCGCACGGGCTGAAGCTGCCCCACGCCATGAAGACCACGGCGTCGGGCCGGTACCTCGTCTACGGCGGCATGGACCACCCCGGGCGCGGCGAGGCACGTGAGGTCGGCATCTTCGACCTGCGCACCGGCACGGCCCGCCGCATCGACGTGCCCGCCACCTGCTGGCACGTGGCCGTCCACCCCCGAGAGGACCGGTTCTACGCCCTCTCCTTCCGCGTCCTGCCCCAGGAAGGGCACGACTGGCACGAGTGGGCCATGGCCTACCTCAAGGAGTACGTCTTCGAGATCGACGCCGAGCACGGGCAGGTCCTGCGCCACTGGACGGCCCCGCGGGAGACCCCGGCGCACATCAACTCGGACGTCTGCGTCTCCGATCGTGAGCTGATCTACTGCAACGGCGGCAGCGGCACCATCGTCATGATCGACCTGGTCGACTTCGCCACCCATCGGATCATCGACGAACGCCCCGACCTGCCCGAACAGCTACTCGCCGGACGGCAATCACTCCACCAGGTGACCGACGCCTTCACGCGCGGCTCGCCGGCTGCGAGCAGCAGGCACTTCCTCGCCGCTCTGCGGGTCTCGCGCGGAACCCTGCTCGATTCGGTGTACGCCTGTCAGCTCTCCGCCGACCAGACCCTGCTGTTCACCGCCAACCGGGGGCTCAACACCATCACCGTGTACGACTATCCCGCCAACACGGTCCGGCAGCGGGTGCGCATGCCACAACTGCGGCAGTACGTCGACGGGCTCCCGTGGTGGCACGACCCTCGACTCGGCTTCCACCACAGCACGCTGATCTCCCCGCCCTGAGTGTTCCGGGCGCCGGGCCTCTGGCCGAACGCGAGGGGTACGCCCCCCCGGGGGGTACGGCAGCCGCATCCGTTCCTCGCCCTGGTGGGTGTTGAGGCCGGCTCGCGGCCTCGCCGGACGACCCGATGGCCGAATCTGGACAACCTCGTCGGCCTTCCAGACCCACAACCAGGTCTGGAAGGCCGCACCACCAGGCCGTCGCTGCGCCGGGCGGGGAACCCGAGCTCGTCGTGAAGTACCGCGGCGGAGAGTTCACGGTGCGCCCGCCCGAGCCCCGACTGCCAGCCTCCTGAATGCGTCATGCCGTTCCCGCTCCGGACCGGACCGCACCGCTGGGCCGGACGGGGTGACGTGATGGGCGGTTCGGCGTTGTTGCCTGCATGGACGAGATGCTGGACGTGCTCCTCGACGGGGTCACTGAGCCGCGCCTGAAACTGATCAGCGGCGACGAGGCGCGGGCCCTGATGATCCTCCTCGGAGTGCTCGACGATGCTGCGCAGCCCGAGGAGGTCCGTCACGCGGCCGAGGAGATGCGCTTTCGCATCGGCTCCCGGCTGGCCCTACCCATGTAGCCGGCTCTCGCCACTGTCCGACGTGATTGCGGCTGGTGGTGCCAGACGGTGTCCGGCAGTCCGCCGGGCAGCTCTGCTCCGTTGATCTCCCGGTACAGCTTCTGCAGGTGGGCAAGGTCCGCCGGAAAGAGGGATCCGACAGGTTTCGGCCCAGCGGCTGATACCAGATGGCCTGGCCAAAGGCATCGATGCCGTGGGCCGACGACCAGGGGACAGGCCGGTGGGAGGACCCGTCGCGGGTGAGCATCAGGGATGGCACCCTCTCCTCAGGGCTCCCATCCCGGGTGCGGGTCTACGCCCCCAGGACCTCGTCGAAGTAGCCGGGCCCGGTGTGGGGGACGATCCGAAGGGCGCTGGTGTAGCGGCGGGTCTGGGCCTGCCAGGCCTGGTAGCCGCTCATCCAGACCTCCATGACCTCGACATACGTGGCCACAGCGGTGCGCTCCGGGCCGGTGAGACCGAGCTGTCGGCACATGGCCGGGACCTGGCGGGCGAGTTCCTGGAACCTCTCGATGCGCCCGCCGATCTCCCGGCCCGCGGCCGCGAGGGCTTCATCGCGGGTGCAGGACTGCGTGTGTTCGAGGACGAGGACGAGGTTGTCCATGTCGCCGCGGGCTTCCTCCTTCTCCAGCGAGTAGACGTCGTTGCACATGAGGGTGACGTCGATGGCAGCCTGGCGCATGATGCGCAGCTGGGGGCTGTGGAAGGCGGCTGCGGGGAGGAGGATGCCGGCGGCTCGCTCGCCTAGGGACAGGGGCAGGTCGGTGCCGGCTATGCCCCGTCTGACCTGGAGGTAGGTTTCCATGTCGGTGGGAGTCCCCCGGAGTCGGCCGATCGCCTCGTGGGCCTGGGTGGCGAAGTAGTACTCCCATTCGTGCGCGGTACGGGCAACCCAGCCCGGGTGCGCGCCGTCCCTGCAGCGCGCCCACAGATCGGCGAACGCCACCGAGCACGCATCCGCCCCCGCGGCCGGCCCGGCGCCGTGCACGATGCCGATCAGCTGCCGACACACGGCCGAAGCCCGGGCGGGGTCCTGGCCGAGGGGGCCGTCGAACTGGTCATCGAAGACGAAGAAGAACGCCATCGCGTCCGCGCACAGGTCGAGGGCCGGGCCCTGTGCATAGGGGAAGCCGCAGGCGGCCAGCAGCGGCATGTCCCACGAGGTGTACCACTGAAGCGATCGGCCCTCCCCGACGAGGCCCGTGCGCTGCACCCACGCCAGGTTGCGCCGGCGTGCGCCCTCCAGATCCGGGCTGACCGATTTCGGGAAGGGGAGATGGAACTCGATGTCCTGCGGCATGTGTTCTCCACGAAACTGGCTGGTCGCAGCGGGGGAAGTCACCGCCGGCATTCTGTCGAGTGCACGGTCTCCCGGTTCCGCAGCGTCACGAAGCGGCCTGCCGGCCAGATAGTGGCCGGTTTCCACCGGCACTGATCGCGCACTTGCAGTTGGCGGGCTCGAGCGTGTCACCAGCGGCGCCCCTGCCACCCATACCCGGCCTGAGCTGTGAAGACGCGCCACCCGCGCAAAGGAGTCGCTGGCCATGGTGGGGGCGCGCAGGTCAAGACGGCATTTTCCAGTCCGTTTGTGGCCGATTGGACGCTTTGGCGTATTGCGTGGCCCCTACACCCCTATCGTACTTACCGTCTGTGACTGATCGGTTACGGAGAATCGCCAGTGTGAGGAGTTCTGGGTGTCCGACAACGTGGATCCGAGGGAGAACGACCGGCTGGAGCGGCTGCGGGCGCTGCTGTCCGGGACGCACGAGCAGGAGCATGCGGGGCTGGCGCTGGGGCGCGGGGCCTACGGCAACACGCTGATGGGGGCGATGCTGCACGGCGCCGACCGGATGCGGCAGGGGCACGAGCCCACCGGTCTGGAGAAACTGCTGCTGGACGCGGTGGGGTCGGTGCTCTCCGAGGAGGAGATCAAGGCGTGGGGCGGGGTGTACCGGGAGGTGGCCGACGCCGGCCAGCCGACGGTGCTGCCGCGGATGTTCGCGCGGCGGTCGGCGGAAGAGGGCTACTCAATCGAGGACCTGAAGAGGGACCTTCCCGACCTCGTCGCTGACGCGATGTCGATGGCGAACACGCAGATCGTCGACCCGCGGACGCCGGACCGGGAGGTGAACGACCCGGCATTCCTCGCGGCAATGAGGGAGGCGAAGTTCGGCATCACCGCGTTCGCCGCCGTAGACGACCGCATGATCCCCGACGCCGCAGGCCTGGAAGGCGCCGAGCAGGCGCCGCAGGATGGCGGCCTAGACCGGGACGGCCGCTCGGGGCCGTTCTATGTGCGCGTGCTGGCGGACAGCTTTTACGTCCACCGGGCAGTGGGCGACGCGGGGGCCAGCCGGGACGAGATCTTCTGGACCGCCGCCGGCGGCGGCGGCAGCGGAACGCACCGCTTCCGCTCGGAGGAGTTCGGCGCCGTCACCAAGGGCGACACCCGCACCTTCTCCGCCGGCAACAACATTCTGTTCCAGGGGTGGACCTCCGGTGACTATCTGGGGGTGAACATCGTCTGCTGGGAGAAGGACGACGAGATCGACCCGTGGACGGAGGCGCTGAACAAGGCGCTGAACGACGCGATGAACACCCTCAACCGGACCCTGGCCTTCGATGACTTCGTCACCGGTGTGCTGCCGCTGTGGATTTCAATCGGCGTCCAGGTCGCCAACATGTTCATCTCCGTGATGATCCACTTCCTCAACATGAGCGACATCTCGTGCCAGCGCACCATCGGTATGGGCCGCTACGAGCTGGCCATGCTCTCCCAGGGCGGCACGGCCACCTGGAAGTTCGACGGCGACGGCCACCACGACCTGCGCGTGAGGTGGTCCGGCCCCAAGATCCCCTTCGCCGAAGGCTTCCTGCGCTGCTCCATCCGCACCGGCACCGCCTGGCAGCCGCCGGCCAAACTGCCTTTCAGGACCATCACCGCTCCCGCCCTCGCCGTGCACGGCAACCGTCTCCACGCCCTGTTCCTGCGCCCCAGCGACCAGGTGGTGATGTGGACCAGCATGGACAGCAGCGGAACCTGGAGCCCCGCCGAACCGCTCGGAGGCGACCAGAGCTGGTACGCCCCCGCCTTGACCTCCGCGGGCGGCGTGCTGCACTACGCCGTCACCGGCAAGAACGGCAGTCTGTGGACCCGCACCTACACACCCGCCACCGGATGGACCCCGGCGAAAGTCGGCGGCGGCGGGATGGAAGTACGCCCCCGCCCTGGCCACCTACAAGGACCAGCCCTGGTTGGTCATCCACGGCCTCGACGAACACCTCTACCACGCCAAGAACGGCGCCTGGGCCTCCTGGCAGAAGGACAACCTCGGCTGGAAACTGAACACCCACGCCGCCCTGGCCACCCGCGGCGACCGCATCTGGAGGGTCGTCACCGGCATGGACAATCACATCCACACCAGCTTCAACGGCGGAGGCACCTGGGCCCACCAGGGCGTCGTCCCCAACTGGCGCGCCAGCCACGCCCCCGCCCTCGCTGCCCACGGCAGCACCCTGACCATCCTCATGCGCGGCACCGACGGCGCCCTGTGGGCTTCCGACTACGACGGCTCCTGGCAGACAGCCCGCACTGTCACCGCCGCCGCCCCCACAGGAGCACCGGCCGCGGCCTACTACAACAACAAGCTCTACGGGATGTACCTGACCACCTGAGCACCGCAGTCAGAACGCGATCCCCACGGCCCGACGAAGGGTCGCCACCCCGCCAGGGTGGCGGCCCTCGGCCTACAAAGCCCTACGGGGCGGGGGTGAACACCACGTCCGTGCCACCGCAGCCGACCGCGATGTCCCAGAGCCGGACCCGCTCCACCGTGTCCACCGCGAGGACCCAACGGAGCCTCGTCGCCGTCCACTCGGCGCCGCTCCGGCGCAGCGCCTCCGGCAACGGCAGCCGGACCCTGACCCGCCTTCAGCCGGTTCGAACGCGCCGTCACCGCGACCAGTCCGGCGAACCCGAAAGCCAACAGGGCCGATGTTGTAATGCGCGGTGCCACCGGTCCTGCGCGGCCAGGAGCATGACCAGAGCCTTGGAGTAGGTCGTCCCGAGCCCGGCGGCCACCGCTTCGGGGAGACAGGCCGTCGTCGCACAGCGCGCCGGCGGCCTCCCGCCCGGCCCGGCCCGCCATCCGCTCCAGCACACCGGCAGCACGCAGCGCGGCCAGCAGCGCGTCCTCAGCGCCCTATGAGCACCCCCTACGGGAACCGCGGGGACTTGCCGATCAACGTTGGCGGTGGAGCAGCCTGGTCGGCGGGTTAATCCAGCTGCTGCTGCGACGACGCTGTTCGCGTTCTGGTCGATCCGCCAGGTGGCCATGGTGGGGCGTCACCCCTGCGAGTCGTGTTTCCTGAATCGGCGTTTCCCTCCCTTCGCGGCGTCATTCCGGTCGGGCAAGATCCTCCCCTCGGTACTCCCCTACAGAAAGGAAGCCCGTGACGCACAACATGCTGACCGGTGCCAACCGCCTGGCACGGCACCGTAGCCGGATCGCCCTGGTATCAGCGACCGCTGTCCTGGGAACCCTGCTCGCCGGCGGCCTGGCATCGGCTGCGACAGGACCCGACGTCGCCGTCTCCCTGGCCCTGGACTCGCCGCGGCAATGGGAGCCAAACACCGTCCTCGGGGGGTCCGGCCGCGGCTGGATCACGAACACGGGGGACACCACCATCCCCGCAGGTGTCAAGGTGTACTTCACTGTCCGCAATCTCGCCGTACCCCCCTTGATCTGCGCACACGGCGACTCCAGCCGGATGTGCAGCGAAATCCACGCCGTCGGTGTGCTCGGCGGGGACGGCACCACCGCGGTGCCCACCCCCGTCATTGACAATGCCGTCCCTCCGTGGATGATCATCACCACCAGGGACCTCGCCCCCGGCGAAGCAGTCACGTACCGCTGGACCGTTGGCCACTACGCGCCGTGGCACCGCGTGGCAGGGACCGCAACGGTCACCTCCTTGCCCCCGGGGATTACCGACGTCGACCAGAGCAACAACACTGCCACCGTCGCAAGGCAGGACGGCACTGGCTTCTGACTGGACCTACGCCGGCAGCCGCCGTGCGGCGCACGATCGACCTCCGGCAGGCATCGACCACGCTGAGTGCCTCAGAACCAGCAGGTCAAGGGTTGCCGGTCCGCAATAGGCGCTTTGCGTAAGCGTGCGGGGAGCAGTCACGGTGACCGTTCCCCAAGCGCGAGCGACTGCGGCTGGAGTGGCACGAGGGAAGGGAGCAACGAATGCCGCGCCTTGACCGTGGTCAACGCCAACCGGAGCGCCCCGAAGTCCGGCAGCTTGATCAATCTGGCACCGACGGTCAGCAGTTTCGCTCTAGGCCGACCTGCTATCAGGCTACCGGTCCCGGCCTGACCGGGGTTCAGAAGCAGACACTGAGAGGGCGTTTAGTGCTTTTCTGAGATTCTTGAGTCGATATGGGCTTGTGTTCGTTCGAGGCTTATGGGGCTGGTGTGGTTCATGATGCGAAAGCGGCTGCCAGGCGGGCGTCTTGCTCCGCCTCCTCCTTTTTCATCACAAAGCGCCGGGTTTCGCGCCGTATGCTTCGGGCGCCGGTCCGCACGCCCGGGCCGGCTGGGTAGCCCAGGATCATGCCTGAACGTCGCCGACACCCGAGTGATCTGCCCTATGCCCGGTGGGAGTTGGTCGAGCCGGTCCTGACCGCGTGGCGGTCCGAGCGCCGCTCCTGGACATCGGCCGGCCTCCCGACCATGACCTGCGCAGCCTGCTGGACGCGGTCCTCTATGTGAACCGGACGGGCATCCCCTGGCGCTACCTGCCGCGCGACTACCCGCACTGGAACACCGTCTACGCCTACTTCGCCCGCTGGCAGGAAGAAGGCGTCTTCGACCAACTCAACAGGCTCCTGCGCCGCCAACTCCGCAGGCAGGAGGGCCGCGAGGAGGAACCGACCGCCTGCGTCATCGACTCCCAGAGCATCAAAACCTCCACCAATGTCCCCGCCTGCGAGCAAGGCATCGACGCCGGCAAGACGATCATCGGCCGCAAGCGGAGCATCGTCATCGACACCGTCGGCCTGCTCCTGGCCGTCGCGGTCACCGCCGCGAGCGTCCAGGACTCCATCGCCGGCCAGACCCTCATCGAGAAGGTCGCAGCCGAGCACCCCACCATCCGTAAAACCTGGGTCGACGGCGGCTACCGCCAGCACCTCGTCGAGCACGCCACATCGTCCGCCGCAGCCCCGCCACCAGGGGATTTACGATCCTGCCCCGCCGCTGGACCATCGAGAGAACTCTCGGCCGGCTCATGAACCACCGCCGCCTCGCCCGCGACTACGAAGCCATCCACACCGCTCCGAAGCCATGATCCACCTCGCAATGATCAACCTCATGACCCGCAGACTCACCGCCGAATCCACCCCCAGCTGGCGCGGCGCATGAACCGCCCTCAACCCGGTAATCCGGGATGAAACAACGGGATGAAACGCCCTCTGAAGCCCCTCGGCGCCGATCGCGCGCAGGTCGCGATCGGCGGCGCCCTGGGCGCGGTGTCGACCCACACCGCGGCTCCCGCAGCGCCGCCCGGACCGCCCCCGGGTCTATGGCCCCACCACCGCACGTAACCACCGGCCCGCCCCGACGTCCGCCGCCGGGACCAGACCCGTGCCCGCCGGCTTGGCGCTCACGACTGCGACTGCCTGAGTGCGGGCCGCCGGTAGAGGCCCGCACGGCGGCGCTAGTCGGTGGCACCGGCGTTCCGATCCCGGCAGGGGGCAGGTCAGACGGTGAGCGGAGGCCGTGTGGGGGCTCCTGCCTTGGGTCAGGTGCGCGGTGGTGTGAAGGCGTCGAGGGATTCGGGGAGTGTCTGGCCACCGTCGACCGTGAGGGTCTGGCCGGTGATGAACGCGGCTTCGTCAGATGCGAGGAAGAGAGCGGCGTGGGCGATGTCGGCGGTCTCGCCCAGTCGGCCGAGCGGGATCGCCGCGGACATCCGCCGCAAGTACTCCTCCCCCAGGTCGGTGAGACCTTCGGTGCGGATGTTGCCGGGCAGGACGGCGTTGACCGTGATGCCGGCGGGAGCCAACTCAAGGACCGCGCCCCGAAGGAAACCGAGCTGCCCGGCTTTGCTGGCACCGTAGTGCGTCCAGCCGGCGTACCCGGTAGTGGGGCCGGTGATAGAGGAGGTCAGCACGATGCGGCCGTGCCCGGCACGCTCCATCGCCGGCAGGAACGCCTTCACGGTCAGGACCGAGCCACGCAGGTTGACAGCCAAGACCTCGTCCACGTCCTCGGCCGTCATCTCGCGCAGGGGCTTCTCCGGGAAGATCCCCCCGTTCGCGCACAGCACGTCCACATGCCCGTGACGGCGTTCAGCCTCGGCGGCCATCGCCTCGATCGCCTCCGGATCCCGCACATCCACACCCAGGCCGAGCACGCGGCCCCCGGTGGTGTCGGCGAGCCCGTCGGCGACCGTACGGGCGACCGCCTCGTCCCGGCCGGTGACGACCACGGTCGCCCCGCGGCAGGCGAACAACTCCGCGATGCCCCGGCCGATCCCGCGCGTTGCGCCAGTTACGACCACCGACCGCTTGCGCCGGTCAGTGCCCAACATCCTTCGTCCGTTCCCTTCCTGGCGTCGCGGCGCCACCGGCACAGGCCAATCGCCGCAACCGCCCGAACCGATCGTTCCTGACCTCACCTTGAAGAGCGTTCGGCGAGGTACCGAGAGCGGCAGCGCTTCCGCCGCAGTCCCCGCCACTCCGGGACAACGCGCTTGCGAGAGCACCGTCACGGCTTCGGCGCTTGCGGACGAGAGGCTGCCAGCGGTCCCGTACGGCTGGGTCGATGCGGTCCACGACGCGCTGGGGCGGGGTCTTGCGGTCGCCTTTGCGGTAGCGCTCCATCGACTGGTGGCTGACTCCGAGCGAGGCGGCGACGGCTTTGGCTGTCTTGAGGTGCAGCAGGAAGTTGATCCGGCCCAGAGGGTCAGCCGCTCGGCACTGGTGTCACCGCCGCCGTCCAGGGCATAGCCCGTGCCCACGTTCACGATCTGCTGCGTGGCGGGGTCGTAGGTCCACTTGAGGTTGTCGGACAGGCTGGCGGCATTCCGGTTCGCGTAGACAGGCACCCGGTCGGCACTGGTGTCACCGGTACCGTCCAGGGCGTAGCCGGTGGCCACATTGCCTCAGGTCGACGAAGTCCAGCCTGGACGTTGTGCGACGGGTCTCGAAGGCGTAGACGGCCTTGGGGACCGCCGCGTCACGCAGACCGGACAAGGCTCCGTTACGGCCCTGACCTCAAAGCATGATCCGGTGCAACAGGTGCGGTGTACGAGGCTGGCCGTGAGTTTCACCTGGACGTGAGCCTCGTGGTGCCAGCCCGTCTCCTTGACGGAGTCAAGCCGTTGAGCACTGGCAGTAGCCGGAAGCCTCGAGGCGTGGGGGCTGCCTGCGGATTTCGCCGAGACTGGCCACCCGGTCGAGCGGGCCGTAGAAAGGACCCAGGCGAGATGAGCCAGGAAGTCTCCACCGATCAGCTGTTGTCGCCCAGTACACCCCAGGAACTTCTGGGGCTGCTGCACGCCTCGGGACTCGACGATGCCGCCCTCGAAGCGTCCGTCCGCCACCTCGTGCCCGGCTCCGTCGGCACAGCCGCCGAGATCCCCGACGTGGGCCTGGCCGCGTGAGAGCTCGGCGGGGATTCCCCTCACTTGGCGTGTCGCCGGCGCGGGTGCGGCACTGGTGCGGCATGTTCTTCTAACTGGCGAAATACGAAGAAACAGCAGAAATCGGTGGTCGATGGAGGTGCCCGATGGGTGCGAGTGGCATCGGGCAGGGCCAGCCGGACGACGTGCCGCCGACAACGGGCAAGAGGCCGGCGAAGCCTGACGCCCCGCCTGTGGCCGGACCTCCACCCGGCCGGGCTACCGGTGCCCGGAAACCCGCGCCGCCGAAGGTTCGGTCCGGTCCGCTGGCGCGGCTGCGAGAGGGCGGAAGCGCGGTTCTGGGAGCGGGGCCGCCCCCGGGGCCGGCCCGTCCGGAGTTCTGGCGGAGTCCACTCCGCGGTCCATGGCTGACCGCAGTGTTCGGGCTGGTCCTCTTGTTCGGGATCACGGTGCTCTTCGTAACCGGCCTGCTGTCGTACGCGGCGTACAACCCCGATCTCGCGGCGGTCAACGACCAGACGCCGAACAAGGGATGGCTCGGCTTCTACCTGTTCTCCTGGCCCACTTCTCCCTACTGGCTATACCGGCTCACCCAGGGCGTCCACGTCACGCTGGGCATCGTCCTGGTGCCCGTACTGCTGGCGAAGCTGTGGTCGGTCATCCCGAAGTTGTTCGAGTGGCCACCGATCCGCTCGGTCAGCCACGCTATGGAGCGGCTGTCGCTGCTGTTGCTGGTCGGCGGCGCCGGCTTCGAGTTCGTCACCGGCATCCTCAACGTCCAGCTCCACTACATCTTCCCCGGCTCCTTCTACACCCTGCACTTCTACGGGGCCTGGGTGTTCATCGGCGCGTTCGTCGTGCATGTGGCCTTCCGGCTGCCCAGGGCACTGCGGGCCGTACGGGCACGATTCGGGGAGCCTGCGGCGGGTACCGGGGAAGCGGTCGAGCTGGTCTCGCCACGCCCCGCGGAGCCGACCATCTCCCGCCGGGGTGCCCTGGCCATGGTGGGGCTCGGGTCGGTCGCGCTGCTGGTCGTCACGGCGGGGCAGAGCATCGGCGGATGGTGGCGGCGGACCGCCCTGCTGGCCCCGCACGGCCAGGACCCGGGTTCGGGCCCGAACGGGTTCCAGATCAACAAGACCGCCGCCTCGGTCGGCATCCGGCCCAGCGACGTCGGTCCCGCGTGGCGGCTGACCGTACGCGGCCCGGGACGTCAGGTCGACCTGACGTACGAGCAGCTCCTGGCCATGACGCAGCACGAGTCGGCCCTGCCCATCGCCTGCGTGGAGGGCTGGTCGACCCCCGACCAGCGGTGGGGCGGGGTCCGGCTCACCGATCTGGCCGCACTCGTCGGGCTCGGGGTGAACACCCCCCGGGTCCTCGTCGAATCGGTGCAGCGCGGCGGCTCGTTCAGCTCGGCCGTGCTCAGCGACCACCAGGTCCGTGACAGCCGCTCGCTCCTGGCCGTCCGCGTCAACGGGGCGACCCTCTCCGCCGACCACGGCTACCCGGCGCGAGCCATCATCGCGGGGGCTCCGGGGGTCCACAACACCAAATGGGTCACCCGCCTCACCTTCGGAGAGCCCGCATGAGCACCCCGACCGCGTTCCGGCGCCGCTACGGCGCCTCCCCGCTGCACCTGCTCCTCGTACTGGCCTCCTTCGCCCTCGCCCTCTACGCCGGTCTGCGCCTGTTCGAGGGGGACACCGTGGGGGTCGCCATCTGGTTCGTCGGAGCGGCCCTCCTCCACGACCTGGTCCTGCTCCCCCTGTACTCGGTCACCGACCGCGCGGCGCAAGCGCTGTTCCCCCAAAGGCCGAGCGATGGTCGGCCCGTGCCACGGGTGAGCGTGAACTACGTCCGCGTACCCGCCTTCGTCTCCGGGGTGCTGCTACTCGTTTGGTGGCCGCTGGTCCTTCGCCGGGTCGCGCACTACACGACCGCGACCGCCCTGCCGGCGGACGGGTTCCTCACACGCTGGCTCCTGATCACCGCGGCACTGTTCGCGGCCTCGGCCGTGGTCCTGGTCGTACGGACATGGCGCTGGAACCGGGCTCAGCGGCAGGCGCGCAGCGCGACGAAGTGACGTCCTCGGGCGCTGGCCCACCGCTCGGCCTCGGTCCACCCCGAATCCGCGGCATGGCGGCCGAGGGCGGTGGCCCCGACCACGGCCCAGGGGAAGACTGTGCTGACCGGCTGGTGACCGGCGTGGATCCGGACGCGACGACGCTCGTCCACCTCACCAGGATCGGTCTCCACCAGGAGGAGCCCCTCCGGAGCCACGACCTCCCGGATCCGGTGCAGCAGCCGTCGTGGCTCGCCACCGATCCCGATGTTGCCGTCGATCAGCAGCGCCGTTCCCCACCCGCCCTCGTCGGGGAGCGGTTCGAATACCGATCTGCTCACCGCAGAACCGCCCCGACAGGCGGTTGTGATCACGGCGACTGGACAGACGTCGATACCGAGGACGTGGTGGCCACGCCCCGCGAGCGCCTCGACCATACGCCCGGCGCCGCACCCGATGTCCAGTACCCGGCCGGTGCACCGCCGCAGCACGGTCCGGTCGGCCGCGTCCGCCCGGGCGCACCACCTTTCCAGGTCCAGGGGGAAGGACCAGCCCTCCGCATCACCCAGGGACAGGGGCAGGGCACGCTGCGGGGCGTGGATCGCCCGCGCGTAGGAGGCGGTGCTCCAGGCCCGGTATTCATGAGCGGTCACCCCCCATGTCTCGCCACGACCTGTGACCATGGTGCGTTCCGGACCGCTGATTCCCCCGGACGGCCTCCTTCCGTGATCACCGCGAAACGTGGTCGGCCGGCGCGGGAGCGACCGCTGTTGAGGGCATCCTGGGGCGGTGTCTTCGATATCAGCGCAGCCTCAACCGCCTTACGCCGATGGGCGGATGGTCGTGTGCGGTGACGACGGGCTGGCCCGTCGTCTGGCCTCCGAGCTGCAGGAGGTCTACAAGGAACGGGTGACGCTCGTGGCGCCTGCCGGCCGTGATGCACAGCCGAGCGTGGGCCGTGCACCCGGCTGCCCTGCCGGGGAGCGGCCGCCGGCGCGGGAGCCGTGGGTCCTAGAGGCGGCGGAACGCGACGAGGAGGTGCTGGCCGCAGCGCGGGGGGGCCGGGGCCGCCGCGTTGGCCCTGGTGTACGAGGACGACACCAACGTCCGGGCGGCCCTGGTCGCGCGTCGGCTCAACCCGAGGCTGCGGCTCGTGATCCGACTGTACAACCGCAAGCTCGGCCAGCACCTTGAGGAACTCCTCGACCAGGCCGCGGTGGTGGCGGAGCCGGCGATCGACCTGCGGGAGCTGGACTCCTCGACGACCGTGCTCTCGGACGCCGACACCGCCGCCCCCGCACTGGCGGCCAGCGCTGTCGCCGGTACCAGCGAGGTGGTCCAGGCCGACGGCCTCCTGCTACGAGCGGTGGAGCGTACGCCTCCGGGAATGGGTGAGGTGACCGATCCGGGACTATGCACCCTCGCCCTCCTCTCCGCGACGACGAGCGACCCGGTCGGCGCGGAGGGCGCGGCTCGCTGCAAGCCGTCGTCCCGCGCGGGACCGGCCATTCCGCGACTGCCGCCGTTTGTCACAAGCGCCCCTCATCCCGGTCAGGCCATGATCTCGCCGCCGCAGCCTCGGTGATCCACAGGTCCGTGACCAGGGGAGCCACCCATGCCCGCCACGATCCACAACCGAGTGCGAACCACCGTCCGGTGCCCCACTTCCGGTGGCTGGCCACCGACGGCCTCGCCCTCGGCGACAAGGTGGCCAACCAGGTCTTCACGACCAAGTTGCGCGCCCTGTGACGTGAACGGCGGGCGTGGTCCTGTACCCCTGGCCCGCCGTATGGGAGCCTGGGGCCACCTTCGCTTCCGCCCTGCCAGGAGACACCCCGTGCCCCGCCCCCCTTCGACCGGGCGGGTGTCCTCCCTATTCGTTTTCGGGGCCGTCCTCACCGCCGCGGGTACGGCCCTGCACCTGCACCCGGGTCCCGGCCTTCCGCTGCTCGCTCTCGGTGCTTTCGCGCTGGCGGCAACGGTCGCGGTCTGGCTCTCGGCCCGGCAGCGCTGAGCGCGGCAGCCGTACGACCCAGCACGGCCCGGACGCCGCCCCCGTTGCTGTGCCTCGGCATCCGGGCCGTGCTTGATTTCCCCGTGCCCTGATCCTGCCGTTCCCACCACCCGGCGCACACTGCCGGTGACCGGCAGTCTCTACGCCGCTCTGATGCCGACGAGGGCTTCGTTCCGGAGGCGTGGCACCCTGGTGGCCGCGTCAAGGGATCATCAGGGACGCGTCATGACTGGGGGAAATGAGTGACGGACCGTACGGCAGCAGCGGATCATCTGGCCGGCTATGCCGACATCGTCGCCGCGGCCTGCGTCACGGGCCGCCGCCTGAGCCGCGACGAGCGCGAGTCCTGCCGGACGGAAGGCGAGCGGGCAGCGGAGGCCGGTCTGCCGCTGCGCGGCCTGATACGGGACCACCTGGCGGCGGCGCAAACCGTACGGCTCGCCGCCCCTTCAGGGCGCGTGGTCCCATCGGCGTACTTCGCCGACAACCAGCTCGATGGTGGTTCCCACCGCCGGGAGATTGTGGGCCAGTTCACGCACTCCCGGCTCTCTGCCACGACGGATGACGTCCAGCGACGCGCCGACCGGCTCGTATCCATCGATCGTCGCGATGAAGCCCCAGGGCTGGTGGCTGGTGATCGTTGCTTGGACGCGTTCGCCGGGATGGAGCTCGCTGAGTGGCCGTTCGAGTTCATCGGGCATGGAGGTGTTCCCTTCCATTGGTGGCATCACTTCGTCTGAATTCGGTCGCTTGGCGTCGGTGGGAGGCGTAGGAGGCCCAGGGTGCCTCGGCCTGAATGGCGTGGTCCTCGGCGCACTCGGGCGTGTAGCCGAGCGCTTGAGCGGCGACAGCGGGCGGCATCTCCTGGACCAGGGCGCGGAGCGCTGCGAGCCGAGTGCCGAGAAGGTGGATGCCGTTCTTGGCCAGCTGGTTCATCAGGTAGGGGGAGTGAATGTGCTGCCCCGGGCGGTTGCCGGGGAAGAGCCAGGGGCTGGTTCGGTTGGCGACGACATTGCGGGGGCCTCGGTTCTCGGCATGCTCGCGGAGCACTTGTGTCGAAGCGGTGGCCAATTCAGCCGTGGCACGCCTCGGCAGCACCGGGCATGAGCTGCTCGTCGGCTTTCCTGTCTTGGGGCTGTCGGAGCACGGCCAGCAGTGCATCGAGGTCATCAAGGTCCTCGTCCGTGAGGGTCACTGACGGAGCGCGGTGGCGGGCGGCGGCCTGTGCGCGGCGGCTCCGGTGGGCGGCTATGCCGTGGCCGGCTGGATCGCTGGCGAGCAGCCGCGTGGCGAGGCGCTGGATCTTGCGGTCCAGGGCGAGGGCCAGGCGCCGGCGTTTCCGGCTTCGTATGGCCGCGAGGGTTTGCGTGCTGGTGCGCAGCTGCTCGGCGAGGAAGCTCGTGGGCCAGCCGTGTTCGGCGAGGTCCTGCAGGCTGTTGGCCGCTCTGTCCGCTTCGACGAGGCCGGGGAGTGGCCGTTCGCGTCGGCGGGCGGCGTTCATTGGGATGCCGAGGATGGCTTCCACGGTGGTGCGGTGGATGCGGGCCGGCCGAGCTGCGGCCGGGCGCAGCAGGCGCCGGACGAGGGTGACGGCGACGCCGGATATCTCGGCGATGTCCGATGCCGACAGGCCCGTGCTCTGGAGCCGGCGTGCGGCCGCGGCAGCATCGGATGAGGGAATGCGGGCGGGGCGGCCCGCCATGAGTTCGCTGGTGCGCCGGGCTCGGTCCCGGCGGGCCGCGGCCCTGCATTCCGGCCGCGGGCAGCCGTAGTCGGCGCAGGTGGGGCTGCCGTGCCTGACCCGGGACCGCAGCGGCTGCTTGCGATCCCTGCCAGCAGTGCGGGTCTGCGTGGAGGCTGAGGGTGTTGGTGAGTTCATGCCAGGTCGATTCTGCCCGTTCACGACCTCGTCTCGTACCTCTGCGATCAGATCACCCGGGGCGTACGACGGGGTGCGGGAAGCAGGGGTGGTCAGTCCGGCCGGTTCTTGCCCAGCCCGGGGTCCACCGGTGTGCCGGCCATGCCTGGTGCGGGCGGATCATCGCGTGGCCACAGGCCCAGCAAGTCGAGCAGCTGCGCGAGGTCGGCATGATCAGTGGCACGGTCGGCGACCGCGCGGCGCGCGGCGTCCCGGTCCACACAGTCCACCGGGGCCAGCAGGGTCGGTACCTCCGAGGAGGAGAAGGGATCTTTCATGGCGTGATGCCACCACAGGTGGCATCACCTGGCAGGGCGCACTACTCCAACCGGCCTTGCCCCGACTCCGCAAGCGGGAGGCAACTTTGGTCTGGGCTTGCGATACTTGCGGACGATGGGCCGGGACCCGCCCTCCGTAGAGGCTGGGGGCATGACCTCACCACTGATCGGCCGTCGGACCCTGCTGGCCGGTGTCGCCGCCGCCTCCACCCTCTGCGCCACCGCCACCGCCACCGCCCGGGCCCGGACACCCAACGCGGACGACGCCGCAGCCACGGCATCCTCGCGGACACCCGCATCGCTCACGTACAAGGGAGTCAACTTCGACACGGACCGTGAGGTCTGGCGGACGGAGTACGTGCGCAGGGAAATCGCGGCCGTCAAGGACCAGTTACACGGCAACGCTGTTCTCCTGCTCGGCCACCGGCTCGACCGGCTCGCCGAGGCTGCGTCGATCGCCGCCGCGCACGGCCTGTTCGTCTGGCTCGAGCCGCGGCAGTTCGACCAGGACGCCGAGCAGACCCTCGCCTTCCTCGCCTCGGTGGCGCGCGCCGCAGAGTCGCTGCGCTCCCAGTATCCCCGCGTGGGCCTCTCGATCGGCACGGAGCTGACCATCTTCATGTCCGGCCTGGTGCCGGGAAAGGACTACGAGGAGCGCGGTCAGGCGCTGGGGCGCCCGGAGTCGGCCGGCTACCAGGAGCGGCTGAACGCCTTCTTGGGCCAGGCGGTCGGAACCGTCCGGCCGCTGTTCCACGGGCCGGTCACCTACGGCTCCGGCGACTGGGAGCAGGTCGACTGGCACGGCTTCGACGTCGTCGGCGCCAACCTGTACCGCAACGGCGACAACATGACCAGTTACACCCGCGCGCTGCGCGCCCTGCAGCGTCACGGCAAACCGGTCGTCATCACCGAGTTCGGCTGCTGCACCTTCACGGGGGCCGGGGAGCAGGGCGGTTTGGGCTTCACCGCGGTGGACTGGGAGCGGGAACCCCCCCCTGGTCAAGGACGGCTACGTGCGCGACGAGCACGAGCAGGCCGCCGAGGTCGGGGCGCTGCTGGACCTCTACGCGGCCGAGCGCGTGGACGGGGCGTTCGTCTACAACTTCATCGCGCCCGACTCCCCGTATTCGCCGCAGCGCTGCCACGACCTAGACATCGCCAGCTTCGCACTCGTCAGGACGTATCCGTCCGGAACGCGGCGCGGCTACGCCGAAACCGGGCAGTGGACACCCAAGCAGTCCTTCCGCGCGGTGGCCGACCGGTTCCGCTGACGCACCCCCTGGTGCTGTGACCGGGAAGATTCCCCGGGTTGATGGCTCTGGGCCCCTCCACGACGGATGAGGAGAGAAACGGCCGCCAGCCGTTCGTCGGTGCGGCCCGGCCCTCGAAGAACGCGGGAAGCCAATGCGGGAGGCCCCGCCCGGGTCCGTTGAAACGCCGCAGCCGAAACGCCACCGACCGATACGAGGCCGGCGCGCCACGGGGGAAGGGGCGCCGGCCCCGGACGGCCGCTGAATGGGGGGGAGGATCCTACGGCTGTAGTCGGGTGTCCCGATCCGCTGCCGCAGCGGGGACGGACACACCGGCGATTGAACTGTAGACCATTGGCCTGCCCTCGCCGCCGGCAGGCACACCGCTGCCGAGGGCCCACCCACCGAGACGGTTCAGTGGTTCCGGGCGGAAGAGCCGCCGGCCGGAGCGGTGACCGGCGACGTGTGACGGCAGCCGGGGCCCTGCCCGCGGCCGGCAGCGCCACGGGGGCAGGGCACAGCCCGTCCGAAGGCGGCTCCCATCAGAACGCGGGAGCGGCCGTGGGGGCTTCAGGCAGTCCCCTGTCGGGGAGGGTGTGGGCTGTCAGGATTCAGCTGCGGGCTGCCTGCCGGATCAGGTCGGAGACGGCGTCGGGCTGTGAGACGTAGACGGAGTGGCTGGCGGCGACCTCGACGGTCCGGGCGCCGATCCGCTCGGACATGGCGTGCTGGGCCGGGGGCGGGATCATGCGGTCGTCGGTGGCGATCAGATACCAGGCCCGCTTGGTCCGCCAGGCCGGCTGGAACACCGTGCCGGCCAGCGCGTCGCCCCCTCCAGGGGACCTGGGAGTCGGCCATGAAGTCGGCCTGGGCGCGGGGCAGGTCGCCGGCGAAGGATTCGGCGAACTTGTCGCGGTCCAGGAAGAGGAAGCCGTTGTCGGGCGGGAGGATCGGCGGGACGGGGGCGCCGGGGGGGGCGGGTCGGCGATCAGGGTGCTGACGGACTCGCCCTTGTCGGGGGCGAATGCGGCGATGTAGACGAGTGCGTTCACCTGCCTTGGGCTTGGGTGCGACGGCCTGTTCTGATGGCCGCTTCCGCCAGGTCCATGACGGTCCAGATCGCGTGCGAGGCGAAGGGCGGCAGTGTTCCGGGGGGCGTGATGAGCGTTGACTGCCGGTAGGCCTCCTCGAAGTCGCCCTGCCCCAGGGCGGACACAGAAGGCTTGCCCCTCCGCGGTCAGACCCCCACCCTGCGGATACCTCATACACCCGACATACCGCGACGATCAACCATCGTCAGCCCCTACGACAACCCACCTTCAAGGTCAGTAATGAGGTTGCAGGCGACACTGTTGGTCGCACCCATCAGCCGGCCGAAGTGTTCTGTGTCGCCTCGCACGCCTCGGTGAGGGCTCGCTGCCTCAGGTTGCCGCCGAACAGCTGAATCGTGGTGGCGGCCAGGATGTCATCCGTACCGATGGTCCGGCTGCCCCCTTTCCGGGCGGACAGGGCCCGGAGGGGATCATTGAGGAACGGGGGTGGGGCCGGTTCGCCCGACATCACGAGGGTGACCGTACCGAAACGTTTGACCCCGCCCTCGCGGACGACCATGGCCGCGTCCCGGGCGAGGTCCGTCAGGAACACGCTCGCGATCCCGTCCAGGTCGCGGACCATCGCCGGGACTGCCGTCACCCCCTGGCTCCACAGCAGCTTCTTGACCCCGGCCTCGAACCTGTGAGCGCCGACCACAGCACTTGATTTGCGTGACCTGCTGCGCTTACGAGAAGGCGCGATGACACCCTCGGCGTCGTACAGGGCACCGGTCAAGCCTTTGAACGTCGGGCTGTGGTCGTACCATTTGTCCCCCACCTCGAGCTCGACGTTCCGGTCGATCGCCGAGAGAAGGTCCTTGGGAAACAGCTTTCTCCGGGCCTCCTCCGCCGCCGCTCTCCTCGCGCCATCGATGATCTCCGTCAGCACTGTCCGCGTCACCGACGCGGCCGCCCACGCGGCCGACCGAGAGACGTGCATCGGGGTCACGTCCCTGAACACCGCTTTGACGAGAGAAGGCTTGAACGGCGAGACACCCATGACCGATGCGGTCTCGGGACCGCTGCTCTCAGGGCGTGCGGGCTGTGCGGTCATCAGAAGATACGCTCCCTGTTGCCGGAGTTATCAGAGGCCCATACTTCACCACGCAGACCCGCTCTCTTGCCCCCATCCTCCGTCGAAGCGCGCCCGATCAAAGGCCTGACGGGCACATCCCAACGGCGGGCCGATGCCTATGGCTGCTCGGCAGTCGGACCGACAGCGTAGCCGCCCTGACCCAGCACAAGGCCCGCACCAGGTCGGTGACGGTCCCCAGGGGGCATGAGGAGGCCGTGGTCGTTGACGGCGAGAAGCATGCCGTGAGGCTCGGAATCTGGCTGAGCACGCCAAGAGCAGGCGCGACAAACTCGACCGGGCCCAGCGCACCGCACTCGCCGAACTCGGCATCCACTGGGCTGCCGGATGACCGTGTGGGGCGGTCCGTGGAGGGCCGCCCCGCACTCAACACCGCTCAATCGGCGGCCGGGAGACACCTCCCCGGATGCCGGGGACTGCAAGGTGACGGTCGGCGTGAGAATGACGTGGCTATTCGTCACTCGTGTCAGCACCAGTGCGTCACGGCCTGGCAGTGTGAACTACCAGGTCGCTGGGGCTACACCGCTGACAACCAGCTGACGAATCTCCACTGACACTCCCCCGCAGAGCATCAGCCTCGCGGGAGAACGCATGGCCCGGTAGGAGCGGCGCGGGACACCGCCCTTCACCTTCGGCAGGACCCGCGTCCCCGACCGCCAGAACGTGGCGTTGGTCCTGCGTATCCCGTCCAGGTCCCCGCAAGGATCCTTCCGATCCCCCGCGCCACCGACTCGGAGTCTGCTTCCAACTGCTTGCCGAACTTGCACTGCGCCACGGCTGCGCCTCGCCTTCACTGTGTGTCCGGGCACTTCACACCCGAAACCGGACAGCTCCAGTTCACGTCCTTACGCCTGTGGATGAAGTACGGCGACAGAGAGCTGCGCGGCGGATACGCTGGGGTACCGCCTCTGACCAAGAAGAATGTGACTGCGCCGTGCCCATAGCCCCCTTCCGCCGGATCTGGATGAACATCTGGGCACAGGCCTCGGCCAGTGACAGTGCGGCGCTCACCGAAGCGCTCACCAAAGCCCTCTCGCCGTACGGCGAGGTGCTCGTCACAGCGAAGGGGCCGTACTGGCGGACTCCGGAAATGCTTGAGTACCAGGTGTCGCTCGTACCCTCCGGAACCACCGCGGACTGCCTTCACGCCCTAGGGTGTGTGCAGGATCCGGACGGTCTATGGCGGGACTGGGAGCAGCCCGCAGACGGTGGTGTGTTTCTGCACCCCGCGGTCTACGGCGTCCAGGTCGGCGAGGAGGAAGCCTCCGCACCGCCCTTGTTCAGGGCCGGTGACATCGTGGTGATCCGTGACTGCGCCGACGCCCGTGCGGAGGGACTGGCCGGAGCCGAAGCCGTCGTGCACAGTGCGGGCTACAACTCCGACCAGCCCGACCCCCTGCTCCGCTGCTGGTACCACTACGTGATGCCCGAGGGCCGCGACACCCTGGAACCCTTCGACGAGAACGACCTCCAAGCCACCGGCCGCCGCGTCCCCGCCACCGGGCAGCAACCGGCCCACCTCAGCGTCAGCGCCGAAGGGGTCATCACGGAATCGTTCGCACCCTGACCGGGGCTCTGCCCGGGGGCTGCGACAGGCTTGGAGCACTCCGGGTATGGCCAGCGGCGGAGGCGGTCGTCCAAGGTGGGGCGATGAGCGTACTCAGACCCGGTGACATCACTGACGAAATGATCCATGAAGTCCAGCAGCATCTGAAAGATCAAGGCGTCGACATCATCCAAGCCATCCTCATCACCACCCGACTCCTGGGCGACCACCCCAGCAGTCTGCGGGCAGCACGAGAGGTCGTGGAGGGCAGCCCAGCCCGAACCACGGCTCGCCCTCAGTAGGCTTGTCCATTCTCAAGCGTGCGGAAAGGCAGCCTGCCCAGCCGGGCTCTCGCCCCGAACCGGCAGCGTGGAATGATCAAGAGGTGATCGAACCGAGCAGTGAGGACGGCCGCGCCATCCGGCGCGAGACCGAGCGGGTCGTCAACGAGATAGCCCAAGGGCTCCGCATGTTGGACGACGGTGCGGCCTGGTTCTCCGGCCTCTCCCCTGCGGATCGGCAGGAGGTGCTGCGGGAGATCGCCGGCTACGCGATGCAGGCACACATCACGGCCGCAGACGGCCGCGCGGGGGTCGCGCGGTCCGGGGTCAAGCCCACAGCCAACCCCTCAGTGATGATCTGCATGGACCCGCCCCGCAGTGGGTTCGCGGGCCTCCCCGCAGACGAGCACGTGAAGGCGTTCCGTGTCCTCGTTTCCGTGTTCGCTGTTGCCGACACCCGCCGCAGGGAGACGTACTGCAAGGGCACCTGCGGACACGCATGGCACAACCTGCCCGCGGCCGCCGAAGAGCCGTAGCAGCGGCTGCACCGAACTCCGGCCGGTGCGTTCGCCGCCCTGGACGCGGATGCCGGCGACAAGCTGCACCAGTTGAATCGTTCCGACAAGCAACCCAGACCGCCCTGACCAGCACGGCTGGCACGTGTTCACAGGCCGCGCAGCCTCACGGACATCGTGGGCCCTGTCCACGAGAGCGGGTTCCGGCGGAACCCGGCTGTGCGCCACACCTGCACGCGGGCCGACCGGCCGTGGCCAGGCGGGAGCAGCCAACCGGCCCGCTTCGTGGTCCTGCAAGACGTCCTCGGGACCATCGGCACTGGGACTGCGCGGCCGCGTACACCTTCAGCTGCTCCACTTCCAGACCCTCTGTCAGGGACCCCCGGGAGCGCCTCGCGTCCGTGCTCACGGGTGCAGCCCACGGATCGACGGCCTCCCGCACCGACGGCTCGGCAGCGGCGGGAACAGGGGGCTCGGGGTGGCGGCCGCAGCGGGCACGGGGCTCGCCGGGCAGGCGCGACCCGCGGGTCACCGGCCGCGCACCTGCGCGGGCAGCACGTCCCTGGCCGGTACCGCGGCGCCGGCTGCAGGGCGGGCGAGGCCGAGGTAACGGCAGTCACCGCCGGGGCGGGTGCAGGTGCCGGGCCGGCAGGCTGCGGGCGCTATGTCCGAGGTCATTGCGGCGTGCCGAAGGTGCCGGCGCGTGCCGCCGCGGCGGCGACCCGGGCGGCGCGGTTCGGGAGCGTCGGGTCGGGGACGGCCCGGATCAGCAGCAGTTCGTGGTAGAGCGGGGCGGTCGCCGCGACGAGCAGCGCCCGGCTGTCGGCGGGGCCGGGCAGTTCGCCCCGGTCGGCTGCTCGGGTCACGACCACCGCGCACCGTGCGTAGCGGTCATCCCAGAAGCGTGACAGTGCCGCTGCCGCCTCCGGCGAGCGGAATCCGGCGGCGATCAGGGCCATCGTCAGGTTCGGGCCGCCGCCCGCCAGTGCCTCGTACACCTCCTGGTTGAGGGCGGTCAGGTCGTCCTCCAGCGACCCGGTGTCCGGTGGGGTCCACGTGTCGTCGGATGCGGTGTCGAGTACGTCGGCCAGCAGGTGTCCGACGTCGCGCCAGCGCCGGTAGACGGTCGTGCGGTGGACGCCGGCGCGTTCGGCGACCGCGTCGACTGTCAGCCCGTCGTACCCGGCCTCCAGGAGCAGCGCGCCCACCGCCTCCAGCACCTGGGTGCGGACGCGGGCGCTACGGCCGCCGGTCCGGCGCCGCCTCGTGGCCGGTTCCTGTCGGCTGGAATCTTCGCTTGCCTGCATGGGGGAATCCATGCCAGCATTTTAACGCAACATTCGTCGCCTTAAAGGAGAAGTCCCGTGGTCATCCACCGCGTTGCCGCCCACCGCACCGCCGTCGTGACGACGATCCCCGCCCCCGAACTCCTGGAGCCGCCCTGTGACCGCGCAGCTCACCGCGTCTGACCTCACCAAGTCCTACGAAGGCCGCCTGATCCTCGACTCCGTCGACTGCTCCGTCCCCACCGGCGAACGTCTCGGTATCGTCGGAGAGAACGGCTCGGGCAAGTCCACCCTGCTCCGGCTGCTGGCCGGGGCCGAGCGCCCCGACCGCGGCGAGGTCGTCCTTCGCGCCGAAGGCGGCGTCGGCCATCTCGCGCAAGAGGAAAGCCTCCCCCCGCACCTGACCGTCCAGCAGGTGGTCGACCGCGCCCTCGCCGAACTGCGCGCCCTGGAGCGGGACCTGCGCCGGCTGGAGGCCCGCATGGCCGGCGGCGACGCCAACGCCGAGACCCTCACCGCGTACGCCGACACCCTCACCTCCTTCGAACTGCGCGGCGGGTACGACGCGGACGCCCGCGTGGAGCGTTCCCTGCACGGCCTCGGCCTGCCGGGCCTACCCCGCGAGCGCGCCGTCGGCGGCCTGTCCGGCGGCGAGGCCGTGCGCCTGCGCCTGGCCGTACTGCTCGCCGCCGCCCCGGAGGTGCTGCTCCTCGACGAGCCCACCAACCACCTCGACGGCGCCGCCCTGACCTGGCTGGAGGACCACCTGCGCGCCCGGCGCGGCATCACGGTCGCCGTCTCCCACGACCGGGCGTTCCTGGAACGCGTCGCCACCTCCCTTTTGGAGGTCGACGGTGACCTGCACAGGACCGTGCGGTACGGCAACGGCTACGCCGGCTACCTCGCGGAGCGCGCCGCCGAGCGGCGGCGCCGCGCGGAGGCCCACACCGCCTGGCGGGCCGAGGCGGCCCGGCTGCGCGAAGCCGCCGCCGTCACCGCCCGCCGGGTGGCGCCCGGCCGAGCCATGAAGGACGGCAACAAGATGGCGTACGACCGCGCTGCCGGCCGGGTCCAGCAGTCCCTCGCGAGCCGGGTCCGCAACGCCGAGGAACGGCTCGCCCGGCTGCTGGCCCAGCCGGTACACCCACCCGCGGAGCCACTGCGGTTCACCGCAGTGCCGCGCACGGCCACCACCGCAGCCGGGCCTGAGGCACCCGCCGGGCCAGCCGGGTCCGACGACGCGCGACGGGTACTGCTGGCCGCGGCGGGCGTCGCGGTCGAGGGGCGGCTCGCGCCGGTGGACGTGACCGTGCCGGCCGGCGGCCGGCTGCTGGTCACGGGCCCGAACGGAGCGGGCAAGAGCACCCTGCTGCATGTTCTGGCCGGCGCCCTGGACCCCGACCTCGGGCAGGTCGTCCGGCACGGCCAAACCGGGCTGCTGGCCCAGCACACCGACGCCGGCACAGGCCGCGGGACGCTGCTCGCGGCCTACGCCGAGGGCCGCCCCGGGACTCCCGAGGAGCACGCCGAACGGCTCCTGTCGCTGGGCCTGTTCGCCCGCGACCGGCTGTCCGCTCCGGTCGGCTCCCTCTCCGTCGGGCAGCGGCAGCGGCTGGCCCTGGCCCGCCTGGTCACCGAACCGGCCGACGTCCTGCTGCTGGACGAGCCCACGAACCACCTCTCCCCCGCGCTGGCGGAGGAACTGCAGGAGGCGCTGGCCCGGTTCGCCGGCGCAGTGGTCGTCGTCAGCCACGACCGGCGGCTGTGCGCCCGCTGGCCGGGCGACCGGCTCACCCTGCGCGCCCCGGCGCCCGCCGCAGCCGCCGCCCACCCGTGACGGTCGGCAGCCCGCTCCACCCCTCCCCTCCTCCCCCTCGAATGGACGCCCCTCTTGACCACCTCCGTAAGCCCGCTCGGCACCCTCACCCCGCCCACCGCCGGCTCCGGCCCGTACGGGCTCGCCGTCGGGCCTGACGGCCATCTGTGGTGCACCCTCGTCCACGCCGGGCGCATCGCCCGCCTGACTCCGTCGACCGGCCGCGTAGAGGAGTTCGCACTGGACTCCCCCGACTGCGGCCCCACCCTGGTCACCGCCGGCCCGGACGGCGCGCTGTGGTTCACCCGCTACCGCGACCACCAGATCGGCCGGATCACAGTGGACGGCGAGACCCGCTCGTACGCGCTTCCCGGCAACGCGGGCGGGCCCTACGGGATCGCGGCCGGGCCCGACGGCGCCCTGTGGTTCACCCTGACGAACACCAACCGCATCGGCCGGATCGGCACGGACGGCGAGGTCCGCGAGTTCCTTCTGCCGTGCGAGGGGGGATTCCCGTCCTTCCTCACGGCGGGACCCGACGGAGCCCTGTGGTTCACTCTCAACCAGGCGAACGCGATCGGCCGGATCACAGTCTCCGGCGAGGTCCGGCTCCACCCCCTGCCCACATCCGGCGCCGCCCCGGTCGGGATCGCGGCCGGCTGGGACGGGAGCCTGTGGTTCGCCGAGATCGGCGCCGGGCGGATCGGACGGCTCACGACCGGCAGGGCAGGCGTGGAGATCACCGGGTTCGCACTGCCCGAAGCCGACTGCCGCCCCCACGCTGTCGCGGTCGCACCGGACGGGACCTGCTGGTTCACCGAGTGGGCCACCGGCCGGATCGGCTCCGTCACCCCGGATGGGACGATCACCGAGCACCCGCTCACACACCGCAACCGCGAACCCCACGGACTCGCCTTCGGCCCGGACGGCACGCTGTACGTCGCAGAGGAGCACAGCGGCATCTCCAGGTGGGAGGTACACCACACCGCCTGACACCCCAACAGACGGCAAGGCCGACAGAACGGCCACGGCAGCGACAGCCTGGTGTCCCCGGTGGCGGGGCGCCGGTCAGGCCGCAGCAGCACGGCCGGGCGACAGTGCGGCTGACGGCCGTCGCACTGGCTGCGTTTCTACCTCCTGGCGACGTCTGCGGAAGCATCGACCTCACGGACTTCGCGCCTATCTGCGCCCTACCCGAGGAACGTCTCAGGGAGGCCGTGGAGGGGCTCCGTAACACCGGTGCACTATCCGCCTGGTCGCTTTGCTTCTCGGCAGAAGAACTGCGGTGGCGGACGGCCGAGGCAGACACACCAGGTTTTCCAGCACGGGCGGAGTAGTCAGTAGTGAAAGGCTGGTCTGGGCGGTGCGCAGCTATCAGGAGGACGACCTGAGACAAGCGGTCAGCGACGATGCCAAACCAGGTCAAGAGCCCGCTTTTCCTCGTTGGCGTGTCCGGTTGTTCTGTCTTCAGTAGGTCGCGGGCCAGGAGGACGAGCAGCGCGCCGCGGCCGTTCTCCTTCAGGTCAAAGCAGTGCGGGTTTCTGGCGCAGTGATGAGCGAGGCAGGCCAGTGAGAGCGGCCTCGGCCGGGGCGGCAGTGCGTGGACGCGCGCCAGGGCGTCGATGAGGCAGTGCGGAGTGTGATGAACTGGAGATCGTTAGTCGAGGGTTGGGGGGGAAGATGGCAGGCGATGAAACGGCACTGGACGTATCCGCCACCACAGATGCCGTACCGGGGCGCGCTGGGAAGACGGGCCAGGACGCTCGCCGGATCGAGATGTGGTCGATCGTGTGGATGCTCCTGGCCATGGTGATCTGGGGATGGTTCGCGTTCCTGATGTTCGCCGACTATGGCCCCGATGTCCCGTCGTATCAGGGGAGCCGCAGTTTGTGCCAGGGCCCGCTCGTTGAGCCGTCGCCCCAAGACCGAGTCTGCCGCAGCGACGAGTTGCGCCAGTGGCCCGCGCTGCTGAGCATCCTCGCGTTGGCGGTTGTAGCGACCGTTACCGCTGCGGCGACCATGGTGTACGCCAAGGTCCTATCCCGCCTGGCTCACGGCGAAGCGTCCGGCGTACGGTCGCAGGGCTGATTTTTCAACATCTCTTCACTCTGGGAGCGAAGCGCAGCGCGGGCGCCCCCCAGCCGCAGTTGCTGGTCCAGGGCTGCCACACTCCGACCAGCCGCCTGCACACCCGTCCCGCTGCGCCCGGAGCAGTCCCGCCAGGTCGCCGGGTTCCGGCCGGGGGAAGGGGCCGGAACGTGGGATGTCCGGGTGCCGCGCGCGCCCGGGCGGCGGCCCTTCGCACGTGCGGCCTGGCCGCACGTCAGGGGGAGGTCGTCAAGTGAGTCTTTCTGGGCCAGACTATGACTCAGTCAGTCGGGACGGGCACGTCCGAGTCGGTCGACGCCGTACAGGTTTCCGGGATGCCGTCGTCCGTACGCAGGTGCAAGACGACGAGTACAACAGGCCCGACGAGTGCACCCTTGGTGGCATGACCGTGCGGGACGGCCACGGGGCGATCCTCACGTCCGTCGAGGAACTGCTCGGGGTCCGGACCTCGTTCGAGGATCTGATGGACCGCGCGTTGACCATCGCCGACCAGAACCACCCGACATGGGGCGGGGTCACCCTCCTGCTGGCCGGCCGACGCGACCAGGCGACCTGGACAGCCGCCGCGACGCTGCGCACGCACCCGGACCCGTCCCGCCGATTGTTCGGTGCCGAGGTACTCCGGGTGACCCATCTGCTCGACGACAGCGAGGAGGACGCGTTCGCCGGTCCCGCTCTGGACCTGTTCACCGACTGGTCGGCCGAGGAGACGGACCTCGCCGTGCTCACCGAGGTGCTGGTCGCCCTTGGAGAACACATCGGCCCCCGCGCGGAGGTGGCCCTTCTGCCTCACGCCGGCCATCCCGATGCCCGGATACGGCGTGCGGTGGCGCAAGGGCTCACTGCTTTGTCCTCGCCGCCGGCCTTTTCCGGCGATGCTCGCACGGCGTTGCTGCGGCTGATGACCGATCCGGACGCGGTGGTACGGAAAACCGCATGCCGCGTGGTTGCCGAGGGCAGGGACCACGATCCCGTCTTCGCGGACGCCATGGCTGCTGTCCTGGACGACACGAACCGTCTGGTCCAGCTGGCCGCCGTCTACGGGCTCGCCCTCCACGACGACGAACGGTGCGTGGAAGCAGCACGCCTTCTCGCCCCGCCGCAGCGCGGTTCCCTGGAAGAAGAGGGCTACCTCGACGCAGTGTGGCGCTACGAATGGCGCCGCGACGGCCGCTGGACGTCCCCCGCCTGTGCCTGTCAGCTGATCTGAAGCCGGGAATACCGCACGGTTCGAATGACGCTCCGCGCCAGCTGGCGGCTACGGCTGGACCGCCGAACGCCGCCGCCGCTACGCCAACGACCTCGGCTCCCACGTCACCCTCGCCGGCGTCACCGCCCGCTCCAACCGCCAAAAGCCCGACCAGGACCCGGCCACCTGGATGCCGATGCCCGCGGTCCACTGCCGCTACCTCGGCGAAAGGGTCGCCACCAAGCACCGCTGGGGCCTCGCCATCGACCCCGCCGAACGCGAGGCCTTGCTGCGTTACGCGGCCGACTGCCCCAACGCCCGCATCACCTACGACCCTGCTACCTGACCAACTGGCGGTGGCCGGGGGCGGGTCTGGGTCCCAGACGGGTGCCACGCCGCGCACCCCGGGGGATGCGACCGCGAGCCAGGTCCAGTGTGGCGCGCCCGGAGCTCATTGCCACTCTCCGAGGGCCCGGTCGACCTGGAGATCGGGACCATCGACCACGTCGACCCGGAGACCAGGGGCGAGGAGCTGGTCACGCTGAGGTTGTCGGCTGGCATCAGGGCCGGGCTGGTCCGGGGCCTGATGTGCTACCGCCACACCGGTGACCTCGGAGACGGCTTCCTTGCCCCCTCTCCTGGCCCGGTACCCCGACCGCGCTGCCCCGTTCCAGTGAAGTCCGGCCGTCCTCGGCGAAGTTTGCCCACGTCGCTTCTAGGCTCTGGGCCGGTTTCACCATCCTTCTACCGAACGGGAGACCAGCATGGCCGAGCAGGCCGACCTCATCCTCCACGGCGGTGACATCGTCACGCTCGCGGAGCGCGACGACGAACGGGGCGAAGCGGTGGCCGTCAAGGCCGGCACCATCGTCTTCGTCGGCCCAGAGCAGGAGGTGCTCGAACGCTGGCGCGGCCCGCAGACCGTCGTGCGCGACCTCGGGGGCCGCGCCCTGCTGCCCGGGTTCATCGACGCGCACGGGCACCTCGGAGGCATCGGCCTGCAGGCCGTCATCGCCAACCTGCTCGCCGACCCGGACGGCGACGTCACCGACCTCGCCTCTCTGAAGGACAAGCTGCGCTCCTGGGCTGCGGGCCCGGTGGGTGCGGCCTCCGATTGGATCACTGGTTTCGGGTACGACGACGCGATGCTCGCCGAGCGCCGGCACCCCACCCGCGACGACCTCGACGAGGTGTCCACGGACCGCCCGGTGCTCGCCATCCACCAGTCCTTCCACCTCGGCGCGGTGAACAGCCTCGGCCTGAAGCGGCTCGGCTACTCGGCCGCCACGCCCGACCCCGAGGGCGGGGTGATCCGGCGGCGCGAACTCGCCGTCCCGCCCTCGTACGGCGAGCCCGACGGCGTGCTGGAGGAGAAGGCGTTCACCCCGGCCTCGGACCTGGCGCTCGTGGGGCTCCCGGAACGGGAGCTGCTGATGCTGTTCTCGACGGGCGCGGCCACGGCAGCGAGCTTCGGCTTCACCACGGTGCAGGAGGGCGGCACCACCCTCGCCAACCTCCAGGCGCTGCGTGACACGGCCGCCGCCGTGCCGCTCCCGGTCGACGTGGTCGCGTACGTGAAGGCCGACGAGGCGATCTCGTCCACGCTCGACGACCCGATCGGGGTGAGTGACGAGTACGTGGACGGCGTCCGCGCGGCCGGCGTGAAGCTGGTCCTGGACGGCTCGCCGCAGGGGCGCACCGCGTGGCTCACCGAGCCGTACCTGACGCCGCCGCCCGGACAGCCCGAGGGCTACTGCGGGTACCCGGCGGTGCCGGACGACGCGGTGGTGGCCAAGCAGATCGGTACTGCGGTCGAGCGGGGCTGGCAGGTTCTGGCGCACGTCAACGGCGACGCGGCGATCGACCAGTTCCTCAAGGCGGTCGCGGCCGCCGGGCCGGGCCGGCGGCCGACCGTGGCGATCCACGCGCAGACCGCCCGCGAGGACCAGGTCGACGTGTTCGCTCGGCTGGGAGTCCTGCCGTCCTTCTTCTCGATGCACACCTACTACTGGGGCGACTGGTACCGCGAGACCGTCCTCGGCGAGAAGCGGGCGGAGAGCATCTCCCCCGCCCGGTGGGCACTCGACAGGGGCCTGCGCTACACCTCGCACCACGATGCCCCGGTGGCGCTGCCGAACTCGATCGCCGTGCTGTCCAGCCAGGTGACCCGCCGCACCCGCAGCGGCCATGTCCTCGGCCCCGACCAGCAGGTCTCCGCCCTGGACGCGGTTCGCGCGATCACCATCAACGCCGCCCACCAGTACGGCGAGCAGGACCGCAAGGGCAGTATCGAGGTCGGCAAGCTCGCGGACCTGGTCATCCTCAGCGCAAACCCGCTGACGGTCGACCCCGAGCAGATCCGCGACATCAAGGTGATCGAGACCATCAAGGCCGGCACCACCGTCCACCCGCCCGCACCCACCGACCGGGCCTGCGGAACCCCCTCGACCGCACCCACCCCGCAGTGGGGCTGCTCCTGCTGAACCGGCGCGCCCCTGCCCCACCACGCCCGGCGGCTGCGGCCGCCAGGCGTCCAGATGTCGCTGCGGCCAGCCGCTGCCAGTCACACCCCCTGACGCTCGTCAGCCTGCGCTACTTGTTTCCGATCCCGTGATTTGGCTGCTTGGACGGCCTAATCTAGTGGGGTGTCTGCTGCCGCTGGCCGGGTTGGTGAGCGTCGGTGCCGGGGGTGTGACGAGGCTCTGGCGCCGGTGGCTGGCCTGGGTGCGGTGTTCTGTTCGTCGGCTTGTCGTTCCAGGTCATGGCGCCGCCAGCAGAGGCTGCGGAAGCGGCTGGCGGCCGTCCGGGACGGGGCCGGCCTGATGGAGTGCACCGTCTGCGGGACGAGGTGGGTCGCCGGGCTGGACCGGCGGTCGAACGCCGTCTACTGCTCGGGCCGGTGCAAGGTGAGGGCCTGGAGGGCCCGGAACGATTCGTTCGGCGAACAGTCACAGTAACCGCAACGCGAACGCCCATCCGGTCACGCTATGTCCAAGTCCGTTCAGTTCAACGGGGTTCGTTGCGATCAGTGGGGTTTCGGTCTGACGCTGTGAGGGCGGCGGACCGCGTTCCGTCACGGCGTTTGGTGCCGTGCCCGGTCCGCTCGGGGTGGTGAAAGCCCACCTCGCGCGGCCCAGAGCCGGCCGCAGTCTGAGTGCTCCCCTGAGGTTGTCAGTACCCGGTGGCAGGATGCTGTGCCATGACAGCATTGATCAGTGAGTCCTGGACCCGAATCGAGAACTGGCTGGCCGAGCACGCCCCAGCAACCTACTCCGCGTTGGCGCCGCCCGCGGACCCGGCGGACATCGTCGCAGCCGAACGCGTCATCGGACGGCCCCTGCTGAAGCCCTTGAGGATGTCTCTGTTGCGGCACGATGGTCTCGTCGGCCACGGATTTTCGCTGCTTCCAGGGTTCTACAGACCGCTGAGTGCGCGCGAGATAGTGGTTGAGTGGCAAAGCTGGGCCCGCTACTACGACAAGCCTACGGTGGACGGGATAGGCGAGGAGGAGTTGGACTACGACTTCATGAGGATCGGGTCCAGCTTCTACATGTACGGACATCCGCAGGTGATCCCCATCGCGCGGGACATCTGCGGAGGGCTCCTCGTACTGGACCACCGTCCCGAGATCGACCGGGGGCGCGTCCACAATGCTGACGCAGAGGAAGGCATTTCGCGTCAGTCGCATGAGATGTGGACGTCCCTGCCAGTGCTCATGGAGACGATCGCTACGTCGCTCGAGACCAACCAACCCCTCGACCGCGACATGCCCGTAGTGGACGAGGATCAAAGGCTCCGCTGGGACTCCATATCTCTGCAGAGTTGACGGACTTTGCATTGGTCATGACACGGCAGCGAGCAGTGAGGTAGGGGGCTACTTCGGAGCGAGTGGAGACCATCTCACCTGTGACCAGCAAGTTACGGGACAAGTCTTAGGCGCGTTGGAGGACCGTCGGGAGGGAACTCTGTTGTTCGCCCGGTTCGTTCTGCTTCAGATGCTGCTTGCCCAGCAGAGGAAGGTTGCCTACAAGCAGGAGAAGGGGCATCCGTTCGACGTCCGGTTGGCCGCGATGGTGGATCACCATCTGGCGAACGACATCGGTGATTTCCAGGGAAAGCCGAAGAAGGACGGCTCAGTGAGGTGGGTACCGAGCTGGTATCGGAAGGACACGGCCGAACTTGCCAGGCTGTCGTCGGATCCCATGCGCGCCCACCCGTACAACATTCCATTCCGGGTCTGGTCGGAGCAGGCTCATGTGCCGTGACAGAAAACGACCGGTCGAGCATCGAAGCCGTCCTGTTCACAGCCATGTTCTTCTTGCGTCTCTGGCTCGAGCTGCCGAACATCCCTGCGCCGCACGAGCGTGTGGCCCCGTGGTTGCGTGAGTTGAGCTCCCTGAGCGGTGGGCCCGACCTTCCACCTCGTCCTGGACTGCGGAGGAAGTCTCTGCGTGATGGTCGGGCCGTCCAATCAAACCGGCAAGATTATGGACGCCGGGGGGCGGGCCGACAGGCTGGCTGGCTGGCTGGCCCGACGGCGTCCTGCTGGGCATCGAGCTGGGCGTGCGTTCGACGGCGACGTCATGGGCAAGTAGTTGGCCCAACAGAAGCAGCCGAGGGCCCTTCGAGGTCCGCCGCGTCCCCACTACGAAGGGCTGGCGGGCAGGTGGCCGAGGAGCCATCTACCGCACCGTGGCCATCCGCACGCACCCCAGCATCCGCAGCTCATCGGCACGCCGACCCTTCAGGCTCTTCGGTTCCCGGCATCAGTACTTGGCCGACGGGCCCTCGGTCGCCTCGTCATCGGGCGTCTGGTGTCTCTCCACCAACTGATCGACTTCCTGGGGAACCGAGTACAGCGCGTCCAGAACCAGACCCCATGCCCGGTCCCGCAGCTCCTCCGGCACCTCGTTCTCGATCTTCTCCGCAAGCCTGTCGATCTTGGAGTGGACGTCATACTCGGTGCCTGTTGTCGGTGCGGTCACCACTGCCCACACCAGTCGGCCCGCCCCGACCGCCGCTCGACCTATGCTGCCAAGCACCGATCCCACATCCATCTGCGCTCCATCCCTTGACGGTTGGCGTCCTGACGCCGCGAGAACTGTCTCAGTATGCGGGGCCGGGCCACCGCGTCGTTTCAGGCGGTGGCCCACCTCGCTCCGCAACAGAGCTTCCCTACAGTGCAGGCCGGGTCCAGGAGCAGGTCCTTGAGGGGAATGGCGACCTCGCGAGCGGGTTTAACCGGTGCTTCCAGTGGCCTCGAGGTACATCACGGCGGTGACCGCAGCCCCAGCCCCGCCTCGCAACTGAACTCCACGAGGCATGGACACCGCCCTGTACTGGATCAACCACCCCGCCAACACCACGACCAGCGCATAGGAACACTCAACGAACCTGATCACCACTCGGAGAAACTGACCACAGTTGAACAACGCTCACTCCACCTGATCAAGTGCCAGCTCAGCACGCACCCATCCCCTCATCTCCTCTGCCACCGAGCCGTTGCGACCGGGGCTTGAAGCGCTACCACCACCAGACACCAAACTGATCAGCCCAGGCCAAATCACGACCTACTGATCAGAGAGTCCGCCCCTGGACAGGCCTCCCGCACCCGCGGCGCAACGGGCGCGGCGGGCGCAACGGCGGTCAGATGACCACCATCTCGACGCGAGTGTGTGGGTGGTCCCCGATCAGCGGCGGCCGGTGGCCAGGATGACGAGGAACTGGCCGCCGCCCGCCTGGATGTCGGCGGTCACCGGCAGCCCTGGTAGCAGTCGGGAGAACCGGTCCACCAGCCAATCCGCCGCCTCTTGGGCGTCCTTCTTGGTCGGACAACGGCCCACCATCTCGCGGCCACCCTTGCGCTCCAACCTCTCGGCGACGGCGATCAGCGGTGCGGGTTCGACTACGTACAGGCGCTCCGGCCAGGCGATGACCACCTTCACCGCACCCTTGCGGGTGTTGCACCCGCGGTGCGCGAGCCGCTCGGCCACCTTGGCCTTCCGGTCCGCGGTCCGGCTGTCGACACTGGGCCCCCGCGGGTCGTTCACCGACTCGTCGGGGTCGACCGGTTCGTCACACACCCAGCAGCGCCAGCCGTCGCGCTCGGCCACATCATCAAGGAGACTCATGCGAGCAAACTAGCCTGCCCGGCCGCCACCCGCGCACCAAGGCCCTGGCGTGAACGGGCATGTCCATGACAGCCGACCATCTTCGGGATTGGCGCCCGACGGCAGCAACCTGCTCGCCTCGTGACAGCCAAGATCACTACAGCTGGGCAGCGCGAGCAGGGACACCCGCGCCGTCCTGGCTGACGCCCACCCGCTGCCACCCACACACATTCACATCCGGCTCGGCGAATCTCGGCGTCGAGAAGGCTGTGCGTCCAGTAAAGGCTGCCGCAGCCTCCGGGCCACGTGGGGGGCGGCAAGGCGTTCCAGAAGGCGTGGGGCCATCGCGCAGTACGTCGCGTGGGAAGGCGCCCTGCCGGTGCAGCCACCGCGGTGCCCTCTGCCGCTGCGCCCCGGGGCCTGGGGCACAGCGGCAGCGGATCTCAGGCCCTGGCGGCGGTACATCACGTGCAGCTTGTTGTTGAAGGACGCGGCGGCCGGTGCGTCCTGGATTTTGGCGCCGGGGATTTGGTGGGCCTCCTTGAAGGTGCCGTTGTAGTGGCCTGCCCAGAGGGTGCCGTCCAGGCCGCGCGCGAAGAAGTGCAGGGTGCCTGTGTTGTTGGCGAGCGCGGGGGCGTGGGTGGAGCGCCACCTGCCGACGGCGCCCTGGCTGACCCAGTTGCCCCCGTTGACGCCGCCGTTGATGCTGGTGTGGATTTGCTGGTTGATGGTGGCGACGCGCCAGAGTCGGTCGCCTTGCGGGGCCATGGCGACGTGGCTGGGCACCTCCCAGTGGAGGTGGTCCCCGCCCCATCCGCTCCAGGTGCTGCCGTTGTAGAGGCTGTGGTGGAGCGTGTTGTGGGCGCCTACGTGGGTCAGCCACGCCCGTTCGGCGAAGGTGCCCAGGGCCGGGGCCTGCTTCGCGGCTCCGGGAAGCTTGATCGGTGCGCTCCAGCCCTGCGACGGTGTGAAGGTGCGGGTGTAGATGCCGCCGTCCTTTCCGGTGACGGCGTAGATGAGTTTGCCGTGGGCCCAGGTCAGGGCCGGGGCGAACCAGCTCTGGTCGCCGCCGATCTGCGCGGGTGTGGTCCAGTTGCCGTTGCTGTCCATGCTGGCCCACATGACCGCCTGGTCGCTGGGTCGCAGGTAGCAGGCGTAGAGCCGGTCGATGTAGGGGCTCAGGGCAGGGGTGGTGATGGTGCGGAAGGGCAGGGGTTGCGGTGTTCCCCAGCCGGTGGCGCCCCGTACGGCGTATTCCAGGGTGCCTTCGGCGAAGGGCACCGGGGTGCCGGTGTACTTCACCCGCAGGTCGTGGGAGCCGTCTCCGTTGAACCTCCAGGTGGTGCCGCCGCTGCGGGAGAGCATCGCGAGTTCGTAGCGGCCCATCCCGATGGCGCGCTGGCAGGAGATGTCGCTGTAGTTGCGGAACTCGTCGATGAGGAGGAGGAACAGGCCGACGGTGGTGCTGGCGATCGACACCCACACGGGAAGGACGTGGGTGATGAAGTCATCGAAGGCCAGTGCCTTGTTGAGCTGTTTCATCGCGTCGTTGAGCGCCTTGGTCAGGGCCGCCCACCAGGCGTCGTTGTCCTGGTCCTTCTCCCAGCAGATGACGTTCACACCGAGGTAGTCGCCGGTGGTGCTCCCCTCTAAGAGGACCCTGTTACTGAGGGAGAAGTGGCGCGTGTTGCCCTTCTCGACGGCTCCGAACTCCTCCGAGGTGAAGGTGCGGCCTCCGGAAGCGGTGCCGGCGGAGGCGGCCCAGAAGATCTCGTCCCTGCCGCCTCCCTGGTCGCCCACCGCCCTTTCGACGTAGAAGCTCTCCGCCTCCAGCTTCACCCCGTACGACTGCGCGACACCGTGCCCGTGCCCTCGCCGAATGTTTGCGCGGCGCCGTCCTGCGGGGCGTCGTCGAGGCCGAAGGTCTCACCGAGTACACCGAACGCGGTGACCGCGAACTTCGCCTCCCGCATCGCCTCCAGGAACGCCGGGGCGTCCTCATGGCGGTCCGCAGCCCGCGGGTCGACGATCTGGACGTTCGGAGCCGCCATCGCGTCCGCGGTGATCTGCGGAAGGTCTGCCCGCAGGTCCTCGATCGAGTAGCCCTCCTCCGCGGAACGGCTCGCGAACGTCTGCGGCACGACCGCCAGCCGGCCTCCCGCATCGACCGCCTCGCGGTAGACCCCGCCCCACGCCTTCAACTCCTCCTCGGACAGCACCGTCCCCACGGCGTCCAGGACCAGCTTCTCCAGATCGGTGGGCTCGTGCCCCTGCCGCATCCTGTCCGCACCGTGCAGCATCGCCCCCACCAGCACGTTCCCGAACGCACCCTGCCCCAGAGCCCGCCCCACACCCTCCTTGGCGCGCGACCCCGACAACAGGCCCCGCAGCCGCTCCAGCCGGTCATGCTCCGTCGGCTCCACCCTCTGCTCAGTCACCAGAAACTCCCCACACCAGCGATTCACAGTGACGGATCAGTCACTCAAAGTGAACGCTAGAGCGCCCTAAAACCTTGAACCCGCCATAGCCCCCAATCAGCCGCAAACCGACTGGATACACCTTCGTGCCCCGGACTCAACGTCCATGCCCAGCGAAGCCGGGCAGGATCCGTCAGACGGTCGGGGGTCACAGGGCCGCAGTCCGCACAGCCAGTCCGTGGAGGTTGGGGGTGACGCCGAGGACGGGCACGACGCCGTTGCCGACCCACGCCGGTGCCGGGGTCGGCGCCCTGAAGCAGCGCGTCTGGTTCAGCCCTGGAGGGTGGTGAGCCAGTCGGTCAGCATGCGGTTGACCTCGTCGGGGCGTTCCTGCTGGATCCAGTGGCCGCAGCCTTCCAGCAGGTGGGAGGCGGACAGGGCGGGGAGGGTGGAGGGGTAGGCGTTGATGGCGTCGGCCATCCAGGTGGTGGAGGCGTCCAGGGTGCCGCCGATGAACAGGGACGGCTGCTTGATCGGGGCTCCGCGGTGGGGGGCGAGGTCCTCCCAGTCACGGTCCATGTTGCGGTAGCGGTTGAGGGCGCCGGTCAGGCCGGTGCGCTCGAACTCCGCGGCGTAGACGCCGAGGTCGTCCTCGCTCAGCCAGGCGGGGAGCCTGCCTGCGGGGAAGCGGTCGCGCAGCCGGCCGCCGTGGGCGACGAAGTGCGGGGCGGGCTCGCCCTGGGCGGGCATGGTGTCGGCGGACAGCGCCGCGTAGAAGCCGGCCAGCCAGCCCCGGACGTCAGGCTCGATCTCCGCTTCTGCGCGGCCGGGCTCCTGGAAGTAGGAGACGTAGAACTCCTGCTCAGGGCCGCCGATCTGGCCGAAGATGTCGGTGGGGCGGGGGCCGCCCGGCGGCGCGTAGGGGACGCTCAGCAGGCCAACGGCGTGGAAGACCTCCGGGTGGAGCAGGGCGGAGGTGGCGGCGATGTTGGATCCCCAGTCGTGGCCGATGACCACAGAGCTCTCCTCCCCGAGGGCGCGCACCGCGGCGACGTTGTCCTCCACCAGGTGGAGCATTCGGTAGGCGTCGGTCGCGGCGGGCTTGGAGGAGCGGCCGTAGCCGCGTACGTCGATCGCCGCCGCCCGGTAGCCGGCGGCGGCGAGGGCCGGGAGCTGGTGGCGCCAGGAGTACCAGGACTCGGGGAAGCCGTGCACGAGCAGGACCAGCGGGCCGGCGCCCTGCTCGACCAGGTGCAGGCGACCGGCCGGGGTCTCGATGGTGCGGTGGCGGAGCTCGGCGGTCGGCTCGGGCTGCATGAGCTTCTCCTTCGGTCGCGGGCGGAGGCGGGTACCCGTCGATCATGCGGCGCGGCGGTCGCCCGACGCGATCAGCGTTGCCATTCTGGCAAGCTCGCAGGACGGGCGGTGGAGCGGTGCGGCCGGAAGGAGCGGGAACGGTGACAGGCGACGAACTGGACGGCACGGCGGCGGCGATGGGGCCCAGGCTGCGAGCCGCGCGCGAGCGGCACGGCGCCACGCTCGCCGGTATCAGCCGTGCGACCGGCATCTCGCCGAGCACGCTGTCGCGGATCGAGACCGGCCGGCGCAAGCCCACCCTGGAGGTGGTGCTGCAGCTGGCGAAGGAGTACGGCGTCTCCCTGGACGAGCTGGCCGGTAACGCGCCCGCCCCGGTGGCCGGGCCGCGCACCTCGGCGCCGCTGAGCTTCGGCGACGACAAGGCGGTGCTGCCGCTCACCCGGTACGTCGGCGGCTTGCACGCCCACAAGCACGTACTGCCCGCCGTCGAGGATCCGCCCGCGCGGCCCCGGCAGGTCTCCCACGAGGGCTACGAGTGGCTGTGCGTCCTGTACGGGCGGCTGTGGCTCGCGCTGGGCAGCCAGGATCTTGTCCTGGCCGCCGGGGACGTCGCCGAGTTCGACACCCGCACCCCGCACGGGGTGGCGAACGCCGGCCCCGGCGGTCCGGTCGAGTACCTGATCCTGTTCGGGCCGCAGGGCGAACGACTGCGGCCGCGGACCAAACCGACCCCCGGTCGCGAAACCCGGTAGCCCGCGGCCCCGGTGTCGGCTGCGAGGTTCCAGCGCAGCTCGGTCGCGGTCCACTGAGCGACGTACTCGCAGTGGTAGCCGCCGGCCGGCGCGGTGGCCGGCGTCAGACTCATCCGGGACTCCTGCACTGTCATCTGGCGTGGTGTCACCACGGTATCGCCCAGCCCGGAGAGCGAGATCCGCTCCGGCCCGAAATGCCAACAGGGCCCCGATGCTGTGCTGCGTGCCGTCACCGGTCCTGCGCGGTCAGGAGCATGACCAGGGCCTTGGAGTAGGCGGTGCCGAGCGCTGTGGCCACCGTCTCGGCGGACATGCCGTCGTCGGAAGCGCGCCAGCGGCCCTCCGCCGACGCGGGAGACGATCCGCTCCAGCACCCCGGCGAAGCGCAGCGCGGCCAACGGCGCATCCGCGGAAGCGGCGTTCAGCTGCTCGGCCATCTCAACCAACGACGCAGCCAGCGGCTCGGGCAGGGGCACGGCCGCCTCACCGACCACGGACAGGTGCGCGGTCCAGTCCGCGAGCGGTCCCGACAGGTCGACGTCCGCCTCCTACAGGGGCCGGCTACCGACCGTTGCCCGGTCCAGCGGGTCTTCTGCAGCGCCGCGCCATCCGCACGCACACACCGCCCGGAGCGCGCCGGCGTGCGCGTCCCCAAAATCCACCGTCCACCAGTCCCACTCCACCAGCACACCGCCCTCGCCCACGTTCCCGCCGACAGACCGGCCGGATCACGTCTGCGACCCTGCCCCGCCCAAAGGCCCTTCTCGCATGCGCCGAGCACCCGACGACCACCCAATCGAGACGGCCGTTCGAGTACCAAGCCCCCAGGGCATTACGACAGAAGCTACTTACGCGTCGGGGTGTTCGGCAGGGCGAGCCAGTCCGACCAGGAGATCTCTCGGCCGAGGAAGCGCGGCTGCTCGAACGGCCAGTCGGCGGCGATCCACCGCGGCACCAGCTCGTCGAGGGCCTGCTCGACCTTGCTGTCCACCAGCTCGTCCACCACCCACCAGGAGATCTCGCCGTCCGCGCCGGCCCTCTCCGGTGGGTCGATGTAGACGCAGCCGAGCAGAGCTGTCTCCGCCGCGTCGAACAGCGCGTAGTTGAAAGACTGGTGTGCGGCGATCTCCTTCTCGTGCCGCAACAGGTCGGCCTGGTCGGCCTCGTAGGTCATGGTGGCTGCGGGCCAGCCCCAGGCTGGGCCGTAGATGGTCCACAGCCGCTCGCGCGAACCCATCACAGCCGGATAGTCGAGCGGGGTGTCCGCCTCCCGGATCGGCCGCAGGTGATGACCACTGCCCGGCAGCGGTACCAGGACGGGATGGACGAAGTTATCGGGGAGCCAGCTCATAGCGCCCGACCGTAGCAGCGCGCGGCCGTCCGCTCCCCTGGATTTTCCCCGTATACCGCCAGGTCCTGCTCTCATGCCGGGCAGTGCCCGCGATCACCCGATCGAGACTCCCGTTCGATCGACAGACTCCATGATCGGTATGGCAACGGCTTCTGAGCTTGACGTTTAACCTCGCAGGTCACCCGACCTGCTGATCTGCGGTTCTTCCCGGGACAGCAGGGGCGGCCGTTCTCCACGCTTCGAGATGTCGAGTCACGAGGCACCAGAGAACGGCCGCTGCTGATGAGTTTCCCTGCCGCCACGTCCGCAAGCGAGGCGTTGGACGTCTTGTCCCGCTTTCGGGTTGAGTTCTACGAGAGCCTGTACGCCCGCGCGGACGTGCTCTTCGAGCTGACCGACGCGGTGCTGTGCACCGATGGCCCGGTCAAGACACTGGTCGAGCTTTCCCTCGCGCATGAGATGCGGCGCGGGCACGGCGCCCTGTACGCGGCTTTGGACAAGGGCTGGTGCGAACCGGCCCGTATGCGCCGGGCACTGGCCGACCTCCCGCTGCCCCGCGTCACCGACGGCCGCATCGCGTTGGCGGTGGATGTCTCCAATTGGCTGCGTCCCGACGCGAACACCAGCCCTGACCGGCTCTTCTGCCACGTCCACGGCCGCCGCGCCGACCGCAGCTGCGACCAGCTGATCCCCGGCTGGCCCTACTCCTTCGTCGCGGCCCTCGAATCGGGCCGCACCTCCTGGTGTGCCCTGCTGGACGCCGTCCGCCTGGGGCCGGCTGACGACGCCACCACGGTTACCGCCGCCCAGCTGCGTGAAGTCGTCACCCGCATTATCGCCGCAGGCCACTGGCACGACGGTGACCTCGACATGCTGGTTGTGATGGACGCCGGCTACGACAGCGCCTACCTCTCCCACGCCTTGGCCGATCTGCCCGTGGTTCTGGTCGGGCGCCTGCGCTCGGATCGCGTCATGCTCCGCGACGCGGGCCCGTCCCGCTCCGGCCCTCGGGGTGGGCGGCCGCGCAAGCACGGCGGCGTGCTGACCTTCGCCAAGCCGGAGTCCTGGCACGCACCGGCGGTCACCACGTTGACGGACACCACCCGCTACGGGAAGGCGGAGGCGATGGCCTGGGACCGCATGCACCCCCGCCTGACCCATCGCGGACCCTGGCTGGAGCATGCCGCAGAAGAACTCCCGCTGCTGCACGGCACGTTGATCCGTCTCACCGTGGAACGACTGCCCGGCGAGGCCACCCCCAAGCCGGTGTGGCTGTGGTGCTCGGCCACCGGCGCCGCCCCGGCCACCGTGGACCTGTGGTGGCGGACGTTCCTGCGCAGGTTCGACATCGAGCACACCTTCAGAATGATCAAGCAGACACTCGGCTGGACCGCACCCCGTGTCCGTCACCCCGCCGCGGCCGACCTGTGGACCTGGCTGATCATCGCCGCACACACCCAGCTCCGCCTCGCCCGCCCCCTCGCCGAGGTCCTACGCCGCCCCTGGGAACGCCCCGTGAAGACCGAACGGCTGTCCCCAGCCCGCGTCCGGCGGGGGTTTCGCAACCTCCGCCGGAAGGCGGCCCGTCCCGCAGCCGCACCGAAACCGGGCAGGCCCGGCCCTGGGCGTCCGCCCGGCAGCCGCAACCAGCACAAGGCCCGCATCCAGGACGTCGGCAAGACCGTGAAACGCGCCGAAACGATCAAGGAACACGAACAGCAGCGAGGTTAAACGCCAAGCTGAGCCTCACAAACCGCACCGTGAGAACCCGTGGAGACTCGCCGGAAGAAAAACCCCCGAGGACGCCGGCTGGGGAAACGTCCTCAGCCTGCCCCAGGGGTACACGTATCGGGGTGACTCAACTCCATTCGCCGCCGCGCATCGTGGCCCGCACTGCCAGCACCTTGACCAGCCAACGATCTTGAAGGTCCACCTTCACCTATATCGCCGGATGGCGCGCGGCGCGGCCCCTGGGTCTGGAGCTCGGTTAGGCAGGACCCGAACCGTACCAACCAACAGGCGGGACCAGTCATCCTGCACCTGCACCCTGCCCGCGATACAGGCCAATGGATGGTGCGCTCGGGCCAGATGGCCGCTTTAAGGTACCCGTTGGATCCAGAATCTCGCATGGTCAAGAGATGACACAGACAACCGGGCAAGAGGGCGGAGAAGAGAAGGAACGCCCTCCATCCCGAACAGTCAAACTCGGGGTGGTCGTCACAATCGTCGCAAGCATCGTCGGTCTCATTACGACGGGCGTAGCGACGCTGTTCAGCGCCCTCGTGGCGCATGACCAGCTCGATCAGTCACAGCAAGTTGCAGAGGAGAGGCAACGGGCCCAGGCTGCCCGGGTCTCCTACTGGGGAGACCTCCAGCCAGACGGTACGCCCCGCCTGCACTTGATGAACAGGTCGCCGGATCCCATCTCCAATGTCCACATGTTTTTCGCCGTGGAGGTAACCGACACAGCTGGGAGGCACCTCGTCTCATTCACTGTAGTTATGCAGGGCTTACCCCCATGCTCTGACCTGACATTCACACTAAATGACATGAGATATAAGATCAGCAAAGAAAGCAAGCCAGCAGAATGGTCCTCCCCTTCCGGGGATCTACCCGCAGATGAGTGGCTGAACTTTACGGGAACAAAAAACCCTCTCATTGTGACCGGCGCGGTCGAATTCGCCGACCGCGACGGCGTTGATTGGCAACGCTTGGGAGGCCGCCTGACCCGCGATGCTCCGCCGGTGAGCCCGACAGTTGAGTCATGGGGGGTGGTGCACGCCGTAGCCCCACGACCCCTGAAGGGCTGCGCAGAGGATCCCTCCTATTAGCCCCTCTCACTGAAAGGCTGCGTAGAACCAGACCACGTCGGCGGATGCCACGGGATATGGATCAGGTATCAGTGTGGTGTTCGACCGAACATGCGGACCTCGGGCTGGCTCTACTCCCTGCGCTCTCGCGCCGAGGAGAGCAGTGTCCGTAGGGCCGGAAATCGCAGGAGCAGGGGCAGTGCTGTGTTGACCAGCGGGTGTGTGGGACCGGAGACAGCAGCGAGCACGTCACGCCAAAACCCATGGTCGGTCTGCTGGGTGTGCGTGCGTGCGTCGAGGGTGTCGGGCTTGGCTGTGTCGGGCAGGTGCCGGCCTTCGACCGGCAGGTACGGGACGCCGGCCGCGCGTAGGGCGCAGGTGCGGTGTTGGCCGTTGGTGAGGCTGTCGTGGTTGTCGTCCGAGCAGATGGGGTCCTGGACCAATGCCCGGGCCCACTCGCGGTCGCGTTCGTCGAGGTGCTCCATGGTGTGCGTGGCTCGGCCGCGCTCGGTGTCGTCGTCCGGATCGGCGGCCGCGCATGCGGTGGCGGCTTCGGCCATCGCGGCCCAGTCCCCCTGGTGGTAGGGCAGTCTGCCGGCGTGAGGCGGGTGAAGAGTTCCCCGTGGACAACCTGTCCGACGTACCAGTCGTGCGGGTCGGCCTTCTCGATCGCTTCCGCGCGTGGGAAGTGCGGGCACTTGGACAGGCGGTGCGGCCACGGCAGCCGCGAGACGGGACGGGTCGGATCCCGGTCACGCCGTGCTGGAAGAGGGTACGGTCCGCTGGGTCGGAGAAGTTGCTGGGGTGCAGGTCGGCCTCGTCCGCCGGGGCCCGCGGGCGCAGGGCGTCGTCGTTTCGCTGTTGATCGGCGTCATCGGACACCGTGGCACCGTCGACTTCGTAGTAGGGCCTCCGATGCCATGGCCCGTCTAGGGCCTGTTCTGAGTTCAGATCACTGGTGGGTTGCTTCGGCTCCCGGGAGGCTTCCGGCTGCTGCAGGAACGATCTGTGACGCGTGGTGATGTGACTGATGCCGATGGGAGTTGATCGAGCCGCATCTGCCGTTGGGCGAACGTGGGCCGATCACTGACCTGCGCAGCTACCTGCTTCAATGCGGTGATGTGGAGGTTCCGTTCGGGGAGCCCCGGCGCAACGTTCCGCGCCGGTACGGATGCTGGTCGACGATCTACGACCGGTTCCGGGTTCGAGAGGATTGACCTTCACGGTTCGACATCAAGGCGGGGCGACGTCAGCTGGTTGAGGGGGACCCTGCCGTCCAGTACGTCCAACGGTGTGGTGATCACGGGCAGGCGCCGGACGATGTCGTCGTTCAGCAACTGCGTCTGCGCGAGCACCGCCGTTTGATCCCAGTAGATGCGCTCGCTCCGCACCCGCGGGCCTCGGAAGTCCACGACGGCGATGACGGGTATACGGACCTGCTGCCCGGTGGGTGCCAATCCAGGCAGAACCCAGGGCACCTCGATGTCGTGGGTGAACGACACGATCATTTCGTCTACGAGGCTGCCGTCTCCCACCGTGCGGGATATCGAACGCACAGTGAAATCGTCCGGGTTCCGTCCAATGAACCAGCGTGCGTAGAAGTCCTTGACGCCGTCGTACCCACTACCGCCCATGGCGGTCGGCACATGGACGACGATGGGGTCGTCGTCCATCGTGGCCATCGTAGCCTCCACGTCCTGCGCCACGAACTCGCCGGCGGTGTGGGCTTCCCAGATACGCTCCATCGCTGCGCGATCAGCCATGCCCGCTCCTGACAGTAGGCGTCTCGGCTGTGCGGGTGTCTCGGGTCTCGGGATAGCCATACGCCGCCGCCCATTGCGCCGCATCCCCTTCTTCTGGACGCGAGGAAGACACCGCAGATTCAGGATAGGCAGGTGTGGGTCCGCGCGCACTCTTAGAACTCCGAACGAAATGATCTTCGAGGTGGTTGGATCACTCCAGGACTTACGATCCGGGGGTGTGGGGTGGCTCGGCCGAAGCCGTGGCATGTTGATGGCGAGCTGTGGGCGGTGATCGAACCGCTGCTGCCGAGGGTGGAGCGCCGAGCCCGCCATCCCGGGCGGAAGCGGCATCCGGACCGGCTGGTGTTCCAGGGCATCTTGTTCGTGCTGCATACCGGGATCGCGTGGGAACACCTGCCGCAGGAGCTCGGCTTCGGCTCGGGCATGACGTGCTGGCGGCGCCTGGCCGAGTGGACCGAGGCCGGCGTGTGGCCCCGACTCCACGAGGCCCTTCTCGCCAAGCTCCGCAGCGCGGACGCTCTGGACTTCTCCCGGGCAGCGGTCGATGGCTCCCACATCCGCGCGTTAAAGGGGGCTCCAAGACCGGACGAAGCCCGGTGGATCGGGGCAGGATGGGCAGCAAGCATCACCTGATCACCGACGCCACCGGCATCCCGCTCGCCGTCACGCTGACCGGCGGCAACCGCAACGATGTCACCCAGCTCATCCCGCTCCTCGAAGCCGTGCCGCCCGTGCGGGGCAAGCGCGGCCGACCACGGCACCGACCGGACGTCGTTCTTGCTGACCGCGGGTACGACCACGACAAGTACCGTCGCCTGGTGTGGAGGCTCGGCGTGAAGCCGCTGGTCGCCCGGCGAGGCACCGAGCACGGATCCGGGCTGGGCACTCAACCCTGGGTTGTCGAGCGCGCGTTCGCCCACCTGCACTGGTTCCGCCGCCTGCGGATCCGCTGGGAGGTCCGCGACGACATCCACGAAGCGTTCCTCACTCTGGGATGCGTGCTGATCTGCTGGCGGCGTTTGCATTCATCCCGATGAAGTACGTCAACGCGTGCAGGGAAGGTCACGGGCTGGGAGCTCACCCGCTCATTCGTTCCTGGGCGGCCATGACCTCATCGCCGTGCTCGAAGGCCCACGCGCCAAGTGCGTCGATGGGGCCGAGCAACGTCTCCCCCAAAGCAGTGAGTTCGTACTCGACACGAGGTGGCACTTCGCCATAGGCGTTCCGTGTCACCAGCCCGTTGAACTCCAGCCGGCGCAACGTCTCGGTCAAGACCTTGGGACTGATGCCGCCGATGCGCTCGCGTAGTTCGCGGGGGCGCTTGGGCCCCTCCCGCAGGACCCAGATCAGCACGGCGTTCCAGGTGTTGGAGAGGAGGTCGAAGGCGAGGCGGGCGCGGCAGTCAGCGAGGAAGGCGTCGGTCGTCACATACCAAATGGTGCCTGACGGGTTTCCTAGCGTCGTCCCGAAAGCGGTTGGAACAGATGCGGAAAGGGGCGTATCGATGAAGATCGGTGTGCTGGGAACGGGGAACATGGCGGACGCACTGGCCACGCACTGGGTGCGGGCCGGACACGAGGTGTTCGTCGGAGGCCGGGACGAGCAGAAGGCCCAGCGGCTCGCGACGCGCATCGGGGGCGCTGCGGGGCACGGGAGCCTGCAGGCGGCGGTGAGTTTCGGCGAGGTGGTGCTGGCCGCGCTGCCGTACGGTGCGGGCACGGACGTCGCCAGGGAGCATCAGTCGGCGCTGAAGGGGAAGGTCCTGCTCGACTGCGCCAATCCGGTCGGGCCCGGCTTCCGGCTGCTGACGGAAGGTGGCCCCTCGGCGGCGCTCCGACTGGCTGCGGCGGCACCGGGCGTGCACGTCGTCAAGGCGTTCAACCTCTGCCACGAGGACGTGTGGCGGATGAACCCGCCCGTCTTCGACGGCCAGCCCCTGACCGTTCCGATCTGCGGGGACGACGAGGCGGCACTCGCACTGGCACGCAAGCTGGTGCGCGACACGGGCTGTGAGCCAGTGGCCGGGGGCGGACTGGACCGCGCCGGGCTGCTGGAGGCGACCGCCGCGCTGTTCATCGGACTGTGGGTGGCGGAGCAGGCAGACGTACGGGCGATCGCGCCACCGCTGACCTATGCGACAGGTCCGCGAGCCGAGAGCGCGTGAGGTGTCCAGGTCATTGCGTTAGGAGTTCTTAGAGCCCGTAACACGATCTTGCAGCAACGTCCTGGTTGGCCGTGACCGGCGTGAGGGTTCGGCCGTTCGCGATGGCGTGAGTACTCGACCGTGGATCGTGGATGACGACTTGTGGGCGCTGATCGAGCCGTTGCTGCCGTCCTGGCGGGAGAAGGCGCCCGGTCCGCGGCCAGTTCCGGACCGGCTGTGCCTGCAGGGCATCCTGTATGTGCTGCGCAACGACATCGCCTGGCAACTGCTGCCGCTGGAGCTGGGGTTCGGATCGGGTCAGACCCTGCTGGCGGCGTCTGGACCGGTGGCAGAGGGCCGGGGTCTTCGATCAGCTCCAGCGGGTCCTGCTCGCGAAGTTGAACGCGGCCGGTGAACTCGACTGGTTCACGGGCGTGCGTGGATGGTTCCCACATCCGGGCGAAAAGGGGGGGCCGACACCGGTCCGTCGCCGGTCGACCGGCGGAAAACGGGCAGCAAGCACCACTTGATCTGCGACGGACGCGGCACCCCGTTCAAGGTCATCACGACTGCGGCCAATGTCAACGACGTCACCCAGACCCTCGCCCTGGTCGACGGCATCCCGCCCGTTGCGGGCCGCCCCGGCCAGCCCCGTCGCAGGCCCGACGCCCTGCTCGGTGACAAGGGCTACGACTCCAATGCCCACCGCAACGTGCTGCGACAACGGCGGATCCTGCCTGTCATCTCACGCAAGGGTTCACCGAACATCAAGGGCATGGGCAAGCTCCGCTACGTCGTGGAGCAGACTTTCGCCCTGCTCCATCAGTTCAAACGTCTCGCCGTCCGCTGGGAGCGCCGCACCGAACTCCATGACGCCTTCGTCTCCCTGGCCTGCAGCCTCATCTGCTGGAGGCGCCTCAAGAAGACACGCTCCTGATCACGCCCCAAGCGATCACAGCCAGCCCAGCATCTCAAAAGGCCCTGGGGCTAGTGGTGCGGTGCGTGCCTGGTTCCGGTCGGCTCTGCAGGGTCTGTCTCGGCTGCGGTGAGGATGAGTCGTCCCTCGACTCCTGCTTCGACGACCTTGACCAGCAGCGTGCTCGCGTCGTCAAAGCGCAGGGTGAAGTGCGGATCGAGCTGCATCAGGAAGTCGAAGCTCTCCCTGTCCTCCGCGGCCAGGGGAGTTTCGAGGGTCGCCTCGGACGTCCAGTTGTCTCCGGCGGCACGGACCACGACCTGCACACGGAGCCTGCCCAGACACGTCGAGCGATTGGCCCACCACTCAAGCGTCGCGGTGCCCTCGTAGCTGTCCATGGTCCAAGTATCGCGAGCGAGCAGGCAGCCATGTGTCAGCGATGCAGAATCAGAGGTCACAAGATCGCGTTACCAGCTCTTAGGCGTTTACCGGGATCACGAGTCTGGACGTTCTGCTGCCCTGGCTGGATCCGGGGCGGTAGACAGGCGGGTTGGCTCGGGGTGATCTCACGGACGACGAGTGGGCGGTGATTGAGCCGTTGCTGCCGCTGGGCGAGCGCGGTCCGATTCCTGACCTGCGGCGACTGGTGAACGGCGTGATGTGGCGGTTCCGTACGGGCAGTCCGTGGCGGGACATGCCCCAGCAATACGAGTCCTGGTTCACCGTCTACGGGCGGTTCCACCTGTGGGCCGGTGCGGAGGTCTTCCAGGCACTGATGGAAGCGGTGATCGCTGAGGCGGCCGCCCGGGGGCAGGCGGAGCTCGGGCTGGTGAGCGTGGACTCCACGTCTGCCCGGGCTCACCACCACGCCGCCGGGATGATGCTGGACCTCGGACCCGGCACGTCTGAGCCAGCCGCAGTCGGCGACGGCACCGCGGCCGTGACCGACCGGCGTGAAGCGCTGCGCGGGATCGCGCTGGCGATGTACCGGCTCGCCTTCGCCCACCCTCACGTCGTCCCGCTCGTGGCGACACGCCCTCTGACCGTCCCCATGGCCCGCAGACCCCTGCCGGTTCTGCGCTGCCACGAACGCCTGCTCGCCATCCTTCAGGCTTCAGGGCTGACGGACGCGGCCGCCCTGAAGCTGTACCGGGCATTCGTCTCCTGGGTCCTGGGCTACATCGTCGTGGAGCTGCGTGAGGTCGTCGACGACCCGGACGAACCCGATCCGGCCTTCCGGCTCGGCCTCCACCGCCTCCCCGCCCGTGACTTCCCGCGCCTGCGGGCGCTGGGCCCCGCCCTGGCGGTCCGAGGCGGCGAGGAACAACTCGGGGTGGACCTCGATGCCCTCCTCGACCGGCTGACTTCGGATTCGTGATCAGGTTGCGGGACCGCAGGCAAGCAGGCCCGATGGGCGGACCGCGAGCGGGACGCCGGCGTGGAGGACCTGCGGTCCGGTGCGACCGTACGAGGACACGGCGCCCAGGCGCGCAACGCCGTCCGGATGCCGCCAGTAGTGCGTGCTCACCCCGGCCTTCTCGAACCGGTCCTCGTTGAGACGCCACTGTCCATCCTCGCCCCACCAGTAGAAGGGGAAGTGGCCGAACCGTACGCACGCCCCGCGCCGTCCGGCACGCGCCCCAGGGGCCGGGGCCGCGGACATGACGGAGCTGTGCCGCGCTGCGCACGGCGTCACCAGCCCTGCCGTGGCCGCGCTCTACCACCGGGCCTACGGCCGATTGTGACTGTGCGCGGTAGATGGCCCGGATGGCCGACTTCGATGCACATCTTCTGGGCCCCACGCGCGGCCGCCGATCCGACTGCCGACGAGGCCGCCAGCCGAGCGGCGGCAACCGGATGCCCCGGGGACCGGCACCCATGGGGTGCTGGCCCCTTCCCAATCCCACCTAGGAGTGGATGACGGCCTTCGCGTGGGCGGCTTGCGCGCTCTGCTCAGCGTTCGGGGCCCGCAGGATTGGGGCGAGTGATTGCTCCGGATGCCCTGGCGGGGTGTCGGGGGCAGGCTGGAGCCATGGAACAGGCGCCGATCCTCGTGCACCGGATTTCCGCCTCGGGCGGCCGGCAGGTCGTGATCCGGATCCGCGGCGTCGACACCGTCCTCGGCGTCGCCTACAGCGACCGCGATCTGGTGGAGTTCCTGCGGCGGATCGACATCCCCGACCCGGACGACCTCGTCCTCTCCGACTCCGAGGTCATCGCGTGGCAGGGCGGGAGGCCGCACGTGTACGAGGAGCCCGGATCCGGATAGCAGAACGCTCCCCTGCACGGACGGGCGCTGTCCGCGGGCCCCAAGGACCTTCGACCGTCAACATCCCCTGGACGCTGGGCGGAACGCCCCCGCGACCTCGCCGGTGACGCCGAGGTCGCGCAGGTCCGAAGCTTCTCGATGTGTGCCTCGACCGGGCCTAGCAGCCAGAGGCGGTCGACGATCTCGTCGGGCACGAAGTCCGCGGACGGGTTCCCGGCGCGGGTTGATGAGGTCGGCCCATCCCCGGACCAGCACGCGCGGGGTCGCACCTACGAGGTGACGACCCTGGCCGAGGTGTCCTCCTTCCCGGCCCTCCGCACGGTGTAGCTGGAGCGGCACAACCGGAGGGGCCGGCCGCTACCGTGCATCGCGGCAGTCGGAAGTCCACGCGGCCGGTCCGGTGTTCGTCGCGAAGATCAGCTCGAACGCCCCCCGGCCCGCCGTCGAGTACGGGTTGCCCGGACGGACAGCCTCGCCGGCGGTACGGGCGGCCTCCACCGCATCGACGGCCGGCGGCCGCCCACTTCACCCGGGACACCGAGTGATCGACCGCGCCCGCGTGACGGCCGCCGTGCTCACGACGCTACCCGCGGCGCCGTGGCTGGCCGTTCGGGTGCGCGGCGCGTTCCTTGTGGCTGAAGCAGGCCCCCGACAGCGCCGTCAGTCGGCGGTGGGGCCATCGACGGCGTAGTGCTCCGGCATCAGTGCGCGGTTCTCCTGGACGGCGTCCTGGTGACTCTTCAACAGCCTGACGATGTCATCGAAGTCGATCGTGAACCGGATCTCCGAAAGGCATTCTGCGGTGTCCTGATGCCTTGCTCGGGCGATCTTGAAGATCTCATCCAGCACGCCGTCGAGCTTGACGCCTTGGCGGCGTAGGTTCCGCCCGGTCTCCGGGTAGATGTCGACGTCGTTCTGCCACTATCCGACAGGGTCGAAGAAGATCATCGGCGTGAACTTGGAGGTCTCCTCCTCGTAGTAGTTCTCCTCGACGTCCTGGAAGATCTCACGGAGGGTGCCACCACCGCCCCGGGCGTAGATGATTCCCGTCCTGGCCTTGGCCACCAGCGCCTCTTCCCGGATGCTGTTCTGGAAGTACTTCGCATACTCCATGAGGGCGTCATCGGCGTCGGCGAACATAGCGCCCAAGTGCGCGGCCTCCATCGCGCCGGGCCGACCTCGCCTCAGCCGACCTCGATGTCGAAGATGACCGGGCAGTGGTCGGAGGCCTTCGGCTTGTCGAATCCGATGCCCATGAACCGGGGGCCCTTGTAGCGAATCGCCCGCAGCGGCAGACCCATACGGAAGATCTCCGGGGCCGTCTGTGTCGCCGTGGCGAGCGATGCCGACGGCAGCAGATAGTCCAGCTGACGGTATTCTTCCCCGCCGGCCCAGTAGTGGGTCCACTGGTCTTCCAACGGCAGCCGGGTCACGACGTTCTGCACCTGATCCCAGCTGACCAGCTCGTCGATGCCCGGACTCCCGTCCCCGTTCGTCTCCATGTAGTCGTTGAGGTCTCCCAGGATCACGAACGGACTGTCACCCGGGGAGGCCTGGCCGAACCGTTCGGTGACGATCTCCATCACCTTCGCGGACTGCCGCTCCCGCTTCGCCCGGGTCTGGTTCCGCCCACCGATCATCGACTTGAAGTGGTTGACGTAGATTGTCACGGTCCTCTTCGAACTGCCCGTCCCGACCTGCACGTCGACCTCGAGACAGTCTCGAGAGAACAGCCCTGCCGTGGGGGTGGCAGGGTCCAGGAGGTGCTGGTGGGAGCGGATGTGAGTGATCGGGAACCTGGAAAGAACGGCCACGTCGATCAGCCGCATGTCGTTTCCGTCCACCCCCGCCACGTACGGGTACTTCTCCCGCCCACCGAGCGAGCGGGCACGGAAGTGCTTGAGTGTGTCAACATTCTCCACCTCCTGGAGCGCGAGCACGTCCGCGTCGATTTCACGCACCGCGGCTCCGGTGATGGCCTTGTCGTCCTGGCCCAGTTCGACGAATTGGGTCTGGTCCACAATCCAGCCCCGTGTATTGGCATCCGATGGATTCACGTCCTCCTTGAAGCGCCAACGCGCAAAGAGGTTCTCCACATTGAAAGTGGCCAATCGCAGTGTGGTCATGAGAGTCCTCCCATAGAGGGGTAAGGACCAGCAACATGAACCCCCGCACTTCCAGTCTCCTCCAACACGACCGGCCTGCAACCACAGTCCGTGGAGGAGCTCGGAGGGGTACGGGTAGGCGTAGCACTCGTAGCACGATCACAAGTCGGGCCTGGTGAGGCGTTTCGGGTTCAGTGCGATGTTCCCAGCGGACGGCGAATCATTTGGACTGGTGGAGCAGAGAGAAGGCATGCCGGCGACGCAGCGAAACAAGCGTCGGGATGCTATTGATCAGAAACTCTTGGGGTTCCCGTCGAGGACGTTGCGGACGTGGGGGCCGCTGTCGGCGGCCAGACCCAGCTGGGCCTCAGTGCCCGGGGTACACGCCCTCTCGCATTCGTGGTGAACGCTGTCGCCTGGGCTGCGACCGGTCCAGAAGGCGCGGGGATACGAAAGAGGCCCTGGACGGACCACCGGGTCCCTCCAGGGCCCGCGAATGGGGCGGGTGTCACTCCACTCGGTTGCGGTGGGCTTCGATCACGTACGGTCCGTGCCCGAAGGTCGTGCTCACGCGTTCGAGCGACCTGGTCGGCGAACAGGACCTCGCCGCCGTCCTTCTTCGCCTTCGCCCGGATCGCCGGCCAGGTCTCCTCGTGCCAGCGGCGCACGGCCTCCGGGTCCTGCTCCACGGCCCGCTTGTCCGGACGCTGGAAGGACAGCCCCCAACGCCTCAGGTGCTTGCCCACCCCGGGCTCGGTCAGCCGCACCCGGTACAGCCCCGCAATCAGCTCTCCCACCAGCCGCCGCGTCCACAGCTGCCCGCTCAAGCCCACGTTGCAGGGCCGGTGATCGACGACCGCCTGCCGCACAGCGGCCTGCTCTGCCTCCCCGAGCACCTGGTGCACCCCGACCGGTTTGCCCCGCGGCTGCATGACCAGCGCACCACGACCGCCGGCCTGCCACTTCGCCGACCACGTGTCGACCGCCTACAGCGACACCCCGAAGACCGCCGCTACGTCCCCACGGTCCCGCCCCGCCACCAACGCGGCCACCGCGGAACCATGTGGTCGATGTCCAGGCCCGGCAGAGGGCTCGCCGGACACCTTCACATCCCCGGTCTGGAAGCGGAGGTGGGTCAAGGTTGGCCGATGTCGATGAACTTTGACCGGCCAGCCGCTGGGGCCATATGTCAGCGCGCGGTGACTGAATACGCGGCGAGCGCACGGTTGCCGCGCGGCTTGGCGATGGCCCGGAGAACGTCGGCCTGGCTCAGGACGAGCTGTCGCACCGGCTCGGGCAGCGCAGCCAGACGCTCCTCCGTTCCGACCAGGTCGAGGCAAGCAGCGATTTCCCAGTCACCGTCCTGCAGTTCTCCGGTATCGACCGGCTCGCTGCCGTCAGCTGTCCATCCGGCCTCAGGCAGGAGCCGCAGCAGCCCCTCACGCGAGAAAGCCGTGCGGACGTTGCCCTCGCCATGCGATCCCGCGGCCTCGGCCTGCCCCTGGATCAGCACGGCGAGCAGGTGCGCCAACTGGTCGCCAGATGTAGGCGTCAAGTCCCACTCGGTGAACCATAGCCGCCGCGCCCACGGCCGTACCCGGGCCAGTGTGTCTCGCAGTTGTCCGAGCGATGCGAAGTACCAGGAGCAGTGTGCGAGCACCACATGGTCAAAGGTACTTTCGGGGAAGTCGACTGATCGGTCGAGGACGTCGGTGCCGAAGCGGAAGTCGATGCGCGGCCCGAGAGGGCCCGCCGCGAGCCGGGCTGCCGATTCCCCGAGCGTGACCGGCGTCCCATAGGAGGGGTCGGCCACGTCAATGGCCACCACGCGCCCATTGGGGCCAACCGCCTCTGCGAGGACGGCGGTCATGTCGCCCTGGCCGCATCCCAGTTCGAGGACAGTGGAGCCGGGTGTGATGTGCCAGCTCGCCACGAGCGCGGCGCGGTGGCGAGTCTGGGACAACTGGATGTCCGGGCTGTGATCGGCGGCGGCCATGCTGGCCGCGAGCGACGGGGCCTTGGCGCGGAGATCGGAGTGATTCACAAAGTCCTTGGTGATACTCGGCGGTCGGTACGAGCCGATGGTATGAGACGCTCGGGCAGTGGCGCCTCCGATTTCCTGGGCATGCTGTGGTGCCGCAGCCTGAGCAGATTAGAAACACGCACTCACCTTGAATTTTAACCGCGTACGCTGATTTGAGGATGTCTTGCTCTGCCCATCGGTGTGGAAACCCAGCCCCGACGCACGGTCGCCCTCCGGTGTTCCCTAGCCTCCTCCCATGAGCATCGGCGTATACATCCCGGAGTACGTACAGGACTGCGAGTTGGTCGCGAGCGAGGACCTCGCGCGAGACCCCACGTTCTGGCTAGCTCATGTCCTGTTGACGATGGGCGATCCCGGCGAACCAGCCGAGCCATACGGGGTGGACACGTCAGCCTACGAGGAAATGGTGGATCGCCTCGGTGACCCCGAGCAGCCCTGGCCAGTCTTGCGGGTCTGCTTCGACGGTGGCCATACGGTCTACGCCGTCTATGCCAACTGGGACGACCAGAACAACGTCGACTACTTCATCCGCCATCCCAAGTGGGGGCGCCTCGGCTTTCTCGGTCAGTGCGGCGCCGACGAGGCCGGCCCTGGCCTGTCCTGGACGGAGCTCCTCACCCTCGCCACGAGCACACAAGGCACCGAGGGTTTGACCAATCCATCCGAGCGCCTCCTACTCCTGCTGCCCATGCTCGGCGACGCCGACATGCCCGGCGAGGCGTGCGACACCGTGGCACGCGCACTGTCCCACTGTGGGATCCGCGCGGAAGCTGCTAGCGATTTGGCCGCGGTCCTGCTGGGGGAACAGGACCCGGCGAACGGACCCCGGTGGACGCCGACCGGCGACAGCCCGATCGCCGTGTGCTCATCCCCGTACAGCCCTCGCCAGGTACCCCTCGCCCTCGGTATCACGCCGGACCAAGCCCAGGCTCTGGCCACCGCCCTCAGCAGCCCGGTACCCGGGCAAGAGGAAGTCATGGAATACCAGCGGAACGAGCACTCGGCGGGCAGACAGTCCTGAATCTGGACTTGTTCAATAGTGTCTGACCTCGAACGATGCCCCCGAACGTGATCCCCCGTACGTGGGTTCCTGGGACGTGAACGCGGCCTTCGCTTGATCCTGTGCTCCGACCGAAGAGACACCTGGCCAGCACGAAGGCCGTGGGGGAATGAGTTTGCTGCATCACGATGTCCAGCGGGATGCGTTCGCTGTGTCGTCACACTTCCGGGACGATTTCTATGCGTGTCTGACCTCCCGACGTGACGAGCTGTTCGAGCTGACCGACGCTCTGCTCTGCGCCGAAGGGCCGGTGACCGCGCCGGTGGACCTGACGCTGCTGGCCGAGCACCGCCGTGGGCACGGCGCGCTGTATGACGCTCTCAACCATGGCCGCATCGACATCGACGGGCTGCGGCGGACACTGGCTGCGCTGCCCCAGCCGAGGGCGGCCGATGACCGTCTCGTCCTGGCCGTGGACGTGACCAACTGGCTGCGGCCGGATGCCGAGTGCAGCGCGGACAGGCTGTTCTGCCATACCTTCGGCCGTGGCCGGGACCAGCATCTGATGATCCCGGGCTGGCCGTACTCGTTCGTTGCCGCTCTCGAATCGGGCCGCACCTCCTGGTGCCAGCTGCTGGACGCCGTGCGGCTCGGTCCCGAGGACGATGTCGCCGAGGTCACCGCCCGCCAGGTCCGCCGGTTAGTCGAGGACCTGATCACCGGCGGACGCTGGCGCGAGGGCGATCCCGACATCCTCATCGTCTTCGACGCCGGCTACGACGCCCCGCGCATGGCCTACCTTCTCAACGGACTGTCCGTCGAGGTCCTGGGGCGCATGCGATCGGACCGTGTCATGCGACGGCCGACACCCACACAACTGGAGTACGCCTTGGCCTATCCCCAGGGCGGCCGGCCACCGAAGCACGGCAAGGAATTCCGTTTCGCCAAGCCTGCCACCTGGGGCGACCCCGACGCGGCGACCATTCAGGTCACCGACCGCTACGGCACCGCCCGGGCGATGGCTTGGGACCGCATCCACCCCCGCCTCACCACCCGCTCCGCGTGGATCGACCACGACAGTGAACTCCCCATCATCGAGGGGACGCTGATCCGTCTGGACGCCGACCACCTGCCCGGCGGCGGAGAACCGCTGCCGCTGTGGCTGTGGTCCTCCGCCACCGGCATGGCCGGCCCCGATGTCGATCTGCGCTGGCAGGCGTTCCTCCGGCGCTTCGACCTGGAGCACACGTTCCGGATGATCAAGCAGACCCTCGGCTGGACCCGGCCGAAGCTCCGCACACCGGAAGCTGCGGACCGGTGGACGTGGCTGATCATCGTCGCGCACACCCAGCTCCGTCTCGCCCGGCCGCTCGCCGAGGACGTCCGCCGGCCTTGGGAACGGCCGGCAGAACCGAACAGGCTGACCCCGGCCCGGGTCCGCCGCGGGTTCAGGAACCTCCGCCCGCACCTGCCCTGCCCGGCCCGTGCGCCCAAACCCACCCGGCCCGGTCCCGGCCGCCCACTCGGCTCGAAGAACCAGAGGCCCGCCACCCGCTACGACGTGGGAAAAACCGTCCGGCGCCCCGAGAGCATCATCGAACGCGACCGGATCAGACCATAAAGCACAAGCTCACGGCCCGGGGCGGATCAGTCCTGGGGCCCAGGACCGTTGGAGGGGACAGCTGGTTTCCGGCCAGGCCGCGGCCAGGCGGGGTGATGGCGCTCATCCCAGTGGAGCAGGAAGCCAGTGCCAACGGCCAGAAAACGGCGGATCGCCTTCCCCGATCGACGGTCCGAGCAGTCCGCCACCCCAGGCCGATTTCTGCATCCTCCACGACCGGGGCCCTCCTGATGTCACAGTCATCCGTTGGCCGGGTAGGCCGTCAAGGCGTCGCCGCCATCGGAGAGGGCCAGTCCGATGTACTCGTTGACCAGGTAGGGGGCGACGCCGGGCCGTGTCGGTAGGTCGGCGCCGGTACGTGCGTCCAAGGTGAGGGGGCCGTCACTGGTCTTGCCGTAGATCCGCCCGTGCCACACCGTGGTCACCTGGGGTGCGATGCGGCCGGCGTTCTTGTCCGGCAGTTGCCAACGGGTGGCACCAGTGGTGTCGTCGACGGCCCAGGCATAGGACTCGGGGCTACGCCCGGCACACACGAGGGTGCTCGCGCCGTCGTGAGCACAGTCACTGCCGGGAAGGTCGTCCGGCAGATCCCGCTTCACCTTGCCGGTGGCGGGGTCGAGGAGCTGGCGGTACTGGATCCGGAAGTCGGACTTGTTCTTCGCCGTGGCCAGAACGAGGTGGGGCCCCGCCGGCGTCACCTGGAGGTTGATGCGGTCCTCCGCCCGCCACTTCTCGGCACCGGTGGCCAGGTCGTATCCGGCCACGGCCGAGTAGTCGCTGTCGGCCTTGTCCCGCGTCTCGCCCGTCACGATGCCGTCCGTGACCGACGCCGCCTGGAACAGGTCTTTGGTCCACAGCACACGATGGCTGTCGAGATCGACGGCATAGGTGGTGGCTCCGGATGAGACCGTCGACCGGGTGGGAAACAGCGTGAAGACAGCGACCTTGCCCGACACCCCGACGACCGAAGAAGCGATCGGAGCCTGGCTACGCTTCGTCCACTCCGGAAGCTCCAGCGGCATCCGCCACGGGGTGGCGCCCGCGGCTGTGGGGATCGCCGTGAACTCCAGGAAGGCACGCGGGGCCTGCGTTCCGACGCCCGGCTGGTGAACGAAGAAGGTGGTGAGGACCAGCGGTGACTCAGCTCCGGTGACAAAGGGGGCCGGGAGGTCGTTCTCAAGGTTCGGGGTCAACTTCACGAGCGGCTCGGCCTCAGAAGTGACCGCGGTGGTGACCGCGCCGCTAGCCGTGTCGACCGCCAGGACACGATCAGGCAGAGCCACATATGCCGTCTGCTTGTAGAGAGCCACCGGCGTCCCTCCCCCCGGCCATGTCAGCCGGCCCGACCTCGCCTCCTGCGGCATGAGAACACCGGCGCCGCCATCGAAACGTGCCGGCGGATCGTGCACGGCCCGCGGTGGCTTGCCAGATGTGCCGGTGGACGCCGGTGGAGCAGCGCCCACGGCGTTCGGAGCCGGTTCCTTCGTACAGCCGGCGGCTGCCATCGCCAAGACCGCGACGAACACATAACACCGCTGTGCAGTACTGAACTTCACAAGTCGCCCCACCTTCTCCGGAGTCAAACGATCACTCTAAAGCAGGGCCTGGACATGGGGCGGTCACCTGAACATGACTGGCGGGGCAACTGCACGGTTCCTCACGCCGCCCTGGGCAGGCCACTCCTGGACCAGCGCCCCGCGGCGGGTCTGCACCAGCGCCGTGCCGCCCGGCACGGTCGCGGTGAACAGCAGCGCCCGGTGCCCGTCCAGCTTCTGCTCGTACGCCACCCCCGCCCGCAAAGCGGCCGGGCCTGGCACGGCTTCCGCGGCCTGCGCCAGCATCAGCTCCACTGGCGGCCCGAGCGTCACAGGGGCCTCCCTCACGGCTTGCCCGCCCCTCTTTCAGGGTCCGCCAGACCAGCCGGAGGCGGCTCTGCAGGACGACCGTCGCATCATCCATCCGAGGGCGCCGGACCCGTCAGAGGCGCCCTGCGGGGCTTCCGCGGCACGGTGGCGGCAGGCGTCGCCGGTCCCTGCCCCTGCTCCATACCGCGCTGCTCGCGGCACCGGGATGCGTCACCGTCCACCCCGTTCCTGCCTCAGCGATTGCGGTCAAGTACGACCACGTCGTCGCCCATGCCGATGACGAGGCCTTGGCCGACGGCAGCCACGCACTGGGCCCGCGTCGGCAGCGCGACCTTCTCCCGGAGTCGGGCCGGCGCGAGATCCCAGACGTGGACCGTACCGCTGCCGTCCAAGGTGATGGCGTCCGTACGGTCGTCCCGCGTGGTGCAGGCCACCGCGAGAACTCCTGACGGGTGTCCCGCAAGGGTGGAACTCAGGGTGCCGTCCGTCAGATCCCACACTTGTACTGCGGTGTCGTTCCCTCCCACGGTCAACGCGTGGGGACGGCCCTCCAGGACGGTGCCGGCGAGTGCCCGTATCCAGTGGTGCCCTGTGTGGACGGTGGCGGTGACACGTCGGCCCTTCTCCGTGAGCTTCCACAGCCGCAGTGCGGCGTCATCACTGCCCGTGAGGAGGTGGGGGCGGCCGTCGATGGTGACGGGCTCCATGGCCCGCACCGCCGACCGGGTGCGGTCGCTGTGGAGCGGGTGCTCCACGTCCTCGTCCAGATCCCACACGTGTACGGTGCGGTCCTGGTCGGAGGTGACCACGTAGGGACGGCCGTTGACATCCGCCCACGCCACGGTCTCCACCCGGCGGTCGGGTCCGGGAAGGTCCCGAAGCCCGGTCCCTGCGGCGAGGTCCCAGACCCGGGCGACGCCGCAGCAGCCTCCGACGGCAGCGTAGGGGCTGTCGTGGACCGTTGTGCACGCCAGCGCCTCCACACGGTGTCCGTGGGGCAGGGTGCCTCGTTCCGTCCCATCGGCCAGGTCCCAGACCCGTATTGTGGTGTCGCCTCCGGTGACGACGTGCGGACGGCCGTCGATCTCCACGGCGTCCACGGCCTGCACGGTCCCGGTGTGGCCCTTGCGTCCCGCGGGCAGGGCGGCGTCACCCAGGTCCCATACGCGCGGGGCCGCGGAATGGCCGCCGCTCACAGCGTACGGGCGCCCGTCGATCTCCGTGCTGGCCAGCGTGTCCACATAGCCGTGGTGTCCGGTCAGGACGGCGCGCTCCGTGTCCTCGGTCAGATCCCACACGTGCACCGTGCAGTCACCACCGGCGGTCAACACGTGCGGGCGTCCGCCGAGGTCGAAGCAGCTCACGGCAGCTATCCACGAGGTGTGCCCGTCCAGCACGGCGCGCTGCGAGCCGTCGGTCAGGCACCAGACCCGTGCCGCCTGCTCCCCGCCGCTCCCGGTGATGGCGTGGGGGATGCCGTCGATCACCGTGCAAGCCACCGAGTAGACGGCCGACGTGTGACCGGTGAGCACGGCCCGCTCGACGCCGTCCTCCAGGTCCCACAGCCTCACCGTGTTGTCATAGCCCCCGGTCACGGCCACGGGGCGGCCGGCGACCTCGCTGAACGCCACCGCTCGTACTTCCTCGGTGTGGCCGGGCATCCGCGCACGTTCCGACCCATCGACCAGGTCCCACAGCCGGACCAGGCAGTCCTCTCCCGCAGTGACGGCGTGCGGCCGGCCGTCGATCACCGTGCAGCCCACCGCGTGTATCCAACCCTTGTGACCTCCGAGGGCGAACCGCTCGGCCCCGGTATCCAGATCCCACACCCGTAGGCCGCCGGAGCAGGTTCCTGTGACGACATGGGGACGCCCGTCGATCTCGACGCAGTCCAGTGCGTAGACCCCGTCGTCCTCGGTGATGACAAGGCGTTCGGTTCCGTCGACCAGGTCCCACACGCGGACGTTCGCGTCGTAGCAGCCGGTCACCGCGTGGGGACGCCCGTCGATGACGGTGCACGCGGCGGCGTCCACGCCCGGTCCCGTCTTGGTGAAGCGCAGCGCTGGATGAACCATCGTGCCGGTCGCCCAGCGCGGCCGCCACGGGCGGCCGCGAGACAGCTCCCGGGCGAGGCCGGTCTCACCGTGGCGCGCGGCGTCGATGGCGAGGATGTCCCGTCTTTCGGGCAGGGTCGCGGTGGCATGGACCTGGACGGATGCCCGGTAGATACTCCGCCGCACCGTCTCCTGGGACGAGCCTGGGATGTTGAGCGCGCGGAGCAGCCCCCGCGGGGCCGCGTGCACCATGTACTCGGCGTCCTCGAGCATCTCGTCCAGGGCACCGGCCGCGGCGGCGTGGGCGGCGAGATGGTCGACGATGTACGGTGCGGCAGCCAGCCAGTCGCGGTGCCCGCCGTCCCGGTCAAGGGGCACCTCGGCCAGCAGCGCGCTCGTGACCGCCCGTTGTGTCTGCTGCTCGTCCGACCGAGCTCCCCGGGCACGCAACCGGTAGGCCACACCCTCCGGTGTCTGGGTCTCGACCAGGAGTTCGCCCGCCCGGTCCCGGAACACGCTCACGTCCTGAGCCGTCCACGGGTGACCCGACAGGGCACGTGCCAGGACCACCCACAGGGCAAGTGGCAGACCCCCGCCTTCGGCGAACGCCAACGGCCGCAACAGCGCGGCTTCGTCGTCGGAATCCAGCGTCGGCCCGACGGCCTTGTTACCGTTCGCCATCGCCACACGCTCCTCGCAGCCCGTTCACGGCCCCGTCCCTCCGCATTGCGGGTGGACGGGTCACCAACCTGGCCACGGATGCTACAGACAGCCACTGACATTGGCCGGTGGGTGTGCACGGGTTCAGAAGGCTTACCGGAACTCCCCTTCGTCATCCGATGGCCGACCGCCGCGAGGGGGACGCTCACAGCAGGGAGGTGCTTGCTGTGACGTCTTCTGAACCGGATTGGCGGCGACGCCATGCCCTCGTCCTGCACTTCGACGAGCTGTGCCGGCTGCCCGCCGCTTCCGCAGGCCGGATGGCGCGCCGCTGGAGTACCCGGCCGAGGTGCGCTAGGCGCACTTGAACTGGGGCCAAGGGTGGGGGTCACCTGCGAGCAGGGCCCGCATCGCCTCGCCGCCGGCGTCGAGGGCGGCCCGATGGGCGGACAACTACCGCCAAGCCCTCGTGCGGCAGGTCGCTGTGCAGTACCGACGCGACCTCCTCGATTCCGGAGGGAACCTGCTGCCGCACTGAGAGCACCGCCGAACGATCTTCCTGGTCACGCCACCAGCGTCCTCCCGGTCGTGCCGGTCACCAAGGAACCCCGCCGGGCGCGTTCCGTCGGCGTACACGTGAACGTCCCCATCCGCCCAGCTGGTGCCTGGTCAGCCTTCGAGCGGTCCGAACAGGCCGGGACAGCCACCAGGGAGGAGGGCTGGCACCCCATCGCCGTCACCGCCTTCGGGCAAGACGACACCGCGGGTAGCCCCCTTCGGACCGCCTGCCGGACGCAGCAGTGCGGGCCGTCGCCTGGTCGAGGCGACGGCCCGTGTGCGCGTGCCGGTCAGTGGCTGGTTGCCATGCGGTCCGGCTGCGGGTGGGTCATGTCACGCAGGCTCTGCGGCCTGCGTGTGGTGGGGGTTAGCGGCGGCCCCAGGTTTCGGTGTCGACGGTGCGGCCGCGGTCGTCGCGCAGGGTGGCGGTGTCGGCGCGGTTGCCCCAGATGTACTCGCGGCGGTCCTGAAAGAGGTCGGTGCGGGTGTCGCGGCCGTTGCCGGTGTGGATGCGGATGGTAGCGCGGCTACCGATGCGGACGTTGTCGAAGCGGTAGCGGTTGCCGTCGCTGTCACGCAGGGTCCAGCCGCGGAGGTTGATGGCGTCGCGGGTGGTGTTGGTGATCTCCACCCACTCCGCGTTCAGGGAGCGGTTCGAGTGGTCGTCACGTCCGGGGCTGTCGGCCTGGACCCGGCTGATCTCCACCCGCGGCCGCTGGTGGTGACGGTCACCATCCGCGGCGGCCGCCGGCAGCGCGACGGCAGAGACGACGGCACCGGCAGCCACGACGGTAGCGGCGATACGACGAACGGAGGAAGAAGCAGAAGACATGGGTGACGCTCCCTCAAGAACAGTGCCCACCAGCCGAAACAGCGAGGAGAGGCAGTTGCGGGGGTGGCTCGGGGTGAGCCGTTGGCCACACTCTCGACCCGACACGGACCCCACCGCAGCCCCCACCGACGCCGGTTACCAGACACGGACATATCCGTCACACTCGCCTGCACACTGCACGCATTCCCCCCGAACGTGCCCCTGACATTCACTGACCGCTACACCCACCCGCCCCGGGAACCGCACCTACGGCGCGGCGTGCTCCGGCGCACCACCGGGCGCACTCCTCGCCCGCCTCACCCGCCCGGGCTAGTTGATCGAGTAACAACCGTTCTCCGGAATTCTTCGCACCCAAGTCCGCTATTCGCGCACATGTCTATTCTTACGGCGGGCCGACGACATACGAGGAGAGGGGGCTTCGGCCACCAGCAGGATGGTGCGGCGCTCCAGGCAGACATCGCCGTCCTCTGCGGAATCCTCAGCGCACTCGCCGTCCTCCTGCTCACCCGTCACATCGGAGCCGCACTCGTCGCGATCGGCTCGGCCGGCGCCACCATCCTCGGACTCACGGGCACGGTGAGGCACATCGAGTGGGAAACCCGGCCTCCTGTGATCGGTCCCCCGGGAAGCCGCCCCGCCGGCGCACGGAACGGCGGCCCGCGAGGAGGACCCGCGGCCGGACCGGACGCCTCGAACGACAAGCGCTCTGCTTCGATGTCCCCGACGACGAGTTCGCCGTCAAGGACCAGGCCGTGCGGCAACTGCGACTCGGCGGATGCCACCAGGTGCCCATGGTCGCGGTCATGGCGAGCAGACACCCCAAGCACCCCCACAACCCGGGACCGGGGCGATCCGCACCCTGCTGTCCCGCAACACCCCGCCCCAACTACCGCTACTGCGCTTGTATTCCAGTCACCGGAGCCGGTCACCTCCGGGCCGCAGGTCGGCCGGTGCTCAGGCGTTCCGCTCGCCCGCCGGTCGCGCTATGAAGGCAAGCCGGCGGTGAGCCCGGCGCAGCATCAGGCGGGCCATATACGGGTGGGCGAGGCCCGCCACCGCAAAGTACAGGCGTCCACGGGTGTTGTGGAGTCGTACGGCCGTTGCCAGGGTCACGGTGTCGTCCTCGATCACGATCGAGGAGCGGAAGTCCAGGTGGGATGCGTCCTTGCCGGTCATGAGCTCGCGGTCGGCGGTGCCGCGTACGGGGAACGGCAGCAAGTGCCTCCAGTCCCGTGGGTCGCGGGACATCCCCGGTGGCACGGGCAGGCGCCAGGCGTCGGCGAAGTCCGGCCGGGGTACGTCCTCGTGCAGCAGCCGGGCGTGTGAAGGCACGGGAACGGCGCGCGGTCGGGCCCAGAACAGCCAGTTGACCAGCAGTGCGCGCGGCCGTCGACGGGTCGGCGCGTGGGGCGGACGGCCGAGGGCGCCCCGTTCGATGTTGTCGAAGACCTCCTCGATCATCGTGTCGTGCACCGGCTGGATCGCCATCTTCCACTGGAGAAACCGCCGTACCGGCATCGTCAGTTCGAGAACGTGGACGACCCGGCACCGGTCAGTGCCGAGCGGTTCGACGTCGAAACGGTGATACCCCTGCCCCATCGCCCCACCGGTGGTGTCGAAGCGTACGGAGCGGCCCGGCACGTACGCGGTGACGCAGTAACGGACCCGGCCGTGGCCGCCATCCGCGCCGACGCCAAGCGGACGGTCGAGGACCATCGCAGGCCAGACCGGGGTGGGGAAGATGGGGTCGTCGGGTGCAGACACCCGGTCGAGGAGCGCCCCGACGCAGTCGGCTGATGCCGGGATGATCCGTTCGTGAACGTTGCGTACCGCGCGCATGCCGGACCTCCATACGGGAGCGTATGTTTCCACCATACGGTAGCGTATGGAGATGTGAGCGAATCATCCGGCCAGCAGGAGCACCGCCTCGCCCGCGAGCGGCTCACCGCCGACGACTGGGCCGACGCCGCCCTTGCCGCGCTGGTCGAACGCGGCCTCGCCGCGGTGGCGGTGGAGCCTCTCGCGGCCGGACTCGGTACCACCAAAGGCAGCTTCTACTGGCACTTCGCCAACCGCGATGCCCTCGTAGCCGCCGCACTCGCGCGCTGGGAGGAGTCGTCCACCGAGCGGATCATCCGAGCGATGGAGGCGGTCGAGCCCGACCCCGCCGCCCGGCTCGACGCGCTCCTGCGCGGGGCAACCGCCGCCGCGGTCGACGACCCGCGGGAGGTGCGGCTGCTGGCTGCCAGCGACCATCCCGAGGTTGCAGCCGCACTCGCCCGCGTCACCGAACGCAGGGTCGGCTACCTCGCCCACCTCTTCGAACTGCTCGGATTCCCTGCCCCCGAGGCACGCCGCCGCGGCTTCTTCGCCTACACGAGCTACCTGGGCCACGCCCAGCTCGCCCATGCGGTACCGGGCGCCGTGCCCACCGACCCCACGTATCTGGCCGAGGTGTCGGCCGCACTGCTTAAGCGCTGATCAACCGCAGCGGTTCTCGCTCGACGCAGGCAAGGACGGCGGTCACCGCTCTGCGGTGCGATGCACCCTTATCCCTGGCCGTCAGCCCTACACGAGTCATTCCGATGTGATCACGTCATAACCCATCAGAGATCGCGGCATGCGGTCTTGCGGTTGTGTCAGATCGGCGCGGCTGACACATGCGCCGCGCGACGCGGATGGCGACATCCTTGAAGACGGCTGGTCACCTGCGCAGCCAACCCTTCTTGGGGGGATCGGCAGGCTCCCGTGCGACGCAGTGCCGTCACCAGCTTCGTGAACCGGCGCGGGCTCAACCCGGTCAACGGGACTATCCAAGACGGCTCCGACGCTGTGATCACACCAGCCACAGCAAGATCATTGCACTCTGGCGGAACCCTCCAGCTGGTGAGGGTGGGGTCGGGAGACGAAGGCGAGGATGTCGCGGACCGCTTCGCGCAAGGTGCCGAAGTGGCGATGCGCGCCGTCCACCCCTGCGGGGGTGTTGACGCCCCACACCGTCATCCCTGCACGCAGCCCGGACTGCACTCCGGAGGGGGCGTCCTCGACGACCAGGCAGTCCTCCGGTTGGGCACCAAGTCGCGCAGCTGCCTGCAGGTACGGCACCGGCGACGGCTTGCCCTCCTCCACCGCGGCGGCGTCCACGAGGACTTCCGGGACCGGCAAGCCCGTTCGGGCGAAACGTCCACGTACCCGGTGCTCATAGTTCGACGTCACCAACGCCCAGGCCCCGGGCCGCAGAGCGTTCAGCAGCTCCGAGGCACCATCGAAAGCCGCATAGGTGCCAGTGCGGACGTCCTCGTCCTCCAGCTCGTGCAGTTCGGCCAGGCACTTCTGAGCGTCCCGGTCCGGAGCGACCTGCGCGAAGGTCTCCATCGGCCTCGTCCGTAGCGCCACCCGGTAGACCTCATCGGGGTCCAGCCCGGACCGCTCTGCCCACGTTTGCCAGACCAGGCGCTGATTGTCCACGGCATCGATCAACGTGCCATCGACATCAAACAGGACATACCTCATCGCACCAGACTGACCGGGTTCACTGATCACGCCTCGATCATGCCATCAGGCCCTGATCAGGAAGTTTGCGGGACAAGCCTAAGCAGCAGCCATCTGCTGCTACAAGCGACTCGTCCGCCTCACCATGTAGGACACGGTCTTAGAGCGTGTCCTACATGGCTTGTTGGGCGTTGTGGTGGGCATGGGGAGTGGGCGGTGGGGATGGATCGTTCCGGATGGATTGTGGGAGATAGTGCGGCCGTTGTTGCCGCCGACGCGGGTTCGGCCGCAGGGCGGTGGGATGGCGAACATCGATGATGAGGCGGTCTTTGCCGCGATCATCTACGTGCTGGTCAGCGGATGCGCCTGGCGGGCACTGCCGCCCTGCTTCGGGGCGTCGAAGTCGACTGTGCACCGCCGGTTTGTCATCTGGTCCAGAGCCGGGGTCTGGGGGCGGCTTCACCAGAAGGTCCTCCAGCTCCTGGACGAGCAAGGGCTGGTCGACCTCGCCCGTGTGGTCCTCGACTCCGCCCACGTCCGCGCTAAAAAGGGGGCGAATTCACAGGTCCGAGTCCCGTGGACCGGGGCAAGCCAGGTTCCAAGATGCACGTCCTGTCGGATGCGGGCGGACTGCCCCTACGCGTCGGCCTCTCCGCTGCGAACACCCACGACAGCCTCGGACTGAAGCCGATGCTGTCCCATTTCCACATGGGACACGAATCCCACGCAGCCGATTCCAAGCCGACACGACTCCACGCAGACAAGGCCTACGACATCCCCCACCTGCGGCAATGGCTCTGGGGCAAGCACATCGGGGTCCGCATCGCCCGCAAGGGCATCGAATCCAGCGAACGATTGGGCCGCCGCCGCTGGGTGATCGAGCGGACGATGTCCTGGCTCACCGGCTACCGCCGGCTCAACCACCGCTACGAACGCCATCCCCGCAACTACCTGGCCTTCCTCGGCCTGGCAGCAGCCATCTGCTGCTACAAACGCTTCCTCAACCTCACCATGTAGGACACGGTCTAACTGGGAATTCATCGGCCAGGCGTGGTCCACCCTTCAGGTCAGGCTCAGCGTGGTGAGCCTCGCCGTGGGCCGGTCGCCCCGCTGCGCCTGCTTGATGCGTTCCAGCAGTGGCTGGGCGGCGTTGCCCACGGCGTTCTCGTATGTCCGCTGGCGCCGGGTCACACCCTGGTGGTCCCAACGCTCCATTACGCACCCGCGCGGAGACCATCGCGGCCACCACCGGGCCGGCCACCGACACGACGGTCTCCCCGGAGCTGCCCGCCCCCACGACGGCGCCGATCACGGCGTCCGCCACTGAGCCGGGGAGCGGCGGCCATGTCCTCTGAGAACCGGCTCCTGATCGACGGCAAGCTCCAGGACCCCGCGTCGGGGGCAGCCCGGGAGTTCCGACTTTCGAGGCCGCGTCCGGCCTCGACGGGGTCGGGGCGGCCGAGCTGGGCCGGGGTGGTGCTGGCACCACCCCGAATACGGGCAGTGGGGGGATCGTCCGGTGGGCCGGGTTCTCCGAGGATCGGGGTGTACCAAATCACTCCGACCGGGGGAACCAGTCACATGCACCTCTTCAAGAAGCCCGCGCGGTGGGCCACGGCCGCAGCGTGCGGGCTGCTCGCTTTCGCCGCCCTGCCCACGTCGCCGGCGAGTGCCGCCGGGGCGAAGGGCGGCGCGCCGGCCGTGCCCGCGCGGTACGCGCAGCAGCGCCTCGTCTGGCAGCCGTGCCAGTCCGGTGCGCTGGAGTGCGCCTCCATGACGGTGCCGCGCGACTGGTACCACCCGGGCACGGGGGCGGACCTGACCGTCGCGGTGTCCCGGCACCGGGCCGCGGACCCCGCCGCGCGGCGGGGCGTGCTGATGATGGCGGCCGGCGGGCCGGGCGCCTCGGGGCTGGGCCGGCCGGCGGGGCTGGCGGCGTACTCGCCCAAGGTGGCGGCCGCGTACGACGTCGTCGGCTTCGACCAGCGCGGGGTCGGGGCGAGCACGCAGGTGGTCTGCTCCGACCAGGACACGGTGGACGCCCTGTTCACCAGCGGCGACCTGCGCGACCGCTCTCGCCGGGCAGTGGACGCCACCGTGGACCGGGCGCGGAACTTCGTACGGGACTGCGAGCGGCGGTCGGGCGATCTGCTCCCGTTCATCACCACCGACCAGGCCGTGCACGACATGGACCTGTTCCGGGCGCTGCTCGGCGAGTCGAAGGTGTCCTACTACGGACCCTCGTACGCCACCTTCCTCGGCGCCTACTACGCAACCGAGTTCCCGCGCCGGGTCGACCGGGTGGTGCTCGACAGCAACATCGGCTTCACGGGCAGTTGGCAGGAGTTCCTGACGGGCCAGCCGATGAGCTTCCAGCGCCGGTTCGAACAGGACTTCCTACCCTGGCTCGCCGCGAACGATGCGACGTACCACTGGGGCAGGACCGCCGAGGAGGCCGAGGCCTCGTACGAGCGGCTGCGGCGCGCGCTGGGCGAGCACCCGCTGGACTTGGAGGGGACGACGGTCACCCCCAACCACCTCGACGCCACCGCCACCTCCACCATCTACAGCGGCGACCGCTTCCCCGACCTGGCGATGCTGCTCGGTGTCCTGGAGCACCCGGAGGCGGTTCCGTCGGCCGCCCGCAAGGCCTTGGCCGAGAAGCTGAAGCATCCACTGGGGGCGCAGTTCGCGGCGGACTTCTTCTCCGTCATCTGCCAGGACACCCCGTGGAACCACGACAGCGCCTACTGGGTCCGCCGGAGCGCGGCCGACGGCGTCGCGTACCCGATGGCCGGGGCCCGTGAGCTGACCTTCGCCTCGGTCTGCGCCGCCTGGCCGCGCTCCCAGGCGCCCCGGGTGCAGGTCACCGGGCGGGGGCTGCCGCCGATCATGATGCTCAACTCGCTCCACGACCCGGCCACTTACTACGAGGGCGCGCTGCGGGCCCACCAGGGGACGGCCGGATCCCGGCTGATCACCGTCGGTGGCGGCGACCACGGCGTCTACCAGTCGTACAACCCCTGCGTGGACGCGTACGTCGAGGGCTTCCTCGTCGACGGCCGGATGCCGACCGAGGACGCCTCGTGCGAGGGCAAGCCGCTGCCCGACCCGACCGCAGGCCGGTAGCCCCAGCCCTAGCCGTTGGCCTTCGCCCTGGCCTGAACTGTGGCGACGTAGCGCACGGTGAACAGCATGGGAACGACGAACCCGGCGGCCTGGACGAGCGTCGCCGTCGTGGAGTGGTCCTGGCCGGAGTGGGCGAGGGCCGCGAGGGCGCCCGCCGTGACGGCGAAGGCGGCCGTCCACACAGCGGTGATGACCGCGTTGACCCGGACGAAGGGCTTGAGGCTCCAGACCTCGGGTGGGGTGGTGCGCTTGGCTATCCCCAGCGTGAACGGCTTGCCCGCGAGCAGCGAGGCCCCAGCGATGAGGGCCAGGGTGGCCGAGGAGAGCGCCGCCGAGTAGGCGTGTACGGCCGAATGGGGGTCTGCGAAGGAGACGGCCGCCAGGACCGCGAAGAAGACGGCCGAGCCGGCTTCCATGATCAGAGCGTCGAAGCCGACTCCTGTACGCCGCTGTTGGGCGATCACCCCCACCGCCACCAGCAGACCAGCGAGCGCCCCCCACTGCCACTGGGCGGACGGGACCACGGCGAAGACGATCCATGGAAGGAAGGTGCGTAAGTACGACATCCAAGACCCCCGAGTTGCTGACATTCCTATTCTGACATATAGAAACTAGAACTTCCATTCTCGACATGTCAACAGTGGAAGGTAAAGTGATGACATGAGCCTTCGACACGCCCTCCTCGGACTCCTGTCAGAGCGCCCCGCCAGCGGCTACGACCTGCTGAAGCGCTTCGAGACCTCTTTGGCCAACGTCTGGCCCGCCACGCAGAGCCAGATGTACACGGAGCTGTCCAAGCTCGCCGACAGCGGGCTGATCAGCGTCTCGGCCCAGGGCCCGCGCGGCCGCAAGGAGTACACCCTCACCGACGAGGGTCTCGCGGAGCTGCGCCACTGGCTGACGGAGATCAAGCCCCAACGCAACACCCGGAGCGACATCTTGCTGCGTGTGTTCTTCCTCAACGTGATCACGCCGGACCAGGCGCGGAGCTACCTCACCGAACTCATGGAGCTGTCGGAGCAGGAGCACGAGGCCTTGCGCCAACTAGCCGACTCCATCGACTGGGGCGACGACCCGCTCTCGGTGAACGGCAAGATCGCCCTGGAGTACGGCCTCCGCTTCAACGCGATGCGCCGCGAGTGGGCCGCATGGGCGACGGACCAGATCCGCTAGGCCGTTTCTTACCGATCATCTGATCGTTGGTTGATGTGTGTCGTTGGCTGACGTGCAGTGGGCGCGGATCGAGCCGTTGCTGCCGGACCGGACACCTTGGCGGGGTGGGCGGTGGCGTGATCACAGGCAGGTGATCGACGCGATCGCGTTCAAGTACCGCACGGGCAGTCCGTGGATGGACCTGCCCGAGCAGTTCGGGTCGCGGAAGGGCGCCCACAGCAGGCTGCGGATGTGGGCGATCGACGGCACGTGGGAACGGGTCTTCGGCGCCCTGCTGGCCCAGGCGGACGCCGAAGAAGACCTGGACTGGGTCGTCGCCGTCGACTCCACGATCGTCCGCGCCCACCAGCACGCAGCCGGGGCCCGTCAAAAGGGGCTCCCGCCCACGAGCCGGCCGACCATGCCCTCGGGCGATCCCGCGGCGGGCTGACCACGAAGATCCACCTCGCCGCCGACAGCCGCTGCCGGCCCCTCGCATTCGTCCTCACCCCAGGCCAGGCCGGGGACGCACCGGCGTTCACCCAGGTCATGGCCGCAATCCGGGTCACGAGCCCGAAAGGCAGGCCGCGAACCCGCCCCGTCGTCGTGCTGGCCGACAAGGCCTACTCGTCCCGCGCAATCCGCGAGCATCTGTGTCGACGCAGGATCGAGGCCGTGATCCCGCAGCCGGCCGACCAGATCGCCAACCGCAAACACCTCGGCAGCAAAGGCGGTCGGCCACCGGCCTTCGACAAAACCGCCTACAAGCAGCGGAACACCGTCGAACGCTGCATCAACACACTCAAGCAGTGGGGCGGCCTGGCCACCCGCTGCGACAAGACCGCCACCATTTACCTCGCCGGACTCCACCTCGCCGCCGTCTTCATCTGGTCAGCGCGGTGATCCGCAGGAAACGACCCAGCCCTGCCCTAAAAGGTGTTGTCCAGCGTCAGGGTGAGCTCGGCGATCCACCACCCACCGTCGAACCCACACCAGATGAGCCCGCACCTCAGCGGTGGCGGCGTCCATCGTCGTGACCACGACATCACCCAGGTGGTGCCGCACCCTTCCGGTCTGGGCCGTGTGCCCGTCACAGATAAGATCGAGCACCGCCCCGCGCCCGGCGACAGGGCCGAGCACTCCCCGTCCGGGCATCGTGAAGGTCCAGGTGGTGTCTTGGGTCAGGACCGCTGCCAGCTCGGGCACATTCAGCTCGTCCAGGGCGTGGGCGTAGTGCGCCACCGCCTGCTTGAGCTAGGCGATCACGAGACCACTGTCAGCACGATCTTGCCTTGGATGTGGCCCTGCGCGGCTCGCGTGTGTGCGCTGCCCGCCTCGGGCAGCGGGTAGGTGCTGTCCACCCCGACCTGGAGCTTGCCCTCATCGAACAGACGCCCGATCTCGGCGAGCTGGGGGCCGTTGGAACGCACCTGAATGTTCGAGACCGTGATGCCCAGACTCGCCGTCTCTTCCGGGTCGTACTGGGCGAAGAACACCGGAAGCATGGTGCCGCCGCGCTTGAGCACGGTCAGGAAGCGTGAACTGTCCGGGCCACCGACGGTGTCGATCACCAGGTCGACGCCGCTGGCCACGTCCGCGGCCTGCGTCCTGGTGTAGTCGATGAACTCATCGACGCCGAGCTTGCGCAGGAACTGCTCGTGCCGGCCCGAGGCCACCGCGATTACGTGTGCCCCCTTCCATTTCGCCAACTGCACCGCGAAGTGGCCCACTCCACCGGCTGCTCCGTTGACCAGCACGGTCATCCCTGGCGTGATCGGCACCGGCTGGTGCACCTGGCCGGTGAAAGGGGACGGCACCTCGTGGCCGAGATCAACCAGGTACTGCCAGGCCGTAAGCACGGCCATCGGCGCCCCGGCCGCCTGCACGTGGTCGATAGCAGCCGGCTTGTGAGCCAGGTCCGAAGCCGGCGCGGCCACGTACTCGGCGTATGTCCGGCCGTCGAATCCGGGGAACCGCAGCATGCCGAAGACCTCGTCACCGACGGCGAACCCCAGCACGTCCGGAGCGACCGCCTGGACCACGCCCGACATGTCCGTTCCGGGGATCAGGGGGAACTCCAGTGCCGGCCTCACCTCGGCCGGCATGACCTTCATCCCCTCACGCAGGTACCAGTCCGGCGGGTTGACACCCGCCGCGTGGACCCGGACGAGCACCTCCCCCGGGCTGATGTCGGGAACGGTCACCTCGTCATACTGCAAAACTTCCGGCCCGCCCGCTTCGTGGAACTGGATCGCCTTCATCGCGCCTGTCGCTTTCTTGGGGAAACGTTGCTCCTGTTGCTCCTCAGTCAAGGCCCAGGACGGCATGGCCGTCCAAGACCAGTTCGGCAACCTGCTCATTCCGAAACGGCATGATGCGTACGCTGCAAGGGTGAACGATCTCGGACAGGACCTGGAACTGCGGCTGGTGCGCTACTTCACCGTGGTGGCGGCGCACCAGCACTTCGGCCGGGCCGCCGCTGACTTGCACGTGGCCCAGCCGGCGCTGAGCCGACAGATCCAACGGCTCGAGAAGTATCTCGGCGCACGACTGCTGGACCGTGTGCCCCAGGGCACCCGGCTCACTCCGGCCGGCCAGAGGTTCCTCCCCCGGGCCCAAGCCTTGCTGCAGGCCGCCCGCCAGGCCGAGCTGGCCGTGCGTGAACAAGCCGAGACCGAACGAATCGCCATCGGCTACGTTGAAGACCTGGTGATCACTGCCGCCGTACGGGAACTGCGCCGCCGTTACCCGGACGCCGAGATCGCCACCCGGTACCTGAGTTGCAGCGACGTCGGGGCGCTGTCCGACAAGCGCGTCGACGCCCTGATCGCGCGGGCCCCGCTGCCGCTCGCCGCCAACGATGTGTTCACCACTCCGCTGTACGAGGAGCCCCGAATGCTGGTGGTCCCGCGCGGCCATCCTCTGGCCGACCGCGCGTCGGTGACCGCGGAAGAACTGGCCGGCGAGGAGGCGGCGCCGTGCGCGTTCGAGACCGCGGACTGGACTTCCTACCGGATCCTCGGGGCGGGCGTGCCGCCGATCGAGAGCTACGAGGACAAGCTCGAACTCGTCGCGAGTGGCAGGGCGATCGCCGTGCTACCGGTCGGCGATCAGCGTAGCTCGCTGCGTCCCGACCTCGTCACCGTCCCGGTCGAGGGCGCTCCCCCGAGCCAGGTCGTCCTGGTCAGCCGCAAGGGCGATCCGAATCCGATGATCAGGAATCTCCGACTGGCGGCCAAGGCCGTCCTGACCGCCCCGGCAGCCTGACCAGGACCCGCTTGGCACTGAACTGCCCCAAGCGGTGCTCACGCGCGCCGGGTTCGTCGTGCATCTGCCGGTATCGCTCGGGGTCCGGTTGTGCCGGCTCAGCGTCCGACCCTATGGAACGGCGATCAAGCGCGCCACCTCGACCAGGAACCGTTGCCGTATCGCGTGAGCGTGCAGGAACGCTTCAGATCCGACCAGGTCAACACGCGCGTAATGTTCAGGGTCGTCGTTGAGATGCGCTCCGGAGCGCTGCCTGTCGCGAGCGACAGCCCGCCAACACCCGGATCAACTTCCTAGCGTTGTTCTTCGCTGGAAGCTCCCAGCTGCCCTAGGGCTGCCTAGCCCTGCCGTGCGGCCCGTCGCACTGCCAAGAACAGGTTCTGCAGGTGTGCGCGTCGGTCGCGGTAGGCGAGGTGCTTACTTGACGAGGCGGAAGTCTGGGTGCTGCAGCCAGGCCCCGAGGAACTGCAGATCGCCCACATGCCGGATCCAGCGGTCGCTGCCGCCCGTGTCGTAGGAGACTTCCCTGACTGTTCCGCTGGAGCCTACGGGGCCTGCCGCGCCGCGGCAGGGGTCGTGATCGCGTCACACAGGTAGCCGTCGATCGCGGCGAAGGTAGCCCCCGGCTGCTCCAGTTGCGGCAGGTGCCCGGCCTCGGGGATGACCTGGAGCCTGCCGTCAGCGAAGGCTTCGGCGTATGCGGCGCCGTACGCGGGAGTGACGATGCGGTCGCTCTCACCCCACAGCAGCAGAGCGGGAACATCTACGCGCCCCAGCCGGCGGAGCAGCTTCGGGTCGTACATGGAGGGCTCCCCCACCAGGACGCGCAGCGTGGCCATGTTGTCCCGCTGTACGGCCAGTTGATCGGCGGTGAGCTCAGCCGGATCACGGTGGAAGCGCGCCGAGTCGTGCCAGGCGTACTCGGCCACACCCCGGGGATCGAGCGCGAAGAAGTCCCTGATGGGCTCGGCCTCGACGTGGACCCCGACAGGATCGATCAGGACGAGCCCGGTGACGGCTCCGCCGGTATCCCGTACGGCCATCTCCGCGGCGATCCAGCCGCCGATCGACGAGCCGACGAGGAGGACGTCGCGCAGCCCGCGGTCGTGGAGGAGGTGGAGGTAGACGAGGGCGAGGTCATCGATGCCGGTGAGCCAGTCCGGGCGGTGGGTCCCGTCCCATCCCGGGTGAACCGGCGTGACGGCGTGCACGGTCCCGGCGAGGTGGGACGCGAGCCCGGCGACGGTGGCCGGGCCTCCGCCGCCGTGCAGGACCAGGCACGGCCTGCCGGAACCGGCTTCGGTCAGTGTGAGGGACAGGTCCTGATACAGGGCGACGCTCTTGTTCGTAGGCATGCCCCGACCGTAACTAAACATGTTGATATAAACAAGCTTAGTCGTGCTCTAGGCTGGACGCATGCCCAATGAACTGCAGCTCCTCGGAAGAGCGGTGAAGCAGGCCCAGTACAGGCAGCACCGCGCACTGGACAGCCGCCTGGCCGCCGTCGGCACGACACTGGCCCAGTGGGACGCCCTCCGTGCGATCAGTCGCGCGCCCGGCGCCGCGGCCCGCACCCTGGCCCCGGCGACGTTCCAGAGCGAGCAGGCCTTCGGAACCCTCGCAGGCCGGCTGGCGGCCCTCGGCCTGATCGAACGCAGGCCCGGCACCGGCCGGCGCATCGAGCACTACCTCACCCCCTCCGGCGAAGAGGTCTTGAGCGCGGGGCACCGGATCGCCGACGAGGTCCTCGCCTCCTGCTACGCGAACCTGTCCGCAGCCGACCGCTCCGCCCTGTTGGACCTGCTCGAGCGCGTCGACGATTCCCGCTGAAGCCCGGCAGGCTCAGAGCGGGCGCAGCGGTGGCTGGCGTCGTGTCCGTATACGCGCTCGGGTCACGGAAGCTGGCCGGGTCGCCGGTGTCCGCCGCGACGGTGTTCGCCGATTGCGGGGTCCTGATCGGGCCGGTCGTAGTTGAGGATCCTGGCGCCGCTGGGCGGTGTCCTGGCGGGCGATGCGGACGAGCACTCGGACCCCTTCGGTCTGCGCGCCCGCGTCGATGGCGGACAGTGCGCCGGCGGCAAGCTCCAGGTCCTCGTGGGCGTGGGTCACGCAGGCAGTGAAGCGCCGGCGCCGACAGCCCGCAGGTCGTTCCGCCGGGTTCACCTGGAGCCGTGGTCGGGGGGCAAGGGGCCGGAGCCGGGCTGGATCTAGACTGCCTGGTTCCGGCACTGAGATCACGCCGCCCGAAACCCCCGTCCTCGGGCGGCGTCAGCTCAGTACCGGGCCCGCGAGAGGCCCCCGGTCGTCGGCGGGAACTCCGGTTTCCCATCCCCTCACTGACCGTCCGGCGCCCACTCTGCCAAGCCCCGGAGCACCGCGCATTGGCCTGGCGTGCACAGTGTCTTGACGGAGAGTCGCCCCGCCGCCCGCGCCCCGGGCCCCGGCTCTTGTTGCGCGGGCCGCCACGGCCGGTGTAAACCCGTGATCATGCTGCCCGAGAGAACGTTCCGCAGCGCGGAACTAGCGCCCGCCGACCGTTTCGAGAGCTGGCGGGCCCTGATGTCGGAGACGCATGCGCCCATGGAGATGCGCAGTGAGCACGCCGCCGACTTCTGGGTGAACCAGCGCGTCATCTCGCTCGGCGGGATCACGGTCTATCCGATGGAATGCCGTCCCCTGACCTTCAAGCGCACACCGAAGCTGATAGCGAGGTCGGACCCCGAGGCGTTCCACCTCTCGCTGATCAAGCGCGGGGCGGGAGCGGTCACCCTGGGCAAGGACACCGTGGTGCACGGTGTGTTCGACATCCACACCAGTGACACGTCACGGCCGTTCGAGATCAGTTCCGGCCCGCATTCCGTCGAGATCATCGGGGTCGAGGTACCCAAGGCGCTGCTGCCGCTGCCCCCGCACACCGCCGGCCGGGTCATCGGCAAGCGCATCTCGGCCCGGGAGGGAATGGGTGCCCTGTTGGCCACCTTCCTCGACCAGGTGACCAAGGACAGCCGGTCCTACAGGCCGGCCGAGGGCCCGCGCCTGAGCGGCGTACTAGCCGATCTCGTCGCCTCGCTCTTCGCCGGCGTCCTCGAAGCGGACCGGTCCTTGACCCCGGAGACGCACCGGCGCGCCCTGGCGCTCCGCGTGATGGCCTTCATCCGGGACAACGCCGACGATCCGCTGCTGGACGTCCCCGCGATCGCCGCCGCCCACCACATCTCCGTCAGCTATCTCCACCGGGTGTTCCAGCAGGAGGGGAACGGGACGACAGTCGCGGTCTTCCTTCAGGGCCAGCGGCTCGCGCGGGCACGCCAGGACCTGGCGGACCCGCTGCACCAGGAGGTGCCCGTGCACGTCATCGGCGCCCGGCGGGGCTTCCGGCACGCGTCCGCGTTCAGCCGGGCATTCCGCGAGGCCTACGGCCTGCCGCCCGCGGCCTTCCGCGGGCAGGCCCGGGCGGAAGACCTGGCCGGGGCGGACGCCTCCTAGGTGTATTGACCCGCAGGGTTGTTCACGCGGCTGATGGGTGGCTTGCCGTCGAGTGCGGTGTGGCAGCGGTGATGGTTGTAGGTGTGGAGGAAGTCTGCCAGGGCCGCGGTCCGCTCGTCGTTCGAGGTGTAGGGCCGTAGGTAGGCCCACTCGTCGAGGAGGGTGCGGTTGAAACGTTCGACCTTGCCGTTGGTCTGAGGCCGGTAGGCACGGGTGAGCCTTCCGGCAGCGCCGAGGTCGGCCAGGACGGCCTTCCAGGCCAGGCCTTTGCGGTAGGCCCACGCGTTGTCGGTGAGAACGCGTTCGATGCGGGTGATGCCCTGGGTGTGGAAGAACGCGGCGGCGCGTGTGAGGAAGCCTGCGCACGTCGCGACTTTCTCGTCCGGGTGGATCTCGCTGTAGGCCAGGCGGGAGTGGTCGTCGACCGCGGAGTGGACGTAGTCGAAACCCATTCCCCGCACTGGCCTGCCGACGTTGCGGCCCAGGAAGCGGTGGCCGCCGCCGTCGGGGATCCGGCCGAGTTTCTTGACGTCGACGTGGATGAGTTCGCCGGGTCGCTCGCGTTCGTAGCGGCGGATCGGGGTGCCGGTCGGGCGGTCGATCCAGGCCAGGCGGTGCAGACCATGCCGGGTCAGAATGCGGTGGACGGTCGAGGCGGGCAGTCCCAGGACCGGGCCGATGCGGGCGGGCCCCAGTTTGCGGGTCCGGCGCAGGTCACAGACCCTCGCCTCGATGGCGGCCGAAGTCCGGTGCGGTGTCGTGCGTGGCCGGCTGGAGCGGTCGTGCAGTCCGGCCTCGCCTTCCGTCCGCCACCGGCGCATCCATTTGTGGGCGGTGGCCCGCGATATGCCCATCTCGGCGGCCACGTGGGCGACCGGGCGGCCAGAGACGACTCGTTCGACCAGCAGGCGCCTACCGAAGACGGTCAGCCGAGCATTACGGTGGGACACGAAGACCTCCGTGCGGTGAGTTCCTAGACAGCTCCCACCACACCGGAGGTCTTCGCCATGTTCAAGACCTGCCGAGTGTCAACAACGCTCGTGATCAATACACCTAGGCCGTCTCTTTTGCCGGATCAGCCCGCGCCGTCCGGGGTCGCCGGGGGCATGTCGAGGCGGCGGGCGAGTTCGAGCAGGACGCGGACGGGCAGGTCGGGGAGTTCTTCGAGGTCGATCTGGTGCTCGTGGACGCCGAGGAGGTCGGCGAGCTGCCAGCCGGTCATCCCGGCGGCCAGGAGGCGCCGCTTGATGACGTACGACTTCTGCACGGAGTCGCGGCGCCGCTGCGGGCCCTCGCGGCGAATGGGGCGGCCGGAGTAGGGCGCGGTCACAGGCGGTCCCGCACGTCGTCACTGAGGGGGATGAGGTCCAGGCCCCGGTAGTGCATCCGTCCGGCGGCCGCGGCGTCGTGGGCGGTCTCGTCGCCGTGGCGGTAGTGGGAGCGGTGGAGCCAGGCCGGGTTGAAGTGAATGCGGTGGCAGGTGCGCATGACGGCTTCGCGCAGGCGGAGTTCCGGGCTCTTGTTGCCCGGGGCCTTGTCGTGGATGAAGAGAGGGTCCTTGTCGGTGGCGCCCTGGCTGCGGTGGTAGGCGAGGTGGGCGGCGACGAGCGGTGGGCAGTCACTCCTGGCCTGTCCACGCTGATCACGGCGGGGTCAGGCCAACTGCAGCGGAGCTCCGTCGTGGCGCCAGGTCGCCACCACCCCGTACGGGCCGAGGGTCATGGCGAGGTGAGTACCCACCACTGCCGCAGCGTGCGGAGAGTGCGCAGGAAGATGTGCGGGCCCCGAGAGACGGGACGGGCGTAGCGTCTGACTGGGTCGCCGTTCGGGAAGACGAGGTTCTCGCGGCCGGTGACGACGGCTCCGTCGTCCGTCAGTCGGAGGTGGTGGACGACATCCACCCGGGTAGCGGTGTCGATGCCCCGCTCGCTCCCTCCGAGCAGAAGCAGCCGGTCACTGCGGATCGCGAGGCCGAACGGGTCCGAGACCGGGATGGGGCGGATACGGAGTACCCCGCTGGGTCCTGTTTCGACGAGCGGTGCACCTGGCCAGTACGTGGCGTGGACCGTGGAGTCGGAGAGGTTGATGGCGCTGATCTCCGCCACATGGTGGTAAGGCGCCGGGGGACGCAGGGCCCATACGTGGTTGCCCCTGCCGTCCCAGCGGACTAGCCCTCCTGCGCTGACGCGGTCATCGCTGTAAATCCCTTCGTCGGCGTACCCGGTCCAGAAGCCGGACCGGCGGTCCGCGACCAGGTGCTTGAGGTGCGTGCCCAGTGGGAACCGGCGCCGAGAGCGGCCGTCGGGGCCGAAGATCTGGCCGGATCGTGCGTTCGGCCCTCCTCTGCCGGAGACGACGAAACCGCCACCCGGGAGGGCGTCGAAGGCATGCGGGTCCACAGCCACTCCGTGTAGGGGTTGCTCCCGGACCGCACCCTGGTCGCTGATCACGACAAGGGCGTCGAAGGGCAGATGCGCGGGCGCCGGAACATCCCGGCCGGCCCACCTGGAGGGGAAACGGGCGTCAGGGCAGATCAGCCAGAGAGCACGGCCCCACGGATCGATCGTGGAGGCCAGCACCTTCCGTTCGTCGTACTGCCGAGGCAACAGTGCGTAGGAACGCAGTGCCACCTTCGTCAAAAAGATCACCTCGCGGGCGAAGGAATGCGACGCGTCCATGATCACACGATTGGCAGGATCAGCCACCCAGGGCGACGCGGGCTGGGCAGCAGCACCTCGGCCTCCAAGAGCCGTCACAGAAAGTCCGGTTGTCGCTACCCTGTGGCCAACCTCAGCGCTAACACTGGCTGACTGATCGGCTCAGTGTGCGGGCGCAGATCTGTACGGCCATCGTTTGCCCGTGCGTCCCGGGATCGGTCGATTCCGGGACGGCCTCCGTTCGCGGCACCGGAGTCGGCGGAGGCGTCCCGGAACCCGCGGGCACGTTGGAGAAGCGGGACGGGTATGCGGGACGGTCCGCATCGAGCGGACGGGCGGGAGGGGGAACACGTGGACAGCGGCCTGGACGAGATCGCCCGCGCCGAGCTGATCGAGCGAGAGCCGTTCCCGCGGTGCGGGGCGCCGCCCGGGTCGGTGTGCCGGGCGCACTCCGGCGTCGTCGCCGTCGACTACCGCACCGGCCGCTACGGCAAGACCCCCGCGCTGAAGTCGGGCCCGCGATCCGTATCCCCGCCGCACGCGGGCCCGGCCGCACCTGGCAGCCCGGCCCCGAACCCGACCTCGACCCCGAACTCCTCGCGCGGGCCGGCGACCGCATCGGCTACGCCCGCGTCTCCAGCAAGGGCCAAGACCTCGCCGGACAGGTCCGCCTCCTGAAAAGGGCCCGCTGCATGCGCATCTACGTCGAGAAGGTCGGCACCCGGGAGAAGATCCGCCCCGAGTACAACACCGCCCTCGCCGACCTCCGCCCGGCCGACACCCTCACCGTCACCATGCTCGACCGCCTGGGCCGCAACATGGTCGAGCTCATCACCTCGTCGCAGGACCTCGCCGAACGCGACCACCGCCTGGAGATCCTCAGCGGCCCGCTCGCCGGGATGTACGACCCGCAGGGCGCGGGCAAGATCCTCTTCGTGGTGTTCGCCGCGATGACGGAAGTCGAGCGGGAGTTCATCCACGAACGGACCCTGACCGGCCTGGATACCGTCGCCGAGAAGGGCAACCACGGCGGCCGCCCGCCAGTCGTCGACGGCGACATGCTCGCCGTCGCGCTACGGCGCCGCGACGGCAAGGAATCCGTGACCTCGATCGCCCGGCACCTCAACGTCGGCCGCTCCATCCTCTACCGGACCCTGGACGCGTACGACGCAGCCATCGCCACCCGAGAGAGCCCGTAAACCGAAGCCGACCGAATAACCGCTAAAGGCCGGGCTCGCTCAAGGTGGTCGGCTGCCAGCGCGGAGCCTCGTCGTCCGGCATGTCCGGACTCGCGAAATGGAAGGGAACCGAAAGGTGGGCGGCCAGACCGCTACCAGCCCTTTCAGTGGCAATCCCCGCCGGATGACGTGTGCTGCCGTCCTCGTCCTCGCCTAGGTACCGCTTGGCCGTGCTCGCGTAGATGGTGGCCAGCACATGCTCTTCCGCGGGTTCGGCGGTGACGGCCAGCAGTCTCAAGAACCAGTCGTGGACGGTGTCGCCGTCCCAGATCGCCTCGATCGCCACGATGCGGCCAGCGGCGCCGCCAGCACGGTAGGCCAAGGACTCCAGGTCTAGCGGACTGTGCGGGGCACGGGCGATCCTGTCGCGGTAGTGGGCGTAGCCCCACGCAGCCCTCACCGCAGGGGCCCCGCGCGTCACTGTACGTCCAGGACGGCGTTCACCACAGCACGAAGATCCAGAGAATCCCCAGAGCCGCCACGCACCACGCCGCCGACCACTGACTCTCTCGTATCGCCCGACACCAGGGCGCAGTCTTTGATGCTGGAAGCGTCTGCTTTGATCAGCCCTATGACGGAATGGTCTCAGCTCACCCATGCCTACGGCACCGCCGAAGACGTGCCCGGCCTCCTCAAGGCAGCCGGGCCCGACCCGGAGGGTCCCGCGTGGAACGAGCTCTGGTCCCGCCTGTGCCACCAAGGAACGGTCTACCCCGCGAGCTACGCCGCCCTGCCCGCGCTCGCCGAGAAGGCGCGCCAGTTGACGGCTACAGACCGAACCATGCCCTTGCTCTTGGCCGCTTCCATCGTCGCCAGCACCGACCGGCCCCACGGGACGCCTGATCCAAAAGATGCCTACGCTGCCGAGATCGCTGAGCTGATCGAGCTGGTGGAGCGGGCACTGCGCCATCCGTCGCTGACCGGCAGTCCAGATCGCTATGTGGAACTGCTGGAAGCCCAGCTGGCCTTCGAGGGAGTCGAGGTGTGGGGGGAGGAACTGCACGGTCTCAGCGGTGAGGAGTTCGAGGTTCCATGCCCTATGTGTGAGGCCGAGAACTTCGTGGTGTTCGGCGAATACGGCCACTTTTCAACGACCGACGGCTTCTACATGAACGAGACCGCTGGGCACCGTGGGGAGTTGCAGCCCGCAGACCCCTCCCTCTTGGAAGGGCTAGCCAAGCGGCTCCACGCGCGTGCTCTCGCCGATGGTCAGCACGAAGTCGCGAACAAGCTGACCTACGTCTTCGGCAGTGCGTACTGCGCGGAGTGCGACGCCCTCTTCCGCGTCGATCACGCCATCGTGGCCCGCTGGAGCAGTTGACCTATGGCGCGCTACTGACGAAACCCTGCGCCGAACTGACATCTACTCTGCGCCCGACAGGTCTCGTTCAAGACCTGCGCCTGCCAGTAGGGCCGGCGCTGGAAGAGGCGGGGAAGCTGCGGACCGGTGACGCGCTCGTGGTGGTCGTAGCGGGAGACCAGCGGGATCTTGCGGTCGTTCGCGTCACCTAGGCGCTTGACGATGGTGGCCAGGACGCTAGCCGGCTCGGGGCTGACGGGCAGGAGACGTTCCTCGTGGCTCTTGGACGGCACGATCTGGAGCGGAGGATCTCGCCGGTGTCGGGGAGCTTGTAGGAGACCAGGACAAGATGGGTCAGCTCGGTCATCCTCCGCGCGGACGCCCGTGTGTCGGAGGGCGATCAGCCTGTGGGCCGGCGAGTACAACGGCTCCTGGCACAGCGCCCACAAGATCGCCGGGGTCGCGGCCAAGGAAGCACCCGCCGCCGCGTACTTCAGAGGGCGTTTCATCCCGTTGTTTCATCCCGGATTGCCGGGTTGAGGGCGTTTCATGCGCCGCGCCAGCTGGGGGTAGATTCGGAGGTGAGTCTGCGGGTCATGAGGTTGATCATTGCGAGGTGGATCATGGCTTCGGAGCGGTGTGGATGGGCTTCGTAGTCGCGGGCCAGGCGGCGGTGGTTCATGAGCCAGCCGAGGGTTCTCTCGACGGTCCACCTTCGCGGCAGGACTGAAAATCCCCTGGTGGTGGGGTCGCGGCGGACGATGTGCATGTCGATGCCGAGGGTGGCGGCGTGCTCGACGAGGTGTTGGCGGTAGCCTCCGTCGACCCAGGTCTTGCGGACGGTGGGATGGTCGGCGGCGACCCGTTCGATGAGAGTCTGGCCGGCGATCGAGTCCTGCACACTCGCAGCGGTGACCAGGACTTGGAGGAGGAGCCCGACGGTGTCGATGACGATGCTCCGCTTCCTCCCGACGATCTTCTTGCCGGCGTCGATGCCCTGCTCACAGGCCGGCACGTTGGTGGAGGTCTTGATGCTCTGCGAGTCGATGACACACGCCGTCGGCTCCTCCTCCCGGCCCTCCCGTCTGCGGACTTGGCGTCGCAGGAGCGTGTTGAGCTGGTCGAAGACGCCCTCCTCCTGCCAGCGCGCGAAGTAGGCGTAGACCGTGTTCCAGTGCGGGTAGTCGTGCGGCAGGTACCGCCATGGAATGCCCGTCCGGTTCACGTAGAGCACCGCGTCAAGCAAACTGCGCAAGTCGTGGTCGGGTGGCCGGCCGATGTCCAGGCCGCGGCCACGGCGCTCGGACCGCCACGCGGTCAGAACCGGCTCGACAAGCTCCCACCGGGCATCGGACAGATCGCTCGGGTATCGGCGGCGTTCAGACATGATTCTGGGCTACCCAGCCGGCCCGGGCGTGCGGACCGGCGCCCGAAGCACACGGCGTGAAACCCGGCGCCTTGGGATGAAACAGGAGAAGGCAGAGCAAGACGCCCGCCTGACGGCCACTCCCACATCATGAACCACACCAACCCCAGCAGTCCCAACCGACCGCAAGCCCATACTGGCTCAAACAGCCTCAATAAAGCGCTAAACACCCTCTCAGAAGGTGTTTTCGATCCCCGAATTGCGGCCCTGCTGGAGCTGGCGGGCCCTGATCGTCGCATCAAGCTAGGGAAGCCGGGCCGCACACGTGAGTGTCAGCAGTGCTGCATACCCTTCGGCTATGGATGGCACAACAGACGCTCGGCTGGTGGCAGGACCTCAGGAGAGCTGGTATTTGCATGCGGTGTTCAAGGAAGGGACGCGGCTGGGAACGCTGCCCCGTGATCCGCTGACGTTCGTCGAAGTCGCTGAGGTAGTGGAGGTGACGACGGTCCGTGTTCCAAGCGGTCGTCTCATCGTCGATTCGCCGTGGCCGGAAGACACTGATCCGGACTTCAAGACGCGTGCAGGCCGGGAACTGGCCGAGCGGCTTCCGCCCGGTGTCTATCGGCTGGAGGCGGCATGGACGACGGGGCCGTACGAGTTCATGGGTGAGGACTTCGACGGCCGGGAAGTCGCAGCGGTCCGACTCTGTGTTTCGCCGGAGCAGGTGGTCAGCTGGGAGATGGCTCTCAGCGTGAGTGACGACATCGAGCAGATACGGCCAGGAGACAGGATCGGGTTCAACTCCGAGACGAATATGGGGTGCTTCGCCGATGCCACCGCGTGGTCGACGCTGACTGAGACGTTCTGCAAGTTTTGGAGGGATTCTTCGGCGGGCCGAAGCGCGCCCCGCGAAACGGAAAGCCTTCTCGGTGGATGGTTCGAGCGGACCAGCGACGAGTCTCACCGAGCTGATCTTGTGACATTCTGCGCCGAGTCTTCTGCCGTCGTTTGGCTCGGCCGGACGCAGTCGCGAGAAATCGCCGCTGTTGTCGTTGCCGACGGCCTTCACCCCCATGCGGTTTCTTTCTCCTCGGCACTCTGAGGAGGTGTTGCCCGGCATGGCTGGTTGGGCTGTCAGCTCGCGAGGTGGGGTTTCTTGTCCCAGCGATCTGCCCTGGGCTTGCCGCCGTGGGTGATACGCCTGGTCATGAGGGTGATGAGTGACCAGTTCAGGTGTGCTTCGCTGTGCAGGGGCAGGCGTTCGTAGTCTCGCGCGTTGCGGCGGGCGTTCATGATCCAGCCGATGGTCCGCTCAACGCGCCAGCGCCGGGGAAGGACGACGAACCCCTTGGCTCCCTTGGGCCGGGAGACGGATCGCAGGGTGATGTTGAGGAAGTCCCGGGCCCAGTCGACGAGCTGGCCGGCGTAGGCGGAGTCCGCCCAGACCTGGGTGATCTGCGGCTGGGTGAGGCGAAGGCGCCAGAGGAGTTCGCGGGCCGCGTCGCTGTCGGTCATGGCGGCCGGGGTCACCATGATCATGACGGGCGTTCCTTTGGTGTCGACCACGATATGTCTCTTGCGGCCGTTGATCTAATGGGCGAGAGCTGAGCTCGTAGAAACATCTCCTCGATGCCGATCGCCGGCGTCAGCACGACGTCCTCCGTTGATCCGGGCCGTGAGCCCTTAAAGAAGACTGACGTGTGCTGACGCTCGCCGTTGGCATCGAGAGCGACCACTTGGTCACCGATGATGATCGTGGTCCAAGCCCCCTGCGGGGACTACCTCTTACGTGCTCGGGAGCTTCCAGCTCCGATCAAGACCGTGGGCCCCGCAGGTCGCTGGGGTCATGAACGGCTAGTCGGATGTCGGGCCACCGAGCCCTTCCATTAGAGAGACGCATGCCCTGCACGGCTGTGACCAGCCACAACACAGATTCGATGAGAAAGCGTGAGGCGAGTGAGAGCGTTCTGCGGCATCGACTGGGCCAGCGACCACCACGACATAGCCGTCGTCGACGAAACCGGGTCGCTGCTGGCTCGCGCTCGCATCGATGACTCCGCAGAAGGGCTCGACCAGCTGCTTCAGATGCTCGCCGAGCACGGCGATAGTCCGCAGGATTCCATCCCGGTGGCCATTGAGACCTCCCGCGGTCTTCTGGTCGCCTGCCTTCGGGCAACGGGCCGCCCCGTCTACGCCATCAACCCGTGGGTATGCCGCCGACCCTCTCGTACGCGCTGCCAAGGAGAGCCAGCAGTCGCCGGCAGGGTCGACAGCCAGGGCATAGGGCACCGAGCTCGTGATGCGACTCGCCCCGGGGACGCCTTCGAAAAGGCATGACCTGCCCGAACAGCGACCCTGGGCCGCGATGGCCTACTTTATCGCGCTGACGACCTGGTCCTGCCACATCTGCGGCATCGACCCCGAGTGCGACTCCGCGGCGTCAAGACCACACGCACCCCGAACCACCAAGCGCGTCACCGCCGTTCCGTCTCGTGGAGATCGACGGCGAGCTGTTCGGCACGGCGAAGTCCATGACGGACGTGATCCTGCTCGCCGCGGCTGCCGGCATCACGATCCACGACCTGGACGACCCGGACGCGGTCCGCTGGGTGGGCGGCGGGAAGTTCACCTGGAAGCTGCACTAGGACAGGGCTGCGCGCACCCACCCCCCGTGGACGGGTGCGCGCAAGACGTCCTGGGCCGGCCGTCGTCCCGTCAGACCACGTTGAGCCAGAGTTCGTAGCGCTCTCCCGACTCGACCGAGCGGCAGTCCCACTCGGTGACCCGGGCGTCGTTCTCCCAGGCGGTCTGGCCGGCCCAGTTGCAGGAGTCGTAGCTGGGATAGCGCTTGTGGGTGGGGCGCCACCTGGGGAGCGTGGACGTGACGTCGGAGACGGACTCGGTGGCCGAGGGGGCCGCAGGCTGCGGCGCGGCAGCCGCGGTGGTGACGGTGCCGCCTGCGAGCAGGGCGGCACCCAGTAACGTGCCGATGACCCGGGTACGTGTACGCATGGCTTCTCCTGTAGGTGGTGGGTGTGCAGGGCGGCGGCGGTGGAGCCATGGGCGGCTGCCGTGCCGCCGCCGCTGTCTTCCTCACAGATGCTGCGGGCTGCCCTGCTCGCCCCTCCAGTCGTTTCGGCCAGGGCCGAATCGTTACGCCGGCCAGTACAGCTGTGGCTGCGGGACCGGAAATCCCCGCTTCCACGTGTCACCCGCACGACGGAAACATCGCGGGCCGCACCGCCTGACCGTCGCAGCCGGCTTCGCGACCGCCGCCGCCCTGGCCGCGCACAGCGTAGAAGGCAACCCGATCGCGATGATCTACCCGCTACCCCGCGGGTCAGCTATCACGCTCAGGAGCTTCCCAACAGGAGCTTCCCAATGGAGAAGTCAAGCCGCAAAACCCGTGCTGATGGCCGGTAGCCTGACTGCCTGACAGCCACACCTTCCCTTGGAAAAGAAGTTCAGGATGCACATCCTGGAAGATCCATCCGAGCTCTCGGCGCGCGCACAAGACCTCCTGCGTCGCTCAGCCCGGCGTGAGTGCCCCTCTCGGTTCGGGCTGCCGATAGAGCTATGGCAAGTGCGTGACCGCTCGGGGAAACTCGTCCCCGCTCCCATGGATCTCATCATCCGATGCGAGGGATTCGAGCAGAAGTTCGGAGGCCTGCGCTACGAGGTACGCCGTAGCTGGGTTGTGAACGGGGATCGGTACGAGACCGCCCGCGGGTGGGAGTACGACCACCTCGGTCTGCAGACGGCAGCATGGCAGGACCTGGGAAGAGGGGGCTCGTACTTCGAATGGACCGGCGAGCGTGTGTCAAAGCCGTGCCGGGACTTGATCCACACCAACGGCAGTGTGGGCACCGACATCGACGGTGGCAGTCCCTACCTCCCTATCGCCCCGTCGCTCCCGCATCTGATCGAATCGCATGCCCTCACCGACACCGTCGCGACGTGGAAGCCATGGCCCATGGACAGCCTTGCCACCTCGGCCATCGAACTCCTCGACGGCCTGGTGGAGGTGCCTGAAGCCTCATGGAGTTCCTCGCGGTGGCGGCTGTCGGACACCGTTGCCGTCATGGACTACGACAGCTGGGACCACAAGGATCCGCGCCGCCGGACGCTCGTCTGGTCTCGCGAGCAAGCCGGACACCGCCAAGTACAGGCAGTCCTTGACGGACGGCACCAAGATCAGAGCGGCGCCGTGATCCCCGGTGGAACGACTTCGTAGAGGCGCCGGTCCCGTATCAGGGCCCACATGACGTTCGCTCGGCGACGGGCGAGAGCGATCACAGCCTGGGTATGGCGTTTCCCCTCGACGCGCTTGCGGTCGTAGAAGGTCCGGGAATTGGGGGCGTAGCGGACGCTGGTCAGGGCGGACATGTAGAAGACGCGCTGGAGGCCGCGGTGGTAGGGGCGGGGGCGGTGGAGGTTGCCGATCTCCTTGCCTGAGTCATGCGGCGCTGGTGCGAGCCCGGCAAAAGCGGCAAGTCGGTCCGGAGTTGCGAAGAAGGTGAGGTCGCTGCCGACGCCGGCGAGTTCGCACACGCCGTACGCCGTCAACGCGCAGGAGATCGTCGAGTCCCCGCCACGGCCTTGAGCACCGTGCCAGACGTGAACTACGCGTGGGTGTGATCCCTGGACCACGCCCTCGTCGAGGGGTGGTCGGCAGTGGCAGGCCCGCCCCGCTGACCGGCGATGATTGATGGATGCGGGCTGGGCAGTGGCGTCCGGCGGGTTCTCGGGGGTGGGGCAATGATCGAGGTCGGGCAGCAGGGCGCGTTCAGCGTGAACAGTGTCGGCATTGAGCGCCAGCCGTTCCCATTGAGCTTCAGCGTCCGCGAGGCCGAGGGGCTGTGGCGGGTCAGCGCCGGTGCGGCCCAGGCGGGCGAGCTGGTCGACCTGTTCGTGGCCGTGGCGAACGACGCGGTCGCAGTGGTGTCGCTGGAGACCAACTCCTATCTTGATGAGGACTGGCATCCGCTGCAGCCCGCGCTGATCGCGGCCGAGCTCGGCGTGCCGTGCACGGTCCACCCCCTCGGATCCTGGGCGTCCGGCACAAACGGACTCCCGGAGGAGCTCCTGGTGATGGACCGCGACCTCCTGCCCCGTCTCCTCGACGGCACCTGGTCGCCGTACGAGCTGAGTCTGATCGACGTGCCCGCCGACGTGACCCCGGAGCAGCTCGACGAGCTCGCCCTCGTGCTCGGCACGACCGGCGTCGACGAGCCGCTCCTGAGCCGCCTGGGAGACTCCCGGGTCTGGTTCTCGGGCCACGACGACTGCTACGTGTTGTTGGAGACCCGAGACCCCGCCCTTCCGGCCGCGGTCCTGGCGCGACTGCTGAGCCTGCTGGCCGGCTCCGCCCTCGCCGAACTCACCGAGGAGCCTTTCTCCCGCGTTCCCGAGCCCGGGCCCTGGATACCCGAGCAGCTGATCGCCGCCGCACCCCACTGGATCGGAGCCCTGGGCACCGTCACCGAGGATCTGGTCACCATCGGGCTGGCCGCCCTGCCAGACCCGTGGCGGCTGGGCATCTCGTTCCCGCAACAGGCCGACCTCACCGCGACGCTCGACGTACGCCACGGCACCTGGCGGATCACGCCCGCGGAGTAACACGAGGAGCCACCCCCGGCGAGGTACCGGACGTCTGCGGTGGCAGGTCACGCAGCCTACGTAGCGGCACCGGGATGTTGGTCCAGTCCTTGCCTTCCTGACCGGACACGGCGTGCCACCGGACTTGTCTCACTTCTCTGAGGGCCACCCAAATCGCTCAGGCGGGCCAACTAGAACGCTCAGGGGCCAACTACAGCGCTCCTTACCGTGTTGGCGGGGTGATTCCGGTCCTTCGTACGATCGGGGACCCGGTGGCCTGTGTGTAGCTTTGCAGCACTCATGCCGTGGTTGTGGCTTTGACTGATTGGCCGCCCAGTGCCCCGCGACGACACGGCCACTCATTGGGATGAGCGAACAGAAATCGCTTCGTAAGGACACGTCGGCGTGGTCGTCTGAAGGGACCAGTCAACCGATCGACCAGGGAAGCTCGGGTGCCCGAGCTTTGGGCGGGGACGGATGCTGGCAAGGCCGCGCATCGCTGCACGGCGATCGACACGGAGGGAACGAAGGTGCTCTCGCGCCGGGTTCCCAACAAGGAGCCCGAGCTCCTGGAGCTGATAGGCGATGTCCTCGCCCTGGCCGAGGACAGTCCGGTGACCTGGGCCGTCGACCTGAACGCCGGCGGCGGGGCTCTGCTCATCGCTCTCCTGACCGGCCATGGTCAGCGGCTGCTTTACATTCCAGGCAGGACAGTCCACCACGCGTCCCGTGGCTACCGCGGAGACGGCAAGACTGATGCGAAGGACGCCTACGTCATCGCTGATGAGGCACGGATGCGTCGGGACCCGCAGCCCTTGCAGGAGTGGAACGAGATCGCGGTAGACCTGAAGATCCTCACCGCCCGCCGCTATGACCTCGCAGCCGACCACCCCCGCGCCATCAACCGGATGCGAGACCAGCTCCTGGAGTACTTCCCCGCCCTGGAACGGACCTTCAACTACGCCGCCTCCAAGGCCGCACTCATCCTGCTGACCGGCTACCAGACCGCGGCCGGCCTGCGCCGGGTCGGCACGACCCGACTCGTGGCTTGGATGCAGAACCGCAAAGTCCGTGGCGCCCAAGCCATGGCCGATGCGGCCGTCGCCGCGGCGCAGGCACAGCACACTGCCGTGGCCGGGGAGAGAACTGCCGCTGCCGTGGTCCACGCCCTGGCCAGGGCTGTGCTCGCTCTGGACGAAGAGATCGCTGGCATCGACGCGCAGATCGCGGTCCGTTTCCGAGAGCACCGCCATGCCGAAGTAGTACTCAGCATGCCGGGCATGGGCCCGCTGCTGGGGGGCGGAGTTCATCGCCTGCACCGGCGGTGACATGGACGCTTTCGGCAGCGCGGGCCGCCTTGCTGGTGTCGCCGGACTCGCACCGGTCCCAAGGGACTCCGGTCGCATCAGAGGCAACATGCGCCCGGCCACACCGTTACCACCGCACGCTCCTGCGCGTCCTCTATCTCTCGGCCCAGATCACTGCCCGCTTCTGTCCCACGTGGAAGACCTTCTACGACCGCAAACGAGCCGAGGGCAAGAGCCACAAGCAGGCGATTCGCGCGCTCGCCCGCCGTCGTCTCGACGTTCTGTGGGCCCTCATCCGCGACCAACGCCGATGGACAGCCCAGCCGCCTCAACCGGAACCAGCCGCGGCATGACTATCACGTGTTTGTCAGCGGACGCGGAACGCACACCCGTCGTAGTCGTTGCTGAGCGCCTGCCGTAGGTTCCCGGCCATGGACACGAACACACAGTCCGATGCGATTGAACTGATCCGGCTGGCCGACCCTGGCCAGGGCGTCACCGTTCGTTTGCGTTCAATCGAGCCCACCCTCGAAAGCCTGGGCGTCCGGCACTACGACGCGGAAGCCGTCGTCACAAGCGGCTTCGTGAACGGAACCGTCTATCTCGGGTTCGACTCCGAGGACCTCTCAGATTGGGGCCGGCTTCTGGACGCCATCGAGGAGAACGAGCAGGAGGCCGACCTCGACGAGCCGTTCACGGCGGACTGGCCCCGATCCGGCCGCACGGCCTACCTCCGATTCATTGCCGACGACCCCTACGTGGTCGAAGTCCATGACGGGCCCAGCACCCAGATCGTTGTCTCCGTGCCGCTGGACATGGGCGAAGAGTGGATAGCCGAGTCCAGGGAGCGTCTGGCTGATGCCCGAGCAGCTCTCGGAGCTGGCACAGAGGACCACCACGGCGCACGTCCCTGACCACGAGCTCGCCCTCCCGCACCACACTCCGACTGCTTGACAACGACGATTGGGAATCCTTACCGTCCACGTCGCCGAAGACAACCGACCTGGCACCGCCGCCTCCGCCCCGCCAAGTGCCACTTCATTGCTGCTATCGCCGGGTGACGACGGCTTCTTGTAGGCCCCAACCCCTGCCAGCCTCCCGCACCGCCCCCGCCGCCCCTCCAGCGGCGCCCCACCCCATGCTCAGCCCGCCCGCAGCCGCTCGCTCGGGGCGCGGCCGCCGTCGTCGGCGTCCCGGCGCACGACGTCCACTGTGCGCGGACGATCCGCATTGAGCCCCCAGCCGTGTCCCGTGACCAGGCTGGGGGCTCGCCCCGAAGCGCCGACGGGTGTCAGTCGCCGGGCGTCGTCTTGGTGGCGGTGGCACCCGTTGCGGCGGTCGTCGGGGGCTTGACCTGGATCCAGCCCGCCTTGCTCGGTGCACCTTCCTCGTTGAGGAGGAAGAGCATGTAGTGACCGGGCGGGGCCGCGGCGGCGGTCGGTGGGGCCTGGAGCTCCAGGAAGTTGCCGCTGCGGCTCTTGATACGTAGTTCGAGGTGACGCTGGCTGGTGTTGATCGAGTGGGTGGCGGTGGTCGGGGCCAGCAGGACGGCGCGGGTGACGTCGTTGGGCGTGCTCGTACTGACCGTGATCTTCTCGTTGTAGACGACGCTGGGGTTGAAGATCAGGCCGAGCGAGGGGCGACTGCCCTGGTGGAGGTAGGCGGGCTCGAAGATCTCGATGCTGCCGTTGTTGTTGTCGGTGATGTCGGGGTCGTTGGCGAGCTGCTGGAGCTCGTCGCCCGTGATCATGACTCGGCCGTCCGGGAGGACCACGGCGTTGGAGTGGTAGCCGCGCGGAAGCCGCTGCACGGGGCCGAGCTTCCAGTCGCCGCTCTCGTCGCGCAGTTCGACCTGGCGGTACTTCAGATCGGCGTTGGGGTTGTACGGTCCGTTGCCGTAGTCGCGGATGTCGAAGGCACCGTTGACGGTGAGCAGGTTGCCGTTCGGCAGGAGCAGGGTGTCGTCCTGGGTGCGGCCGAAGGCGCGGGGCTTCTCGGTGTTCCACTTGCCGCCGGCCAGACGGTAGGTGTTCGGGTCGTTGCGGTCGCCGCCGAGGACCAGGACCGAGTCGGGGCCTCTGAAGCCGGCTGGCAGGGGGACGGCGGAGCCGTAGTTGCGCCTCCACTCCCCGCCGTCCGGGCCCGGCTTGCCCTTGTTCATGTCCGGGCGGTCCGGCAGGTCGGTCTTGGTGTCGGCGGCGGTGTCGAAGAGCCACTGCTGGTCCACGGAGCGGCCGAGTCCGTAGATCTTCCCGTCGCGCAGCGAGAACAGCTGCGGATAGTCCCACTTGAAGGGGGCTTCGGTCTTGAGCTGGTCCACTCCCCAGCCGATCGGCTTGACCGACTTCTCGAAGGGCACCTGGTGGGTCGCGGCGGGGAAGCGCTCGACGACGGGGGTGGGGGTGCCCCAGCCGAGCTCCGACTGACCGGACATGATCACCTGGCGCCCGTCGGCGCCGGTGACCACGCTCGGGTACCACCGGCCGACGGACATGTCCTTGTTCAGGTACCACTCCTCCGCCCACGGGTCGAAGACCAGGGACAGTTTGGCGCCGCTGCCTCCGTTGCCGCCAAGGTTGCCGCCGAAGACGCCGAGCATGCCGTTGGGCAGGTAGGAGTGGCCGGCGCAGAAGAACGGGGCCGGGCGGGGTTCGTTCCTGCCGTCGGGCATGTTGATGACCGGCGGCTTCTTCTCGGTGAACGCGCCGGCGCCGGTCCCCTTGGCCGGGTCCCAGATCCAGGCACGGCCGGCGTTCTCCTTGCCGATGGTTTGGGTGGGGGCGGGCTCATTCTGCGGGTTGGTCTCGATCCGCTCGAAGGAGAACAGCAGGACCTTGCCGGTGGGCAGCAGCGCGACGTGGGCCGCGAAGTCCGGGGACTGGAAGTACTCCTGGAACCGGCCGAACTCGGCCGCGTCGAAGGACGCGTTGGCCTTCTCCTGGGAGGCGGTCAGTGCCTTGAGCCGCTCCGTACGGGTGGTCTGCGGGTACTCGCCGACGCCGGCCATGGCCATCCGGGTGCGGGCGTGCTCCGCGGCGTGTTCCTTGCCGAGCGTCGCAGCCTCCTCCGGGTCGACGGTGACCGGTGCGCTCGCCGCCCGGGAGGCGGGGCCGTACGGGACGGCATCGCCCTCGTCTCCGTGACCGGTGTGGGCGAGTACGGGGCCTGCCGACGCCAGGGCCATGGACACGGCCATCGCGGTGGCGGCGCAGACTGAGATCGCCGTGGCGAGCCTCCGGCGGGCGGATAGGCGCGGATTGCTGCGGGACATGGGACTCCTTGCTGGCGAGAGGAAGGCGCAGCGGCCCCGGCTGGGGGACACATCGGCTGACACGGGCTGCACCAGGACTGCCACATGTTCACGCACAGTGACGATCTTCAATGTTGAGGCGCGCCGGTCGACTGTCACCCGAGACGCGCAGGCGGGTGACTCCGACCAAACCAAAGGTTTCTTCACGCCTCTTACCAGCGCATTCGAGGCGTAAATGAGTGGCGGTCGGCGCAATCGGCCAGTCGGTCGGTGGGAGGACGCGGGAGTGCCGCATACGTTGTTGATTACTCTGCGCAGCATCGGCGCGGAGGTGTCGATCTTCTAGGGAGAGCATCGTGGACGATCTCAAGCTGCGTGAGAGCGACGACATCCAGGGCGATGTGATCGCCGGCTTCAAGAAGGACCAGATGACCCTGCTGTTCCTCAAGTTCGAGGATGCAGCGCGGGCGCGCACCTGGGTCAAGGCGCTGGAACCGCAGATTTCCACGACGAGGCAGGTGGCGACCTTCAATGCCGCCTTCAGCAAGGCCAGGAAGGCCTCGGCCGGCGACGACCCGAAGGCGCTGAAGGCCACCTGGATCAACGTCAGTTTCACCTGCGCGGGCCTGCATGAGCTGACCGGAAAGGACCCGCTGCCCTCCGTCAAGCCCGGCAGCGGTCTGGAGGCCTTCAAGCAGGGCTCGGACAAGCGGGCACTCGGAGACACCGGCGACAGCTCGCCGGAGATGTGGCTCTTCGGCAACGGCAAGGGCCAGGTCGTCCACGCCGTGCTCACCGTCGCCTCGGACACCGTCCAGGACCTCCAGGCGACGGTCAGACAGCAGCGCGAGGCGTGCGCCGCGGCCAAGATCGTGATCGTGTTCCAGCAGGACGCCGCCACCCTGTCCGGCAGCCGGAGGGGGAAGGAGCACTTCGGCTTCAAGGACGGCGTCAGCGAGCCCGGTGTCATCGGCTTCGACGAGCCGGACCCCGTCAAGCCCGAGTACGTCAAGGGCCATCACGGCACTCGGCTGATCCCGCCCGGCGAGTTCGTCGTCGGGCACGACCGGGTCGGCGGCGTGCCGCACGAGACGCCCGACTGGGCTGACAACGGCAGCTTCCAGGTGGTGCGCCGGCTCGGCCAGGACGTCCCCGGCTTCTGGTTCCAGGTCGCCGGGCAGCTGAAGGCGCTCAAGCAGGCCAAGGTGGTGCCGCCCGAGGCCACCACGGAGTGGCTGGCCGCCCGCCTCGTCGGCCGGTGGCGGTCCGGCACCCCCGTCGCCACGTGCCCGAATGCCGACCGGCCCTCCAGCGCGCTGGCCGGGGAGGACAACGACTTCGGCTACCGCAACGACCCCGAGGGCTTCATCACCCCGCTCTTCTCGCACCTGCGCAAGACCAACCCCCGGGACGGCCTGCAGGAGAAGCCCGGTGATCCGCCGTTCGACGAGAATCCGGTGATGGACCGCCGCCGGATCATCCGACGCGGCGCCCCGTACGGCGCGCCCTTCGACCCCGCCTCGGAGGGCCCCGGAGGGCCCGACGAGAAGCGCGGCCTGCTCTTCGTCTGCTACCAGTCGGACCTTGTGCAGCAGTTCGAGTTCATCCAGAAGGCATGGATCGACAGCCCGGACTTCCCACCCAACCGGACCAACAAGCCCGGCCCCGACGGAATGGTCGGCGCCGCCGGCAAGCTCAGTTACGAGACCCCCGGCAAGACCACGCAGCTGAGCCTGAGCCAGTTCGTCTTCACCGAGGGGTCCGTCTACGCCTTCGCTCCCTCGCTGACCCTGCTACGGCTGCTCGGTGACGGTCGGCTCACCGACAAGCCGCCCACCGTAGTCCGGCCGACCGACGCCTTCCTGCCCATCCCCGACATGCAACGGGACAAGGGCAAGAGCTGGTACTGGGCGTATGGGGCGGGCAGCGACGGCGCCGTCTGCCGAACCGTCTCTATCGCCGACGGGGACGAGCACACGGACGTCATCGAGCGCCCCGACCGGCCGCTGACCATGTGGCCGTGCTACCTCGGAGTGACGAAGGTCGACGCGGTCCTGCCCGTCCCGGACGAACAGCGGATCAATGGCCGCAGCCGGTTCTGGCTGTTCCACACCGTCGAGGGCCGGCAGGTCTACCGGCGGATCTGGATCGCCGACGGCGCCGAGTCCGGGCTCCCTCCCGAGCAGGGGGCCGGGACCGACCTGCCGGACCGTTCCCTCTCCGCTTGGGCCTCGTTCAGCGGCATCGAAAGGGTGGACGCCTTCCTGCCGGTGCCCGACATGCAGCGGGTGAACGGCAAGAGCCACTACTGGGTCTTCCACACCATCATGGGTCGTCAGGTCTACCGGCTCATCTCGATCGCCGACGGCAGGTTGCACCAGGACGCCCTCGAGCGCGGCGACCGAGGGCTCGACCTATGGCGATCACTGACCGGGATCACAAGGGTCGACGAATTCCTCGCGGTCCCGGACATGCAGCGGATCAACGGCATGAGTCTGTTCTGGGTGTTCCACCAGGACCAGTACCGGATCATCGTGATCCGCGACGGCCACGGCCACGAGGACCAGATCACGGTCGAGGACCGACCCCTGACCATGTGGACGTCCCTGACGGGCTGATGGGTGCCCTGCCCTTGCCCCCTCGGGAGCGACGGCTGCACCATGGCCGCACCCCGCCACGGCCGCCACCGCGGGCGGCCAGAAGCGGGTGCGGTCGCGGGGTGTTCTGGCCAGGTAGTCGCGCCGTTAAGTCGACCAGTTCCTCCCCGCGACCACATGGCGGTCGCGCCGAACCGCCGCACCGGCCGCTGATGGCGAACGGTATCGCCCGCCGGGACGTTGGGCATCGTGAGAATCAAGGGGAGGGTGACCAAGGCACGAACATGACGATCGGCGCCTCGGCTTCGGGCCGGGCGCGTGCCGATGCAGGGGCGGCACCGGCCCTGCTCGGTGAGGTCACCGGCCCGGCTCTGCAGAGTGCGGTGGGCCCGCTCCTGACCGACCCCGCCCGGCGGACGGCGATGGCGGAGCGGGCCCGGACGTACGGGCGGCCGGATGCGGCGGACAGGCTCGTGGACGTGGTGCTGTCCGCTGCATCCGGCTGATCAGCCGGATTGCGGGCGGCGTCGTCCAATGTGCATGGATGTGCCCACCTCGATCACACGGCGCAGTCGTTGAACGCGTTCTCGTCCTCAGCAGGGGTGGCCGCACTCTCAAATGGGGCGGCGGCTGCTGCTTCTGTGCCGGGCTGGGCAGGCCATCGCCCACCAACTGCGGGGCAGCCGCGCCGCGCCCGGTCAGAGGGTGTCGAACGAGTCGCGCGCGGTGAAGTGGTAGAGCCCGACCCTCGGCTTGGCGACGGTACCCGTGGTGGCGAGCGGCAGGCTGACGCCGTCGGCGTTCGGCATGTGGCTCGGGTCGGCCAGGATGTTGATCTCGTCGGCCACGGGACCGCCGCCGCCCGAGGGGTTGAGGTCCACCGCCGCGTACGTGGTCGCCCCGGGCCGCACCGGGTGCGCCGGCGCGCCGCCCAGACCCTCGGGCGGCGTGGCCTGGATGCCGAGGGCGGATCCTTTGGCACTGAAGCCGACGGCGGGGTGGAAGTCGAGTCCGCACGTGGTGGAACCGTTGTTGGTCACCGTGACGACCCGGACGGTCGCCGGGAAGCCCTGCGCCGAGGTGACCTTGACGGTGAGGTTCCTGGCGGAACACGGGTGGGTGTAGGCGTAGGCATCCTCGGTGGTCGCGTCGGCGCCGTACGTCGCCTTCCCCTTGCCGTCGGGGCCCGTCGGCGTCGGGCCGGCGGCGCCCGCCGGATCGCCGGTGCCGCTCGGACCGGCCGCCGTCGGAGTCGCCGACGCCGACGCCGTACCGGAAGCGGCCGGGGTGCCGGAAGCCGCCGACGTGCCCGTGCCGGCCGCTGGCGCCTTGAGCGCCCCGTCCGTGCCGCCGCCCCCGCAGCCGGTCAGTGCAAGGACGAACCCGACGGCGGTGGTAAGGGCCGCAGCACGGCTCCGGTGGATGCGCATGGTAGAACTCCCCGTCTCGTACGTTCGAGCGGAAGCCGCCCGAACAGCAAACAATATGATCTACGTGGTCCGATAAGCGGGGAGCGACACCGTACGCCCGGCGCCCCCAGGCGACCAACGGCCCACCGAACCGACCGCAGGACCAACTCCCGGACCGACCGTCGGACCAATCACCGTGCCGACCACCGCACCACCCACCGGGCAAAGCGATTTCGGGAGACCCAAGGCACACTAAGAGGCCCTAACAGAAGTTGTTGATCATGTGACTTTCGGTTCGGGTGGTCGTTGGTCTGGTCGTGGGGAAACGCCAGTCACGGCCGTGGATCGTGTCGGATGAATTGTGGTCGCTCGTCGAGCCGTTGCTTCCGGATCCGGCGCCGAAGCGGGTGGAGGGCCGTCCGCGGGTGCCGGACCGGCAGGTACTCTGCGGGATCCTGTTCGTGCTGCATACCGGGATCCAGTGGGAGTACCTGCCGCAGGAGCTAGGGTTCGGTTCCGGGATGACCTGCTGGCGGCGTCTGGCCGCGTGGAACGAGGCAGGTGTGTGGGACCAACTGCACCTGGTGCTGTTGAAGAAGCTGCGGGTCGCAAGGAAGCTGGACTGGTCGCGGGCGGTGATCGACTCCTCCCATGTCAGGGCCGCTCGGCGGGGCCCAAAAGCGGTCCCAGCCCGGTCGACCGCGCTCGGCCGGGTAGCAAGCACCACCTGATCGTTGACGGGCAGGGCATCCCGCTGGCTGTCTCGCTGACGGGCGGGAACCGCAACGACGTCACTCAGCTGATGCCGCTGCTGAACAAGATCCCGTCGGTCGCCGGCCTCGTCGGCCGGCCTCGCAGACGCCCGGACAGTGTTCTGGCCGACCGTGGCTACGACCACGACAAGTACCGCCGCCTGGTCTGGGCGCTCGGCGTCAAACCCGTGATTGCCCGCCGCGGAGTCCCACACGGCTCCGGCCTCGGCGTCTACCGGTGGGTCGTGGAACGGACCATCGCCTGGCTTCACGGCTTCCGCCGGCTACGGATCCGATGGGAACGACGCGACGACATCCACGAGGCCTTCCTCGGCCTCGCCACCTGCCTCATCACCCACCGCCACGTCCAACGCCTTTGTTAGGACCTCTAAGGGCCGGGGTCAGCCCCCACCTGCCCCAGTGAATCTAGGCGTGCCATCGGGGTGTCGCCCTCAGGCGGTCAGTTTGATCTCGATCGCGAGAGCCCCGAGAGCCTCTTTCTCCAGCCCGTAGATGCCCCGGATGTTGGCGAGCTGCTGTTCCCGGTTTGCTGTTGGGTTGACGTTCGCGGCACCCTCGCCATCGAGGAGGGCCTCGAACGAGGTGTATTCAGTGACGCGCACGACATCGACGGTGCACCGGACTTCGGACTCCTTGACAGCGAACACGATCCGGTCGCCGGCCGAGATGTTCTCCAGGTGCGGATACTTCACTCGGACTTCGATGTTCTTGGTCCCTGCGGTAACCAGTTCGAAGTACTTGCGGTACAGGTTCAGCTGGTGCGTTGTAGCGGTTGGGCTCATCCGGCTTTCAGGCTCCGTGTCGTCATCATGCGGGAGATCTCCGGAGCCGAGTACGAGCGGAAGAAGTGGCGTGGGTCCGAGGAGAGCACGTCGGCCAGCGCCAGCAGGCTCTCCGCGTGATCGCCCGGCGTTCCCTCCCATTGGCGGGTGTCGAGGACCCAGGGTGCCGCACCCGCGGGCAGCTCCGCACGGCCTTCGCGGATCAGGGGCTTGGACACCTTCGTCCCCGTGTCGGTAACGATCTGCGGGCAGAAGAGCCGCATAGGCATCCGGGGTGGTCGGCCGACTGCATCGAGCGCCCCGTCGACCAGGTGCGACCCGAATACCCCGTGTGGCCTGTCGCCAGCCGCACCGCAGGAAAAGCACTAGCTCCGGCACACGCCCGATCGAGGGTTCTCCCGGACGCCTGACGAGCTGGGGAGCCGTGTTCACGGGCTGGCCCAGCGGCCGCCTGAAGGAAGTGCATGCAGGAGTTCCCACAGGGGGGGGCGGGACCCGCTGGCCCATTCGGCGAGGACGTGGCGGTCGACGAGGTGGAGCCGCTGGGACTTCGCGAAGTCGGCGGCGTTTGCGGTGATGCGGCCGTTGGCGAGCATGACCAGGACGTCGCCGCCGCCGTGGACCTGGCGGCCGGTGCCGTGAGCCGGCAGCCCCATTGCGGAGGCAGCGAAGACGGTAACGGGGGGCGAGCAAGGTGGGCTCGTGGTCGCGGGCGTCGAGGGGGCCTGCCCTGCCCCGATGGGGTGAACCGTCCCGGGGCTCGCCCGCACCTCGCTCGCCCGGCCTGCCAGACGGATAGCGTTTCATCCTGTCTGCACACAAATGAGGCAGGTGTGGCATGACCCAGGTCCTTGAGTATGAGAGCAACGCCATCGTCGAGCTGCTGGGTGTTCTCCCGGCGGACCGCGATGCGGAGTGGCTGAAGAACTCCCTTCAGCAGGCGATCATGGTGGAGATCGCGACCATCGGTCCGTACGCGAGCGCCCTGTGGTCGATCAAGGAAACGAATGCGGCGGTCGCCAAGAACATCCGGGAGATCATCTTCGATGAGATGACCCATATGGGACTGGTGTGCAACATGCTCACCACCATCGGAGGGACGCCGGTCCTCGCCGATCCCAAGGTGGTGCCGAAGTACGAGCGCGCGCTGCCGGGGGGCGTGCGGCCTGAACTCATCGTCTTCCTGGAGGGACTGACCAAGGACTCGGTCGAGATGTTCTCCGAGATCGAGCGCCCGGATCGCCCGGTCGCCCAGTTCGGGACCTTCGCCACGATTGGGGCCTTCTATACCGCGATCGAAGAAGCGTTCGAGGCACACCAGCACTTGATCAACGGCGACCGGCAGATCGACTTCTCCCTTGAGAGCCACGGCCAGGGCAACAAGATCGTTCCGCTCGACAGCATCGAGAAGGTGCGAACCGCGATCGAGATCATCAAGGAGCAGGGCGAGGGCACCTCCGCCTCACCCGAGAACCCCTTCCCCGGCAAGCCCGGCGAGCTGGCGCACTTCTACGTGTTCCGGGAGATGTTCCGCGGCAAGAAGCTGATCAAGATGTCGGAGAATCCGGCCGTCTGGGACTTCAAGGGCGACGATGTCCCGCTGCCTCCGGCCTTCCCCATGGGGCGGGTGCCCGAGGGCGGTTGGGTCAACGGCGGGCTGAACGCGCCGACGCCCGAGGTTCAGCAGGTGCTCGCAGCGTTCAACACACATTTCAGCGAAATGCTGCGGGCGCTGCAGGCAGCCTGGCTGACGGGTGACTCGGACATGCTGTTCCCGGCGATCGGCCACATGGGCGGGATGCGCACCGAGGCGCGGAAGCTCGTTCAACTGGAACTGCCCGACGGCAGCGGGAAGACCTACGGGCCGGAGTTCCTGTACGTCGAGGAGTGAGAGCCTGTTGCCTGCTGGCAGCGACCGGGCCCTCTCCGACAGCCCGATCTGGGCCAGTTCGGCCTTGCGGACCTCTCACCTCTCCATGGTCCAGCGGTACCGCAGCCTCACCAGATAGCCCAGTGCCAGGGGCACCGCCGTGACGACAACAGCAGGATCCATCCGCGTGCTCCTTCACGATGGCGGTGCTGTGCGCTCCGCGTCTTGCCCCTTAGAGGTCCTAACAAAGGCGTTGGACGTGGCGGTGGGTGATGAGGCAGGTGGCGAGGCCGAGGAAGGCCTCGTGGATGTCGTCGCGTCGTTCCCATCGGATCCGTAGCCGGCGGAAGCCGTGAAGCCAGGCGATGGTCCGTTCCACGACCCACCGGTAGACGCCGAGGCCGGAGCCGTGTGGGACTCCGCGGCGGGCAATCACGGGTTTGACGCCGAGCGCCCAGACCAGGCGGCGGTACTTGTCGTGGTCGTAGCCGCGGTCGGCCAGAACACTGTCCGGGCGTCTGCGAGGCCGGCCGACGAGGCCGGCGACCGACGGGATCTTGTTCAGCAGCGGCATCAGCTGAGTGACGTCGTTGCGGTTCCCGCCCGTCAGCGAGACAGCCAGCGGGATGCCCTGCCCGTCAACGATCAGGTGGTGCTTGCTACCCGGCCGAGCGCGGTCGACCGGGCTGGGACCGCTTTTGGGCCCCGCCGAGCGGCCCTGACATGGGAGGAGTCGATCACCGCCCGCGACCAGTCCAGCTTCCTTGCGACCCGCAGCTTCTTCAACAGCACCAGGTGCAGTTGGTCCCACACACCTGCCTCGTTCCACGCGGCCAGACGCCGCCAGCAGGTCATCCCGGAACCGAACCCCAGCTCCTGCGGCAGGTACTCCCACTGGATCCCGGTATGCAGCACGAACAGGATCCCGCAGAGTGCCTGCCGGTCCGGCACCCGCGGACGGCCCTCCACCCGCTTCGGCGCCGGATCCGGAAGCAACGGCTCGACGAGCGACCACAATTCATCCGACACGATCCACGGCCGTGACTGGCGTTTCCCCACGACCAGACCAACGACCACCCGAACCGAAAGTCACATGATCAACAACTTCTGTTAGGGCCTCTTAAAGGGGTGTTACCGAAGGGTGGGTACGGGAAGGTCGGTGTGTCGTCCGGCCTGCTGTTTCACCGCGTCATGGCGAGGTTGTACATGGTGGCGACGACGTGGTGAAGGCCGTCTCCTTCCTGGCGCCAGTCGCGGAGGACCTTGCCAGTTCTTCATGCGGGCGAGGTGTGCTCGACGCGGGCCCGCACCCGCCGGTATTCGGCGTTGTTCTCTTCCTGGCCGCGCAGGAGGGGGCGTCCGGCCCTTCTGCAGTACGGGACGATCAGCCCGGTTCCCAGGTAGGCGCCGTCCGCGACGACCGTCGTCCCGGCCCCAGCCGCCGGCAGGTCCGACTCCCGCCAGACGCGGGCATCGGCCTTGTTCCCAGGCGCCGGACGGGCTCCTTCGACTCGACGACGTGGCCGCTATGAGTTCGCGGATGAACTCCGCGAGGGCCTCGAAGACGTGGAAGACCAGGCGTCCGCCGGGTGTGGTCGTGTCGAGCGTCTCGTGCAGCGAGGTGAAGTCGACACCGCGCTCCCGTAGGCCGGACACGATGGCGATGAGGTCCTGAAGAGAGCGGCCGAGCCGGTCCAGCGACGGGACGACGAGGGTGTCGGCTTCGCGAAAGGAAGTCGAGGGCCTTGCACAGCTCCTCGCGCTCGATGTTCTTGCCTGACGTCTTGTCGGCGAAGATCCGGATGCACCCTGCTTCGGTGAGCGCATGGACCTGCCGGTCGAGCAACTGCCCCTTCGTCGACACGCGTGCGTATCTCACGAGGCCACCGGTCCGTACGGCCGGAACGGGGGCGAGGAGATCGGCGGTGTCGTCGTCATGGGATGGCTGCACCCACCAGATCGTGCAGAAAGGGTGCCCCTCAAGTTCTTGAGCGCGTCGACTTTCTGACACTGTTCTATGGGCATAGTCCGGTGCCGATCCGGCCGCGCATCACGGCTTATTGATTTCTTCCGCGAACGTTGATCTGCGGCAACGCGGCCACTCCGAGGCCTGTCGCAGAACTCTTACAGATGAACATCCATGAGGATAAGGGTGTGTGACGCACGGTCGGCGGCGGAGAGGTCCTCCATCATTGCTCCGCGGTGGTGAGGGTCTGCCCGCGATGGCGGCCGTGAAAATCGCTGTACGATTACCGGAACGCAGTGATAGAGATTCAGGGTGTCAATGACACTCGAGGGGTGAGCTGCTGCCCCTGACCGCACGGCTCGCCGAACTCGATGACGAGTACGCCTTCCTCGGATACGGCGGCGACAAAGCAGTAGCTGAGATCGATGCCGAGGTCACGACCGAAGCCCGCCGCCTCGCCGCAGTCCACCCCCGCGTTCCCGCTGAACAGGCTTTAGTTTCTCTGAACCCACGGGGCTCTCCGATCTCGGGGACCTACAAAACAGCTCGTATCGATGAGATTGACCACGGATGCGCCGCCGTGATCCGCTAGCACGGCGACACCCACCAGACGGTTCTTTCGGTGAAAGATCCACGGTCTTTCGCTACGGGTGGTTACATCGGGTACATGCCCGTGGAGTTCTTGACTGATGAACAGTCTGCGGCGTACGGGAAGTTCGCCGCAGAGCCGACGCGGCCCGAGCTGAAGCGGTTCTTCTTCCTGGACGACGTGGACCGGGATCTGATCGCGCTGCGGCGTACTCAGCATCACCAGCTCGGGTTCGAGCTTCAGACGTGCACGGTGCCGTACGTGGGCCTGTTCCAGGGCGAGGACCCGCTGGATGTGCTGTGGCCGGTGGTGGAGCACCTAGCCGGGCAGCTGGGCATCGAGGACGTCTCGTGTGCAAGCGATACACGGACGGACGGCAGACGGTGTACGACACGACCCGGATGCCGTCGACCCGACGATGACGACGGAAGGAATGAACCGGGCACCGGGCGGGGCTCTACTGTCCCCGCCCGTGCTGGTCTCCAGGCTTCAGCCTCGGGGCTTCTTCCTCGGCTCACATCGCCACTTGCGGTGTGCCGCCAGCAGGCTCTCGCGCTGGCCAGGCTTGGCGTCTCGCAAGACCATGCGCAGGGTGATCAGGTCGCGGACGTCGCGAGCCAGTCCCACCGGCTTCGACTGAGCCTTGCGCCGCCGCAGTAGAAGCACCGCCACGAGCAGAACGGGGCCGCTGGCCACCACCAGTTCGAAGGTCATCCGGTACTCCTCCATAACGATCATGCCGATTCAGACGGGACCGGCCGGCCGGTCGAGTAAAGAATCGGCGCGGGAGGCGTTCACCGGGTTCACATGAACAAGGATGAACAACAAGGTCAGGGGGCAGGGTGTCCGATACGGGGCCAGCACGGCGCGACAGCGCCAACAGGGAACTGAAGAATCGGCTGAAGGGCGCTCTGGCCCGTCTGAAGCTGAAGCAGGCCGACATCGTCAGGCAGGCACAGCTCAACGGCGAGTCGGTCGGTAAGGCGACGGTCAGCAACGCGCTCAACCTCGACAAGGGGCCGCCAGAGGCCGCTACTCTCAGGGCGATTCTCAACGCAGCGGGTATTGACGGCACGGAGAGAGACGAACTGTCCCGTCTGCGCGATCAGGCGGAACCCCGTGGCACGACCCAACTGGAGGCGTACCTGGAAGTCGCCGAGAAGGCGGCACGCCGGCACCCCTATCCAGGCGTCCCCGGCGTCCCGAGCCTGCCGGCCCTGGCCGATGTCTACGTGCGCCAGCAGGCTCACACCCCGGCAGCGAGCAACCAGGACGGCCCCTCGGTGCCCGCCGCCGAGGTCTTCCGCGAAGACCGGGCCATGTGCGTACTGCTGGGCGGACCCGGCGGCGGCAAGTCCACCCTGCTTTGCGCTCACCTGGCCGACTCCGCCGACAGCTGGCTGGGCGGCAGGACCGGCGAGACGATCCCGGTCATGGTGAGCGCCGCCGCTCTGATCGGCACGGACCCGTTGCCCACGGTCCTCGCCAGAACCGTGACTGCCAACCTGCGGCAGGTCGGGCTGCTCGATGAGCTGACAGCCGACTTCTTCCGCCACCCGCCACGAGCCGGGGTGTCCTGGCTGGTCCTGGTCGACGGCATCGACGAGATCCCCGACACAGATACCCGCAACGCTGTTCTGGCGATGCTCGCCGGCGCAGCTGCGGCCGCGCCGGGTCTGTACCGGTTCGTCGTAGCGACCCGCCCCCTGCCCGCAGCAGAACTCGGCACCCTGGGCCGGCACGTGCCGCGCTACGAACTACAGCCCTTCTCCCGCGACGACCTGCACACCTACGCCACACACTGGTTCCGCCCCCTGGACGACCCTGTCCGCCACGTCGAGGCATTCATCGCCGGCCTCAAGCACTCCCGCCTGGAAGTCCTGGCCCGCATCCCGCTGATGGCCCTCGTGCTCTGCCAGCTCTACGCGGCTGATCCCATCCGTCCCCTGCCCAACGGCCGTACCGGTGCCTACCAGTCGTTCGTCGAGCTGATCTACGAACAGAACGCCCACAAGAACATCATGAATACCCATGACGAGGCCATCCGACGGCTGAAGGACCGCCACCAGATCCCCAGGGACAACCAGGCCGCCGAGCAGGCCGCCGAACAGGTGCGCGAGCACTTGCCCGAACTGATTGACCACCTCGCCTACGAAAGGGTCAACGGCAGCACCGCACCCGCCGTCGAAATCCTGGCCTCACACCTTCAGGCCAACCGTCCACAGAAAGTCAAGGAGCACCTCTGGCACGCGTTCCTGGGCGACCTCCTGCGGCCCACCGGCATCCTGACCCAGCGCGCAGACGACCTCGACTTCCTCCACCAGACCTTCCTCGAGTTCCATGCCGCCCGCCACGCCACGCGCGACGAGGCAGCTCGTGTCCAGCTGCTCCACGATCTGTTCCCCCACCAAGAACCCTCCGCCATCGAAAGTCCCCCACAGCCTCCGCGCCGCCCCCCGTCCTACCTCGGATTCCTCCTCGACGGTCTCCTCAGCGCCGGGGACAGCACCGCGACTGAGACGACTCGGCGATTGGAAATCCTGGCGGAACGCGGGGAACTGGAAACGATCCAGTCCCTCGTCGTGCAGGTGCTGGGCCTGAAGACGAACCTTCCCCTGAAGCCCATCGCCCACCGTCTTCGCCGCCTGGTCGAGCAGCCCAGCATCTACGATCCGTTCGAAATCCGCGTGAAGGCGGCCGGGTGGCTTTCCATGCTGGATGGACATCTGGAGGCCGGTGCGGACCTGCTGATCCAACGCGTTGAGGACGACGACGCCAGGATCTGGGATCGCGTGGCAGCAGCCGGCACCCTGGGTCAGCTAGAGGGATATCAAGAGACTGGTGCCTCGTGGCTGACCCTCTTTGTTCGGGCCACCTTGCTCGAAGCGGACGAGCGTTCGTTGGCTGCTGGGATGTTGGCTCGGGTGGAGGGATATCAGCAGGCCGGTGTGACCTGGCTCGCACGCTTCACCGCAGACACCAGCCTCAAGGTGCACGATCGCATGCAAGCCGCCAAGGCGTTGACTGAGGTACGTGACGAGAGGGAAGCGGGAGCGGCATGGCTTGCCCGCTTCGCCGAAGACGCCACAGTCGATGACTACGACCGTGTGTGGTCGGCCTGGCAACTGGCCCTGATGGACGAGTATGAGGAAGCCGCGGCGACAATGCTGACCCGCTTCGTGGAAGAGACCACCTTCAACGGGGAGGATCGTATTTGGGCGGCCTGGGGGCTGGCTCAGCTGGATGGACACCGAGAAGCCGGCATCATGTGGCTGATGCGCTTTGCCAGAGACCCCGCCCTTAGCAGTAAGGCTGGTCAACAACTGGCTAGTGTAGACAAGGATGCATACGCATCGCTGCTGATCAGCATCATGGAAGACACCACGCAGACCGATTTCGGACGTGCACTGGCGGCTTGGAATTTGTCTGATACGGACGGACACCGACAGGCCGGTGCCACTTGGCTCGCCCGCTTCAGCGGGAGCACCGAACCGATCTGCCCATCGGAAGCATTCGAACGCGTGTGGAAACGCTCTCGTTCCAACCACCGAGCCGAGTGACGCCTGTGTTCGTTGGGGGATCCGACAACGGTCAGAAGAGGAAACGGCCAAGTTCCAGCCGTAGATCGTGATCTTGCTGATAGGGCCGGTGCGGAACCGTATCGCGGGCCGGTTCGCCCGGTACGAACCGCGCTTGCGGCCGGGCGGTTGGTGCTGGGCCTGCTGTCGGACCTGCCGTGCAAGAACTGTGGACGATCGCCGAGTGGGTCGGGGAAACCGGCCCGCACGGCATGCAGCACATGCAGCACCCGCTGAGCAGGGCCTCCTGGGACGCTGACGCCGTCCGCGACGAGGTGCGCGTATACGTCGTCGAGCACCTCCATGACGAGGCCGCTGTGCTGGTCGTTGACGCGACCGGCAACGTGAAGAACGGCACCCCCGCCGTCGGCGTCCAGCGCCAGTACACCGGCACCGCCGGAAGGGTCGCGAACTCCCAGGTCGCCGTCTACCTCGTGTACGCCGGCGAGCGCGGGCACGCGACGGTGGACCGGGAGCCGTACGTCCCGCGCTCCTGGACGTGCGACCCGGACCGCTGCCGGGCCGCGGGGCTCGGCGAGGACGCCGTCTTCGCGACGAAGCCGGGACTGGCCCGGGTAATGGTCGAAGGGTTCCTGACCGCCGGACACCGCATCGGCTGGGTCACGGGTGACGAGGTCTACGGCGGCAACCCGAAACGGCGGACGGCTTTGGAGGAACGCGGCATCGGATACGTCCTTGCCGTGGCCTGCTCGGCCGAAGTACCCATCGGCGCAGGCACGTTCCGTGCCGATGCTTTGGTGAAGAAGGTGCCGAAACGAGCTTGGCAGAGGCTCTCGGTCGGACGCGAAGCAAAGGGACAGCGGTTCTACGACTGGGCTGTCATCGGCCTCGCCGAAGCGGCACGGGGCCGCCACCAGTTGCTGATCCGGTGCAACCACGGTCCGCTGGACCCGACGACCTGATCCCGCTGACCTGCAACGAGATCCGGCGTCTGTTCATCACCATCGCTGTCCGGCCCGATCACGGCCCGGCCCATCGGCTCAACTGGTCCGCCTGGCGCCGCCACCACCAGGCACGATCACGAGCCGGTCATTTGCCGGCGACAAGCCGCATCCCAGACATGAAGATCACGACCTACAGCTGGAGTACTGGCCCAGCGACGGCGCCCCGTCCTGGCTGAGAGGCGGGTTCAGCCGCGGAGGAGTTCGGCGACGTGGGCGTAGGAGTCGTCCGCGTAACCGGCCGCCATGCCCCGGCGCGCGATCTCATGGGCGGCAGAGATCACCGTACTGTCGACGCCCCAGCTGCGCGAGGCCTCGAGGACATGGGACATGATCGCCGCCGCCGAGCGGAGGTTGGAGCCCCCGGCGGGGTAGCTGCCGGTGTCGACCTGCTCGGCGAACGCGTCGATCACGTCGGGCAGGAGCGCGGCGACGCCCTTGGCGTAGGGGGCCAGGTCGGATGCGGTGACGCCCTCGGACCCGGCGAGGGCGAAGGCGTGGACGACGCCGGTCAGTGCCGTCCAGAGGATGTCGAGCAGTGCGACGTCGTGCGCCCCCGCACGGCCCGGGTCCGTGCCCAGGTGCAACGCGCGCCGGGCGATTTCGGCCGGGGTTTTGGTGGATGTGAGGGTTGGTGCGCCACCTCTAGCTCTCGGGTTTCGGGGCGCGCGCCATCGGCTGATCTGCCGCTTCATCGGTGCCGATCTGGCTTCGGAGAAAGGCGCGGGCGCCTGGCGGTCGAACTCTTGGGGTCGGCTGCACAGTGTCACGGGACCGGTGGGCAACGCCCTAGCCAGCCAGGTAGAACACCCCCATCCGAGCGACGCGGGAACGGTGAAACGATCCGGTCCGAAATCCGCTCCTTACTGTGACGGGCATGAAGCCGTTACGGATCACGCTCACGGTTACTTTGTTGGTCGCCGGTCTGACAGCGGCTGCGCCTCCGCTGGCCCCGGACGCATCCGCCGAGGCCGCAGCGGCGTACGCGGCGTGCTGGACGAAGTACTCAGGTGGGCAGGCCGCAGACTCCCGCGGTAACTCCTCCGTCGACGGGAAGGAACTCACGTACGACGACGCGACGAGCCTTGACGACGCCCTGTCGCACGCAGTGCGGTCCTGGAACCTCGGCACGGTCAGGATCCGCAAGGATGACGCGACGAGCTATGCCGACGTCGAGTTCAAGGACACGAACCGCACGGACGGGCAGTGGCGCGACCTGTACGGCTACTGGGAGCACGGGCCGGGCACCGACGTGATCTGGCTGAACCTGGCGAACCTGACGACGACCGAGGCCAGGCGGAAGACTGCCGCGCACGAGCTGGGACACGCTCTCGGCTTCTGCCATAAGGATCCGTCGAGATACGCCACGCTGATGGCACCGCACACCGGTGATATGGCGTCGGCACCGACGGCTCAGGACAAGAAGAACTACGCGCTGCTGTGGGGATGATGACCGTGAAGAAGAAGACCTGGGCCCTGGCCGGTGCCACGCTCGTCCTTGCCGCCGTCGCACTGGGCGCCGCGAAAGTCGTACTCGAGCCGGGCCTTCCCCCGACTTCGTCGGCGGACGTCGGCTACCGGGCCACCGACGACCGCGAGGTCGCCGGTCACGCCGACGAGCTGGTGTGGGTGCGGATCACCGGCAGCAGCGAGCACGCCCCGCTCTTCGGCGGTGGGCCGGTCCGCGTCGACTACCGGGCCCAGGTGGATAGGGCGTTCAAGGGCGCGCCGCCGGCCTCGGTGACGGTGAGCGTCGTGTACGCGGACGGCGACAGGACCCGGATGGCCGAAGGCCGGTCCTATGTGATCGCCATGGCACACGGCGCTCATGAGGAGGAACGCTGGATGCTCCCGGGAAGCGTCCCCGTGGACACGCCTTCGCTGGAGGACACCGGAGACTCCCGGCAGGGCGAGCACAATGCGTCGCTGCGCGAGGCGGCACCGGCGAACCAGGGAGCTCGTTGGGCACAGGCCGTGGCCCAGCACATCGAACGCTGATTCCGTCCAGCAGGTGACCTCCGGTACCGCGCGAGCCTTGGCGGTCCCGGCCCGGGGTGCTCTCGTCCGGGTCGAAGCGTGCAACTCCGAATCGGCCACCGGCCATCCGTCAGGCACGGCCGCCCCGAGAAGCCCAGGTGGACCACGGCCGACGCCCCATCGCCGGTGTGCTCCGGCCAAGGCTGGGTAAGCCTCCGTTCGGAACGGCTTGCCCAGCCTGCCCGCAGACAACGCTGCGCAAAGGAACGCAGGGTTGTGGACTGGCCGGTCTCTTGTGTCTGGGCTGCGGCTTGCCCGACCGTTTGGGGATCTGTTGCGCAGCTCGGGGGGAGTATGGGCTTGGGGAACAATCGGGTGCGGCTCAGCGGTGGTGCGGCGTGGCAGACGGACTTCCGTCGCCGGACCACCGGCCGGGCTCCCAGGACCGCGATGGAGATCGCCACGGTCCGCCGCACGCTGAATCACACCCTGACCGAACTGAAGCGGGCCATCGACCGGTATGCGGTCGCGGTCGCCGCCGACCTGTACGCCCTGGCATGGCAGCAGGCGGCCGGAGCTCCACCGAGTGAGACCCGCGAGCAGCGGGCAGAGCTGCAGGGCCTCAAAGAGATCCTGGGCTCTCGCCGGTGGCAGGAGGAAGAACGACGCCAGGCCGCCGCGGCACCCTCGAAGGCCGTCCCACCACAGCCCGAACAGGCAGTCGCAGCGCCCAAAGTGCGACCGGACGTCGCCCGGGCCGGCGACTCCTCTGCTGTCCAGCCGCCGCGCCGGAAGATCACGCCGTCTGCGGCACCTCGGCGTTCCTCCGTACCACCCCAGGCCCCCACCCCCGCTCTGGCTCCGGTGCCAATGCCGGTGCCGGTGCCGGTGAAGCCCTGCCCGTCCTGCAGGAACGAGCCGGCGCTCCTGGAGACCGGACAACTGTGGGAAATCGCGACCACATTACGGCCCCTGCTCGAACAGACCGCCCGCGCCGGCTCCACCACCACCTGGCCCCAGATCCACAAACGCCTGCCCGGCATGCCCCGCTTCCACGCCGACGACCAATGCGTGCTCCTGTGGCTGGTCGACGAAGACAGCCGCAAGGAAGAACCTCTCATGTCCGCACTCGTCGCGGTCGGGGACCGCCAGCTGCACCCCCGCTTCCCAGCCGTCGCCGAACAGCTCGGCTGGAGATGCCCGGCCGACACCCAGCAGCACACCGCATGGAGCTACGAAGTCCTCAAGGTCCACCAGCACTGGCGCCACCGGCACTGACGGCCTGCGTTCCCACCTGCGCACCGAGCCCGGGACAAGCCGCAAGACGCTGTGGGAGGGCTTGCCCAGGCTCGCCTTGGGCTTGCCCCGCCGGTTGGGCCGGCTCTCACGGCACGCAAGCCCATGCCGGATGGCTTGTCACCCCGTCGTGCTTACCGCGCCTCGGCCGTGCTGGCAGGGAGCGACGGTCCTCGCCGAGGCCGATAACGCCACGCCTGACAATCGCCCCCGTCGCGGGCCAGCAGAGGCCCGTGAGCCGGTACTCACTCCCCCGACGACGCGGGCTCGCTCGTGGAAGGCTGCCTCCCTCGTTCCTGGGGCCGCCGGCCGCCCGCCGTCGGTCGAGCCGACCGCGGCGGTCCACCGGCATCTGTCTTCACGTGATGCCGGTATGGGCGCGGCGTACCTGTGGCGGCGGCCGGGCACTGCTGGATGCTGCCGACCGGGGCGGTGGCCGGCGACCTGTGACGGCAGCCGAGGACCTTGCCCGCGGTTGGCAGCGCCACGGGGCTGGGAGCAGCCCCAGGCGGCTACTCGCAGTGGCCGTTGCACCCGTCTTCCGGGTAGCCTGGCGTTGAAGCGCCCTGAGGAGACGGTGTCCCACCCGGACGGCCTGCGCCCTAGTGGGCGTACCGACGCACGGTGGCTGTCACCGAGCCCGTGATGACCTGCGGTTATGTGGGTGCACGGGGTAGTTGTCACCGAATCAGCGCGCTACGTGGCACCACCGAACCTCTGCAGCATGGTTCTCGGCCGTTGGCTGTCTCATCCACCCGAAGTAGGACGGCACGGGCATCGCCTCGGCCGGCGCATCGTCAACGGCGGCGCGAGCACGACACCCAGCGCACCGGGCAACCGGGCAACCGGGCAACCGTCAGCCGAGGGCTCACCAGTAGGCGTGGTCGTCCCAGGGCCGGAAGTCCGCGAACTCGACAGGGTCGTCGTCCTCGTCCAGGGTGGCGAACCCATGCGTGACCAGCATGCCGCGTTGCCAGTCGAGGAGGGTGTCGATCAGGCCGCCTTCGAGTGGCGGTCCCTGGTCAGCGTGGCGGGGCCAGACGATCAGCGGCCATGTGTCGGGATCCCCGCCCTTGGTGAGCCATCCGAGGTAGTCGCCGTCGATGGAGTTGGCGAAGGGGAGGAAGCCGCCGGGCTCGGGCCAGACGGCCAGCGGGTACCAGCCCGCGTTGGCGTCCTTGAGCTGCCGGTAGGCGTCCGCTGTGTCCTCGACGTGCGTGAGGAAACGCCGCTTGCCGGTCCGGAGCGGGGTGTGCAAACGCAGCCACCCGCTCCAGATGCCGGCGCCGTACCCGTCCATCAGCCGCACGTACTCCCCGGGCAGCCGTGTGCCCAGCTCGGCGAACAGCCCCTCCCAGGAGCCGTTGCCGAGGTACGGCCGCTCGGGTGGCGGCGACAGCAGCCTCAGTGCGTCCAGCCCCGTGCCGGTCTCCAGCGCGATTCGGTGCTCGGCCTCAGTGAGTCGAGGCGGGACAGGCGCGGGCGGGGTCCACGCCTGGGCGTCGGGAAGGAAGACGGTCCGCGCGACCGTGCCCGGCAGCGGGCCCAGCAGCGGGCCGGGAGGAGAAGGGAGCTCCCAGGTGTCGCGGACGGTGTGCCGCAGATAGTCGGTGAGCGTCAGGTCGTACGGGTGCCACCGGAGCAGGCCACTGCCCGGCACCGCCCCCGAGTGCCGGACCATCACGGTCCACTTGTCGGGGTCGACGGAGGCCGAGGTGTCCCAGAACAACACGTCGCTGCCCCGCGTGCAGCCCCAGGCCAATAGGCCGCCGGGCTCGGGGTGGAACACGGGCCGCTCGGCCTCGGGCAGCTCCCGCGCCTCGATCCGCGCCTGCCGGTGCGTCGCGCGCAGCAGCTCGCCGTAGTCGAAGCGGTCCTGCTGGACGCACGGCACGTGGATCCACACGTACTCACCGAAGTCCAGCGGCCCGTACCGGTCGGCGAGCCGCTTGTAGTCAGCCGGCAGCCGCAGTCCGAGCCAGTCCTCGACGGACGCCCAGTCGATGGGTCCAGGGGAGACGGTCGGATTCGAGGCGTTCAACGACGGCGTCTACCTCCTCGACCCCGCGCTCCAGCACCCCGCCGACCGCCGCGACGCCCTGGCAGAAGCACTTCGGCCGCCGGTAGGGACCCCACTGGCCCACTACGGCCCGTGGATCGAGCTTCCGAGACGGTCAGCGGCGACCCGCGAGCCGTCCGGTGCCCACAGGCGTCGTGTCAGGCGGGGGCTATGAGGGTGAGTAGCGCCCGGATCTCGCCCACCCGTTGGTGGCTGGGATGGAGGTAGCGTTCGCATGCGGTCAGCGCCCGCTGGGCCTCTTCCCTCGCCTCGTCGTGGCGGCCCAGGCCGTGCAGGGCGACGGCAGTGGCGAGCTCGTGCACTCCGGAGTCGGCGGGAGACGACTCGGGGTGGTGCCCGCCGGACTCGGCCAGGGCCTCCTGATGACGCTCCTGGCCCGACAGACTGCGAAGCAACAGGACATGCAGACCGAACGCCAGGTCTCCCTCGGCCCGTGGCAGATGCCCACGGGCGATCGTCTCCGCCTCCTCATACCGGCCCAGCGCGCACAGGACATCACCCATGCACACCAAAGCATCCAGTTCCAGCGCCCAGACATCGGTCACGTACATGGTCCGCGTCAACGTCCACAGAACGGCCCCAACCTCGGCCTCCGCCTCAGCGGGTCGGCCCTCGTCGATCAGCACCCACGCGCGGAACAGCCGGGCCTTCAGCAGCAGCAACCGGCTCGCGCCGGTCAGCTGATCCAGTTCGGCGATCAGGCCTTCTAGTTCAGCCAACACCGCCGCTCCCCGGCCGTGAAGGACCGCCGCCAGAATGGCGTAGTACCTGCCCTGCCAAACAACCCATGGCCGCCGATCGCGCCCCCGCACACCCTCACGAGCAGCGACGACGGCCCGCGCCCGTGCCTCCGCCGCCTCGAACGAGCCCTCCCACACAAGGCGGTGGGCATCGTCGATCGCCGCTTGGTGCCACGGCGCCCCACCACCCCTCGCCCATGCCACCCAGCAAGACACACCCCACAACCGACTTCGCAACGTCATGAACAGCGAGAATACGTTTCCGCTTGAACCCGTCACCGCCGGGTGGCGCCATCCTCGACGCGGGCTAAACGCCGTATCCGGCTCCGTCCGGCGGGCGTCGCCGGGGTCTTCACCACTCAGACGGCGGCGCGCCCTTGCCGGGTACGGCAGAGCATCCGGCCGAGCCGGGGTGGACGAGCCGGGTGCCACCGACGCTCCTCACCCCGGGCAGCACGCTCCAACGCCCCCAGAGGACAACGGTGCCCGCCCCCGGCCTGATCGCGGGGCCGGGCAAACGGGATACCAGCGCGGGAGCAGCTATCCGAGCCAGACGATGTTCAGGACCGTCAGGCGGCGCAGCGGCCGGTTCACCCAGTAAGCGAGGGAGAGCGGCACGGCGGGCCGTGTACCGCCCTGCTGGGAACCTGTCCGGTGTGTCCGACCGCAACATCGTCATCCGGCGCCACCCCCACTCTTGAGACCGGAGGTGGCGGGGTGATCGACCGGAACGACATCGGGCACGCGTCCAGGACGTACACGGCAGGACCGGGATCCTGCGGGACATCGACCCTGTATCGGAAGACCCTCCGACCCACCCTGCGGACCCGAATGGCACGCCGACCCACCCCTGTCACCCGGATGTGAGGGGTTGATCCTGACACCTGACGCTTCGGCCGCCAAGTGCGTCGGCAGCCGTCCCCTGGGGGTGCGCCCAGCAAGGGACGGAACACGTCAGGTGTCAGGAACAGGACCCGCTCCGGGCAGACCCGGGGGAACGGATGGAGCTCCCGGAGCGGTGTGCGTCCCAGTCCCTCAACGACCAGCGGGGTTGGTCGTGCCTTATCTCTCCGCGCTGATGACGTAGTCGATCGCGGTGGCGATGTCCTCGGCGACATGGGTAGGTTGGTAGGAGTCCTGGGCCCATGCCTGTCCGTTAGATACCCAGATGCTTCGAAGCCCGAGCGCATTGGCGCCAGCGATGTCGGCATGCGGGGAATCGCCGATGACCCATGCGCCGGTGAGGGGCACTCCGACGGTAGCGGCGGCAGCGTGGAAGATCTCCGGTTCGGGCTTCTTGCGGCCGACCGTCTCGGAGATCACCCAGCCCTGGACGAGTTGGTCGAGTCCGGTATGGCGGATCTTGGCTTCTTGCTGGGTCGTACGGCCGTTGGTGACGATCACGCAGGTCCAGCCGTCTGCCTGCGCCTTGTCCAGAGCTTCGCGGGAGGAGTCCGTCAGCACGACGCGATCGGCGGCGCCACGGTCAAGCAGGGCATGGATTGCCGTGGCGGGCATGTTGTTCCGGTATCGGTCGGTCATGGCCGCGGCGACCTCGTGGCGGGCGGTATAACCGCTGGCGTCGACGGTCATCACCCACGCCAGGTCCGTGTCGGGCAGGTGGTGCTCTGTGAGGAATGCGGTGACGGCGTCGCGGAAGGCAGCGTCGCGGTCGACCAGGGTGTTGTCGAGGTCCAGCATCAGCAACGGCATGACCGGCAGTAGATCACGGGCGGCGATCTCGGGCAGGCAGGTTTCCTGTCCAGGGTCGACGTGGTCGGCGAGGTAGATCAGGGTGGCCTGCGGGTCCAGCTACCGGCAACCGTTCCTGCTTCTGACCTACGCAGCCATGAGGCCGTTGTCCGGTGACAGCAAACCTGGACGAAGTTGGATGGCCGGGGCCAGATGAGCAACGCTGGACACATGGCCCACGTTCGCTTCTGCACCTCATGTGGGGCTCGGTTGCCAGGGACGCCCCACCCCGGCGCCTCTACTGCGATGACGCCTGCCGAACCCATGCGTACCGGGAGCGAAGGACCGCCAACCGCATGGTGGGACTCGGGCTGATGCTGGGCGAAGCGGAGTGAAACGGCAACACCGGCATGGTCCGGCTGCCGACCCGTACGGTCTGCGGTCGCCTGACCTTCGCAGAAGCAGGCCGCCGCCAGAACGCCGTGACTGCTCGGGGCGGTACAGATCCAGGGCCTGGCGGAACCGTGCATGCCCGATGACAGGTGATCTTGACTGGTTGCCAGGTAAGTTTGGCCGCCCGGTTCAGAGAGGGGTCCGTGGTCCGGATCTCGTCTCGGGCCCAAGATCCTCGTGCTGGAGCGTAGCTCCTTACAGTCACCCCAAGCGTGCCCGCACGACGAGGTGGTGGCGACCGAATGGCGGACCTCAAAGGACGCAACCTTGACGAGCTAGCGTCGCCTTCCACCGCCCTGTCAGCACGTGAGACGGCACAGTCAGCCGAGCTCGACCGCGCGAACGTAGTTGAACTGGGAGTAGTCGCTCGTCAGAAGGCGCATCCCCACTGTCTGCCCTGTAGTGGTATTTAGCCCCCAGCAGCAGTCGCCGAAGGGCTCCAGCGGCACCGTCACAACGTACGGTCCGGACCACGTGTCGCCATCGTCCGCCTCGGCGTAGAACGTGGTGTTCGGCTGAGATGTGACGAGCGCCGTAAACGAGGTGCTGCTGCGTCTGGAAGAGCTCCTGGCTCGCCGCTGACCCCACCGCCTTCCAGGTTCAAGTTCCGCAAGATGCGGCCCCGGCCTCGCCTTCAACCGGGACGCAGTCTTCCGCTGGAGAACGACGTCGTGATCTACCTCAAGCAGGCACAGGCCTCGGCGGCCTCCCGGCACTTCACGGACCAACTGCAGGGTCAGGAGGCTGTCCGATCCTCTTGTTGGCCTCCACCATCTTGGCAGCGTTGTCCACGATCGGTGGTGCGCAGTTCCAGGAGGTCCACCTTCAGCAGGCTCAGCGACTCGCCACCGTGGATGAGCGGGGCGCGGCCGGGGAGACCCACAGCCGGGACCCGGGCGGCGCGGACAGCGGCCGTGATCAGGGAGTGGAGCGTCGCATCCACAAGGCGGCCCACCAGGGCCGTCCCGGGGGCCTGCTTCCAGGAAGTACCGACCGTCAGGCGGTTCAGGTGCCGAACGACGGAATGTCTGCTCTCGCCCTTACGGATGTTCTGCATGCGGGCGGCCGACAGGGGCCACTGGTGTGAGCCGACCAGGAGGCCCGCCTCCCGCCCCAACAGGACGTCCCTGGCCAACGGCACCATCCGGGAGCGCGCGGCCGGGTGCACCTTCAGCTGTTCCAGAGCGGGGCCTGGTCGCCGAGGCCGAGGATGACTTCGCAGACAGGGACACAGCAGCACCGCATTGCCGCACGAATGTTGCACGCGACAGGGCCGACCCGCACCCGCCGGGCTGGCCCTGTCCGCATTGCCGCCCGCGCCCCGCACCGCTCCGTGAACCGGTTCACGGACCTCCACACCCTCGGCCCCACCCCCATGGCGCTCCGCACGGGCGGGGGGTGGCCGTGGCCCGGCGGCGGGTACTCGCGGCCCGGGAGTCCTGCGACGCTGTGCAGGACGGTCCGCTCGCACTCCGGCCACTCCCCCGCCATGCCGGTCCCGTCGCCGACTTCGTCGATCGCCTTCAGCAGCCTCAGCGACCGCTCCCGGTCCGCCTCCCGGCAGGTCGAGCACACCGGCCGCCCAGCGGTGTCCGGCGCCGGCGGAGCGGGGGCGCGGAAGGTGCAGGGCACCCGCGCCACGCGCTGGCCAGCGCCACTGTTCCGGCCGGCAGGCTCAAGGACAGGACGACGGTCTCGTGCCCGGCTCTGTCGGCCCAGGAGCCGCACGCGGCGCCGCCGTCCCCGCCAGCACCGGGCGCCGGTACAGCCCGCCTGCCCGTCATCACCACCGCTCCCCCGTCCAGCGTCTACCGGCCGCGTCCCGCAACACTCGAACCACCGTGCCCGTCATCACCAGGCTCTTGCGTCACCGCCATGTCCCGGTGCTGTAAGGGAACTGGGCTCGGGGCACCCGCCCGCCGAGTCGGCCACTAGCGTGCGGCCATTGGGCCCAGCAGCCCAGCCGACCACCACACCCCGGGAGACTCTGCCATGCCCATCCTTGGTCCCCGCACGCTCCTCGCCACGATCGCCCTCGCAACCACGCTGACGCTCACCGCCTGCGACCCCGCAGCCGAAGCCGAAGCCCCTCCCGCCCCTCCCACCACCACCGCCCCTGTCTCCGCGCCCGCCTCCTCCACCTCGCCCGCCGGTTCGGGCAAGCACACGCTGGCCGAGGCCGCCACCGCCGGCGGGCTCACCAAGGCCACCGGCGCCAGCGCGGTCTCCGACGTCCCGGTTGACCCGGGCGAGATGCGTGACGGCATGCACCTGGTGGTCGCTGACTACAACCGTGCCGGGCAGACCTCCGGCCGCCGCATCCTTTTCGTTGGCGTCGACAGCGTTCCCGAGGACCCGAACAAGCGTCGCGAGCACCTTTGGCGCGGCCTGATCGACTACGCGCTGCAAAACGGCTCCACCGGCACCCCCACCACCGCCAAGCCGTACCAGCCCGGCCCATTCGGCGGATCCCTCGAGTGCCTCAGCCTGCCCGAGTCCGCCAACGCCACCGACGTCATCTGCGGCTGGTCCGACACCACCACCGCCGCCGTCGCGCTCTTCCCCCGCACCACCCCGGCCGACGCCGCCCGCCTGTTCGCCGCCATGCGCGCCGACCTCGAACACTGACCCGCCCCGTCTACCGCACCCCCATGGCCGGGGGCGTCGCACAGGCAGCGGCTCCGCCGGGTGATCCACGCCAGGGTGCGTTCCACGATCCAGCGTTTGGGACTGGCCTTGAAGCCCCTGCTCTTGCGGCGGCCGGGGTGGTCAGGAATCTCCAGGTCGAGGCCGAAGGTCCGGCGGCCCCAGGGCACGAGTTCGCCGTCGTCACCGTGGTCCGCCGGGACCTTGGTGGCCTGCGGCCTTGATCGACTGCGCGTCGATGATCGCGGCCGTCGGCTGAGCGGAGCGTCCCGCGCGGCGGCGGACCTCCTTCGCCAGCTCGGCGTGGATCGCGGTGAACACGTCCTGGCGCGCCCAGCGGCGGAAGAAGTCGAAGACCTTGCGCGGCGGTCGGAAAGGCCTGATGAGACCCAGTAGCCCATACTCGAACCACCGCGCCCATCATCACCAGGCTCTTAGAGCGTGTCCTACATGGCTTGTTGGGCGTTGTGGTGGGCATGGGGAGTGGGCGGTGGGGATGGATCGTTCCGGATGGATTGTGGGAGATAGTGCGGCCGTTGTTGCCGCCGACGCGGGTTCGGCCGCAGGGCGGTGGGATGGCGAACATCGATGATGAGGCGGTCTTTGCCGCGATCATCTACGTGCTGGTCAGCGGATGTGCCTGGCGGGCACTGCCGCCCTGCTTCGGGGCGTCGAAGTTGACTGTGCACCGCCGGTTTGTCATCTGGTCCAGAGCCGGGGTCTGGGGGCGGCTTCACCAGAAGGTCCTCCAGCTCCTGGACGAGCAAGGGCTGGTCGACCTCGCCCGTGTGGTCCTCGACTCCGCCCACGTCCGCGCTAAAAAGGGGGCGAATTCACAGGTCCGAGTCCCGTGGACCGGGGCAAGCCAGGTTCCAAGATGCACGTCCTGTCGGATGCGGGCGGACTGCCCCTACACGTCGGCCTCTCCGCTGCGAACACCCACGACAGCCTCGGACTGAAGCCGATGCTGTCCCATTTCCACATGGGACACGAATCCCACGCAGCCGATTCCAAGCCGACACGACCCCACGCAGACAAGGCCTACGACATCCCCCACCTGCGGCAATGGCTCTGGGGCAAGCACATCGGGGTCCGCATCGCCCGCAAGGGCATCGAATCCAGCGAACGATTGGGCCGCCGCCGCTGGGTGATCGAGCGGACGATGTCCTGGCTGACCGGCTACCGCCGGCTCAACCACCGCTACGAACGCCATCCCCGCAACTACCTGGCCTTCCTCGGCCTGGCCGCAGCCATCTGCTGCTACAAACGCTTCCTCAACCTCACCATGTAGGACACGGTCTTAGCTTGTTCTCTAACCTTCTGGATGCTGTGAGTGTTGCTCGGTGGAACAAAATGCGATGCGCACCGGCAGTAAGCCGGTCAAACTCGCGTGCATGACTGCGAAGATCACTCGTATCAACCCCGATCAGCTGCATGAGACGCCCGGCTATCACCACATCACCGTGGTGGAGAGCGGTCGTATGGCCTACTTGGCGGGGCAGTGCCCTCTCGATCGGACTGGTTCCCTCGTCGGTTCCGGATCGCTTGAGGTGCAAGTCGACCAGGTTGTCGTAAACGCACTCGCTGCCTTGGCTGCGGTTGATGCCGAGCCGAAACATGTGGTGCGCTCGGTGATCTATGTGCGGAGCGATGACAGAGACGTTCTGGGCGTCGCTTGGCGTCGGCTCACCGACTCAGCTCTCGGGCCGGCGTTCACCACCGCCAGCACGCTGTTGGGTGTTGCGCAACTCGGCTTCACGGGGCAGCTCATTGAAGTGGACCTCACCGTGGCGCTGCCCGACTGAGCCTCTTCGTCTCCAGGTATCGAGCATCGTCTCGAACGGGGTGGCTCGCCTGTGGATTCACCGAACGTGGGAGTGGCCTTTCGTCTGATCATGTGCTGCGACCAGGACGGGCGGTGAAGGCTGCAGTGGATCTGACGCCGCTGCCGGAGCACCGCCGCGGGCACGGAGCGATGTACGACGGCCTCGATCCCGGCCGGATCGACGCCGGCCGGCTGCGGACGGTGCTCGCCGGCCTGCCGCTCCCGCGGTTCCCCGACGGCCGGCTTGTCCTGGCCGTGGACGTCTCGCCCTGGCTGCGGTCAGATGCGCCGTGCTCGCCGGAACGGCTGTTCTGCCACGTCTACGGCCGCGCGAGGACTGCCTCGCAGTTCATCCCCGGCTGACCGCACTCGTTCGTCACGGTGCTGGAAACGGGTGCCACGCCCTGGACCGCGATCCTGGACGCAGCCCACCGGGCACCATTCCAACTACACCGAAGTCCTGGCCTTCAGGTGGCGGTGCGCGGCAAGCACGAAGTCTCCCGGCGACCGACGATCTTCGCCGAAGTCATCCGTACGCGACCAACATGGGCATCTCGGCCATCACGCACACCAGACTCGTGACCTGCAACTTCACAATGCACAGCGCTCGATGACCCAAACGACAGCCCCTGGGCTACTTGCCATTCAAGTGTGTGGTCAGGCGTGACAGCAGAGGCAGCGCCGCCTCAAGCGTCTTTCGTTCATCGGAACTGAGGACATCATTGATCGCGGTGCCGAGCCAGTCCGCGCGCCTTCGGCGCTCTTCGGCCAGACGGCCGCTTCCCGTCGGCGTGAGGTGGAGCAACAGCTTGCGCCCGTCGCTGGGGTGCGCCTCGGCATGCACAAGCCCCTGGGCCAGGAGTTCTTTGACCGCCTTGGCGGCCGACTGGTGACTGACTCCCCGCTGTTGTGCGATATCGGCAGTGGTCAGCGGGCCGCTGCGGTCCAGGTAGCCCAGGACGGCGGCCTCGCCGGACGGCATCTCGTCGGCAGCGCGCACAGTGCGAACGAGCCGTCCGATGGTCAGGCGAAGTTCTTCAGCCAGCTGATTCTCGTCCACGATGCCAGCTTACCCACATCCATCAACCAAACTGTACACCTTGACTCCATTGTTTGCTTTGGCGCTACAGGAGCGCCACCGTCCCCGCCGCAGCGAGGGGCGGGGCGCCGGAGTCAAGCCGTAGTCGACGTTCGCGGCGCAATATCTACAACCACACTGTACAGTCTGGTTGCAGATATCCGGTTGGCTCGGAAAGGACCCGCTGTGAAGCTCACCAAGCACGCCCACGCCTGCGTCACGCTCGAGAAGGACGGCACCCGCCTGGTCATCGACCCCGGCACCTTCACCCCGAACGCGGCAGAGGCCGTCACCCAGGCTCACGCCGTCCTGATCACCCACGAACACTTCGACCACTTCGACGAAAAGCTCGTCGCCGCCGCTCTCGAAGCCCAGCCCGGGCTGCAGGTATACGGCACAGCCATGGTCGCAGCCACCCTCGGCAGCCACGATGGCCGCGTCCACGCCGTCGCCGCGGGCGACACCTTCAGCATCGGTTCCATCACCGCCACCGTCCACGGCCACCGCCACGCGCTGATCCACGCCGACATCCCGTGCCCCGACAACGTCGGCTACCTCCTCGACGACGGAGCCGTCTACCACCCCGGCGACGCCTACTTCGCGCCCGACGCTCCCGTACGCACCCTCCTGCTGCCGACCAGCGGCCCATGGACAAAGCTCGGCGAAGCCGCCGACTACGTCCGCGCCGTCAAGCCCGAGCGCATCATCCAGATCCACGAGTTCATGCTCAGCGACCTCGGCCAGCGCTCCACCGCCAATCTCCTCGGCGAGAAGGGCCTGACCGGCACCCCGATCGACCGCCTCGAGCCCGGCACCACCGTCCCGCTGTAGGAGCTCGTTCCCAACGGATGCGGAGCCAGCGGAAGCCGTGGAGCCAGGCGATGGTCCGTTCGCACTCCGTGTTTACGGTCCGCACGCCGATGGCTGGGGCGGGTGGGCCCACCTCCTGAAACGGGCACTGTTCGGCTGGGGAGCTGGGAAATATTGCGATCTCTGGGATTGGGTCCGGAGGCCGAGGCCGTGTACCGCGCGAAGCTGGCCGATGCGACGGAGGGCTTCGCGGACCTGTGCGTACGGCTCGGTCTCACCGGGGCACAGGCACGGGAAGTCCTGGACCGGCTCGTCGACCTCGATCTGCTGCGGCCGTCGCGGGACACTCCGGGCACGCTGCGCGCGGTCAGCACCGAGTTGGGGCTCGCACTGCTGCTTCGCCGCCAGGGAGAGGATCTGGCCCGGCGCCATGAGGAGCTGACTAGGCCCAAGGCGGCCGCTGGGCAAGGCATCTCCGAGTTCGCGGAGCTTCAGCCGAACCCAGAGGTCGACGACACGGGGCGACTGGTGGGCATGGACGCCATCCAGAACCGGCTCGAGGGGCTCGCTCACGGGTCGACCAAGGAGTGCCTCGCGATCCTGCCGGGTGGCGCCCTGTCACAGGCCAGCCTGGAGGCCTCGCGGGCACTCGACCGGCAGGCTCAGCGCCCGCAACGATCCCGCGACCCCCGGCTACGCCCGCTGGCTGACCGAACAGGGCGGTCACGTGCGCACCAGCCCGGTGCGGCCCTCGTAGTGCGGCAGTCCCCCGCCGGCGTGAACCCGGACGACCGGGCCGACCTCACGACGTGCCGCTTCTGCTCACGGCTCTGGGACACCGAGGAGCTCGCCAGCTACTTCAACGAGCCCGACGAGAAAGAGCCCACCGCCAGGCAGCCGGGCTGGTCATGACGCGGCGGGACTGCCTATCACCGCCGGCCGGACTTGGGGCCGTAGGCGCAGGGCCTCGGCGTCCCGCTTGCCGCGCAGAGCGGCCAGCTCACTGTTCAGCTCCTTCCAGCCCGCAGTCGGCTACTCCGCAGCCGACCGTATGAAACGAAGCCGAGCCGGACGGGGCAGAGGTCCCGCGGCTGCGGTTAGGCCACTCCCGAATGCCTCGGGAGGATCTGCCTCCCAGCCTGGTCCCGGGCGCGGGCGCGGGCGGGTTCCCGTCCGGCTTCCGGCTGCCGAAGGCGAGCCCTGGACCCCGCGCGTGCGGTTCGAACCGCCGGTCGGTCTGCGGTAGGGCGGGACCCCGGCCTTCGGCCGCGGCTCAGCTCGCATTCGGCTGCCACCAGAGCGTCCATCCGGGCCCACGTCGTCTCATCCAAGGCGGGGGGACCTTCAGCCACTCGCCTGCGCGGGTGGCCCAGGCCCGGGGCAGGGATTCGTCGCATGCCTGCCGCAGTCCTCCGCCTCGCCCGCCAACGCATCAGCGTCCTGTTCGCCATGCTCCGAGACGGCACCTCCGACGCATCTCGCCCCCCACCAGCACCCTCGTTGCATGAGCACCCCGACCAACCCCCAACCCGGCCCCACGTCCTTGACGAAGGACACGGAGACACCCGGACGCCGAGCCCGAACGCTCGATCTCTACCGTCTCCCTCGCAGCACGTCCGCACATGTTTCAAGGGCGTTGAGCACAAGCCGTCGCCAGCACATGGTGGGAGTCAACTGCATTTCAAATTGGGCCAGTTGAGGCATCGCGCGACCTCTTCTCGCTGTCCGTGGAGGCTGCTACGCTCCAGGCGGCCAGCGGTCCGGGCCCTTGTCCTTCGCACCCTCGATTGGAGGTGAAGGAAACAATGTTGAGCTTCTCCGGCCAGGTCGGCAGCACCGCCACCGGCGGTGCGTTCGTCCAGGTGGCTCCAGGAGCCAGCACCACCTGTGGTGGCGGGAACTGCTGCTGCAGCTCGTGCTGCAGCTGGTAGCCGCCAGTGTCGAGCGGAGTCACCGGCTCCGCTCGACGTCCACACTTCCTCAGCGCGGACTGTCCTCCGACAAGTCGTCGGTGCACGAGCCGCATCGCGCACAGCCGTCGCACGCCCCGTCGAGGGAAAGGCCGAGATGTCACTGAAGGACTCGCAGGAAGCCGTCTCCGACCACCTGGACCACAACAGCCATCTGGCGACGGTGGCGGCCTTCGGTCAGCAACACACCTCCGTATCGATGTACAGCGCGACGACGGTGGTGCGGGCTCCGGAGTCGGTGGTGCGCGGCCGATGGAGTCCAGTCGTGCACGGCTTCCTGGGTGAGGAGCTGCTGCTCAACCACCGCCGCAGCGGTCGGGATCTCGGGATGCAGTTGGGTGTATCGAGGTTCTACGGCCACGACGCCGTGCTCTCCACCGCGCACAGCGACCTCGCGGAGCGGACGGACGGGGCGATCGCCCTGCCCCCGCACCGGCGGCTGCGCAGCGGTCTGACGGACACGGTCGGCACCCGGCGCAGCGGTCGGGGGTTCTCGGGGAAGCCGGTGTCGCTGGAGGAGTTGGCCACGGTGCTGTGGCACGCGCAAGGGGTGTCGGGCAGCCTGCCGGTGCCGACGGCCCGGGACGGCGATGCCGCCGTGGCGTTGCGCAACGCGCCCTCGGGCGGCGGGTTGTACCCGGTCCGGCTGGCGGTGCTCGCCCAGCACGTGAAGGGCCTGGCCCCGGGCGCGTACGAGTACCAGCCGCACGGCCACACCCTCTTCCCGTACCCGCCGACATCGCGGCCGGTCGAGTTGAGCCGGCAGCTACCGACGGCGGACATGGAGGTCGACAAGGCCGCCCTGGCCCTGGTGTACGTCTACGACCTGTACGGCAACTCGCAGAAGTACGGGGACAGCGGGTTGGTGTTCGCGCTGATCGAAGTCGGTGGCATCTCGCAGAACGTGCACCTGGCCCGGACCTCGCTGGGCCTGATCGGCTGCGACCAGGGCGGGTACGACAAGCAGGCGCTGGAACGGACACTCGGTTGCGACGGCACGTCGCGCCACGTGGTGCACCTGACGCTCCTGGGACACGGAGAGGCCTGAGCCATGACCCTTTCGCCCTCCGATTCGAGAATCGTCCTGGCAACCTCGGTCCGGCTCCTCGCGGTGGAGCCGGGGGTCATCCGACTTCGCTGGGGGATCTGGAACTTCTCCGAGGTCAACGTCGACCTGCGGGCGGAATCGCCCGCGGTCCTGTCCGCGATGACCGGACTGTTCGAGACGCTGGCGGCGGGAAAGGCGGCCGACGGGACGTTCGCGGACGCCGTGGGCCTGACGCCGGTCGAGCGGGCCAACCTGCAGCTGGCGGTCACCGAGCTGCGGCAGGCCGGGTTCCTCGCGTACGACCGCGCGTCCGAGCGTGGCGGGGACATGGCCCGGGCGCTGCTCGGCAATCTGGACCTGTACGGCGCCGGCGAGTCGGCCGAGGCGACGGTCGCGTTCGCGGCGGACTCGCCCAGCGCCGCCGCGTACGTGGCCGGCCAGGCCGAGGCCCTGGGCCTGCCGCTGGAGCTGCTGCCGTCGGACTTCCTTGACGGGCTGCGCGGCGCCGACCTGACCTCCGGGATGGGGGGCTTGGCCGCGGCGGACGCGCTGAAGCGGCTGAGCGCCGGCGTGGAGCACTGCGACTCGCTGGTGGTCCACCTCGGGCAGGCCTCGATCCTGGCGCTGCGCGCTCTCAACCGCCTCGCCTGTCACCTGGAGAAGCCGGTGGTGGTCGGTCTGGTCGACGGCCCGTTCGCGACCGTCGTGGGTGCGGACAGTCCGCGTACCGGCTGTCTGGAGTGTTTCGAACAGCGCTCGCTGTCCCGGCTGGAGGACCACATCGGCTACCACAGCATGGTCGGGGCCACGGCACCCGGCGGCACGGGACGGGCGAGCGGCGTGGAGTCGCTGATCTGCGCCCACCTGGTGAACGAGGCGGTGCTGCTGCGCTCGCTCGGCACGTCGCGCTTCCTGGGTCGGGCGCTGAGCATCTACCTGCCGACGTACGAGATCCAGGCGCAGGACGTGCTGCGGATCGGGACCTGCCCGGCCTGCGGGCACGTCGCCCGGGACGTCGTACGGGAGATCAACTTCAGCAGCCGGGTGATCGTCGACCGGCACGTGCGCGAGGCGCTCGGAGGGGGCCGATGAGCGGCATCCCTATCCTGGGCCACCCCGGGATGGGCGAGGCGCTCGCCCGGTACGGGCGGATCGGCGGCAACCAGGGCGGGATCCTGCCCGGCATGCTGGTCTCGGTCGCCGCGGTGGAGGGCGAGCCGTACCTGCGCTCGGCCACGGCAGCGATGCCGCAGTACCACCGGCTGGCGCTGGACGACCCGCACATGCAGATGCAGTACCACCTGGCCGGCTACGGCTCGACCCACGAGGAGGCGGTGACCCGGCTCACCGGCGAGGCGGTGGAGCGCTACGCGGCGATCATGGCGATGCCGTTGTTCGCGGAGCGCGTCGAGTACGCGTCCTACCGTTCGCTGTCCTCCCGGCACCGGTGCCTGCCGCCGGAGCTGCTGGGCGTCTTCGACGCCGAACAGCAGCGGCAGGTCGCCCGGATGATGCACCGGTACTCGCCGGAGCTGCCGACCGAGGACGACGTGATCGCGTGGATCGCCTGCCCGTCGCTCACCCGGCCCGGCGAGGAGGTGTACCTGCCTGCGCAGCTGGTCTTCCTCGGCTTCCGAAGCGACCCGGGCGCGGCCGACAAACTGTTCACCCCTTCGTTCTCGACCGGGACCGCGGCCCATGTGTCGCTCGACAAGGCGCTGCTCGGCGCACTCGTCGAGGCCGTGCAGATCGACGCCTTCATCCTCAATTGGTACACCGGGGCCAAGGCTCCGCTGATCGACCTGGACGCGGACGGCCGCGAGCTGCTCGCAGCGGCGGGGCTTGCCCCGGACGGGCCGTACGAGGTACGGGCGAGCCTGCTGACTCGGCCGGAGCTGCCGTTGCCGAACATCGGGGTGACCCTGGTGCGCCAGGACGGGAAGCTGCCCTACATCGCGTTCGGGCTGCAGGCAGACCCGGACCCTCGACGGGCGCTGCTGCGCGGTGCGGCGGAGGCGACCGCGATCCTCGGGATCGGCATGTTCAGTACGGTCTTCGACCTGCCCAACGTGCACTTCGCGCAGACGAGTTCGGCCTACACCGACCTGGACACCAACGTGCTGTGGTTCGCCGCCCCCGGGGAGGCGGAGCGCAAGCTCACCGCGGTGGAGAGCCGCGTGGACGGGCGGATCGGCTTCGCCGCGCTGCCGAGCTACGCGGACGGCGACACGGCGGCGATCCGTCGGCTGCTGGCGGACCTGGCGGGCGTCAGCGAGTTCGCGGGCTACCTGGACTTCACTCCGCCGGAGCTGGCCGACACCCCGTGGCGCGTCGTCCGGGCCGTCGTGCCGGAGCTGCTGAGCATGTGCCTGCCCGGGTTCCCCCCGAAGGGCCATCCCCGGATGCGAGAGCATGGGGGTGTGACCCATGTGGTCCCACACCCGCTCCCTTGAGCTACTGGTACTGGTGGCCACCGTCGCGCCCGCCGAACTGATCCGCGTCGCGACGGCGTTCGGCCCCGCGGCGAAGGCGGGTGCGGACCGGGGGGGCCGGGTCGCCCGCCGCGGGCTGCTGGGCGCCCCGGCCGCCTACCTGTTGGTGACCGCGGTGGCCCTCGCCGTCGCGGCCGACGGCGGTTTCGTCCCGGAAGCGCTGACCGGCTGGCGGACCGGCGCGCTCTGGCTGTCGGCCGCTGCGATGGTCGGCGCGGCGCTGGTCGGCGCGGAGTTCGCACTCGGCGCGGTGCCCCGGCTGCTGGACGGAACGGGCCGGCCACGGCTCGCGGTGCACCGGGGCGGCGGCGTGGTGGGCGGCGGGTACGCGGCGGCCGTTCTGGCCACCGCGGTCGCCGAGGAGTTGCTCTACCGGGGCCTGTGGATCGGTGTCCTGCACGAGCGCCTCCGCCTGCCGGTCGGTGTCGCGGTCGTGACGGCCGCCGTGGCGTACGCGGTGGGGCACCTGTTCTTCGGCGGGCTCGCGGTGGCGCAGAAGACGCTGTCCGGAACGGTCTTCGGGCTGCTCATGGTGGTGTCGGGCAGCCTGGCGGTGCCACTGGTGGCGCACCTCGCCCAGAACGTAGTGGTCTTCGCGCTGGCCGTCCGTCAGGAGCACGCCGCCCGGCCGGCCGGTGGACGGGAGGTGGCCGGATGAGCGTGCCCGCCTTCACCGCGCTCACCACCGCCGTGGTCTCCGCCTGGCTGGCCCTGTACCGGCTGCCATTCAACGATCCGGCACGCCGGCGACGGACGGCACTGTGGCTCGCCGGCCGGACGGGACTGCGCCCGGAGGCGGCCTTCGCTGTGTTCGGCACCGTCGTGTACCTGGTGCTGGGCTCGCTGGCCCTGGCGGTGCTGCTCGCGCCCACACCGCTCGCGTTCCACCAGGTGTTCGACCTCCCCGAGCCCGGGACGGCGCTCGCCCTGCTCCTGGCGGTCCTCGGCACCTCCAGCGCCACCATCCTCTGCGTGTCGCTGCTCTACCGGGTCGTCCCGCGGGCGGACGTCCCCGGCGAAATCGCCCGCATCCAGTGGATCGCCTCGATCCTCGCGCTGCCCCGGCACTACCGGTGGATCGTCCCGGCGGCCGCGGCCCTGTTCGAAGAAGTGCTCTTCCGCGGGGTGATCCTGCTGGGGCTCGGGGCACTGGGAAGCGGCCCTGCCTTCGCCCTGGCGTTCAGCACCTGCCTGTTCGCGGCCGGTCAGATCGCCTTGGTCTCCACCCGTACCCAGGCGTACGTGCTGGGCACCTCCAGCCTCGTCCTCGGCGCGGTCGGCGGCTTACTGACCGCCGCCACGGGCGGGATACTGCCGGCCCTCGTTCTGCACATGTCGTTCGCCGGCTTCTACACCAACCTCGGCGCCTCCCCGACCCCAGGAGCGCGCACGGCCCCCGGGAGGCTCAGCCTGTGACCACCAACCAGCCATCCGCCGAACCGGCGACGGCCGCGTCACAGCCGACGCCCGGCCCCGGGCACGGCGCCGTCGTCCACGCAGACCGGCTGACCGTCGCCTACGGCACGTTCGTCGCCGTCCGCAACGTCTCGTTCCGGATCCTCCCCGGGGAGGTGTTCGGGCTCGTCGGACCGAACGGGGCGGGCAAGACCTCGATCGTCGAGGCGGTCGGCGGCCTGCGGCCCGTACGCGGCGGCGCGGTCACGGTCTGTGGCCACGACCCCCGCCGCGACCGCGCCGCGGTCACCCGGCTGCTCGGTATGCAGCTCCAGGAATCCCAGTTCCCCAGCCGGGCCCGGGTCGGTGAGCTGTGCGACCTCTACGAGGCGATCTACCGGGCACCCGGCTCCGCAGCAGCGCTGCTGGAAGCCTTCGGCCTCGCCGAGCGCCGCCGCAGCCTGATCGCCGACCTCTCCGGCGGCATGCGCCAGCGGCTGGCCCTGGCCCTCGCCCAGATCGGCGACGTCCGCCTGGTCATCCTCGATGAACTCACCACCGGCCTCGACCCGCACCAGCGCCGGGAGACGTGGCGCTCGGTCCTCGACCTCGCCGCCCGCGGCGTCGCGGTGCTGCTCACCTCGCACGCGATGGACGAGGTCGAGGCGCTTTGCGGCCGGGTGGGCGTGCTGCGCTCCGGGGAGCTGGTCGCGCTCGACGCGCCGGCGCGGCTGACCGAGGCGCACGCGGGCCCATCCACCTTCGTGGTTGACCTCGGAGACCCGAGCACGGGCACCAGCCGGCCCGCCGGGATCGAGGAGCGGCTTGGCGGCCTCGGGCTGACCCGGCTGTCCGGCGCGCCGGACCGGTGGGAGTTCGCCGGTAGCTACCCCGCCGACTACGACCGCATCGTGGGTCTGCTCGCGCGGTCCGGACTCCCGCCGTCGGCTGTGAGCCGTCGTACCCCGACGTTCGAGGACGCCTACCTGAGGCTGGTCGGCGCCTCCGCCGCGAAGGAAGGGGCCTGAGATGGCAACGCTGTGGCCGATAGTGCGGTTCGAGTGGCGTCGGACGAGGCGGAACTTCGCCCCGGTCTTCTTCGCCCTCGCCTTCCCGGTGCTGATGCTCTGCATGTTCGGCGGGATCTACGGCAACGAACCGTCCGAGCAGTTCGACGGTCGCGGGACGGTGGACATGTCGGTTCCCGCCTACCTGGTCCTGGTGGTCGCCGTCACCGGGCTGATGAGCTTTCCCCTCGGCCTCGCCGAGTACCGGGACCGCAAGGTCCTCAAGCGCTTCCGCGCGACGCCGGTCGACGCGTCCGCCTTCCTCATCGCCCAGGGGCTGGTCAACCTCGCACTGAGTCTGCTCGGCGCCCTGCTCCTGGTCGCCGCCGGGTACCTGTTCTTCGACCTCAACCTGCCGGCCTCCCCCGCGGCGGCCGCTGCGACGGCCGGGGCCCTGGTCCTCTCCGCCCTCGCGATGTACGCGCTCGGGGGTGTGGTGGCCGCGGTCGCACGGTCCGAGCGGGCAGCGGTGGCCATCGCCAACCTGGTCTACTTCCCCATGATCTTCCTGTCGGGGGCGACCATCCCCCTGCAGATATTCCCCGACGCCATGAAGACCATCGCCGCCGCGCTGCCCGCGACCTACGCAGTCGAGCTGCTCCAGCACGCCTGGCTGGACGGCGCCACCGACGTCGCCCTCGACCTGGGCGTCCTGGCCGGCGTGGTCGTCCTGGGCACGGCGACGGCCTCGCGCCTGTTCCGGTGGGAGTAGCGGTGCCGGCCGCCCACCCTCCGCTCGCCGAACAGGTCCCCGCCACCGCGTACCTCACCGCGCTCGCCCGGGCTCGCGCGACGGCCGATCCGGACGGCGTGCTGCGCGACCCCTACGCCGACCGCTTCGCCCGCCGCTGCCCGAACTCCATCGCGCGCGTCACCCGACACACCGCGGGAACGTCCGTCGTCATCGCCCGCACCCTCGCGGTCGACCGCCTGCTGTCAGAGCTGCTGCCGGCCGAGTCCTGGGACGTCTGCGTCAACCTCGGCGCCGGGTTCGACGCCCGTACCCACCGCCTGGATTGGCCCGGCTCCTGTCGGGTGGTCGAGATCGACTGTGCCCCCGTCCTCGACCTCAAGGACCGCCTGCTGCCCGTCGCGACGGCGCCCGTCCCGGTGGAACGAGTCCGCTGCGACCTACGCGAACCCGCCGCCCTCGCCAAGCTCCTGCAGCCCCGCACGACGGGTCGCAGAACCCTCTTCGTGGCTGAGGGGCTGCTCGCCTACCTCACCGCGGGCCAGGTCCGTGCCCTGGCCGGGGCGGCGGGCGAAGCGGCCGGCGCCGGCAGCGCATGGATCTGCGACGTCCTCTCCCCGGCTTCCGCACGCACCCTCACCGTCGCCGCCCGCGCCGCCGGAACGGCCCTGACCATGCACGGCCTCACCGACCTCGCCGCCTTCGAGGAGGCCGGCTGGCACTGCGAACGCCTCGAACTCCTGCCCACGGCACGGCCACCCATCGGCCCCACCGGCGCGGGCGAACAACTGCCCGACGGTGTGCTGCGGCTGAGGAGGGTCGCTTCCTAAGGGTTGTGCCACGAGGCAATCGGGTCCTGAGCGCAGGCTCCTGCGAGCTCGACCCGGGAGGATTTCTGAAGCTGCTTCGTCAGGAAGTCCCCAGCAGCTGACTGCCCCCTTCCTGCATCCCGTTCTCCCGCCGCATACCGACCAGCCGTTCCGCCAAGTCATGGTCGTCCTTCGGACCGGGTGAACTCCTAGCACGCGCGGGCGCACCGGCAACCCGGGACGGAGCAAAGCAGCCCTATTCCGGGCCGGGTCAGTTTCCGAACTTGTGGTGGATGTGCCGTGGGGCTGGACGGTGCAGAGGTCCAGGGAAACCAACAGGGCCGATGTTGGGGAGCTCGTCATCACCAGTCCTGCGTAATCAAGAGCATGACCACGGCCTTTGAGCGGGTCGTCCCGAGCCCGGTGGCGACCATCTCGGCGGACACGCCGCCGTAGCCCAGTGCGCCAGCCGCCTCCCGACCCACCCGGCCGAACCACACGGCTCCCCCTCTCGGCGGGGCTGGAGCAGTGCCGACCCTCGCACTGCTCGCCCTCCTCTTCGGCTCCCGCCTCCCGTGACCTGCGACGCCCGGCGGGCCAGCCCGGCGGCGCGGCACGTGCAGCCGGAGGGCAGCGCGCCACCGGCCCGTGCGGTGCCAGAGACGCACCTTGCCCGGTAGGGGAAGAGAGCAAGTAGCCCCGACCGGCCGGGGGAGGGAGGCCCGGGTCGGGGCCGCGCTCCGCCCACCGGAAGCCGGCCTTCCGGTCCGGGATAGAAGGCAACGGGAACACGCAGGCCGAGAGCAACCGCCGCGCGCCGACACCCCGCACATCCGTCCCCGCCCGCCCCGCCGCAGCCGTTGAAGACCTGGCGGCCGCCACGTGCAGTTCGGCCCGCGCGGTCGCGCCGTCTCCGGGGAGCATCGTGACCTCGACTGCGTCCTCGACCGCACCGACCAGCCGCACCCACCTCGGCCGGCCCGGACACCGACCGGTAAACATGGTCACCGAGCCGGGGCACCCACCTGGCGAGGGGCCCCGGATGTCCTCACACAACCCGTCGACACCCGCGTACGAGCCCTCGGGCGCGATACCGGTGCTCATCTCCCCCCCCCCTGGTTGCCGCCACCACCAACCCCCCTTCGGTGCCGCCGCCTGCCCAGCAGTGCGGGCCGTCGCCCGGTGAGGCGACGGCCCGTGCGGTCATGTCCCGCAGGATCCCCGGCTAGGTGTGAGGGCTGCGGGGTGGTGGGGGTTAGCGGCGGCCCCAGGTTTCGGTGTCGACGGTGCGGCCGCGGTCGTCACGCAGGGTGGCGGTGTCGGCGCGGTTGCCCCAGATGTACTCGCGGCGGTCCTGAAAGAGGTCGGTGCGGGTGTCGCGGCCGTTGCCGGTGTGGATGCGGATGGTAGCGCGGCTACCGATGCGGACGTTGTCGAAGCGGTAGCGGTTGCCGTCGCTGTCACGCAGGGTCCAGCCGCGGAGGTTGATGGCGTCGCGGGTGGTGTTGGTGATCTCCACCCACTCCGCGTTCAGGGACCGGTTCGAGTGGTCGTCACGTCCGGGGCTGTCGGCCTGGACCCGGCTGATCTCCACCCGCGGCCGCTGGTGGTGACGGTCACCATCCGCGGCGGCCGCCGGCAGCGCGACCGCAGAGACGACCGCGCCGGCAGCCACGACCGTGGCGGCGATACGACGAACGGAGGAAGAAGCAGAAGACATGGGTGACGCTCCCTCAAGAACAGTGCCCCACCAGCCGAAACAAGTCGGTAGAGGCAGTTGCGGGGGTGGCTCGGGGTGAGCCGTTGGCCACACTCTCGACCCGACACGGGCCCCGCCGCAGCCCCACCGACGCCGGTTACCAGACACGGACATATCCGTCACACTCGCCTGCGCACTGCACGCATTCCCCCCGAACGTGCCCCTGACATTCACTGACCGCTACACCCACCCGCCCCGGGAACCGCACCTACGGCGCGGCGCGCTCCGGCGCACCACCAGGCGCACCCCTCCCCCGCCTCACCCGCCCGGAGTAGTTGATCAAGTAACAACCGTTCTGCGGAATTCTTCGCACACAAGCCCGCGATTCACATACCTGTCGCCCTACAGCAGGCCGCGCCCCCTCGCCCCGAGCCGCGCACGCCCGATGCCAGCCGGTGCTGTCACCTGTCCTGCGCGGCCAGAAGGAGCACCATGGCCTTGGAGCGGGTGGTCCCGAGCCCGGTGGCGACTGTCTCGGCGGACACGCCGCCTTCCGCCAGCGAGCCTGCCGCCTCCCGCCCGATGCGGGTGGCGATCCGCTCCAGCATGCCGATGGCGCGCAGCGCGGCCAGCGGCGCGTCCGTCGTCGCGGCGGTCAGCTGCTCAGTGATCTCGACCAGGAGGGCGGCCAGCGGCTCGGGCAGCGGTACCGCCCTGTCGCGGACGAGGGACAGGTGGGCGTTCCAGTCCGCGAGCGGACCAGTCAGGTCGACGTCTGCCTCGTACAACGGCCGGTCGCCGACTGTCGTCCAGTCCAGCGGGTACTCGGCGGCACCGCGCCATCCGCACGCACACACCGCCCGGAGCGCCTCGGCCCGTGGCCGACGGTGCCGGCCGTCGTAGGCCGACCAGTGCGAGGTCGACGGCACGTTCGGGCCGCTCCCGACATCGAAGTACACCGGCCCAGGCTCACCACCGCCGACAAGGACACCCGCCACGCCCGCGTGCGCGTCCCCGAACTCCACCGTCCACCAGTCCCACTCCACCAGCACACCACCCTCCGATGCGTTCCCGCCTGCCACCCTGCCCCGCCCGCGCCGCCACCCACACCCCCGGCGGCCCAACAGCGCATGTCGTTGGAACCGCCCAGACACCCTGCGCTCACGAGCCACTGAGGAGCACAGCAAGGGGCCGCCGCCTGTCGAGGCGACGGCCCTCGTCTCCGGGCTGTTCTACGGGGCGGGGGGGAACTCCACGTCGGTGCCGCCGCAGCCGGCCGCGATGTCGAGCAGCCGGCCCTTCTCCGCATCGTCGACCGCGAGGCCCCACCGGAGCTTGGTCGCGTTCCACTCGGCGCCGTACCGGCACAACGCGTCCACGGACGGCGGCAGCCACTCCGCCGATCCTGGTCCGCCTTCGACTGGTTCGAACGCGCCGTCACCGCCACCAGCGAGCCGGCTGGCCCTGGTCGTTCGCGTACGCCTCACGCCGCGCCGCTGTCCACGCCGCCGATGCCCCAGCTGGCGGGGTGCGTCATTCGAACCGTGCGGTGTTCCCCGACCTGCGGCGGCTGCTTTGTGGTGGTGGGCGTTCGAAGTCAGCGCGCTGGCCTGCCGGATCGCGCCCGCTCGCTTCCAGCTGCAGGGTGCCCTACCGCTTTGCTGCCCTGAGGAGGCTGCAAGTCCGAGGGATCGACCCTGGGCCGGGGCCGTGTGGCAGCCCCCGGGTACGTACTCAAGGCCGAGGACCGGCGTGGCTCGGGTCGCCGCCCGCCGGGCCTGACCGAACCCCTCGGCCGCACAGGAGCTTCCACCCCCAGCCCTGACGGGCCGCGGCCGTGCCGCCATCTGGGCCGTGAGCGAACGCCGTTCGCGCCGGCGCGTACGGCGGTGGCAGACTGCTGCCTTGATCGCGGGCATGGGTCCGCGGACGTGAAGGGGGGCGTCGTCGCGCGCAAAGTGAGGTGGGCGGCCGCGGCCGCCGGTGCGGTGCTGTTGATCGCAGGGTGCGGCAGTGAAGGCGATTCGACTCAGGGACACGACGATGACGCACCGTCAGCCGGAGACTCCGCCCCGGCGAAGGCGGGATCCGGCGGCAGCCTGGACGTCGCGGCGGTGAAGAAGGAGATAGAGACCGCCGCCACGGCGGCCAGGTTCACCGAGAAGCCCCGGAACGACGTCCCGCCGATCCTCAAGTCCTGCACGGTCAGGTGGCAGTCGGACGGCGCGAAAGCCACTGACTCGAGAAAGTCCTACAACGCCACGGTCGCCGCGCTGGTCAACGGGGGCTGGAAGGAGGGCGGGAGCAACGAGGAGCGGCAGTCGATCGTCAAGGCGCTGGACAAGACCGGCTGGCGCCTCATAGCGAGCCACCGCCCCCAGGGCTGGGCGGACGGGACTGATGAGGACAGCTTCATCTTCGTCGACACCGGGCCCGCGTGCGAGAAGCCCTTCGAGGAAGACCTGGCGGACAAGACGACGAACAAGAAGTAGTTCCGGTCGCGCAACACGCTGCAGGCCGGGGGTCGCGGGCGTGGGCCCGTGGCTCTCGACGGCTACGACGTGCGGGGCTTCCAGGTAGGCGGTCTGTTGCGGCGCGGTAGCGCCGTGGTGTGGCGGTCACGACGTAAAGGCCGAGGAGCCGACTTCGTCTGGCGGGCCCTGGACGTCGGCTGGGACATCAACTACCGCGCGAACCTGCTTCTCCGCCACCCACTCACCGCAGCCTCCCTGCACGCGGTCTGCAACCGCAACACAGGCCGCAACCGCGTATGGCTGGCCAACCGCCACCTGCCCACCATCCTGGTCCCGATCTACCTCGCCACCTGGATCGCCTACACCATCAGGCAGCGGCCACCCCTGTCCGGCCTCCGATCATGGTGGGCCGGGTCCTTCGAAGGAACCGAGTGCCCTGCCTACCACGACAACCGATGCGGTGGCGGACCGTATGGCGCATGACCCGCCTGGGGTGGGCGCGTTTCAGCGTTTGACGCGGTTCTGGATGGCGAGGATCGGGCGGCCCAGGAAGATGGGTTCGGTGAGGCGGGAGGCCATCTCGATGTAGGTACCGGCGGTGGTCAGGTCCTGGCCAGAGAAGCGGAACACCACCGAGTTGGGCGTGAGCTTCAGCGCCTACCGAAGGGCTTTCCGGTGAACCGTTGCCGGTGGGGTTCTGGGGATCGGCTTTGGCTATCTCACCTCCACCGGCCGGCACGGTGCCGGTTGCCCGCTGCTTCAGGAACGGAGCCGGTGGATGCCCCGCCGCAACCGGCGCCCTGGACGGCGCATCCGGGCTTGGAGCGGAGGGTCAGGGAGCCCCGACAGCACCCCCTTCGCCAGGCGGCGGAGCGCCGCGGGTACCTGCCCGGCTCCGTCCGCGGCGTCGATGTCGGTCCAGTACGGGCTCGTCCGGGTCAGTCGAGCACGGCCTCCACGCCGGTGCCCGGTGTCGCGACCGCCGCCATCACGCGTTCCATCCGTGCGCTGGTGTCGGCCAGCAGGTGTGCCGCGGCCGGGAGACGTTCGGCCTCGTAGGCCTCCAGGGGTATCTCCCCACCCAGGGCGCGCCCCAGGGTCGCGGCATCCTCGATGCCGGTGTTCATCCCGAACCCGCCGGCTATCGGGTGGACGTGCGCCGCGTCGCCGGCGAGGAAGACGCGGCCCTCCCGCATCCGGGTGGCCATCCGGACGTTGACCCGCCAGGTCGACAGCCAGGTGGCGTCCGTCAGGCGGATGCCGGCCATCCGGGCGTGGCGGTCGAAGAGCCGCTGGAAGCCCTCCAGCGACGGCGGCAGCGCACGACCCTCAGCATCGGTCTCGGGAGAGGCCTGGAGCTGGAAGGAGACGGTGTCCGGTATCGGGCAGAGCATCATCGCTCCGCCGTCGGAGGTGAACCACTGGTGCCAGTACTCCCGGCTCAGGCCCGGTGCCCGGACATCACCGACCACCATCGCCTGCTCGCCGTCGCCGCCGTACCCCTCGAAGGAGATACCCAGCTGCTTGCGCACGGTGCTGCGCCCACCGTCGCAGCCGGCGAGGTACCCGGACCTCAGGGACCGCCCGTCCGCCAGGGTGATACTCACCCCGTCGTCGTCCTGCTCGATCCCGGTGACCTCGGCGCCGAACTCGACCTGGACGCCGAGGGAGGCCAGCCGCTCGCGCAGCACCTCCTCCACCTGCCACTGGCCGATCAGGCAGGCGTCGTCGACGGGCGTGTCCGCGGCGTGCGCGCCGTCGAAGTACTTGCGGAAGACCACGTGCGAGCGGCCGATGTCGGTGATCCGGTCGGCTACCCCGAACCGCGCGAACACTTCCAGGCTGCCCGGTCGCAGTGCCTTGCCGCGGGACTCCCGGTGCGGTGCCTCTCGCCGGTCCAGGATCCGCGGCGTCAAGCCGCGCAGCGCCAGGTCGCAGGCAAGCGTCAGGCCGGTCGGGCCGGCGCCCACGATGACGACGTCGCTCCCGCCGTTCGATGCGTCGTTCATTGCGTCGTTCATGACGAACTCCCCCTCGTTGTCGGGCCGGTCCCTCACCGGCTCGGTGCGATGTCTCAAGGAAAGCGCCTCCCGCCAGAAAATGCAACCCAGTTACATAAGATACTCAGGAACGCATTCTCGCTGCGCTGGACGCATGGAGACGACGAACACCCCGACCTCGGGCCCGGCCGCAGGTCCCGGGTCCCGGCCCGGGTCTGCGGGAGAGCATGAAGCTGTGCACCCGCCGCCATCCGGCCGTCACCGCGCTGGAACTGTTCCTGGAGAGCGGCTTCGACGCGGTCAAGATGGCGGATGCCGCCGCAGGATGTCTGGGCTGAGCAGTGCATGCCGGCCGGCGTGGCGTGGTGGTGGCGCTGGATGCGGCAGGCCCTTCCGCGTCGGGCCGGCAGTGCCTGCTGCTGGTACCACGGCGGCGACTGGCACAGGGGCAACGCGATGGCCCGGCAGGTCCTCCACAGCGCCCCGGCGCAGTCCGCGGACGCCGAGGACATGCAGGAGTCCGCTGTGGCGTACCCGCCTTCGATCGGCGCCACCGAATGGGAGACCGAGGCGCCGGCCACCCTGTTCAGCACGTGGAATGCGAACCAGCCCGACAGGGAGGGGCTACATCAACGCGCAGCGCCGCTCCCAGGCGATGCTGGAGGCGGACGTACGCCGCACCGTCGTTACGGACCACGTCTACGGGACATAGCCGCGCCTTTGGCCTGGGCGGCGGATACGAGCGGGCGGCTCACGCCGACGAAGTCACCTGCGGCCAAACAACTGCGCGCGGGGGTTGCTGAGTGGTGCTGCTGCGACGCGACCCGCTGGCGCCACAGTTGACTGAATGTCAGCTCCAGCAGGGGGAGCACGGTCGTGTCGCCGTTCGTGGTGGTGGCAGCGTCAGGTGTCAGGACCATTTCTCCGGGCCGCGCTTGGACCGGTGCGGGTGGCGGTCAAGGTCGTGGCCGGCCCGCGCCGATCTGGCGTGCGTGGGTGAGGCCCGGTGCCCAGAGCGCTCTGGGGGCAGCAGTACCACCGGGCCGCCGCCAACCTCACCGGCCGCCGACCGGTTCGTGTCCCGACCCCGCCCCGCGAAGGCCAGCGGAGCGCGACAGCGCGAGCTGGCCCTCACGCCCGGGTCACGGTGGTGGGGTCGGCGTGCCATGCGCGTCCGCCGCGCTCCGGCGACTTGAACGCCACCATCTGCTGTCGGCGGCTGCCGGGCGGGCCGGAGGGGGCTTCCCATGCGGGGTCGATGTCACCAAGGTCCGATCAATCAGCACGTGCTGTGCTTCCTCGGGCCACCGCTGTCGACTCCGATCCGGGCCCGTCGTCCTCTCCGGCGCCGCCCTGTCCGCCACGGACGGGATACCACGCGCGTACTGGATGAGAGGCCATCCTCGTGATCATTCATGGCCACGAACGCCGACCGACGACGGCACGCCGTGCTGCCGCTCCGCGTGGTGGCTCACGGCGAGTGCGGGCCAAACCCTGTACGCGCTCTCGGAGAGCATCCTCCTAGCTGCACATCCTGAACAGGCGGCCGTCCTGGCGGAGGTCTGACCAGCGACACTTCGGCCGAGCTGTTCAAGGAATCCTTGCCATCTTCGAACGTGCCGGTCGGAGGGTCTGACGTGACTGCTCTCGTGCTCAATCGGCTTCCTGAGGCGGCAGCGCCGCCACGATCGGATGGTCCCTGCCGATCGGACCGAGCTTGGCGCTGCTGCCGGGGGAGCCGAGGTCGGAGAAGAACTCGGCGTTCACGGTATTGAAGTCCTGCCATTCCTGCGGGGTGTCGTCCTCGAAGAAAATCGCTTCAACGGGGCACGCCGGCTCACATGCGCCGCAGTCGATGCACTCGTCCGGGTGGACGTAGAGCATCCGCTCACCCTCATAGATGCAGTCGACAGGGCACTCATCTATGCATGCCTTGTCCTTGACATCCACACAGGGCAAAGCGATCACAAACGTCATCGAACTGCCATCCTCTCCCACTCGTTCTTGCTTGCCGTTCTGGTGCAACGCAGGCGACCGTAGGGCCTCAAGTAGACTTGAGGTCAAGAGGAGGCCTTGTATGACGAGCTACCGTTCCGGCGCCGAACGGGCCGCGCCTGACGACTGGCTGAGCATCGGCGAGGTGAGCGCGCGGACCGGAGCGGCGGTCTCCGCACTGCGGTTCTACGAAGAGCTCGGCCTGATCGCGTCCGAACGCGACAATCGCAACCAGCGCCGCTACCCGCGGCACATGCTGCGCCGGATCGCATTGATCTCGGTGGCAAAACGGATCGGCATCCCGTTGCAGGACCTCCGGGAGGCGTTCACCGATGTGCCGCTCGACCGTCCGCCGAGTCACCAGGAGTGGCAACTCGCCTCGCGTGGCTGGAAGCGTCGGCTGGAGGAGCGCCGGCAGACCATCGAGCGGCTCGAGGCCGAGCTCACCGGATGCATCGGCTGCGGATGCCTGTCGATGAAGGCCTGCGCCCTACTGAACCCGGGCGACGCGCTCGCCGAGGACGGAGTCGGGCCCCGAAGGCTGTGAGGGACGGCGCACGGTTTCGGCGCTCGAGAGTGAAGCCTCGCCATCTTCAAGATTTGCTGGTTGAAGTGGCTGGTGTGGCGGGTCTCCGGGGTGCAGTGGACACACGGTGCCCCCGGATTGGGCCGCGCCCGTCCGCACCGCCACCTTCCAGTTGTCCGCCACGACCCGTCATAGCTCGTGTCGTCAATGCTTGATGGTGCTCATGCCCGGTCATTGCCGGGGCCGCGGAAGCGACACGGCCCCGACCCGGAACAGCCTCGGGCTACGATTCCTGCCCTGCTGCGTTTTGGATCGCTGCCAGCCATCCGGCCATGAACTCCTCAGCCGAGTCCAGCTCTCCGGGGCGGCGGAAGACGCGGTCGATGTTCTTGGACATGACCTCGTTGAGCTGCTCACTGACGTGGTCGAAGAAGGGGTCCAGGCACAGGCTGAGAACATTGGCCGCCTCGACCTTGGTGAAGCTTCGGGCTGCCGCGAGCACGACTTCGCCCATGCCCAGCTCGTCGATTTCCGCGCGGATGGCTTGCTGGCCGGGGGTGTCCGGGAGCAGTAGGCCGTGCATCAGGTACACACTGCCGCAGTAGCCGAAGATGCGGGCGACTTCTCGTGCACGGGCCAGCCTTTCAGGGCTGACTGCTTCGGCCTCGGCCACCACGTCATGCTGCCGTGCCGCGTGCAGAACATGGTCCAGTGTTCCGTCACGCCCAGCGTGCTCAAAGGCTGCGGCCAGCGTCTCGCAGTCGAATCCCAAGTGCAGTCCGGAGCTGGCCATCGCCTGCGCGAAGCTTTCCCCGCTCACCTCCCCCGACGGCAGCCCGAGCAAGGCAATGAGGTTCACCAGGCTGCGCTGTCCGCCACGTGGTGGTGGCTGGATGTCCTGGCTGCTGTCGAGGAGTGCTTCGCGCATGCGTCCCGGATGGCCGAAGAGGCCGGGCGAGCGCGCGAGGAACTTGTCGGCGTCGGCGTAGAGGTTGTCCGTGTCGATGTCGTCGCGGGCTCGTCGGGCCTGCTCGATCAGACGTTGGACGGGGCTGCGGCGCAGGGCCCAGACGAGTGCGTCACGCACGGGTTCGAAGGGCGGTTCCGGGACCGGCTGGCGGGAGTGCGCTCCTGGTGTGCCGGCTCGCAAGTACCAGGCCAGGGCTGTGGCTCGTAGGTCCTTGCCCTGCCCGCTGCAACGCGTCAGGACATCGGCGATCTCCACGGTGCGGGAGTCCAGAACGGATGTCGAACCCCGTCCTCGGCCCAGGGCCTTACGGGCGTGCCGCGGAAGCAGGCCGGCTCGGCGCCATCGTTCGAGTTGCGCCGCTGATACGGCCAGGCCGCGGTCGTGGAGGAGGTCAAGCAGCTCTCGATCCGCCGGGGATGCCTCAGTGCGGGTCACGTCCGCACTTTAGAACCCCGCGAAGTGTCGAGGAGCAGTGAATTCGAAGTCTGTCTCAATGGGGCGCCAGCGCAGAAAGGCCCGGCTTCACGGACGTCTTCCGGGCACACGGGCGCGTCCCATCGACCGGTCCCTCGGGGGACGTTCGCTGCGGGCAACCGACAGAGAGGAACAGAACTCACCGATATGCTGAACGACGTAATCGCGGGCTCGATCGCGGAGGTTCTGGGCGGCCTCGCCGTGGTCGCATTTGTTGGCCTCGACGCACGAGCCCGCCGTAGGCGTGCTGCCCGGCGCGGCACTGCACGGGGCGAAGACGGGGCAGCAACGAGACCCGCCCGCACATACACCCTGATCGGTGCGCGGGCCCCGGACGGCCACGCGGTGCAGATCGTCAGTAGCCGCCCCGCCGGAACCGTCATCGCCCGGCAGGAGCCGGCCGGCGATCGCCGGCGGCGGTTCGAGCTGACTGACGCAATCCTTTCCGACGGCACGTACGCGGCGGAACCCCTCGACTGGTATCGCTGAAAGCCTCGAACCGATTGGCCGGGCTGACACGGAATCCGGCTCACCTGCACGGGCTCAGCTGCACCTGCACCACCCAGAGAAGCGTTCGGCGGGCTCCGAGATCAGCAGGCGGCCACCGTGATCGCTGGAGAGTCCACCATCGCCCTGGTGGGGCCAGGCGTCCAATCCTCGTACGCGGCCCTGTCGGTACTGCCGACTAGGGTGATCACTTCGGTGGGTGCGGATGGAGGTACTGTCTGCGCCCGTGGGGGGGGGGAGACGCCATGAGTAGCGGCATTCAGTGGCTTGTGGATCAGGACGACTGGCAGCACGGCGTGGTCTTCGCGCGTGGCATCGAGCCGCAGGAACTGGGCGTGCGGATGGGCGGCACGCCGGGATCCGTCGTGTCGCCGATCACGGACACAGAGGCATGGAACATGGTTCTGGACCTTGCGACTGACGACGATGACGTTGTGCGGGTCGGTGCCTGCGGTGGCTGGGCCTTCGCCGTTGAATACGGGATGGGCAACGGGGGTGACAGGCTGGTGGAGATCTCCCGGAACGGCGTGGAAGCCATTCACCTGGATCCTTCACCGGACCATCCGCCGGCGATGTTCTCCTATGCCAGGGACGGTGCGGACGTCTGCAGTTTCGGGATCGGCGAGGAAGGCTGGCGATGGGGTGAGCAGCCGGACCTGCTGCTGCCGGAGCTGGTAGCGGCTGGCGTGCTGCACCCGGACGGCGCGTACGCACGACCGGACGGCGAGTCCTACCTCGACCGCGACCGCCACACACTGGCGCTCATAGAGACCCGATTCGGTCTGTTCCTCCCCCGCGACGAGGTCGTGAACCAGCGCCTGCCGGCCTTCCTCATCTGAGCGACAACCTCGGATCATCGAGGCTCAGCAAGCGACCGAGGGGCTCAAGGCATCTGCCTGCCGGGCCTGCCCGCCGCCTGCCGCCTGCCGCCTGCCGCCCGTAAGCGGAAACGGTGTCCGGTTCCGGGCCGGTGAGCTCGGGGCAAAGCCCGCCCAGCACCTGGGCCCGCCGGAATACTGGTGGCCATGACGAACACCCCTGCCGCACCCGCCCCGTTCTCAAGGATCAAGATCCGGACTGGGGCGCTGGTGTTCTGCGGCGACGACGTCGCCCTCATCCGCCGCGACCGCACCGACTCCACCCACTACACCCCGCCCGGCGGCAACGTCGAGCACGGCGAAGACCTCACCCTCGCCCTCGCCCGCGAGCTCGCCGAGGAACTCGGGCTGGACACGGCCGCGGCCGAGGGCGGGGACCTGATGTGGGTCGTCGACCAGCGAGTGACCCGCCCGGGCCCCACCCCGCCGCCCCGCAAGCTCCACCTGATCTACCGCTTCCACATCAGCCCCGACCTCCGCAAGACACTCGCCGAACAGGAACTGGACGAGCTCCCCGACGGCAGCCACGAGGTCGGCGTCATCGAGTGGATCGACTACCGCAAGACCGCCGAGCTGCCCATCTTCCCGCCCATCGGCCCCGCCCTCGCTGCCCTCGCCGACCCGCACGCCGCCGTCACCAACGCGGCCCTGGACGCCGTCACCGACGCGAACTACACCTGGGTGTAGCACCCACACACATCGGAAGGCTGACCAGGTCAGGGCCGGATACGGCGCCACGGCTTGTCGTACGTACCGCCGCAAGTCAGGCATGAAGCGGTGTAGACCGCGGGGGCGCGGTGGCGGCTTGTTGGCTCACCTTGGCTGGACCCCTATCGGGCACCGGCCAGGTCCTGCCTGCGTGGGACAACCTGTCGTCCGCTCTTCCCATCCGGGCGGTGGCACGCGGGAGCGCCTCGGGTCGTGCCAGGTGGAGCGGGCGGGTGACCCGTCAGGAGCTCCACGTGCTGGAACGCACCTTGCGCAAGAACTCCGTCAAGGTCACCTTCGTCCTGCCCGCAGACACTCCAGGCACTCACCCGGCAGAGGTCAGCGTGGTCGGCGACTTCAACGACTGGCGCCCCTGCGTTCACGTCCTCACCCCGCGCAAGGATGGCAACCGGGCCGTCACCGTGGAACTCCCCAAGGGCAAAACCCACTCCTTCCGCTACCTCGGCGCCGGCGACCACTGGTTCAACGACGCCGACGACGGCCAGGACGGCCCCAACAGCCGCATCCACACCTGACCGGCGTGTGGCCGCGGCAGCCTCGCCTCGTGGCAGCCGTTCTGGGAAGGGCGGGCGACGAGGCCGGTGAGCGCCGACGGGTCCGCCCCGCGGTGTCCATGGGAGTTGCGCCGGTGCCCGGTTGGACGGCGCGGCTCGGCCTGCCGTCGCGCGGATGCGGCGGCAGGCTGGCAGAAGTCCTGGTTCGTCACGTGCCGTCGGTGGCGCAGCAGCGGCTGCGGCGGGGCCTGCCGTCCCTCCCCTGCTAGCTGACGGTGTCGTCGCAGACGGGTTTCGGCAGGGCCTTCGCGATCACGCTCCGCCAGTAGTCGACTTCCTCGGCCGTCCCTCGGTGTGCGGGCTGGATCAGTGTGGCGAACGTCGTCGTTCCCGGGCGGGCCTGCAGGTCGCCGGGGCCGATCGCGACCACGTACCGCTCCCCCGGCTCCATCATCACCTCGCGGTTCGAGGTAGCCACCTTGAACGAGCCGGGCGTCCCGCCGGGTTCTACCCGCTGGGACACCCCGATGCTCGGGGCGAACCTCCCCTTCATCGACTCCAGGATCCGTACCGGCGTCGTGACGAGATCGGGGTTCTCGGCGCCGACGGCCTGCGGGTCGTGCGCCGCCTCCCCTGTGGCCTCCACCACGGCAATGCCCTGCGCGCCGGTCGCCACCTCGGCATCCGTGCCGCCGGACGGGATCCCGCACAGGCTCTCCGTGTGCGATGCGCCGCTGCTCTCCCAGGCGTACCAGCCACTTCCGAGGAGCACGGCGGCCGCGGTCCCGGTCATCGCCCACGTCTTCACGCTCATGATCAGCCCCACAGCTTGGCTCGGTCGACGTCCTGGGGGCGATCGAAGTATTCGTGGGCGGTCGGCCACATCAGCGACCGTACATAGCCCGAGCCGCCAGCGTCCGACGTGTGGCACGGCCCCAGGGCGTGGCCCAGCTCGTGCGCCGCGATCTGCCGGCGCTTGGTGGGGCTCGCGTCCTTCATCGCCACCGTGTTGAAGCGGATGTAGTCGGTCTGGCCGGGGCCTCCACGGTAGTTCCACTTCGCGGCGGCATGGTCCTTGGGGGCGTTGTAGTCCACGAACTCGAGGTCGTTGACGGTGGTCGCCGAATCGGGAGCCAGCCTGATCGTGTGGCCGGGGTACTGCCACGCCTTGAGCCGATGCTTGTACGCGTCGGCGTAGGCCGTGTTCGCCGTCCATCTGATCTCGCCGTCGTCCACCGACGTGCGCGACCGCGACTCGGACTCACCCCTGACACACGGCGCAGCAGCAACGGCCGCAGCGGGAGGCGGAGCGGTCAGGAGCAGGGCTGCAGCCACCGATGAGCCAGCTGACAGGTGCTTCATCCACTCCACGCTAGGGCGCCGCGCGGCGGGGCCGATCGTTTCCTCTCCCCCGAGTGGAGAGGTTCCCCGGACTGGATGGATCCGAGGTTCGAACGCGTTTGGGACGGTGCCGGATTAGACGTACGGTCGTACGACTCATCTCGCGCGCAGCGGCCATGGGCGGCCACCACGGGTGCGCCCGCAGCTCGTGGGGATCCATACAGCTGGGCGGCGTGATGGTCGGCGTGAGAATGACGTGGATATTCACCACTCGCGTCGGCACCAGTACGTCACGGCCTGAAGGTGTCAGCTACCAGCTCGCTGGGGCTACACCGCTGACAACCAGCTGATGAATCTCCACTGACACTCCCCCGCAGACCATCAGACGGGTTCCACTTCTCGGGGTCGGCGCCTCTCCACTCCACGAAGTCGCTGTCGGTGTCGGTGAGGTCCACGTCCTCGGCGTTCTCCAGCCCGGCCGCGGCGAGGAAGACACGGATGTCGGCCGGATCGTGCGCGCGACGCGATGGCGGTGCCGTCGTAGCGGACCCGGCGCCAGCCCTGTTCATCCGGCGGGTAGTCGGTCAGCTTGGCGGCCGTGGGCCCGGCCTCCACCCTGCCTGCTCCGAGCAGCATCTATCCACACCCGAAGGGGTGAAGCCCGCCACCAGGGCCGGTGATCCTGCAAAGGGGAACTGGGCCGTCGGGTTCCATCCTGTGATCCCCAAGCGCGCCGTCCTCGGCGCGATTCAGAGTACGTTCGCAACAGCCGAAGCCCAGACCGGCCGGTCGACCTTGCGCACCTGCCCGGTCGAAAACGCCGCGGCGCTGGGGGAGGCGGCCCGCGCGGCCTTGGGTGTGCCCCTCGGCTCCAGTGCTGTTGAGGAATGCCGCGGTGCGACGCCGACCTGCAGGCGAACGAGCTTGAGGGCAGAGGCAGGCTCCAGTCCGCCCCACGCTGGCGGCGGCCGGGCGAGATTGTGCCAGCACTCTGGGGTGGCCTCTGCCTGGCTGTGTCAGGACTGGCCCCTGCACCCTGACCCGCCCGCCGGGTCCGTATGCCCGTGGGCGTTTCCGAATAACGGCAGAGATTTTAAGGAATGGAAGACGCCTCCCGAACCGGGATTGACACTTCCCGCCCCATCGGGCGAATAGCTGAACGTTTTTCCTTGCCATGTTCGAGTGAATGGGGTGTCGAGACGAGAACTGACGAAACTGACGTGTGAACGTTGAGCTGCCCGAACATCGCCCATGAGGAACGGATGCCTCTATGCATATCCGCCACGCGCTCTCACGCTTCGGCAGGATCGGCCTCACCGTCGGCGCAGCGGCCGTGCTCGCCACGGGTCTGGCCACGAACGCACAAGCCGCCACAGGAACGATCCGGTACTTCGACGTCAATCAAGCCGAGTTCCGGATCGTCGACCCACCGGACAACGTCTGTCTCGCTCTCCAGGTCCGGGCAGATCTGATCGCCAACGAGACGAACAGGAGGATGACCATCTACCTCGGCACGACCTGCGCGACCCGCGTCACCACGATCGGCCCCGGGGAGGCGCGGTCCCATATCGGCGGCCCTCAGTCGGTCCGGATCACCGGCTGAACTGACGGATGTAAGAGACTTCCCGCGCATGGTCAAGGCCACGCGCAGTACCGGCCGCTGTTTCTTGAAAGGTGCCATGTGCCCAGCGTGGTGAAGATCAACGCACTGGCCGTCCCCGCCGAGCAGCGGGAAGTCCTAGAGCAGCGGTTCGCCTCGCGGGCGGGGGCCGTGGCGGGTTCGGACGGTTTCGAGTGGTTCGAGCTGCTCCGGCCGATGGAGGGCCCCGACCAGTACCCCGTGTACACGCGGTGGCGTTCGGAGGAGGACTTCCTGGCGTGGTTGGAGGGGCCGATGAAGGCCGCGCACCAGGGTGATGCGGGTGCCGGGGCAGTCGGTGGCGAGCGGCCGAAGCCCGCGGCTTCCGGGTCCCGGGTCTGGTCGTTCGAAGTCGTGCAGCAGGCGGCTCCGAAGCAGGCTTGAAACGCCGCTGACGTGCGCGGGGCCCGGGGCAGCGTGCCGCCCCGGGCCCCGCGCATTCCGTGCGGCGCGCGAGCGTGTTGACCTGGTGCGGGTGGACGTCGAGGAACTCGACCTCACCGCCGAGGTGAACCAGGAGCTCGACCCTCGACCCGAACCAGGTGGCCGACCGCGGCAGCGGTCACCCGCGGCCGACACCGTGCCAACGGGGTGTCGAGCGCCTCCGGCAACCGGCCCGCAGCCCACCCCGCACCGACCGGCCCCCCGCAAGGCGGCCCGCACGGCTTCGGGGTCGGCGGCCTCCACCACCGCACGCGATCACCGGCCCGGCCCGACATCCGCGGCCGGGCCCAAACTCGTACCGGTCGCCCACCGCCACGCCGCGACCGGCACTCGCAACCGGCCCGCAGCCTCGGACTCGTCAAACACCTCACGCACCAAACGCACCATGAACCCCACTCCAATCCGCACACGACCCGTAGGCCGTGGTCACGACCTGCGCCGCCTCCGATCACCGGTGCCCACACGGACACCGCAGCCTGCGCCACATCAACGGCGAGCGCCGAGACCCCCCGGCCCACCATCCGGCGCCCGCCGAGCCGACGCCGACGCCGACGCGGGGCCGACTCCCCGCGGGGCCAGTCCGGCTCCCACTCGGCCGCAAAATCACAGGTCAGAGATCTGGGAAGCGAAACCCGCACACGCGCTACACCACTTGGCACCTCGGTCGAGTTGCCACGCTTGTTGGAACCGGTCGCGGACCGCCCCCACAGGGGCTGATCTGTACAGGGAGCATTTGTATGGCGGTGCTCTCGCCGTCGAATCGACGCGGTGCCAGTCCCGTGTCGTTGGACCTGAGCGTGTCAGCGAGTTGCGCAACGGGAGATGGCAGTGGCCACGCGCGGCAACGAGGGCTTCGCGAAGTCGGGCGAGCCCGGGCAATCCATAAAGGCCGTTCGGGGTTGCGTACACCTGGCAGGTCGGGCTGGCCAACGCGCCGGGTCTTTGAGTGAACCCCGCGGCCATGCGGTCACTCCGTCAAGTATCAGTCAATGACAGTGAGTTCGCGCCCGGTGAGCTTCCCGTCGGGGGTGAGGGTGAAGGCAGTGGGGTCCATGTTCGTGATGCCGTGGGCGTCCTCGCCGTACGCCTTGAGCGTGATCGACTCGGCCTTGCCCATGTGGATCTCCGCCTCGGCGGCGTGCGCCCAAGTGTTGACTCGGATGTGTGCCGACCAGTGCAGCACCTCTTGGGACCGCCAGCCGCCCCATGTCGCTTCGGGGAGAAGGCCCGCCGCCGGGCCCTGCCGGACGGCGAAGACGCCGGCGGCCAGCAGTACGGTGGCCAAGGTGAGGTAGATCGCCGTCACGCGGGACGGGCGGCGTAGCGCGGGCACGGAGCGCTCCTGTCGTTCGGTCGACGGCGGCCGGCTCTCGTCGCACCACCCGGGGGTAGAGACGGTCGTGAGCGCGCGCCCGTTCCCGAACGGCGGCGTGGCCTCGGTCGTGGACTGGGTCGGCCGTGACATCTCGATGTCCAACGGCATCCCGGCGCCGGTGGCTGGCCTCCCACTACTGCGTCACGGCTCATCTGCTGCGAGACCACCGTTCCGCTTCCCCAATGACCTGATCACGCTCCAAAGGGCGTGGCAGCAGACCTACGCCGAACTCGCGCAGGCCCCCGCCGTGGGCGGTGCCACCTCGCTGCGGCGCCGGCTGATTGCCCTGTCCGGAACTCTATGCACCCATCCCTACTGGGCGACCCCCACCGCCTGGCGCACAGTCTCCATCGAGCTACGGCGCGCCGCCCGCACCCCCAGCCCCGCACCGACGGACGGGGAGGCAGCAGCATGAACGAGCAGACCACCCCCACGCCCCGCCCGCAGAACGACACCTGGGCACCCAGCCTGACCGGCCCCTGCGCCGGGTGCCACACCTCGACGTGCCGCTACGGGGTGGGCGGGAACCCCCTGTTCAAGCAGTGCCAGCAAGCCCGGCAGGAACAGCTGGCCCGCACCTGACCGTGTCCGACCCTTCCTCGTCGGCCCCGATCACTCCGGTCCTTCCCGACGGGACGGCCATCGAGCGGGTACGCCTCTACGAACGCCAGCAACTCGACACCGGAACTATGGATGTACCGCATCGGTGTCCCGCTGTGGCAGACGGCCGCAAACAGCAGGAATTGCATCGGTTGCAACACTTCGCACGTGCTGCCTGCTGTCGTTCTTGCCGGTCAGGGGCCGCAGGTCCGTAGAGGGAGAAGGTCAATCGAAGGGCTGACCTTCGCCGGCAGCTTCCTGACCGAACACGACTACACCCACCACCTACGCCGCTGCCTGACCGACAGCACGCTGCCACGCCAAGTACGGATCACAGGCGCCCTCGTCGTCCTCCACGCCCTGCCGCTCAGCCGGATCTCCGAGCTCACGACCACCCAGTTCCGGCGTACACCGGAAGGAGCGTTCCTCACGCTGGGCCGCCACCCCGTCCTCGTCCCACCCCGCCTCGCCCTCCTGATCGAAGAACAGATGTAAGACCCCGGCACTGAATACTTCCGGCGCCAGCTCGACGACGGGACGCACTACCTGCTGCCCGGCCAGGCGCCGGGCCGCCCCACAACCCCCTCGGCGTCAGTGCACTCCTGCGCTCACACAGTCTCCCCGTTCTCACCGCACGCAATACCGCAATGATCGAAGCCGTCACCGACCTACCGCCGATCACCGTCACCGACCTGTTCGGCCTGCACCCCAGCACTCCCAACCACCGGGCCAGCTACGCCAACGACAGCCGGACCCATTACCTGGCGGCTCGGGACTAGGGCGTACCGAGGTCCTGCCCCTTCCTCGTCAACGGCTGCACCGATGCCACCCGTCTCTTCCACGAAGCCCGCGAAGGCTTCTGAGGAACCGCCGGGCGGTCCGATCTCTCGCATAGTGGCCTGCCCCGTCGGCCGGTGCGAGCACGTCGCCACTGGGCCGACCGCAGGTGCTCGTTACTCGGCCGAGCTGGTAGCCGGGGGTACCTCCAGGACGAAGAACAGGTAGCACATGGCGGTCGAGAAGCGTTGAAAGTCGTTGGGGTAGAGCTCACGGGCCGCCGGGTCGGGCTGTGGCTCGCTGATGACGGCCAGACGGAACCCGGCCGCGGTAAAGGCATCGGTCATCGCGTGCAGTGGCCTGCGCCAGAAACTCATCCGGGCGTTCTGCCCCACCAGGTCGGTCCATTCCTGGGTGTAGTTGGTGGTCGCGTGATAGTCGGGCCGAGGATCCTGGATGGCGTAGTCCACGAAAGGATGCTGCACCGATGCGATCAGTCGACCGCCGGGCCTGAGCACTCGCCGCATCTCGGCCAGCGTCGGCCCCCAGTCCTCCAGGTAGTGCAGGACCAGCGAGGCGAGGACATCATCGAACGCACCGTCGGCGAACGGTAGCGGGTCACCCAGGTCGGCCACGTGCAGGGCCGCGTCGGCGCCCAGCCTGCGCCGGGCCAGCGCCACCATTTCGGCGCTGGAGTCGAGGCCGGTGACGAGAGCACCCCGATCACGAAGTGCACCGAACAGGGGGCCCGAGCCGCAGCCGGCGTCAAGGATCCGGCGGCCGGCCACGTCCCCGGCGAGGGACAGCATCGCGGGCCGCTCGTAGTAGGCGTTCAGGAGACTGGTCTCGCTCAGGGCCGAGTACGCCTCGGCAAAGCTGTCGTAGTCGTTCACCCGGGCCGCAAGTGCGGGCTGGGCACGGTTTTCGGCGGTAGGCATGCTGCGGTCTCCGTCGTGTCATCTCGGCATATCGCACTGGGTCGTCCTGATGATCGACGTGGATTCGCCGCGTCCCGGTTCCGGTGCCGAGACAACTAAGCGGCTGCGGCCCGGCCCGGGGCAGCCACAGCAAGTGGATAGGCCTGGTGACTGGTTGCGCGTTCTGACGTTCGCGTCGTCGCGACGGGCCTTTTGCTGCGCTGGGATCGCCGAGGCGCCGTCGCCCTGCTGCCAGCGGGTCAGGAGTGCTGACACCTCAACGTCCGGCCCTACGAGTCCTGGGAGCGTCAAGCTGAGGAGTAGCGCACAGTCGGTATACCGCCTCTCCACCAGTACGGAGGCGGGTCGAGCCTGCCGAGTACAGCACCGGGGGCACCGTCGAGCAGCTGCGCCCGCTGCCCGGGGGTCGACCGGGGCGACATTCCAGCCCACCCGCGTATCCGTACCTCGGTACCGACCCGGTGGGCGTGGCTCCTCGACGGCCGCGCCCACGGCCGGCCCGCCACCGCAGCGGGTCGAGCAGGAAGGCGCCCACCGGCCGCTGCCCCGCGCCCACGGCGAGGAGATCACCGTCGACGGCGAAACGTAGCCGGTGATCGTGAAGCTGGACGTGGACTGGGCGTGACACGTCGCCCCGCTCGTCGTTGAGCTGGGAGGTCAGCGAAGTGGAGGCCCCGGGACGTCGTGACCCCCGGGGCCTTCGTCTTGCCTTCTGGCACCGGACGGCGGTGCAACACGGGCGGCAACACAGGTCCCCTGATGGCTGTGGGCCGCTGTTTGTGCAGGTGAGGGTGCAACGCTTAGCCGTGTTGCAGCATCGTGTTCTAAGACCAGCCGCGGCTACTGACCTGTGCCAGCGAAGCAGGGACGGTTGTCACAGGTCAGCTACTGCTGGCGGGGCGCGGTGACGCGGGCTTCCGCCAGGAAGCAAACCGCACCCCCGTCCACTGGTGGTTGGGGTCGAGGACGGCTAGGTGGCCGCATCGGGACCAGCCGGCCCATCAGCCGCCCGTGGCCAGGACCGTCGCCACCAGCACACCGGCGCCGGTACGGCGCTGCCTGCCCGTCCACACCATCACGTTCCCCCTCCACGACGATGCGGTCCGTGGCGGACAGCACCCACCACAGGGAACTCGCAAGCCCCGCCCACACGCGACCCCTGCACGGGGGCCGCGCCGTCATGGTGCCCCCTCACCCAGCGCCTTCACGGTTGCCGCGTCCACCGATTCGCGCAGGCCGGAGACCTGACCCAGGATCTGCTCGACGGTGAGACTCTCGCCGGTCCGCCGGTCCGCCGGTCCGCCGGCCCGCCAGTCCGGCGCGTGGTCGGGCAGTTCGACGACGGGTGTGCGCAGCGGGACGCAGTTGTCCCGCAGCGGGCGGACCAGTGCCAGTGAGGTGAAGGCCTTCGTCAGCGACGCGATACGGAAACGCGATTCCGCCGTCACTGCGAGCGGCCCTCGGGGGCCGTCGTACGTGGGCCCGCCGCAGACGCACCTGCCGCCAGCGCAGCGACGTGTGCCGGACCACGTGGCTGGCGCTCTCCTTGACATCCGCGTCCTCCTCGATCCACTATTCACTACTCAAATAGTGAAAGGGTGTTTGCCGGGATGATCGAATACCGGATCGACCGGCGCAGCGGGGTTGCCACCTACGTACAGATCGTCCAGCAGACCAAGCAGGCCTTGCGCCTGGGCCTGCTGGAGCCGGGCGACAAGCTTCCGGCTGCCCGAGAGGTCGTGGAGGCCACGGCAGTCAACCCGAACACGGTGCTCAAGGCCTACCGGGAACTGGAACGCGAGGGCCTGGTCGAGGCCCGTCGAGGCCTCGGCACCTTCGTTCGCAGATCACTCGGTGCCACACCGAGTGACTCTCCACTGCGGGGCGAGCTCTCCGAGTGGGCGTCGCGAGCTCGGGCGGCCGGCCTGGAGCGGGATGACGTGGCGGCACTCTTCGCTGTCGTGCTGGACGAGCACTTCGATACCACCGAGAAGGAACAGGATCACCGATGACGAGCAGTGCCATCGAGGCAACCGGGCTGGGGAAGGCGTTCCGGCGGCGCGGCGGGTGGGCCCTGCGTGACTGCACGTTTCGGCTGCCGGCCGGACGTGTCAGTGCGCTCGTGGGGCCCAACGGCGCGGGCAAGTCGACGCTGCTCGCCCTGGCGGCGGGGCTGATCGCCCCGAGCGAGGGTTCGGTCACGGTGCTCGGCGGGCACCCGGCCCACATGCGGCCGCGGATCGGCTTCGTCTCCCAGGACAAACCGCTGTACCCGCAGCTCACCGTCGCCGAGACGCTCCGCATGGGCGCCGATCTCAACCCCGACAGCTGGGACGCGGACACCGCGGAGCGGGTCGCGGCGGGCGGTGGCCTGGACCTCGGAGCCCGTGTCCGCTCCCTGTCCGGCGGCCAGCGCACCCGCGTGGCGCTCGCCCTGGCCCTCGCCAAGCGGCCGGAACTGCTGCTGCTGGACGAGCCGGTGGCCGACCTCGACCCGCTGGCCCGGCACGAGCTGATGGGCACGCTCATGGCCACGGCCGCGCGGTACGGCACCACCATCGTGATGTCCTCACACGTCATCGCCGAACTGGAGGATTCCTGCGACCACTTGCTGCTGATCGGCGACGGCCGGGTGCGTCTGGCAGGTGACATCGACGACTTGCTCGCCGCGCACTCCCTGATCACCGGGCCCGCACGGGAGGCCGGCGCCGGCTTCGACCTGGCCCCGCACACCACGGTGGAATCCCGTATCACCGGTCGCCAGGTCACCGCCCTCGTCCGCCCCGCAGGGCCGCTGCCCGCCGGCTGGCAGACGAACGACCTGTCCCTGGAGGCGCTGCTCCTCGCCCACCTGCGCAATCCGGCGGCGCCCCCGCTCGCTCTCGGCCCCGCCTTCGATTCTGCTTCCGCTTCTGATTCCACTTCTGCCTCCCCCACGACCCAGGAAGCGGCTTCCGCCTCCGCCATGCCCCAGGAGGAGCCCGCATGACCGCCGTTGCCCCCACCGCTCCCGCGGCCACCCGGCACCCGTCCCCCGCGCCCCGTCTGACCCGGTGGCTGCTGCGCCTGCACCGGCCGGCGCTGTGCGTCTGGGGCGGCCTCGTGGTCCTACTCTCGGCCGCGCTGCTGTGGCTGGGCGGCCCGCTCACCGACGCCTCCGCGGCGGCGTGGGAGCAGTACAACGCGTGTGCCGGGGCGTCGAAGTGCACCTACGACCAGCCCGCGATCATCCGCTACAAGGACGTCTACTCCGCCACCACCTTCGCCGTCCTCGCCCTCCCCTTCCTCATAGCCGCCTGGGCCGGGGCCACACTGACCAGCAGGGAACTGGAGACGGGCACCGCTCAGCTGACCTGGGCCCAGTCGGTTTCCCCGGTGCGCTGGCTCACCGCCAAACTCGCCCTCCCGGCCGCCTTCGTCGTCGCAGGCACCGGACTCGTGGTCGCGCTGCACCACCTTGCCTGGTCGGCCGGGAACGGCCGCATCGACACCGCGAAGTCCTGGTCCGACTTCCCGACCTTCTACTCGGGCGGGCCGCTCACGGTCGCCCTGGCCCTCCTGGGCCTCGTCGTCGGAGTCCTGGTCGGTCTGCTCTGGCGCCGCTCCCTGCTCGCCCTCGGCACCTCCGTCGTCGCCACGACCGGCGTGTTCGCCATCGTCCACACGGCGCTGCCCTACCTGTGGCCCAGCGTGACCCAGGTGCGCAACCGGGTGCAGGGCGCTCCGTCAGGCACGGGGATCGCGGTCGACGAGGGCATCCTCACCTCCACCGGCGCCCGACTGCCGAACCCCTACTGCGGCGGCGACGTCTTCCCTGACTGCCGCGCCACGTACGACAAGCTCGACGCCGTCGGCTACTACCGCGACTTCCACCCCCTCGCCCACTACTGGCCCCTCCAGCTCATGGCGACGGCCCTCACCTGCGCCCTCGTCGCCGTACTGGTCTTCGCCGCGTACCGCGTGCTGAAGAGCTGTACGGGCGGCACGCCGCGCGGCGCGAGCGCCACCGAGTGAGCGCCGCCCTGCGGCTCGTAGGCACTGCCTCGTAAGCGCTGCCTCATGAGCACCGGCTTGTAAGCACTGCCGCATGAGTGCCGCCGTGTGAGTGCCTGTCTACGCCGTCCCCAGCCGCCCTGACGAACCGGCAGACGGTACGAAGTCCCAGGTCAGGCGGGGGCCGGTCGCCGGGCACCCTCCCCGCGATCGCGCCTGCCTGGCGCCGTGCCACCGTGCCGTCGAGACCCGCGCGGCACGTGTCCGGCCCCGCGTACGGCGCCGCGGCCATGACGTCCCGATCCCCGGCCAACAGCGGTGCCGCCACAGCCGTCGCCCCCGGGGACCGGCGCGATGACGGTCGCCGGAGCCCGCGCCGGAGTAAGAGCCTTACGTGCGGTGCGCGGCCTCCACACCGGAGGAGCGCGCACCGCCGTCACAGACCGGGCCACCGGAACCCGGCTCCCGGCGCCCGGCGCCCGGCGCCCGGCGCCCGGCAGTCCACTGTCGCTGTCGCTGTCGCCGGACCCTGCCACGCCTGCCAAAGCCGCGATTCGAACCCCTCCGGAAGCACTCCGGTACCGGTGGCACTCTCCCACTTCCCCCCTCGCCCTCACTTCGTCATGCCCTCATGCCCTCACCTCTTCTTCAAAGGTTGATGCCTGATGTCGCAAGCCGCTCGGAAACAGGAGCCTCGGTCACGGTCTCGCTCCGCAGCCAAGCCCTTCGCCGGCGGACGACGGTGGGACCGGTTGGTCCTGCTGGCGTGCGCGGTGTCGGCACTCGTGGTGGGGCTGGCGTCTCCCGACCACACCTCGCAGAAGGTGTGGGGCCTGGTCGGCGCGGCGGGATACGCCTGCGCGGCTCTGTTCGCGGCGCTGTCGTCCACGCCGTGGGCCCGCACTCCCGCCGTGGTCGCCGTCACCGGTGCTGCGGTGATACCGCTGCTGTACCTGTCGGTGATCGGCAGGGCGCAGATGGAAGTCGGCGTCGTGGAACGGGCGGCCGACCTGCTGTTCTCCACCGGAACTCCATACAACCCCGCGCCGCACGCCGTACGGGACTTCAACCCCTACCTTCCCGGCATGGCGCTCTTCGGGGTACCGCACCTGCTGTTCGGTGACACCCCGTTCGCCAGCGCCCGCGTGTGGTTCCTCGTCGGGTTCCTCGCGGCCGTAGCGGGAGCCGTCCGGGTGCTGATCGGGGGCGGGGGCCTCGCTACGGGGCCAAGCCGCACCGCGCACGGCGCCACCGCCGGGCTGACGGGCGCCCTGTGGCTGATCGCCTGTCCTGTCGTCGCGCTGCCCCTGAGCATCGGCGGCGTGGACCCGCCGGTCATCGGACTGCTCTGCCTGGCCCTGGCCTTCACACAGCGGGGTCACGCCGGGCGCGCCGGCCTGGTCGTGGGGGTAGCCGCCGTTCTGAAGTGGACCGCCTGGCCGGCCATCCCGGTGATCGTCGCCGTACTCGCGGTACGGGGCGGGAGGCGCGCCGCGTTCAGGTGCGCGGCAGCGGCCACCGGGCTGGCCGCGCTCACCATCACACCCGCGGTGCTGGTCGATATCAACGCCTTCTACCAGAACGTCGTCCTCTACCCGCTGGGCCTCGGCCCCACGGCGTCTTCCGCCCAGAGTCCCCTGCTCGGGCACCTGATCGTTCTACTGATTCCTCACGGCAAGGCAGTGACCACGGCGCTGATCGCGTTGAGCGCGGTGGGTATGGGGGCGTCCCTGCTGGTCCGCCCGCCGCGGAGTACCGTCGCCGCCGCCGACAGGCTGGCCCTGGGGCTGCTCCTGGCGATAGCGCTATCCCCGGCCACCCGCATCGGCTACGCCATCTACCCCATCGTCCTGATCGCCTGGCCCCGGTTCACCGCCCGCCTGTCGGCCGACCGCCCCGCCACGCCCCACTCCGCGAGCGAACCGCCGCACCACCAGCGGACCGTGGCCAGCCGCCTGTGCACTGCCACCAACGCCACGGCCGGCCCGTCTCCGCAGTGTCGCCGTGCTCGGCCAGCAGCAGCCGGTGGCCGTCCAGATCTTCGTTGATCCGGCACTTGGCCAGCAGCTTGCCGGTGTCGTCAACGAGCGCGATGTCGTGGTGTCCCTCCACCCAGTCGATCCCGCAGAACGCATCCATGGATCCCGCCCCTTCCCCGGCGCCGCTCTCGAACACGAGCACGCGGGGCCGCACGGCGCACTGATTCCAGGACTCCAAGGTCCGCCACCTCATCAGCCGTGCGCGGCACCGCCGGACCGCACGGGCGCACGCCGTGTCCAGATCTCGAAGCTCTTGAGGAAGAACGCGTCACCGTGCGGCAGCTCATCCATCGAAGATCCCGAACCCGAGAGCCCCACGGGGCTGGACACCGCCCGCCAGGCCCTCAGAGATCCAGAACCTCTCATTGCTAACGAATCAGAGGTGTCGCTTTCCGAAAGGGGCTCGCCCATGGCGTCTGACCTGCACAAACGGAAGATCACCAGCATCGGGGGGGCACACCTCTGGCAGTACCTCCGGTCCCCCGCCTAGTACAACCCCCAGACAACTGTCCAGCCCCTTCCGGTGCACCCCCCTTCGGGGCGAGCCCGGCCTCCAGCCGGTCCAACCGTTCGTAGAGGGCGCGGGACGAGGCGGGCTCGCTTCTGGACGCAGTGCACGGTGCCCTCCAGGGTCGCGCACAGCGAGCCTTCCACCTCCCGCAGGACGACGTCGGCGAACGCCCGCCGACCGCTGCTCTTCGGCAGCTGGCTCGCGCGGCGCCGGACGTCGGCGGCGACTGCCCGGGCGTGCCCGGTGAGTTGGAGGTAGATCTGCTCGTATCCGCGTACGGCGAGCGTGTCCTCGCTGGTCCAGGCGAGGACGGCTTTGACGAGGCTCTCGTACGGTTCGCGGTCGAGCGGGAGTTCTGCCTCGATCAGGCCGTCGGGGTCGTGCAGGACCGTGTGGCTGCTGGTGTGCACGGCGAGCCTCGCTACTGGGCGTCTTCGCGCAGGTGTCCTCTCCGCAGGCCCGATCGTCTGGTCCTCGCCGTGCCGGCCGAGGAACCGGGCGAAGCCCCGGTCCGCGCGGGCCAGAAGGACCGGGGAGGGAAGGCCGTAGGTGGGCGGCTGGAGGCCGATGCCGTCGGCAGCCGGGGCGGTGCCCTCGTTGCGCGCGCATGGTGGCCTGCCTCTCCCGCTGAGCTTGTTCTTCATCTTCCGGCTTCGTCCTGTGAGGCTGGATCTTGATCATTACCGTCGACGTTTGACGGGCGAGCGTGAAGCTGCGTCTCCAAAGGGTTGGTGCAGGCAGCCGCGTGACCATTGATCTATGACGATCCCCAGTGCTGTGACCGCGAGCCTTTGCCGGGTTGCTCGTTGTGCTGGTTGGAAGTGACGACGCTTCCAACCAGCGTGGGGAGGCGGGATGGCGCAACCAGTCAGGGTCCGTGGGCTGAGCGGGCAGGAGGGGCAGAAACTCCAGCACGTCGTCCGGCGGGGCAGTACCAGTTCTGTGCGGTTTCGGCGGGCGATGATGCTGCTGGCCTCGGCCGGCAGCAGCACGGTCCCGGTCATCGCACGACTGGTCCAGGCGGACGAGGACACCGTCCGCGACGTGATCCACAAGTTCAACGAGATCGGGCTCGCAGGCCTTAGAAGCCGTTGTCGTACCGAACTTGAACGGCTGGTTTCCGCAGTTCAGGCATGATGCCGGCATGGCAAGGCATGCTCGGGCCGTTGGGTTGTCTCGTTGGTGGAGGTGCCGGGATGGCGTCGGTGGTGGGTCTCCTGGAGGAGCGGGAGCTGGCTGCGCGTGAGCGCGTGGAGGAGCTTCGGGAGGTGGCGGACCGGGTACTCGCTGAGCTCGCCGAAGCGGAGACAGCCTGGCACGAGTAGCTGATCGCCCGGCAGCGCGTTGGCGAGGTTCTGTCCGGGCCGCGGCCCGGACCGGCAGGCGAAGCTGGCCCGGAAGCCGGTGAATCTTCCGGGTCGGAGCCCACGACGCACGCGCCCGCCGAGGTTCCCCTACCGAGGGCCGCGCGATCGGGCTCGATCGTCCCGGTGTGACGTCCCGCGCTTTCCATGGACGCGCTCGCTCCCCACTACCAGCGCATCCTCGCCACGCTCACCGAACAAGCATCCGACGGGAAGCCAGTGATGTCCTGTCAGGAGATCACTGCCGTACTCGGATTGGAGCCGGTTCCGGCTAATGTGGAAGGAGTTCGATCGAAGACGAAGCGGCTGGCCGACCGGGGCTGGGCAGACGAGCCCACCCCGGGACGGTTCACGCTCACCGCCGGGCCAGCCAGCGGCTCATGAGGATCGTCATCGACCACGGCACCATCTGCTCATGCACGGCGGGGCAGCGAATCGTCTCGTCCTCGCGTGATCGCCAACGAAAGAGCAACCGATGCAACCGATTGTCCTATTCGACCTAGACGGCCTTTTGATCGACTCCGAGCCGATCTGGGACGCGGCAAAGCGTGAAGTGTTCGGTCCGCTTGGCCTGCACCTCACAACGGAAATGCAGGCGGCGACGCGCGGGCTGCGGCAAAGGGACATGGTGGCCTATTGGTTCGATCGGGCCACCATTCAAGCCGACCCCGACCACGTCGAGCAGCAGATCGTGGCCGCCGTGTGCCGTAGGTTGGAGGGAGTGGCGCTGAAACCCGGCGCCGAACACGCCGTCGCGGCGTGCGCGCGTGCATCGAGGGCGATGGCCGTCGTGTCATCTTCGCCGGAGTCGGTGATTCGGCATGCGCTCGCGAGCACCGGCCTTGACCGATCTTTCGATGCCGTGTTTTCGGCCGAAGACGACGAACACGGCAAGCCCCACCCGGGCGCCTATCTCCGCGCAGCCGCCGCCCTCGGTGCGTCACCCGACGAATGCATTGTGATTGAGGACTCGCTCAACGGCGTCCTCGCTGGCGTGTCAGCCCAGATGACGGTCGTCGCCGTTCCCGAGGCCGCCGATCGCTGCGACCCTCGCTTTGCGATTGCCACTCTGGTACTGGAGTCCCTCAAGGATCTCGATACCTCTGAATTCGGCGCGTGTGTGTCCGGGGGGAGCCGGGACACCACGTGGGCATCGCGTGCTGTGGATCCTCAACCGTTCCGCGAACCAGATCGTGCTGTATGACGCCCTCGATCGTGGGTCCGGGCCTTCACGGGTAAAGGCCCGGACCCACCCCGGGACGGTTCACGCTCACCGCCGGGCCAGCCAGCGGCTCATGAGCATCGTCATCGACCACAGCAGCATCTACTCATGCACGGCGGACAGCATCTCGTAGTCGCGCACCAGGCGCCGTGAGCGCATCAGCCAGCTCAGCGCGCGTTCCACCACCCGGCGTCCGGGCAGCACCACGAACCCCGAGGCGTCGTCGCTGCGCTTGACGATCTCCAGAGCGAGCCCCTGTTGCTGCTTCGCCCAGCTGACCAGGCGACCCGCGTAGCCGCCGTCGGCCCACACCAGGACGATCTGCTCCGACCAAGGTGCACATGACCACGGCGAAGGCCGTGAGGGTGAGTCAGCTGCCTGATGTTGTCCGGAGGGACGCGTTCGCGGGGGCGTCACGCTTCCGGGGCGAGTTCTACGAGTATCTGATCGCACGGTGCGATGAGTTGTTCGAGCTGGCGGAAGCGGCGCTGTGTGCGGACGGTGCGGTGAAGTTCCCGGTGGACCTGACTCTGTTGCCCGAGCATCGTCGTGGGCACGGAGCGATGCACGCGGCCTGAACCACGGCCGGTTCAGGAACATCCGCACTCACCTCGCCTGCCCGACCCGCGTTCCCAAACCCCGGCTCTCGTCCTCTTGCTCGTTCTCCTTGGGCCGGAGTATCGGGGTGACCTGGCGTAGGAGCCCGATTGCGGTGGTCACCGTGGTGTCGTCAATGGACTCGGGAGCGCAGCGGGCCCGTTGGACGATCGCCGCGAGACGGAGATCGGCATCCACTTCAACACCGTCGGCGAGGATGTCGAACCATGCCCTCGCCGGTACCCGTGCCGCCGGGAGTCGCAGCGCCAGGTCGGCCATCGTCCGGACCACCAGCAGTCGCTCCATGGTCCCGCCCCTCAGAGTCGAGCCGGGCCCCAAGGGCCGCCACTGCCCGCTCGGCATCATCCAGGAACAGCCCCAGCCCTTCGATTGCCGTCCCCCGCACCCGGGAGTCAGCATCACGGGCATAGCCGACGAATGCCTGGCCGCGCCCGCGCATCAGTGCCGCAGTGTCCTCGTAGGCGGTGGACTCCTCACCGTCGGGGCCGATGCAGATGCTGCCGGGGTCTTCGCGTTCGACGGCTTCACGGCCGATGCTCGCGATCAGCGCGACCACCGACGCCCGGTCAGGAGTGCAGGGGTCGTCGGCCATTGCGAACAAGAAGGGCAGGCTGGCCATCATGCACGGGTACACGTCACCCTGGTGATGGGCCGCACTGTAGAAGCTGCTGAATGCCCGCTCCTGGAGCTCGGCGTCGGGCGAGGCCATGTCGTTCAGCCATTGCGGAACATCATCGGCCTGCCCGTAGGCGTGCCCCATGGACGCCCAGTCGATGCTCTCCAAATCGTTGATCACGCCCTGCACTATGCCGGGCAGCACTGACAGGGGCGACGCGTCCGATTCCGGCGCCCGAATCGCAGCAGCCACGGAGCCGCAACAGTCGCCGCCGAGGCTCCGGAGTTCCGCTCATCTCGAATGACGCTCCCCGCCAGCTGGCGGCTTCGAGTGGGACTCGGCCCGGCGTGAGGCGTACGCCAAGGACCAGGCGTCCCCGCTGACGCTGATCGCGGTCACCGCGAAGTCGAACCGGTCCAAGGCCGACAAGGACCCGGCCGGCGCAGTGGCTGCCGCCAGCCGGTGGCTACCACTGCGAGTACGCGGCGCAGTTGACCGCCACCAAACTCCGCTGGAACCTCGCGGCCGACGACGCCGAACGCCAGGCGCTGCTCGGCATCGCCGAGGACTGCCCGAACACCGTGGCGGTCCACCGCGCCGCGTAACCGTCGTCTACGAAACCCCCGCCCCCTGAGGCACCCCCGCCAGGGGCGGCCAGCGCCGGGCAGGGACCACCACCGCCCTGATGTCAGGCCAGGTCGCTGGGCAGCGTCACCGCGAGTTTTCCGTCCTCGGTCATACCGTGGACACTGATCCGCTCCTTGTCGAACCGCTCCCAGTCGCATTGGATGCGGAAGACCTTGTGCGAAGGCACGTTGGTGACGTCGAGAGTCGTGGTGAAGTCGCCGGCCTCTGTCAGGAGACGAATCGCTTCGCGTGCATCCCCAGGGTCTCCTTCGATGAGCCGGGCCAGCCGGTCCAGGCTGGTCACGATCTCCTTGCGGCGCACTCCCTCGGGCTCGAACAGCTCAATGATTCGACAGGAGGGACCTTCGTACGCACTATCGATCAGCATCTGTCGCTGAACAGCGGCCTCCTCTTCGTCAAGAGGGAACACATCCGCAGGCACAGGCGTCGGAACCTTGGGAAAGATCCGTGGCACGCCAACCACATCGGGGACTTCGTAGACAACTCCTGCGACCAGTAGCAGGTCCAGTACATCGGCGTGGGTACGCAGAGGCGGCCGCCCGTAGTGCGAGGCGTACAGTTCAGCAAGCTCGATGAGCTTCGCATGCCGGGCTTGCTCGTCCTCATCGAAGTCGTCAGGGGCTTCCCAGCAGGGGGCTTCCAAGTCGCCTTGGGGATTGTCCCTGTTGCGGAGTCCGCGCTCGAGGTCCTCCCGCGTGGCACCGGTTTCGGCGAGGCCCACTGCCAGGAGCAGGAAGAAAAACGAGTACGGCCGCATCCGCGACCAGCCACCCCGCATTACTTGATGCAGGTAGTACTCGCGATCCTGCTCCGTCCAGCTTGCGGGCGGCGTCGAGGCGACCACGTGACTCTCCTTGCGCAGAACAGACGGGGAAACCAAAGCATGTCAGCATGCACCGACACGGAGGGGGTCGGTTCCCCCAAATCGGTTACACCTTCAGGCAGTTGTTCTGATTGTTGGGCCGGAGCTGGGCGACCCGTGGCGGGTGCGGGTGGCTGCCCGGCGAGCTGCAGCGCACCCCGGGCCCGGCCTTGCAGGTATGGCTCGCGACATCCGTGACCCGCCACATGGAACGCGGCCGCGGACGCGGGGGCGGGGGGCGGCTCAGTGCGGGGCTTCCGTTCGCTGATGATCAGACGGAGGCATTCGTCATGGGGCAGCTGCCGATGCCGTCGCCGTCGCCGTCGCCGTCGAGATAGCCCTTGCCCACCTTGGCCCGGACTGCGGCCAGGGCTGCGCGAACCACGAACAGCGCTCCACCTGCTCGAACCACGGCAGCTCCCGCTTCGCCCCGGCCCGCGGGGAGCCGGCACCGGCTTCGTACGAGCACTCCGAGCGCACCGCCTGCCGAGTTCCGACGGGTCCTCCACTTCTCGATCTGCAGGCGCTGATCGGCCTCGAGCCGGTCACCGGCCACGGCCGCCGCACGCTCGAGGTCCTTCACCAGCCGGTGCACCGTTTTCCACGGCTGGCCGGCCCCTTGCCCTCAAGGGTCCTCGGAAGCCTTCGCGCGCGTTCGGCTTCCTCCCTGGCCCGCTGGTCTTCGTGCTCAGCGAGCAGGGCCTCGGCCTCGGCCTGCTGCTGGCGGGCGAAGTCGGCCAAGACCCCGTCTGCGGCGGCCGTGATGGCGACCTCGCCGTCGGTTCGGTGATGGGTCGCGGTCGCGTTGACCCGCACAACGAGCCGACCCGTGGCTACGGGGTCGCGCGCGTCGACGGCCCGTTCCAGGAGTGAGAACAGGTGCCGCCGTGCCTCGGCCTGCCCCTGAATCCATGGGCGCGCGTCTTCGCCGACAGCGGCGAGCCGTCCCCGGGCCTTCCCCGGAGCCCATGGTGACGTCGAGTGAGTTCTCCTGGAGCGGTTGATCCGTTCGACCGCCGGCGTGGACAGGCCGCACTCGGTCATCTCGCACTCGTCGAGTACGAACCACTCGATGGGCCGCGCGAAGGCTTCCGTGCCAATGCAGACATGCCGGCCGGTGCCGAGGCACCGATACCCCCAGCACCTGCTCGCGGCCGTCCTCATCCCGCACGGGCGCGACCGCATGATCTAGGTGCACACACAAGCCCCCCGCTCATGGAACCGGATGCCGAGGACAGAGCCGACCTCCGCTCCGTCCGGCCGGGCGAAGTCAAAGCGGGCCTGGCCCTCGGCGCGTCCGGGAGTGCGGAGCCAGGCGGCGGCCGCCTTCACGTATCCGAGCCCGCACCGCCCGGAACCTCCGTCTGGATCTGACGGTCGTCACCCCGCACGAACCGCACCTCTGTCGTCTCGGTCCACCGGTGCCTCAGCCGTCGATGTGCACGGGTACAGGTCGGAGCGGAAGTCGAAGGTACCGCCGAAGCGTTCGGGGGCCATGTAGGTCGGGGTGCCGATCAGGACGCCGGTGGTGGTGATGTCGTGCTGGCCGTAGTACTGGACGTACTCGGGCGCCCCGACAACGCGGCCAGGTACGGTGCCGGGCGTTGCGGGCCCGGCAAGATCCGAAAGAGACGGCCTAGCGAACAGGCCTGCTTCGGCACTCCGAAGTCGGGCCCGCCGCATGCGGCGGTGCGTGCGCGTGTCGTCAGAGCGAGGGCGCGAGCAGGGTCAGCCGCAGGAGTACTGCCACGGCCAGTACCGCCGGAGCGGCGAACCATCCCCGGCCCACCCACTCGGCCTTCACAAAGACCCACGAGAGCAGTGCCGTCACCAGAGCCAGGGCCAGCCCCAGGCCCGCCGCGTACTTGGCGTGGTCGAGGCCCTCGGTGTCCCAGGAGCCGGCCGGCCCCACCGCGTACGCCAGGAACGCAAGGTAGCCGGTCACCAGGTTGCCCAGGGCGAGGAGGAGGGCGCACACGACCACGCCCACCAGCCCGGGCCCGCCACCGGCAGGGCGCTGCCGGGCCGGGTTCGTCGTCCCGTTCACCGTAGTGCTCCCCCCGCGCCGTTCAGGTTGTTGTCGAACAGTCGAGCGTACGCCTGGGCGCCGTAGCTTTCGCAGTAGGGGCCCCGCGCCGGGCAGGCTCCTTCCCATCCGCAGTGAGTGACAACAAGACGATCAGGAGCAGGTAGAGCGGGAGCAGAACGGCCGCCGCGCGCCTGGCCGGCTCTGTGGTGCGCCGGAGATCGGTTGGGGGGATTCGCTGGAGCGGTTGGGTCAGCCCGGGCTCCGGCTGTCGTCGCTGAGGCTCGGGGGAAGGGGGTCGACTAGGTAGTGCTGGATGGTGGGGGCGATGAGGTCGGTGACGGAGGAGGCGGGGAGGGTTGCGATGGCGCCGAGCTGCCAGATGTAGCGGTTCATGACCATGCCGACGATCTGGGTGGAGATGAGGCTGGCCCGCAGGTTGCGTTCGGTGTCGGGCAGGCTCTGGGAGACGGCAGCCAGTACGAGTTCGGAGAACAGCTGCCGCAGGCGTTGCAGGGCGACGGGCTCCTGTGCGGCGGTGAGGATGATCGAGCGCAGGGTCTCGGCAGAGACGGGGTCCTCCCAAAGGTTCAGGGCGGCCTGCACGAAGGCGTGCCCTCGACGGTCCATGGGCTGTTCGGCGGCGGCGGCCACGGCTGCGCCGAACGCTTCGGGGGGTTGCATCACCTCTTCCAACAGCCCGATCTTCGTGCGGAAGTAGTAGTTCACCAAGCCGGGGTCGACACCGGCCTCTTGCGCGACGGCCCGGAGTGAGGTCGCGGCGTAGCCGCGTGTGGCGAAGGATCTGCGGGCGACGGCAATGATCTTGTCCGCCTGCACTCCGCGTTCGCCCCGAGGGCCTCGACCAGTCACACCGCATCACCTTCCGTGACGGTTGCAGGAGGGGCTTCCCCTCGGTGAGAGTTTCAGCATACGTTGAAATTAGTTTCCACATGTGAGGAAATTAAGAAGACGTCCGTCTGGGGCGAGACCCTCGCGGCCGTCTTCGACAACCTGACCGACGACCCCTAACTCAAGGTTCAACCCCGGAGCCGCCGCAATCGCCGCGTCCCGCACCGCATCCACTCCGACCGCGCCCCATGGACCCCGCACAACAGCTCACCGGTGCTGTTCCAGCGCCTCGCCGTGTCCGCGTGCGTGAGAACCACTTCGACCCCGGCCAAGGAGTCCCACCCCCGTGAACCGCGCACCCGACATCGTCACCCTCGCTTCCCTCGACACTCATCGCCTGATCGTCACCCTTCCGAACCAGGGCCCTATCGACGTCCGTTCGAACCTCCCGCGCGCCACCGCCGCCGCCATGCTGCGCCGCCTCGCCAACGAGCTCGACGCCGAGCAGCTCCTCCCCGCCCTGCCCGGGGAAGCCTTCGCCACCCTCACCCAGCAGCTCACCCGGCGCCACCGCCCCGCCGAGGCCGCCCGGCTCGCCGCCGACGCCCTCGCCCACCACACCCGCGAGCTCGCCAACATGCTCGCGGCCGCCCTCGATGGAGGCATGCCCGCCGAAGCCCCGTCGGTCGGCCGGCACCTGGTCTCGATACTGCGCAGCCACGCCGCCCATCTCGACAGCCCACCCGGGTCCCCCATCGACAATGTCCTCCACCTCGCCGCCGCCCGCCTCACCCGCCGCACGCAGCGATGAGCAGCGGCACCGCCCTCGCCGCGCGCACTGCGCGCCAGCGTCGAACGGACCGGCAGCACCAAGGCCACTGGCGGCAAGGCCACCGCCTCCGGCAGGACCGTCGCGGCGAAGGCACGACTCGCACGACTCGCCCCCCTTCACGACCGCCTGCGAACGCCTCGCGGCCGACCGCGCCGACAACCTCGCGCGGGCGGCCGCGCTGCGCCGCGATCTCGACGGGATCGCCGCGGCGAACGCCCTGGTCGCTGTCGACGACGAGCGTGACTCCGAGGGAGGCAGCACCGCTGTCCGCCGTCGTAGACGTCCAGGGTGAAGGTCTCCGGCCCGGGCCGGCCGGCCGGCCGCGTCATAGGCGTCCAGGAGGTGCTCGATCCGTTCCCACAGCTTGAGCGGGCCGCCCTCGCACACGGTCCACCCGCCGTCGTTATCCGTGGTGAAGATGGCGGCGGAGCCGGTGACGACCTCGATCAGGTGCGCCACCTCCCCCACGGTCGTCATCTGCGCGTCCGGCACCGCGCTCTGAGCGAGGAACCGCAGGTGGAAGGCTTCCCTGGTCGCGGTCGCACAGGTCCACAGGGTTCCGGAGAGGGCAGACGGCGGCGGTGCGCTGGGAGGGTGATGCCGGCGCCGACGAAGGCGGCGGGTTCGGCGGCCGCGAGCGCCTGATCCTGGTCGTCTTCGCGGCCCCGATACGGTGCGAACACCTGGCCTCGTACGGTCGTTCTTCGCCGCCCACCTGCCAAGGCGAGCGGCGGAACACGTGCGGAGGGGGCTCTCACACGTACAGACCGCCCGTGGTGCGACGCAGGTCCCTGCGGTGAAGCCTGGTGGCGTCCCTGTGGCGAATCGGATCGAGAGGCGGGCGAGGCGTGGCGACACCAGTGACGCGGATTCCGCTGGACGGCGGTGGCTTCGTCCTGGTCGAGGAACCGGGCGCCGTGCGGCAGGAGGGGCCCGTGAAGGCCGGCCGCATCGGTGACTCCGTGCGCGAACTGCCGGTGACGCTGGAAGCCGCGCTGGCGCCGGTCACGGCGGTCGCAAGCGCCGCCCTCGACCAGCTGCGCAAAGCGGGACCCGACCAGATCGCCGTCGAGTTCGGCATCGACCTCGCGTTCGAAGCCGGGGCAGTGATCACCAAGAGCCAGGCGGGCTGCCACCTGAAGGTGACCGTGTCCTGGAACGGCGACGGCCCCGACCGCCGACGTGCACGGTCCACAGGGAGCTGATCCAGATGGCCGGCAAGGGCCACGACACCAGCGGCGGCACCTCCTCGGATCTACTGGCGGCAGTCGCCCAGATCCTCACCCCGGACGGGACTGTGGCCGGGGCCGGCTTCCTGGTCGCCGAGAACGTGGTGGTCACGTGTGCGCACGTCGTCGAGGCGGCCGGGAGCGGCCCGGGCGGCGCGGTCCTGCTGGCCTTCCCGCGCGTCGAAGGCGCGGAACGCGTGCAGGGGCAGGTGCCGGCCGAGCTGTGGCGGGGAGCCGAGCGCGAGGACGTGGCGTTCATCCGGCTCGACGCTACGCCGGCCGGTGCACAGCCGCTCCCGCTCGGCTCCGCGGAGGGGTGCCGGGGGCACGAGGTGCGCTCGTACGGGTTCCCCGCGCAGGCCCCGTCGGAAGGGCACTACGGATCCGGCGTCGCCAGCGATGTGCTATCGGCCACGGTCGGACAGAGCGCCCTCCTGCAGCTGACCGACGCCAACGACCTGACCACCGGCTTCAGCGGCGGGCCCGTCCTGGACGAGGTGACCGGTCTGGTCGTCGGCATGCTGACCGAGATCACCGCACCCGACCGGTTCCAACGTGGCCAGAACATTGCGTACGTCACGCCGACGCAGGTACTGCGGGAGGTGCTGCCAGACCTGGTGGAACAGGCGGTGTGCCCGTACCGGGACCTGGAGCCGTTCAAGGAGGAGCACGCCCGGTGGTTCCAGGGCCGGAAGGACGCGGTCCGGCAGGTCGTGTCCAACCTGGCCCGCCAGCAACGTCTGACGCTGCTGCTCGGGCCGTCGGGATCGGGCAAGTCGTCGCTGATGCAGGCGGGGGTACTGCGTGCGCTGGCCGAGGGAGAGGTGCCGGGCGGTGACAACTGGCTGACCGTGCTCGTGCGGCCGCGGCAGGATCTGGCAGCGGAGATCGAACGGGCGGGGCTGCCCGGGGCACGCGCGGACGGGATCGGTGCGGCCGTCTCCCAACGGCTCGCGGCCGGACCGGGCCACCAGCGCATCCTGCTGGTCATCGACCAGTTCGAGGAGCTCTTCACCCGGGCGGCCAATGGCCACGGGATGGTCGACGGCGGACGGAGCAACCCCAGCGCCGTCGCGGACCAGATCGTCGAAGCGGTCGACTCGCACACCGGTCTCAGCGTGATCCTGGTCATGCGCGACGACTTCTATCCCCAGCTGGCCGCTCTCGCCCCCGGTCTGCTGGAAGCGGCGACGCCGGGACTCCTCAACGTTCCGGGCACCTTGAGCGACCGGGACCTGCACGACATCATCACCCTCCCCGCCGTGGACGTGGGCCTTCGGTTCCAGCCCGGGCTGCCGGAGCGGATCATCTCCGACGTCCTCGCGGTCACCCCCGAGGAAGCGTCCGACCGACAGGCACCCGCGACCGTGCTCCCCCTGCTGGAGCTGACCCTCAGCCAACTGTGGCGCCAGCGGAAGGAGGGATACCTCACCCACGAGGCCTACCGTCGGATCGGAGCGGTCAGCGGCAGCCTGACCACCTGGTGCGACAGCGCCCTCGACGAGCTGTCGCCAGATCAACGGCCCATCGCCCGCCGCATCCTGACCTCACTGGTGCACCCCGCCGACCCCAGCCGTCGTGTCCCGCCTGTCCGCGCCCAGGTCCCCTTGAGTGAACTGCGCGAGCTGGCGGTGGAGCCCGACGAGACACCCGGCACCGACGTCGACAGTGTCATCGCCACGCTCACCCGCCACCGGATCATCACCACCCAGACACTTCGCGACCCGCGAAACGCGGAAGCACCTCCGGGCGAACCGGTGGCCGAACTGATCCATGACGCGCTCATCCGGGACTGGGGCACGCTGCGCGAATGGGCGAGGCTGGACCGCCGATTCCATGAATGGCTCGACGCCACGAGGGAACGGCAGGCCCGTTGGGCGGAGAAGGCCGACCAGGGCGACCTGCTCGGCGGTACGGCACTGGCGGAAGGTCTCGAACTGTCGCAGAAACGCCGCCTCCCCGGCGACATCGCAGCCTTCCTCACCGCCAGCCGAGACCGCCAACGGGCCGTCATCCGGCGCAGCCGGCGGCTCAACACGATCCTGGCCGCGTTGCTCGCACTCGCTCTCATCGCGGGGGTCGGCGTCCTCTGGCAGTGGCGGTCAGCGGTCAGCGCACGCGAGGCAGCCCAGTCCCGTCAGCTCGCGGCCCAGTCCAACACCCTCATCACCTCGAACCCTGAGCTCGCCTCGCTGCTGGCCATCCAGGCGTACCGCGCGAGCCATACGCCCGAAGGGCTGGAAAGCCTGAACAACGCCGCGGCTCTGCCTCTGCACCGGCGTTTGTTGGGCCATGGCCACGACGTACACGCGGTGGCGTTCAGCCCGGACGGACACACCCTCGCGAGCGGAAGCACAGACGGCACCGCACGGCTGTGGGACACGCCCACCGGGAAGGCCGGCATCACATTCGACCACGTTTCGCTGGCCGTGGTCTCACTGGCATTCAGCCCCGACGGCAGCATCCTCGCCACCGGCAGCAACGAAGGGCCGGTGCGGCTGTGGAACGTGGCCACCGGCAAGCCCCTCGCCACCTTGACCGGGCATACCAGCCAGGTGAATTCCGTGGCGTTCAGCCCCGACGGAAAGACGCTCGCCACCGGCAGCAACGACACGACCGTACGGCTGTGGGACGTGGCCACCCGAAAGTCCCGCACCACCCTGCATGAGCACACCGACATCGTGCACGCGGTGGCGTTCAGCCCCGACGGTCGCACCCTCGCCAGCGGCGGCGGCACGACCGTGCGGCTCTCGGACGTCAACAGCGGAGCGGCCCTCAGGACGCTGCCCGAGATGGAAGGCCTCGTGGGCTCGGTGCTGTTCAGCCCCGACAGCCGCACCCTCGCCACCGAGAACGGCGACGGGTCGGTAGGGCTGTGGGACGTGGATACCTTGAAAGCCCGCACCACGCTCTACGGGGATGTCAACTCCATGGCGTACAGCCCTGACGGAACCATGCTCGTCATCGGAGGTGCCGACCACAGCGTGCAGATCTGGGACGTGGCCACCGGAGCGGTCCGCGCCACCCTCCTCGGGCACACCAACGAGGTGAAATCGGTGGCGTTCAGCCCCGACGGACGCACCGTCGCTTCCGGTAGCCTCGACCACAGCGTGCGATTGTGGGATGTGGCCGACCGCACCATCCTGACGGGGCGCACCAGCGCCGTGCTGGCAGTGGCCTTCCGCCCCCACAGCAGTCTCCTGGCCACCGGCGAAGCCCTGGGGGCGGTCAAGTTGTGGGACGTGGCGTCCGGCAAGCCCCACAGCACCCTCAACCACCACGGCGCGGTACTTTCGGTGGCTTTCGCTCCCGACGGAGGAACCCTCGCCACCGGTCGCTGGGACAGCGAGGTACAGCTGTGGGACGTGGCCAACGGCAAGGTCCGCAGCACCATCGCCGTTCCCGCAGAAAAGGTGAACGCGGTGGCGTTCAGCCCTGACGGCGAGACCCTGGCGACCGGCGCGGACGACGGGGTGACAGCGTTGTGGAACGTAAAGACCGGGAAGGTCCAGACGGTCATGGGTGAGCACACCGCCTTCGTGGGTTCGCTGGCGTTCAGCCCCGACGGAAGCACTCTCGCCACCGGAAGCGGCGACCGTACGGCGCGCGTGTGGGACGTGGCCACCAGCGAATCCCGCACCACCCTCACCGGCCATACCGACCGGGTGACATCAGTGGCCTTCAGCCCGGACGGACGCACCGTCGCCACGGGCAGTTTCGACCGCACCGTGCGGCTGTGGGACGCGGCCACGGGCAAGACGCGCCGCACGCTGATCGGCCACACCAGCGACGTCAATGCGGTGGCCTTCAGCCCCGACGGCAGCACCATCGCGAGCGGAAGCACAGACGGCATCGTGCGGCTGTGGGACGTCGAGTCCGCCAAGACCCGCACCACACTCCTCGGACACTCCGACAGCGTGGCGTCGTTGGCGTTCAGCCCCGACGGCCGCACCGTCGCCTCCGGCAGCTTCGACAAGACGGCGCGACTGTGGAAAGTCGCGCTCCCCGCGCCCGCCGCAGCCATCAAGAAGATCTGCCAGTCCGTCAACCGCGACTTCACCCCGGAAGAACGGACGGCGTACCTGCGGGGCCAATCGGTCGGCCCCGTGTGCCCCTGAGCCGCAGCGTGCGGGGGGCGGGGTGCGGGGATCAGCTGGACCCCCGCACCCTCCGCCTGGTCAGGCTCGGCAGCGGAACGGTGCGCCAGGAGGTCCGCCCAGAACTTCTCACCGTGTTGGCGGATGCCGGGTGTCGGCAGTCATGCAATCGACCAGGGCGTCCCCTCACCCCACTTTGTTCGATTCTCAACAGACTCAAGGAAGTTTGGTGAGTAGCAGGCAGCCGATGGACCGGGGCCACCCGCTGCTTGGCTCTGTTCTCGTGGGGATGCCGGCGTACATGCCGGGTCTACCTCGTTGGAAAGGTGGTCTTCACGAACTGTGACCGGTCTTTCGGTCTCCCCTTCCCCCTTCGGGCTAGGCCCGCACGGCCTGACTCCCCACGCGACCGTAGCGTGGTGCCATGAGCTGGGTCCCCAGGCCGGGCGCGGGCCGCGAGCATCAGCCGCCGACGGCGGAACCGGAGGAGGTACAAGCCGGCGTCGGCAAGCGCCTGGACGACGTCGCCAAGATCCTGGCCGGCGCCCTGGTCGCCGTTGCGGGGATCATGACCACCCTCGGCCTAACGAGCGATATGGTCTTTGTTGCCCTCAACAATGAGTCCTGGCCCATTCACGTCGCCTCCCTGTGCGCCATCCTGGCCATCGCTTGCAGCGTCGTGGCCCTGCTGCTCCACCCCACTCACCGGGGCAACATCTGGAAGACCGTGGTCCTGGTGCTGGGGGTGATCTTCTACATGACGGCATTGAGCGTGGCCGTCGTCGGCGCTGCCGAAGCGGCAGGTGGTAACGGTCGCCCCAGCGTCACTCGGGTGATCATCGATGGGCACAGACCCGATCTGAGGGTGCGCTTCGACGTTCACGCGGACGGTGTCGACAGGTGGGCCACCATCGACGTGTACGTCGATGGCGTGAACAAGAACGGAGAGTCCGTCGCGAACGAGAGCCTCTACGAGAGCACCCTTCGCCCCAACGACAAGGGCGAGGTCAACCAGCGCGTCAGCGTACCCATCACAGTCCCGCAGAACGCCTGGGGCATCCAGGTCACCGCAGTTACCGCAGGTGGCGATGTGGCCTGTGAGGTTCGTTCATCGCGTGGCCCTACCTGCGTGACCCTCCACCTGCCATAGCCGAGCCAGCCCGCGCGCAGGCCAAGAAAACGCCTACCGGCGGGTGTTGTCCGGGTGCAGGTCACTCGCGCCGGCTGGCGCGGTCGGCGGTGAGGCGGGCCTCGAAGCCGTCGAGGAGGGACTGGAGGCCGAACGCGATGGTCTTGGCGGGCGCCACGGCGCACTCCGTGGCGGCTGTGGTGCCGAGGCGTTCACGCAGGCATGCTGACGAACGTTGCTGCTGAACGTGAACAAAGCCATGCCCGGGGCTTCGGCATACAGGGAGCGGCAGGGCGCGCACGGCCGGACCCGGCGACGACAGGACAGAGCCCGACCGAGGTAGCTACGGGCCCGGCCGGGCTCTGCCTGCGTGGGATACGGCTCGCACTCAGAAATCCTCGCGCAGGTCGCGCTCGTTGCGGAGCAGATCCTCCTCTCGGCGCCCCTCCGTCTCCTCGGGGCGCCGGCCGCCGCGGCGGGCCGGGGTACCGGGCTCGGGACGGACCGGGCCCGGACCGGGCCGCTGCGGGCGCTGGGGACGCTGCTGTTCCTCGCGGCCCTTGCCCGGCTCCTGGCGCTCGTCCTCCATACCGCCCATGACGGCGACTCCTCACATGCGTGGGGTGGGGATTCCACCCACCACGCTGGCACGGTCACCACTCACCCCCTCGGCTACGATTCGTGACGGGAGCGTGACGGCCTCGGCCCGGCGGGATGTGGATTCGCGATCCGCGGCGAACCTGCTGCGCAAGATCGTGGACGATGAGTACATCGCGGACGCTGAGCGTGTAGCCCTACCCACGCCGCGCGGGCACAGTGGATCGCCGAGCAAGAACAGCAGTTCAGCAGTGCTGTCCAGTCTCAGCGGAACGCGGCGGCATTGCGTGCGGCCCAGTCGGCGAAGGAGCGCGGGGCGCGGTCGAGTACCTGCTGGACGTCCGGGCTGACGCGCAGTTCGGCCGGGCTCGGGGAACCGAGGATGTCCAGGGTGTCGTCGGCGAGCTCTGCCGGCATGCTTCGGGTCATGGCGGCCTTGGCTTCGTCCCGGGTGAGCTCGTGGAACGTCACCTGTGAGCCCAGCGCGGCGGCGATGGCACGTGCCTGCTGGCGGGGAGTGATGACCTCCGGGCCGGTCAGCTCGTACACACTGCCGTTGTGCCGGTCATCCAGCAGGCAGGCCGCCGCGACTGCGGCGATGTCCGCCGGGTCGATGATCGGCACACCGACGTCGCCGAAGGGCGCGGCGACGGTCTGCCGGGCGCGGACGGACTCGGCCCACCACAGAGCGTTGGAGGCGAAGCCGCCGGGCCGCAGGATGGTCCACTCCAGGCCAGACCCGCGCAGTGTGTCCTCCAGCGTGCGCATTGCGATCCGCGTCGGGCCGAAGGGCCTGGTCGCCACGCCCAGCGTGGAGAGCAGGACGACCCGGCGGACCCCGCTGGCCGCAGCTTCGCCGATGATGTCGGCAGGGCTGGCTCCGGCGGAGTGCAAATCGCCGGACAGCAGCAGGAACAACGACTCGGCCCCGGCCAGCGCAGACCTGAGGCCGGCCGGCTCGGCCAGGTCGGCCACCACGTGCCGGACTCCGTCCGGCACCGGCGCCGTATGCCGCGAGACGGCCGTCACCTTCTGGCCCGCCTCCGCCAGCGCCTGCGTCAACGGTCGGCCGATGTTGCCGGTAGCCCCGGTCACCACGATCATGATCAGCTCCTAGTCGAAAGTCCTCTTTGGCCGTGACGCTAGGAGCCGGGCTAACTATTGGTAAGGACATACCTCTCGGTAAGCTCATCCCATGACGGAAAGCGCGCAGCTCAACCATGCCGGGCCGGTGCAGCGGTATGACGTGTTTCACACGGACTGCCCAGCGCGCAGTGTGGTCGACCACGTGACCAGCAGGTGGGGCATCTGGGTGCTGATCGCCTTGCGCAGCAACGACCTCCGGTTCTACGAGCTGCGCGAGAGCATCCACGGCATCAGCGAGAAGATGCTCGCCCAGACCCTGCGCACGCTGGTCCAGGACGGCCTGGTCTGGCGGGAGGTCGAGCCGACAACGCCGCCCCAGGTCACCTACGGGCTGACCGAGTTCGGCCGGGACCTCGGCGAGCCTCTGACCGAGCTGTTCGACCGAATCACACGGCGGCTGCCACCTCGCATCGCGGAATAGCGCGGTAGTCGCCCCTGGGGCCGATCAAGACGGCGCACGCCGTCCAGTCTGCAGTCCTGCACCCGGTTGTGATGGCCGTCGGCCATCGGACAGCTCGGGGAGGCCCGCGTCGTGCTCGCCGTTCGCATCCGTAGCCACGACGGCACGCCTGGCGCGCTCGGGCGGTCGGATGCCCTTGGGTGTGGAGTGCCTTGGTTCGGCCGCCGAGTTGGGGATGTTCAAGCCGTCGGTCAGCGGCCCGTGCTACCGCTCGATGTCCCCGCCGGGGTCGGCGGGTGCGGGGCCGGCACGCCGGCCCTGGACTGGTCCGACGTGGTCGACGACCTCAACGACCACGGCGTCCGCCTCACCCCCGTCGCCAACACCTACGCCGCCGCCATGTGACCCACAGGCCTGCCGCAAGCCGCGCGTCTGGACGCGCAGTGTGGGTGCGGACCGCGGGCTCCCGCCGGGACGGCCCCGGAGGGGAAGCCCGATCGTCGTCCTACAGTGCCGCTTGGCTGGCATGGCCGCCCTCCAGGTACTCGGTACACGTGGCTGCTACGGCACGTGAAGGACCAGGACGCCCTCGGCGACCTCGCCAGGAGAGCCGCAGCCGATACGGACTGGCCCGAGGAACTGGACCGGCTGGAGGGCCTCGGCCAGCAGGCGGGCGGCGGTGTCCACGGGCTCGGCTCTTCCCAGCTGACGTCCGCGCCCACCCTGGCCAGTTCGGGTGTCGTACTGGGCCGCGTCGAGGTGCAGGCCGGGGGGGGCGAGCACATGCCGGCTTGAGCGGCGGAGGCTGACTGCGCGTTCGCTGAGGACGCGGGCGGCTGTGATGCCGCGTCAGCCCAGGGCACGGTCGAGGTTGAAGGCGGCGCTGATCAGCGAGAGGTGGGTGAAGGCCTGTGGGAAGTTGCCCAGTTGTTCTCCGGTCGGGCCGATCTCCTCCGCGAACAGCCCGAGGTGGTTGGCGTAGGTGAGCATCTTCTCGAAGGCGAGCCTGGCCTCCTCCAGCCGGCCCGCGCGGGCCAGTGCCTCCACGTACCAGAACGAGCAGATCGAGAAGGTGCCCTCGGGGCCGTGCAGGCCGTCGGGGCTTGCGGTCGGGTCGTAGCGGTACACCAGCGAGTCGGAGACGAGGTCCGTGGTGAGCGCGTCCAGGGTAGAGAGCCATTTGGGGTCGGTGGGCGAGACGAACTTGGCCATCGGCATCATCAGCAGCGAGGCGTCCAGCACGTGGTCGTCCAGTCCCTGGACGAACGCCCCTCGCTCGGCCGACCAGCCTCGCCGCATGATCTGCCGGTAGATCGCGTCCCGGGACTCCCGCCAGCGGGTCAGGTCCGCCGGTAGACCGCGGCGGTTCGCCATGCGCATCGCGCGCTCCAGTGCCACCCAGCACATCAGCCGCGAGTACACGAAGTTCCGCCGGCCCGCCCTGGTCTCCCACACCCCCTCGTCGGGCTGGTCCCAGTGCTCGCACAGCCAGTCCACCACGGCACCGACCTGGTCCCAGCGGTCACTGCTGATCGGCTGCCCCCACTTGTCGTAGAGGTAGATCGAGTCGATCAGCGCACCGTAGATGTCCAGCTGGAGCTGGCCGGTGGCCGCGTTGCCCACCCGGACCGGTGCGGAGCCCAGGTATCCCTCCAGATGCGGAAGCTCGTATTCGGGCAGGTCGGTGCGCCCGTCGATGCCGTACATGATCTGCAACGGACCGGTCTCCCCCGTGCCCCGCAGGATGCCGCGCTCGGAGATGAATCCCATGAACGCCTCGGCCTCCGAGGTGAACCCCAGGCGCAGCATCGCGTAGACGCAGAAAGCGGCGTCGCGGACCCAGACGTAGCGGTAGTCCCAGTTGCGCTCGCCGCCGATCTGCTCGGGCAGGCTGGTGGTCGGTGCGGCGACGATCGCGCCGGTCGGCGCGTAGGTGAGCAGCTTCAGCACCAGTGCGGAGCGGTTCACCATCTCCCGCCACCGCCCGTGGTAGCGCGAACCGGCCAGCCAGTGGCGCCAGAACCGGACGGTCGCCTCGGCCTGCTCCTGCGCCTCGGCGCGCGGGCACGCCCGGGGCGGGGCATCGTCGCCGATCTGGTCGAGGGCGAACACGTTGGACTCGCCCTCAAGCAGCTTGAAGTTCGACCATACGTCCCGGCCGTCCGTTTCCAAGGGGGCGGTGGCCGTCAGCGCGAGCGCCAGTGAAGGGGAGCGGAACAGTGCCGTGTGGCCTTCGAGGTGCGCGGTGTGCGCTTCGGTGCCATAGCCGAAGCGGGGGGCGATCCGCGCCCTGAACGGGAGGGTTCCGCGCACGCAGATCACTCGTCGGATCAGCCGGTGCCTGGCCGCCTCGCGCGAGTCGTCGACCACGGGCATGAAGTCCTGGATCTCCGCCACGCCGTCCGCGGCGAAGAACCGCGTGATCAGCACGTTCGTGTCGGGGAAGTAGAACTGCCTGGTGCGGGTCGGGACCTCGGCGGCCAGCTCGAACGACCCGCCCCGGTCGGCGTCGAGGATGGATCCGAAGACGCTGGGCGCATCGAAACGGGGACAGCAGTACCAGTCGATGGTGCCGTTCGTGCCGACCAGGGCGGCCGTACGGAGATCGCCGATCAGTCCGTGGTCGGAGATCGGGATGTAACGGCCGTTGTCCGCCTGCTCGAAACCAGTCGTGTCGAACGCCATGTGGGCCTCCTTGCCGCTGCGGCCCGGGCCAGGAGATGAGCCTCGCTTTTCATGCTAGACCGTTGCTGTGTTGCAGCCCGTGGAACTCCAGCGCCAGCCGTCGCAAGCTCGGCCTGGATCACGCCGAGCAGCGCGTTGACCATCCGCATTTGGTATGTGGCCGCACCGCGTCCCGAGCCGGTGCCACACGCGCAACTGGTACATCCGCCGGATCTCCGACGCACGGCAGGCAGCCCGACCTGGGTCAGTAACCAGCGTCGCACGAGATCTGCCGGATGAGGCTGGTCATGGCCGGTGCGAGCCCCTCCTCGGCGATCTTGTCGCCCTCGATGCGGTAGACCTCGATGTTCCCGAAGCAGACCTGCCGTCCTGTCGCCTCGATCTACCGTCCGGGCGTGGCACGCAAAGCAATGTCCAGCAGCGTGTTGGCTGCCTGCCGAGCATCCGTGAACACCTGCGCGTCGTTGTAGGAGGCCACCAGTGCGTCGGCGCCTTCGAAGATCACGGCGAGTTGCCTGCCGAGGGCGTCCGGGTCGGCTGCTCCGGCTAGTTGGCTTCTGTGGCTTCTGTGGCTGTGGCCACGAGGCGATCACGGAAGGTCCGTTTGTGCCGCTGCGCAAGGCGGGCTACCTCCGGGAGTTCTCCAGCCCCCTCGATGGCGGGGTTGTGGAAAGGGCATCCGCGGATCAGCGTCGGCGGATCCCCCTCGGCGGGGTCGAAGATCGCCAGAAGCCGCTGTGCAGGGGGCAGGTCTTCGCGCTCCAGCTCCGCTTCGGCAGCAATCGACTCCTCCGACTCGAACCGGCGGAGGTACCCCTCCACCAGCGCATTCTTGGTAGGGAAGCGCACGGAGAAGGTCCGGGGCGAGACGTGCGCGGCCTCAATCAGCGCCGCCACGCCGGTGGCGTGGATGCCACGGGTGCAGAAAGGCTCCTCCACCGCCCCCAGGATGCGCTCACGCGCACCACGCCCGCCGCGCGCCGTCCCGTTCTCCGATGCGGTTGCCGTTGCCGTTGCCGTTGCCCCCATGACACGGCCCTACGCCCAGGCGCCCATCCACACGGTGTCCGCCGCCAACGGCATCGAGTAGCCGTACCGCGAAGTCGGCGAAGTCGGTGTGCCGCTGCTCCTGCTCATGCACTTCCGGGGCAACCTCGACTGCTGGGATCCCGCGCTGGTCGACGCCCTGGCTCAGAACCGGCACGTCATCGCCTTCGCCGAGGCCCCGAACCTGGCCCAGGTCGACCTCCTCGGCTTCTCCGTCGGCTCCTTCGTGGCCCAGGAGATCGCGCTGATCCGCCCCGCGCTCGCACGACGCGTCGTACTCGCCTCGGTATGCACGGGTGGACGAGCTGGGTCATCGACGCGGTCGGTGCTCCGGAAATCGATCCCGCGCGGGTGCTCGACGTCTCCTACACCTGCTCCTCGGAAAGCCGGTCGGCCGGCGAGAAGGCATGAGGTGGATGTTCACCCGGGAAGAACTGGATGCGCCTACGACGTGGCAGACACGCCAAGCACAGTACGACGCGGTCACCACCTGGGATCCCGGTACCGGTGTTCGTCGCCAACGGCGACGGCGACGGCGACCCCATGGTCCTCCCCCGCTACTCCCACCTGCTCGCCGGTCTGCTCCCGCAGGCGCGATTGAAGATCTACCCCGACTCGGCCCACGGGTCCCTGTTCCAGCACCACGCCGAGTTCGCCGCCGGCGTCGAAGCGTTCCTCACCGATTCGCAGTAGCCCGGAAGGAGGAGAAGCGATGACAGATCTACTCATGAAACCGTGGCGGCCCGCAGCGGTCTCGCGCGCTGGAACGAACTGGAGACGGTCTCCGCGCACCTGATCCAGAGCGGTGCCGTGTGGAAGATGAAGGGCCAGCAGGGCGCTCTACGACGTCCGCATCATGCCGCCAGCCCCTGCCCCTGCCCCCACTACTTCCCGGGCTACACGCAGGTCGCCGGGATCACCCTGCCCACCGAGCACCGCATCCTCCCGCGCACGCCCGAAGGGCAGGGGTTGCCTGAGCCGCGCAAGCCGGACCGCACCAATCCATCGGAAGGGTCAGCGCTCATGAACACGCAATCTCTCGGCTTCGCCGTGCACTCGTCGATCGCCTCACCTTCGGCGGCAACATCCTCGAGGCCGCCACCGACTCCGACCCCCTGGCCACTACCCGAGCATGCGCCGAGCAACAAGCAACCGCCTGAGCTGCCGAGGTTCAGATGTGGGCCCGGATTTGCTTGACCGGATGGCCCAGTCGGTCCGCCAGCGCCGTCAGCTCGTCCTCGCTGAACCAGAGGCGTTCGGGGTTCCAGATGGCGATCTCGAAGCGGGCGAATCCACACGGCCAGTCGTAATCCAGCACATCCAGAGTGGTTGATCCGCCACAGCACGGGACCTCGATCGCGAGCGTGGTGAACCCCTCGTCGCAGCGAGCCTCAAGGAGGTCGCCCCACCACTCCGTGTCGATTGCTGCCTGGCACAAGGGGCAACCGATCCTTGCCAGGTTGCCCCCGCAGTCAACAGCGGTCACCACGTCGTGCCACGTCACGTCGATCTCCACGTCCACGCCGTCGGCAACTCCGGGAGTCAGCTCCTCGACGAGCGCGATGACGCGATCAACCGCATCGCGAGCAGGCTGCCACTGCGGATCACTCGGAATGATCGACAGGACGTCCTCGCTCATAGCTTCCCCACCTCGTCAGACCACTGCAACGTCGCGACAGGATGCTATCGATTGCACGTTCTGATGCTGCACCGCCCCTGGACCCGATGCCCGACACGGGTCAATAGGGTGTTCCTAGAACTCGGCGACACTCAACAGCCAGCCCAGCATCGGATGATCCTGGAGCCCGCCGACATCCGTTCTTAGTTTTCCACCGACGCAGCCAATCGGCGCTGTTCCACTCGTGACACACCTGCACCGGGACCTGCCCGAACGCCTCCTGGCAGGCGGATGCCCAGTCGTACCGTCCGTCGGTGACGAACGTTCAGAACGGTTGAAGGTCGCCTTGCTGGCCACGCACCGTGGAGTGCGCGAGCGGGGAGATGCCGGACAGTCGGGCGGAGAAGTAGGCCTCGACGTCTTCCGGTGTCCACTCACACGGGTAGGTGCCGTTGTACAGCGTGAACCGGCGCACGAGACCCAGCCGGTCCCCGATCGTCTTCTTCGACAACAAACGGCTCTGCTGCTGCCGCGTCCATCCCGTCAGCATCGCCTCGAACATCGCCGGAGCCGGGTCCAGCGCCCGGACGTTACCCGGCACCACCAGGCTGATCGCGCCCGGCGCATCGACAGAAACCACACCAGCTCCCACGGTTGCGTCAGCTGCAGCATCGTGGCGTTGAAACGGGATCTACCGAGGCAGAAGGCCCCGTCATCACCTGGACGAGCGACAACCGCACCTTCTCAACCAGGTCAGGGGCGGTCACCGAGCCGTAGCGGTGTCTTCCAGCGCGTCTACTTCGGCACACCACCGAGTCCGGCAGCAACTGCCCACGTCCTCATTGGGCCGAACGGCCCGGCGATCCTGTATCACCATCGCTTCCGCTACGAGGACTTCCGACCCGTCGGTGCCGTCTTGTCACATGAAGCGCTGCATCAGGACCCGCAGGTCAAATGACAACGACGAGCTCATCAATACGACTCTGCGCGCCGCCTACTACGGGCAGTTGATCCTTGAGCAGCCGCAGCTTGCGACCTCCCGCAGGGAGCTGCCGAGCAGCCGGGGCGCCCTGTCTTCGAGGGCACCCCGGATGTGCTCACACAGCCCCTCGACACCCGCGCGCGGGCCGTCGGGCGCGATACCGGCGCTCATCTCCCCGTGGTCGCCGCCGCCACCGACAACACCCCTCGGCACAGGTGCCCGGTGGCCGGTGGTCGCGGTTCGGTAGGTGCCGGTGCGCGCCTCGCTGGCAGTGCTGTCCTCCAGCCGCGCCTCCAGTCCGGAGTGAACCCTGGACGACAGCCTCCGTTGCCGATGAGAGTCGGGCAGCGGCCCGACTCCGGGGTGCGCTCGGGTCCGGACGGTTCTCTGGTGCCTTGCTGGCCGGTGGTCACAGCTGAGCGGCCGTAGGCGACCTCCACTTGGCCGGAGCCATGCCGTCGGCTCCGTGCCCTCGCCCCCCCCTACGGGAACGGCGGCGGGTCCTGGCAGGTCACGTCTGCGGCAGGCAGCCGGCCCGTGGCGAGGTACTTGTTGACCGTGACGTCGGCGCAGGATGCGGGGTCGGAGAGGTACACCCCGTGCTTCTCGCCGCCCAGCGCCAGCACCATCCGTGAGCCCTTGAGCGCCTTGTGCAGGCCCTGGCCGCTGACCAGCGGGGTCTGGGAGTCCCATTCGTTCTGCACGGTCAGCACGTCGGCCCGGGTCTTCATGGGCGTCGCGGGCTCAACCGGCCGCTGCCAGAAGGCGCACGGCTTGATGTTCGACGCGAAGTCCCCGTACAGCGGATACTTCGCCTTGTCCCGCGCCGCGTCCCGCGCGTACTGATCGGGATCGCGCGGCCAGGCATCCGTGTCCCCGCACACGACGGACCAGTAGACGGCCATGCCGTCGCCGCCGGAACCGGCGGCTGCCGCGCCCGGCACCGCTGCGTTCGGCTCGGAGGCGTTCGCGCCGGAGGCCCGGGCCTCGGCGAGCAGTTGCTTCAGATCCGGCGCGTCGCCGTCCGCCGGCTTGGGCCCGTTCTCGGCCAGGGACTTGAGGTGCTTGATGACGGCCGAGGCTCCGTACGGGGAGAAGAACAGCGAGGGTTCTGACCTGAGGTAGTCACCCGTGACCTTCTGCCCGTCTTGGATGATCGGGTCCCTGTCGGCCCGGGCCACCAGATCCCAGAAGGTGGCGGACACGGCTTCGGGAGTGGTGCCGAGCCCGTATCGGTCCGAGCGCTCCGCGGCCCACCGCGTCCACCGCGCGAACGCGGGCTCCGCTTCGGTGGCCCACACCTGGATCATGCCGCGCCAGACGCGCTGCGGATCCACCCCGCTGTCCAGCACGAAGCGGTCGGTGCGCTGCGGGAACATCTGGGAGTACACCGCGCCGAGGTAGGTCCCGTACGAGTAACCCAGGTACGAGATCTTCCGCTCGCCGAGCGCCGCACGGATGACGTCCAGGTCGCGGGCCGTATTGCGGGTGGTGATGTGGGGAATGACGTCGCCGGACTTCTCCCGGCACTTGTCGGCGACGCTTCGCGCCCAGGCCACGTCTGAGGGGAAGGTCTCGGGCCGGTACGGACCGCCGAGGCCCCCCTCGTCCGCATTCAGCCCACAGGAGATCGGGCTGCTCTTGCCGACCCCGCGCGGATCGAAGCCGATGAGGTCGTACTGGTCCCGTACGTCCTTGGGTATGCTCGTGTTCAGGCCCACCGGCCGGAACAACGCGGAAACGCCGGGGCCGCCAGGGTTGAAGAGCAGGACCCCCCGCCGCTTGCCCGGGTTCTCGGTCTTGATCCGGGATATCGCGAGGTCGAGCATGCGGCCCTCGGGGTGCCGGTAGTCAAGCGGCACCTTGAGGGTCGCGCACTCGTACGTCGCCGGCTGCTCGGGGCTGCAACGGTGCCAGTCCGGCTGCTGGCGCATGTAGCCGGGGACCTGGGCGGCAGCTGCCTGGGGCGCTGTCAGCAGGGGCACGGAGGTCGCGACGAGTCCGACCGTGGCGAGCAGCGGTGCGAGGCGTTTCATGAGTGGCGTGCCATCCTTCTTCCGGTGAAATCGCTGGTGTGCCCACTGTGTTGCATCGGTGGGCAGCAGCGAATCCCCAGGAAGAGCCGTCCCTGGTCCCTCTCCCGTACCACGCGGCATCCGGACAGTTGGCGGAAATCTGCTCCCGAATGCTCCGCGCCTCCATTCGGGCGCGACCACGGCACCGGCCTGACACAGAAACGATCACCGCTGGTACGCGGCGTCCTACGACCTGCTTCGGCGCGCCCGGCGGTCACCACCCGCGCCCTGGTAGTCCGCTCCCCCTCAAGTAGGACGTGGGGTGATCCGGGCAGGGCGGTATCGAGGCGGAGCCGGAACCGCGGGATGCCTGCGGCTCCGGCGGATACCCTCTGCGGGTCAGCTCGCAGGCCGCCGCGCCGGGCGACGGCGGAACCGCCGAGCAGGCCGGCCACACCGAGCCGCCGCCCGCCAAGCGGTCACGGCGAGGCCGGGTGCTGGTCCTTCCCCCGTCCGCTTTCACGACCCAGCGCGGACGGTGCGGGTACAGCAGGGCACTTCACCACGTCCGCCCGGGCCGCCCGGGAGCCGAGTCCGGCCGGCGGCCGGACGGGTCACCGCCCCACGTGTCCTCAGTGGCCAGGGTGAGTACCAGCCGCCCGTCCGCCAGGGCTGCGGCCACCTCCCCGTCGTCAACGGCGGGCTCGCAGACCATTCGTTGCTTCCCAGGTGGAAGGCCCCGCGCCCAGCCTGCCGACTGCCGCACTCCGTCTTCCTCGGCACGCGCCTGGCCCGTCGTGACGGCGTCGCTGACCGCGCCGGCCGCGCGGCGTGTCTCTCGACCGCGGCAGGCTCCGGCGCTGTTGAATCGAGGCATGACCAAGCGCGACGACTCGGCTCTGTTCGGCAACCGATTCCTGACGGTGCCCGCTCCCTCGGAGACCTTCCCCGAGGAAGGCATGGCCGCTACGGACGCGATGAGGCTCGTGGACGTGGATCTCGCCATGGAGGGCGACCCGCAGCGAAACCTCGCCACGTTTGTCACCACGTGGATGGAGCCGGAGGCCCAACGGCTGATCGCCGAGAACCTTCACCGCAATTTCATCGACCACGCGGAGTACCCCATTTCCGCCGAAATCGAGCAGCGTTGCGTGCGCATGCTCGCGGACCTCTTCCACGCGCCCGGCAGGACGACCGGATGCCGGACCCAGGGCTCATCCGAGGCGATCATGCTCGGCGCGCTGTCGTTGAAGTGGAAGTGGCGCGAGCGCCGCCAGGCGGCCGGCCTTCCGGTCGACCGGCCCAACCTGGTCTTCGGGGGTGACGTCCACGTCGTGTGGGAGAAGTTCTGCCGCTACTTCGACGTCGAGCCGCGGGTCGTGCCGCTTGCCGAGGACAAGTACACGATCGGCCCGGAGGACGTTGAGCCCCATCTCGACGAGAACACGATCGGTGTCGTCGCCGTCCTCGGCACCACGTTCACCGGCCACAAGGACGATGTCGTCGGGATCGACGAGCTCCTGCGGGACGTTCGCAAGAAGCGGGACCTCGACATTCCGATCCATGTCGACGGCGCCAGCGGCGCATTCGTCTGGCCCTTCCTCTACCCGGATTCGAAATGGGACTTCCGGCTCGAGCAGGTCCGTTCGATCAACGTCTCGGGACACAAGTACGGACTGGTCTACCCCGGCATCGGATGGCTGGTCTTCCGCGAAGAGGCCGACCTCGCCAAGGACCTCGTCTTCTACGAGAACTACCTGGGCAAGACCGACGCGACGTTCACGCTGAACTTCTCCACCGGTGCGTCGATGGTGCTCGCGCAGTACTACAACTTCGTGCGGCTCGGTCGCCAGGGCTACACCTACGTCATGAAGACGATGCAGGAGAACGCCCGCGCACTGGCGGACAACCTGCGCAGCAGCGGCCGCTTCGAAGTGATCGGGAGCGACCTCGAGCAGCTGCCGCTGGTCGCTTTCCGGCTCGCTGGCAAGCACGCCTACGACGAGTCCGACATCGCCTGGCAGCTCTCGGCCGAGCGGGGCTGGATGGTGCCGGCATACACCCTTCCGCCCAACGCGGAGCGGGTGAAGATCCTGCGCGCCCTGGTCAAGGAGACCCTGAGCCGCGAACAGATCGACCGCCTGACCCAGGACATCGCCGACGCATGTCACACACTGGACGGCAAGGGAGCGACCCACAGCATCGAGCGGACCCAGGTCAAGCGCGGCACCGGCTACTGACGCACTGTGGCGGACTGGTCTCGCGAGCGACCGGCAATCGGCGACCCGTGCCGTTACCTGGCCTGCTCAGTCAGGAGCAGGACCAAGGCCTTGGAGCGGGTGGTACCGGGCTCGGTGGCCACCGCTTCGGCGGACATGCCGTCGTCACACAGTGCGCCAGCGACCGTCCGGCCCGTCCGGGCGGCGATCCGCTCCAGCGCACCGGCGGCGCGCAGCGCGGCCAACGGCGCGTCCGCGGCGGTGTCGGTCAACTGCCCGGCCATCGCGGCCAGGAGCACGGCCAGCGGCTCGGGAAGCGGCACGGCGGCATTACGGACGACGGACAGGTGCGCGGTCCAGTCCTCGAGCGGTCCGGTGAGGTCGACGTCCGCGCCGTACAGGGGCCGGTCGCCGACCGGCGCCCAGTCCAGGCGATACGCGGCGGCGCCGCGCCATCCGCACCCGCACACGGCACGCAATTCCTTTGCGCTCGGGCGGCGAGCCCGGCCGTCGTAAGCCGACCGGTACACCAACCGCGCCCGCGTGCGCGTCCCCGAAGTCCATCGTCCATCAGTCCCACTCCACCAGCGCACCGCCCTCGCCCACGACCCCGCCCGCACCGCGCGGCCTCAACAGCCGGTGCAGTTGGACCGGGTCTCCCGCGTACGCGTACGGGGCATCAACTTCAACCTCCACTCATGCGGGTGAACTTCACGTGGCCGGGCTGGGCCTGCGGCGGCGCGGGCCGCGGCGGTAGCGATCCGCGCCGGTTCGTCTGCCGCTGCTGCGCTGCGGCCGTCGTGCCGTCCGCGCCACGGGCGGCGGCACCGCGATCAGGACAGCGACCAGCGGGGCAGCCACGGTAGCGGCGGCCAGGTCCGGGTCGGCCCGCTTCGGGTGCACAAAGACCACGTACGCAACGGCACCCAGGAGCAGGGTGACGACGAGGGCCAGAAGCAGCAGGACGACCGGGTCGGTGCCCGGGTTTCCCGCGGGTGCCTGCCGTACCGGGGGCCCTGGGGCTGTGGGGTGTTGACGGGCATAGGGGTTCCTCCCAGGAGGGCCCACTAGCGCGTGCATCGAAAGTGGATCTTGAGGGGGATGATCTTGCTTCGTGGCACGTGGAGTTTTGACGGATGTGCAGTGGGCCCGCCTGGAACCGCTGTTGCCGGTGGGCAAGACGCCGGAACGCCCGCCGACATGGACCAGGTGGCAGCTGATCGACGGCATACGGTGGCGCACCCGTACCGGGGCGCCGTGGCGGGATGTCCCGGAGCGGTATGGGCCCTGGGGGCGGGCGTACGACCTGTTCCGCCGCTGGCAGCGAGACGGCACCTGGCAGCAGATCTTTGCCGAGTTGCAGGCCGTGGCCGAGGCGCAGCAGCTGATCATCTGGGACATCGACGTCGACTCCACTGTCTGCAGGGCCCACCAGCACGCCGCCGGGGCACGGAAAAGGGGACCTGCAGGTCTAGCCGCCCGGCGGCGTCGCCACTGAGCCGGACGACCACGGGCTCGGACGCTCGCGCGGCGGCCTGGCCACCAAGTTGCACCTGGCCGTGGAGCAGGGCCAGAAGCCGATGTCGATCGTGATCACGGCCGGGCAGCGCGGGGACTCCCCACAGTTCGAGCCCGTGCTGGAGAAGATCCGGGTGCGTCGCGTCGGGCCCGGCAGGCCGCGCACCCGGCCCAACCGGGTGCGGGCCGACAAGGCGTACGCCTCCCGCAAGAACCGTGCCTGCCTGCGGGGTCGCGGGATCGGCTGCACCATCCCGGACAAGCCGACCAGGCCCGCAACCGCAAGAAACGCGGCTCACGCGGCGGCCGCCCGCCGAGGTTCGACAAGATCGACTATCGCGAGCGGCCCGCGGTGGAGTGCGGTATCAACCGCCTCAAAAGGCACCGGGCAGTGGCCACCCGCTACGAGAAGCTCGCCGTCCGCAACGAAGCAACCGTCTTCGTCGCGGCCATCAACGAGTGGCTGTGACCGGCACTTTCACCAGAGGTGCGGATAGGGCAGTCACCGATGGCCCAGCACATTGACCACCCGTCCGCTGGGATCGCGGACGAAGAACCGCCTCACGCCCCACTCCTCATCCTGCAAGGGGTGCACGATCTCCGCACCGCTCTCCCGCATGACCGCATAGGCCGCATCCACGTCGTCCACCTCGACGCTCATGTCGGGGGCGACGGGCGCGGTCTTGTCAATGGTCATGACACTGATCTGCGCTGCCGGGCTGGACGGGGAGGCCAGCGTCATGATCCAGCCGTGGTTCATGACCTCCTCGAAGCCCAGCAGGCCATAGAACTCCCGGCTCTCCTGCGCGGCCTCCGACTGGATGTTGGGCACGACACGGCGAACGGCCATCGACGACTCCAAGTGAGAATAGACGTGTCTCTATGTCCCCCAGGAGTACTACGCGACGTCCACCACCGCACGCACTTTCGCAACACGCCCTAGCGGTCCGCGGACGGCAGCTCGCAGTCCTGAGCGGGGACCGGGTCGCACCGCGGGCGGGAGCGCTGCCGACTGCCGAGCTCATCGCCGTTCTCCTCGGCGCCCGCCTCGTTGTGAACTGAGACGCCGGCCGACAAGCTAGCCGGCTCGGCACGGAGATGGTGCTGGCCCAGAGAGCGGTAGATCCCGCCCAGGCCTGCCGTGCGCCCCACCGCCAAGCCCACGCCCAGCATGGGGAAGGGGCCGAACCCTACGCCCGCGCCGCAGGGCCCGGTACGGGGCCGCTGGGGCGGGGGCCTCGCACATGACGGAGCTGCGCCGCGCCGCGAACGGCGTCACAGCTCTGCCGTGGCCTCGCTCTACCACCAGACCTACTGGCCTGTGACAGCGAGGATGGACCGCAGCAGTGCTGACGCTTCGTCATGGGAGGATCCAGGCGCGTCGGCAGCGAGCCGTCCAGTGAGGAGACGCCATGTCCGAGACCACTCCCAACGCCAAGGGCCCCGCCAAGGTACAGATGTCATCCGAGCAGATGGCGAACCTCGGATCGTCTCCGTCCCCCGAAACAACGGCGCCCGAACCGACGCCGATCCCGGCGGACCAGGTCAAGCCCGAGGACATCGCGACCCTGTCAATTGAATACCGGGACGGTCAGCCCGTGGTCGTCGTGAGCGGTGGGAAGTACGTCCCGTCCGAACTCCCCGTAGTGAACAGTTCCGGCACGGCACAATCGGCCCGATTCGCCTGGTCGAATGGCGTGGCACACCTCCACACGCCCGACCCGGCGTCCACACCGGACGGGTCACCCCGGCCGCCGTACACTGGCTCTGACGTGCTGCTCGTTCTGTTTGACGAAGTTCCCGACCAGATCACCTTCCAGGAGCCCGGCGAGGGGATTCACTTCGGGCTCGGCTGAGCTCGTGAGGTCCTGAGGTCCTGAGGCCTTAAGCGCTGTGGCGGGTCATTGCAGTCAACACGACCCGATGATCTCGGCAACAGTTGTCCGCTCTCTAGCGATCTGGTCAACGTCGAGGGGTTGACGTGCGGCGACCAGGAGGACCGGGACGCCGAGGCGGCGATGTCCGTGAGCCACCACCGCTGCAAGCGCCCCCTGGCCTCCTGGCCTCCTGGCCTGCGGCAGTCCATCTTCGCTGCCACAGGTCACCTACGGCCGATGACCCGGGCGTGCCGCTCACGGAGAGAGTCGAATACATGCTTCGCTTGGCGTGAGACCAACTTTCCGTTCCCCGAAGACCTGATCACGCTCCAAACGACATGGTCGTCGAGCGACTCCCTGTGGTGCGTCATGCCGGGGCAGGGCCCTTCTGCGTGCCGGCCCCGGAGCTGCCGGTCGGAGCCGGGCTGAGCCTGAGCATCACGACGTAGGCGACCACCACCGCGACGATGACCAGCGGCATGACGGTGAGCCCCTGCGACCCGAGCAGCAGGGTGGCCAGAAGCACCGACGTCAACGGGAGCCTGAGCATGGTGACCGACATGGCTCCGATGCCCATGGCGAACGCCGGGGCGAGCTGTAGCCCTGGAAGGTGCGACATGGCGATACCGCCCGCCGCCCCCAGGAACATCGCCGGGAAGATCGGGCCGCCTCGGAAGGCGCTCAGTGAAACGGAGTACGCAAGCCCCTTGCAGGCGACGAGCAGCGTCAAGGTGCCGACGCTGTAGGTGGCGCTGTCCGCGAGCAGTGGACCCAGGGCGCTCTGCCCCGAGTACATCACCTCGGTCGCGGCTTTCCCGGTGCCCTGGGCGTAGGCGATGGCGAGCCCGGCGATCACCAGGCCCATCAGTGCGGTGGCGGGAAGCAGGTGCCGTTCGACGCGGGGCTGCAGCCATAGGGCGAGCCGTCGGATGGCCGTGCCGGCGAGGGCCGCCGCGATTCCGATGACGAGTGCCCAGCCGAATTCGGTGCCGGTGGGCGGGTTGGCGTGCGGTACGTCCTGAATTGCCAAGGAGTACGTGCCGAGACCGGTCCAGTTGTCCATGCCGATGAAGACGAGCGAGCCGATGCCGGCGGCGAGAAGCCCCGGTACCAGCACGACCCCGAGCATCGGCCCGCCGATCCCCGATACCTCCATGAGCAGGAAGGCCCCGGTAATGGGGGACCCGAGCAGGGTGCTGACCGCTGCGAAGCTGCCCGCGGCGCCGACTACGGCCCCGGCCTGCGGGGGCAAGCTCGGTTTGAGCAGGCGCACCAGCCAGAGGGCCACGCCGCTGCCGAGCATGATGAGCGGAGCCTCGGGTCCCAGGACCGCGCCGAGGCCCAGCGTGGCAACGGCCGCGATGAGGATGCCGGGAAGCTCCGACGGTTTCGGCGCACCCGCCACCGACAGCCCCTCGGCCGGCTTGTGGCCGCCGATCCCGGGGAGGTGGCGGATGGTCACTCCGACCAGCAGGCCTGCCACGGCGAGCAGCGGCAGGGGCCACCAAGGCGGGGTCTCCCGGAATCCCAGAGCCTTGGGCAGGTCGGTGTAGGCCCAGGGCTGGAGCTCATCGACGAGCGCGAGGAAGCCGTACGCACCCACGGAGATCAGCACTCCGAGCACCGCCGCCATGACCAGGAGCCCGATGTAGCCGCGAGTCCTGACCTGGGCGAAGGGGTCCGTCGATGACGCCCCCGGTGCTCCGACGGGACTATCGGCCGACATGCGAATCAACTCCTCGGCATCGATGTCCGTCGAGAACGTGGCGATTCACCGGCGTTTCCCCGAGGTGATACCACGGGGCATCGCTGCGCACTTGGCGGGCTCACCGCTGTCGATCGGAGGCGGCCTGACGGTCATTCAGACGGCCCAGTCCCCGCCGGGTGGTTCACCCGATCGATCGTGCGTCGTAGGCGTGGTCCGCCCGGTCGTGGCGGGCAGGGTGAGTACCGCGACCACCCCGCCGAGGATGAGCATCAGCCGCAGACCCGTCAGCACCGTCCCTGCGCGTCCTGGAGTCAGCGGTGTGGTCGGCTGCACCGCGAACGGTATGCGGCAACCCTCTGGGGTCGGATCGGAAGGTGTCGACGGAAGGTGCGGCAGCGCGCGGAAAGCCGCAGTGCCCGACAGCGGCCACTGTCGGGCACTGCGCTGCGTGGGCACTCGACTTCTGCCAGGATGCGGGCCCACAGCCGCTGTGAAAGGCTGGGAATCGGCGACCCTCGATGGGCCCATTTCGAGCTGTGAGGATCAGTCCCACATCCTTCTCGGAAGAGGTTTCGAGAAGTGCCTGAGCGGGGGCAGACGGCACACTGTCAGCTCGTGACTCTGCACAGCGGGCTCGTCGCTGTCGGCATTCTCATCATGTGGGCGCTCTGCGCCGGGCCGGACAAACAGGCAGGCGCACCTGGAACTCGAGGTCATAGAACCTGTCAGGCGGCGACCAAGCGCTTGGCCTCGGACCGGCTCTCATCGAGAGAACGGAAGTGCAGACATGGCATCACCTGACACCGACGAATTGGGGCCGGTCGACTACCTGGTCGTCGAGTTCCCACCGGCTACCTCGCATTTCACCGGGGAGATGGCCGCAGAGCTCGACAAGCTGGTCACCTCGGGGATCATCCGGGTGTTGGACCTGGTCATCCTGACGAAGGGGGCGGACGGCGAGCTCGACGTGCTGGAGGTTGACGACCTCGAAGACGCTGGTGAACTGCGCGCCGCAGAGGCGAAACTGGCCGGTCTGCTCGCCGAAGAGGACGTCGTCAACCTGGCCGCCGCCATGGAGCCCGGCACGACGGCCGGCGTGCTGGTCTGGGAGAACGTGTGGGCGGGGCCCTTCGCCTCCGCCGCACGCCGCTCGGGAGGCCAGCTCATCGCCAACGGGCGCATTCCGATCCAGGCGATCCTGGCCTCGATCCAAGCCGACGAAGAAGGAGAATGAAATGCCCCTCGCCCCCATGCGCAGAGGACGACGTGGGGTCATCGGCGCCCCTGTCGCTCGCACTGCGGCCGTCGTGGGCACGGCCGCGGTCGTCGCCCACGGAGTCGGTCGCCGCAGTGACCGGCGCGAGGACCGCCGGGAAGACCGTCGGGAAGACCGTCGGGATCGACGCTGAATCGAGCCTCACCGGCCGGGCTGGATTCCAGCAGTGCAGCCCGGCAAGGCTCAGGTACGACCGGGAGCACCGCGCGGCGGTAATCGCGGCATGAATCCAGATCACCGCTCCTGAGCACGGACGGTACTCACAACGTCTTGGTCGAATCCGTACGGCTCTTCCCCCTTCGAAGCCCCGAGAGCGCCGTCGGTCTGCTGCCTTGGCAGGCGTATGGATTCGGAACATGCCAGCCCCACAATCCCCCGTTCTCCCAGCCCTCCCGGTCTACCGTGGATCCAAGGTCCAGCCCCGGGCCATCCGGAGCGAGCGTCCCAGACACGGTCGCCGAGGAATTCGCGCCGCGTGCCTTCACCTGCAAGGAGCGGCAGATCATCCGCGCGAGCCGGAGCCGCAACCTGCCGTCTACGCCGGGAGTCGCTGGCCGATGGCCACAGCGTTCATCGCTTCTGCCGCGCTCACCCTGTTCCTGCCCGACGACCTGCGTCTTGGGCCCCGATGGGCGATTCCCCTCGCCGAAGGCCTCCTGCTGGTGGCACTGATCCGGGCGACCCCGGTCGGAGGAACCGCTCCTCGACTGTCTTGCGCTCCGTGTCGATCGCTCTGGTCGTCGGGCTGGCGTGCAGCGCCATCTGGTCGACCGTCCAGCTGATCGACGACCTCATCCGCGGCGGACACGAATCCAACTCTGACACTCCACCGTCTCGATCCCCGACCCGCCCTGGACTGTCCGCAGTGCGTGGGGGCGTGCGACCCGGCCCTTCAACGGTCGGACACACCAACGGTTCCGCGCCCTGACCGCCCGGGGGTCTGTAGGCACTTCGTTGGGCTCCACCGCACCAGCGTTTCGTTGCTCCACTGACGTACCAAGATGACGTGGCTCCCCCGGCGTGACGGGGGCAGTATCGATCGGGTTCCGAAGAGCCTGTGCATCGCACGCTGCAGCATGATCGAATAGGGGATGACATCGTTCTGGACTGGCGACCGAGTACGCCTTCGCGGTATCGAGCCCGACGACTGGACGGCGTTCATGCGCTTCGCCGTCGACGAGGAGCGGTTGGGAAATGTGTTGCATCCACCCCGTTCCGCCGAGGGCTTCCGTGCCTGGGCGAAGGAGCAGGCTGCTGCCAAACTCGATGGCGACTGCTTCGGGTTGGCAATCGAAGCAGTCGACACAGGGGAGATAGTCGGTGCCGTCGGCTCGCACCACTCTGATCCCCGTGCGGGCTGGTTCGAGTACGGCATCACGATGGGTGCTGACCAACGGCGCAAGGGCTACGCAGCAGAAGCCGTGGTGATGTTGATGCGTTTCATGTTCGCTGAGCGGCGCTATCACAAGTGCGGGGCGCGGATCTTCGCCCACAACGAGGCATCGCTGGCACTTCATCGTCGCCTCGGTTTTGTCGAGGAGGGTCGCCTCCGCGATCACGTGTTCTTCGCCGGCCGGCACCACGACCTCGTCGTCATGGGCATGCTCGCCGACGAGTTCGCACAGCTGCACGCGTTGGGCGAACTTGCCTGAGCGGTGGATCCTTCGCGGGAAGCTCACCTCCATCGGCGTCAACTTCCGCCAGGAGGAGGACGAGCTGACACCGCTGCCCAGTGAGGACTTCGCGTGCGGCAGTTCGCTGTGCAGTACCGGCAGGACTTCCTCGACTCCGGCGCGAGCGTGCCGCCGCGCGGAGAACAGCGTGGAGCGATCTTTCGGTCACTCCACCAGGGTCATCCTGGTCGGGGACGTTCGGCAGCAGCGTGTCAGTGACGTGATCCCGGAGCAGAGCGTCCTGCCCCATACGCCGCGTCACGCGTTGATCTGTGGAAGCAAGCGCCAAGGATGTCTCATCAGGCTGCGGCCCGGACCTGGAGAAGGGCGTTCAGTCGCGAGCAGCCGCGGAAGAGTCACGTGCGCGAAGTCGACTTAGAGGTGCTGCGGCCGGCTGATCGTGCTGGGGTCACCTGCTCCGAGGAAGCAGCCTGACGTCACTGTTCTCGTGGCAGCACGGTGAGACTGGTGATCAACTGGCCGAGGTCAGGGGCCGATAGGTGCGACATGAGTTGGCGCAATGCCGTGGCGTGCTGGCCAACCCGCTTGAGGGTCGACCGTCGGTTCGGGGCGTGACCGGGAACGTCCTGGGCCGGCCCGCATCCGGCGGCGACGTAGAGCGTGTCCAGTCCAGCCCGCCGTCCCCTGACGCCGTCTGGTCCGACGACGGCCAAGCTGGTCACGACCTCGGGTTCCCGGCCGTCGTAGAGCTGCACTTCCACGTCCAGTCCGGGGCCGCGGAAGAACAGTGCAGTGCCACTGAAGGGCAGGATTTCCGTCGCTTCCGGATGCGCGAAGCCCGCTTCCTCATGCAGGAACGAGAACGCCACTGCAGTCTCGGTCCGGAACTCTGCCTGCAGATCTAATGCGGGGCTCATGACCCGATCATCCACCCCCGGACCCCCTCCCGAAGCCCGTGGGTGGAAACCACTCGAGGGTCTTGCTTCCCTTGGCGATACGGCCGGTCATGAGAGTGATGGCTGCCCAGGTGATGAGGGTTTCGGAGTGGTGGACGAGTCGTGTCCGGTAGCGGGAACGCATTGCTGCGTCCCCGCTACCGGGTCGGGAGGCACTCGCCGGTGGCCTTGGCCGCGATGACCTGTTCCAGGGCGGCTCGGTACTCGTCGCATATCGGGGTCATGCCGAGCCCGGACAGAGTCTCGGCGAGGGCGACGGCCCCGCGACTACGTGCCATTCGGCCCGTTCCAGTTCGACCGTCACCCATACGATGACGCCTTGCGGGCCCTGAACACGGTGATCGGCTCCGACGCCTACGACACGCGCGCATGGGCGCTGCCGTCACACCGTCTTGGTGCAGATGAAGTCCAGGGGCCGAGAACAGCGGCACGAAGACTCGCTATCACTCATCGGCGACGGGCAGCGTGTGCCACCAGTGACCGCATCCGTCGGAACAGAACCGTTCGCGGCGCCGTTCGTCCGCGACCGCGAGTACTGCGACCAGTAGCCGGAACGCCTTGCGGCGTTCGTCGACGGGGGTGAGCCCGACGATCTTCCCCAGTTGCTGGTCGATCGGGCCGCGGGTGATCAGAACCGCGGGCGTGTGCGTCGGGCGCAGCCCGGCGCGGCGGATGCTTTCCGGTCCGTCTTCGGTGACGGCGCGGGCCTGCATGCAGTAGTGGCGCAGGAACAGGAGCACCTCGGACTGCTCCTGCGGGTCGTGCGCGTCGAACCACTCGATGCCCCGTGACATCGGGCGCAGGCCCTGGGCCAGTTCGTTGAGGATGACGTCCCGCTCGGTCATGGCTGCTGGCTCCCATGAACCGGCGGGGCGAAGGTCTCAGCGGTCTCGGCGACGAAAGCGCAGAGTCGCTGTATGCCCTGTCGGCAGTCGTGCGGGTCGAGGGCCGCCGCGACCCGGGCTTCGAGCCACCGGTCCCAAGGGCCTCCCGGGGCAATGAACCCCGATGCGGAGTCGGAGCCGAGAATCTCATCGAGGTACAGGAGTGTCCCGAGGACGGTTGGCTGGTCGTAGTCGAGGTCGGGACGCGACAAGTAGTGATCAAGGTAGGCGCTGAGCAGTTCGGCATCCGCTGCAGTGCCGAACGTCGCGAGGGCGACGCAGTACGCCGCACCCGCGTACGGCCCCCCGCTGGCGAGCAGGAGCCGGCCGATGAGGTCGCGGAACTCGGTTCTGTGGGCCACAGCGACCAGCCAGGCGGCCGTCTTGCGCTCGCGCCAGCCGCCCTCGAAGAGGATGCCGAGCTCCGCGGGAGTGATCTCGTGCGCAGCCTGCGCCAGATCCCGCAGGAACATGGAGCGCTCGGCCGCGTTCATCCGGTGGAGACTCCCGCCCAACCGAAGGTATCGCCGCTCAGGCCTGACGAACCGTCGAACCAGCTCCTGCAACTCGGGATCGCTCCGCACATCACGCATGACCGCATCCTGACCCGGGTTGGTGCGCACGCGCCACAGGTTTGCCGACCGCCTCGACTACCTCGACTACCTCGACGGAAGGCAGTCGCTGGTTCAGAGAAGTGACCGGGCCGAACGAGATGACGCCGGACCGGACGGGCCGTATCGGACCTGCTGCGATGAGCCCGCTTTCATTCCAGCTTCGCACCCCTGTGACCGAGCGCGATACCCGGCCCCGATGGACAACCTTTGTGCTCGACTCGGCGCCAACAGAGCCGCCGCTCCCCGGGAGACGGCCTACGGCCGAGGTCAGCAGGCCCAGCTATCGTGTCCTGGCGGGAGCTGCTTACGCAGAAGGCTCGCGAACGCACGACCGCACGCCAGCATGGGTTCGACGGGCAGGTCCACGTCGAAGCCTGCGTCATGGCCGCCCGTGCCGTAGGAGTTGACGAGATCCTTCGGGATGGCGGGGGTCCGTCCGAGCAGTCGCTGCAGGACGCGCTCCGAGAGGTGCAGCGCGAGCGCGACCCGAGCGGGGTCCGTCCCAAGATGCTCGTCGAGACAGGACGAAACGAACCCCACGAAGCCGGTCGTGGCCCGCATCTCCCAGTCGTCGCAGGCACCGGCCAACCACTCCGGAGCGTCAGCGACCGCCTTCGCCTCCTGCGCCAGCAGGTACAGCCACACTTCGGCTTGCTCGTCGCGGACCCAAAATCCAGAGCCGCAGTAGTCCAAGTTCGAGGTGGCCATGCCTCGAGTAGACCACGCAGGAGCGAAAACCCACTACGGAACCCCCCGGCCAGAGCACTGATCGTCCGGCGGGCTCCGGGCTCGGCACCGCGGGCCAACCGTCAGGTTCAGGGGACACCTTTCGTGCTCAGTATTCCGGGGCCGGCGAGCACGGCTAGTTGTGGAGGTGGTCGCCTTCGACGCGGTTGGCCTGTTCGGGGTAGTTGCAGGTCAGCAAGTTGAGATCCCAGTGCAGGCCAGCGGGGCAGTCGAAGCGGTAGGCGATGCCGTTGGAGCATTCCCAGAACTTCATGAAGTCGGCGTCCCCGTAGTACTGGTTACCACCGGGGCATTCCTTGGTGACGGGGTGCGGTTCGTCGGCAGCCATCGCCTGCGGCGTCGTCGCTCCCGCCAGGATCAGGCCGGCGATGGTAACGACCATGCTGAGCTTCTTCATCGGATTCCCCTCCGTTGATCGGATGACGCATTGATCAACGGCAGTCAAGGGAAGAGGGCACGCGACCGCCAGACCTCTTCCGGCCGACGGGCGAGGATGCCCCGATCCCGGCGGCCTGCGGTGGGGCCGCGGATCCAGCGGCTGGGTCCCCGGCTGGTCGATCCTCCGCCGGCCAATCGGATTCACCCGCTACCGGATCGCCAGCAAGGTCGTTAAGGGCCAGCCGCTCGGCGGGACCGGGACGAAGGGGTCGTCATCGAGCAGGTCCATCGCGCCGTCGAACTCGCCGAACAGCTCCACGAGGACCCCGAGCACGGAGCCCTGCTCTTCGGCCGGTTCTCCTCCACCGTCCGCAACCGCTGGGTTCCGCAACTGGGTCAACTCCCGAGCTGGACGGCGACTCGGACTCGCACCGTTCCCCGAAAGGGCCCGCGAACCTGCGGATGCTCAGGCGGTCTCTGGCCTTGGAGATGGCCTACCGGCCCGGTGGTGTCCTCGCAGCCGAGATCCATCTCAAGCACATCGGGGTCGCACGACCGAGGGCTACAGTTCGCACCCCGGCGGGGCCCAGGACCCAGCGCGGTGACCGGGACGTGCTGAACCTGCTGACCAAGCACGCCAAGAACCTGCACATCGGCCCGGCGAACTTCTGCTCGTTCGCCGACCCCTCGCGCGCTCTGCCCCAAACTCGCCGGCACCCCCACCGCTGACCGGCCGCCGGTCGGGATGTGTGACTCCGCCGGCTGCCCGCAGGCCACCCACCACCTCTGCCACCGGCCCGTCTGGGCCGAGCATGTCGAACCGACACCTGCGAGCGACCGCCACTGCGGCCAACCGTGTGACCCGGCTTCCCCTCGTCTGCAGCACTTCGATCGGATCGTGCAGCTGACTCACGTTCCGCAACCGGCCCGCCCCAGGCGGCCGGCAAACAAGTGGCCTCCCGGGGTGCACAGAAAGTAGTTTGTCCCCGCCCTGCACGCCGCCCACGAGGAGTCCTCATGTTCGAAAACGTCCAGGGCCTTTCTCCCGAGCGTGCCGCACGACTTGCCTACCTGGTCGAGCAATGTGGACCGTTGCTGGACAAGGACGAGGGCATGGAACATGTCCAGCGGCTGCTGCGGGACCTCGGGGCCGGGGTCATGGACTCGATCGTTGTCACCCGGGAACTGCGGGGAGTCGGCCTCGGGGAAGCGAAGGAGATTGTGCTGTCGAGTGCCGCGCGGACTACCGAGCTGCGGACGCATCAGCAACTCGTGGACGTGGCGGAGCGAGCGAAGGACGTTTCCGACGGCCTCCTGCAGTTGTCCCAGGCCCAAGGGGCCACCAGGATCGTCGCCATCGATGGCACTGGAGGATCAGGCAAGACGACGTTGGCTGCCGCGGTGGCCGGACACCTCGACGGCGCCGTCATCGTCCACGTCGACGATTTCTACCGTCCGATGCCCGACCGCGAGCGGGAACTGCTCGACGCGGAACAGGGCTACCACCGCTACTTCGACTGGGAACGCCTCCGGGACCAGGTCCTGATCCCGCTGCGGGGCGACCAGGCTGCCCGCTACCAGCTCTACGACTGGAACACCGGACAACTCGGGGCCTGGCGCGAGATCGCTTCTGGAACCGTGGTGATCGTCGAAGGGGTCTACTCCACCCGCCCGGAGCTGGCCCACTACTACCACCTCACCGCCTACGTCGACACCCCGCGAAGCGTATGCCTGCAGCGCGTGCGAGCACGCGGCGAGAACCCCGAGGCGTGGATCAGGCGTTGGCGCGCCGCCGAGGACCATTACCTGCACACCACATGGCCCCAGACCAGAGCCAAACTCCTCGTCCGGGGCTACTGAAGCAGGAACAGCGCGTGATCACCGACGCGACCCGAACTGCCGCGAGCCTGACCCCCTGTCGTCCGCACGTGTGGTCCCCGCCACGCGCGAACGCCCGCATAGCAACACAGCACATCGTCAGCTCGGCAAACGTCGGCTCCGAGATTCACCAGCTCCGTACCAACACGGAGTAATCCGCCTACGGCCTCTGGGGAGACAAGGCACAGCTACATCACGCATCTGACCGAGTTCGGGTATCCGGCGCGGTTCGTGCAGGAGCAGGTCGGACACTCGCAGGCGGCTACGACTGCGATCTACACGGGCGTGTCGAACGAGTACCGCACGGCGTTGCTGGAGGCGTCGATGCGCCAGCGGCTGGGCGAGGACTGGGACATAGTGTCGTAATCAGAAGATGGGCTACCAGTGGCTGTTGCGCCGGCTGATGGCCGAGCGGGAGACGTACCAGACCTCCGACCTGGTACCCGTACTGGCAGAGCGGGCCATCGCCTTGTCGCGGGAGCGGGTCTACCGGCTGGTGCCCCAGCCCCCGCAGCGCCTGAGCATGGACACCTTCGTCGCGCTCTGCGACATCCTCCAGTGCACCCCCAACGATCTGAGATCACGTCGGGCGTCCTGCCCCGGCGCCACGTACACCTGGCCGGCTGAGCGGCAGGGCATGGAACAGATGGAAGACCCTGGCGCTGGATGCTTCCGCCGCCAGCTCGACGACGGGACGCACTACCTGCTGCCGGTCACCGTCGCAGACCTGTTCGGCCCGCACCCCAGCACTGCCAACCATCGGACCAGCTACGCCGACGACAGCCGGACCCGCTACCTGGCGACTCGGGACCAAGACATGCCGAGGTCCTGGCTCCTCTTCGTCCACGGCTGCACAGATGCCATCGACCGGTAGCGGCCAGCCGTCCGGCGGTTCAAGAAGCTCATCGGCGACATGCCGAAGCGGCTGGCCCGCACCTACCGCTTCGTCGCCACCGTGTTCGCGATCAACCCCGTCGGACCGGTCGACTGGGGCGACCTGCGTCGAAGTCCGGCGGCGGTTCCTGCGCGAACATCCCGGCCATGCGCTGGACGACTGGCCGCTGCCGGCCGATGGATTCCTTACGAGAGCGACAGCTCACGACACGCTAATTTGGGGCACCCCGAAGCAGAGGAGAGCCCGGTGGGCAAGGTGGTCATGTACAGCTCGGTGTCGGTGGACGGCTTCGTCGCGGACGAGAACGACCAGCCCGGACCGCTGTTCGACTGGTTGTCCAGCGGTGACGTCCCGTTGGACGAGAGCGGCGAGCTGAAGGTGTCGCAGACGTCCTACGACTACACCCGGCCGTACTGGGACCAGATCGGAGTCACGATCGTCGGCCGCCGCGTCTTCGACCTGACGGACGGCTGGGACGGGAAGCCGCCGGGCGGGATCGACCACGTGGTCGTCGTGACGCACCGGCCGAAGCCCGAGAGCTGGGACCCCGAGGCGCCGTTTCACTTCGCCGACGGCGTCGAAACAGCCGTGGCCAAGGCGCAGGAGCTTGCTGGTGACCGCATGGTCGAGGTCGCCGCTGGCGATGTCGGTGGCCAGGTGCTTGCCGCGGGCCTGATCGACGAGGTGCGCATGGACGTCGTACCCGTCGTGTTCGGGTCCGGCAAGCGCTACTTCGGGTCGGTCCACGCGCAGCACCTGTTGGAGGATCCTGACGTGGTGATTCAGGGCAACCGGGTGCTTCACCTGCGCTATCGGGTGCGCCGTTGACCGATCTCATCGACGAACTCGCCGCCGATGGCGACATCCTCGACGGCGCGGGCTACCCCGCCCTCTCCGCCCACGTCCTCGGCCGCACCCTCGCCACCAACCTACTGCGCGCCGGCGTGGACATCGTCTTCGTCGCCGAACTGCTCGGCCACGCCCGCCTCGACACCACCCGCCGGTACACCCTGCCCGCCCACGCCGGCCTCGAAGACGCCGTCGGCCCTCTCCCCGCCGATCATTAGGGGATCGCTGACCTGGGCACCCGGACGGGTGTACCTGGTTGCACATGTCTACCGACACCCCGAAGCCCGCGAACGCGGCTTCGGAGGAACCGCCAGACAGTCCGTCGCTACGTGGACACCTCCGAAACGGTACTCCTGTGCCCGCACCAGTACCGATCCCAAGGCTGTGTGAAATCGGATGTCCAGCAGGCAGTCACTGGGCCTCGTCGCTTCGTACGTTTCCCCGATACGTCACTGTGTCAGGACCGATACCCAGGGCGGTGAGAAGGGTGTTGATCGCGGCTTCGTCGTCCTCGGTGTCCTTGAGGACGGACACGATGGTGTCCTTCAAAGGGCTGGTGTTCAGCCGGTAGAGAGCGAAGTGGATCCCTCTGATCTGAACCATCGCCACATCGACCTCGGAGAGCTCTTCCCAGCCGTGCTCGATCGACAGCCTCAAACGGTGCGCCAGGGCCTCCAGCGGAGGCGCGAGGCAGGCGACTTCGCGGAACAGGCCTGCGACGTACCACCACATACTCGTCTGCCACGCAGGATTCGGGTTTGGGCAGGCTGAGATGGGCGCCTCTAGCCAGGCGGCTTCCGGGCCAGGCACATCGAAGTTCAAGATCTTTAACCCCCGTTCTGACCGCAGCGTACTCGGGTCGTCCAGCCGAACCCATCAAGGCCCTGCCACAGCCACAGCCACAGCCACAGCCACAAGCTGAGGAATAGCGCACAGGCGAAGTACTGCCTCTCCACCAGCACGGCGGAGGGGTCGAGCCGGCCGAGTACAGCACCGAATCGCCGAGCGCGGCCGCGCTGGCCCGGTGGCTGATGGTCGCGGTCCGGTGCGTGCCGGCGCGCGCACCGCTGGACGTGCTGTCCTCCAGCCGTGCCTCCAGGCCGGGGAAGTCGCGCTCGAGCGGGAAAGGGCACGGCGGACAGGCAACTGACACGACGCGGGGTCCCTCCCCCACACGGGAGGTCCCGCGCAGCAAGAAGGCCCCGTCCTCCGTGAGGAGGCCGGGGCCTTGATCGAGCGCTGGGCAGGCCTTGCACCTGCATTCCCCCACGGGAAGTGGGATGTCTTTCCTTGGACCACCAACGCCAGGCTCCACAACCGTCATCCACGGCCGCGAGCTCAAGATCCAATATACAGCAGGAACCGTCCGGCCCTCCCCCGGCCAGCCGGCCGGACGCCCCCGCCCGGTCGGCTGCCGCGAAGTGGGGCAGCGGGAGGACCGCCGCCCCAGGATCAGGTGTGCGTGCGACCTGTTACCGCAGCCTGGATACGGACGATCGCCACCCCATCCTGCCGTTCTGTCCGATGCCGAACGCCTTCACCCGTCCCGTGCCATCGGAGCGACGACCGGCCGCCTCCGCATCCACACCACGAACTGGCCATCCAGGATCAGACCCGGGAGGGAGCCGGTTCTGCGGCAGAGCCCCGCGTCGCGTCTGCCACATGAAAGGCGCAGCCTCCGGCCGGGGGTTGTCAGTCGGTGTCGCCCAGGTCCAGGCGGTCGCCGAGGCCCGCTGCGGCGAAGGCCGCGATCAGCTGGTCACGGCCTTCGGTGAAGTGGGCCCAGCTGTCGTAGTGGACGGGGACGATCCGGCGGGCGCCGAGGATCTCGGCGGCTTCGGCGGCCTGGGCGCTGTCCAGGACGAGCGGTTCGCCGTTGAAGAGGACGGGGAAGCGGGGAGCGCCAGCGAACAGGACGGCGGTGTCTATGGGGGCGTAGCGTGCGGCGATCTCCTTGACCAGGTCGAGGGAGGCGTTGTCGCCGCTGACGTAGACGGTGGGCAGTCCTTCGCCGGTCAGGACGAATCCGACGACCTGCCCGGCGATCGGCTCGATCTCCTCACGCGGTCCGGGGCCGTGGATGGCGGGCACGCCGGTGACGGTGACGGTGCCGCCTTCGGGGCGGTCGAGCTCGATGGACTCCCAGTCGGCCAGGCCCCTCGCGTTGGCTCCCAGGCGCTGTCCGCCGCCGGGGGTGGTGAGGGTGAGGGGGACGTCGGCGAGGAGGGCCCGGCCGGAGGTGTCAAGGTTGTCGGCGTGCTCGTCGTGGGAGAGCAGGACCGCGTCGATGCGGCCCAGTTCATCGGGGGTGCCGCTGGAGGGTGCGGTCTTGACCAGGAGCGGGGCGCCCGGCCTCTGGTAGTCGCCGGGAGCGTCGAAGGTCGGGTCGGTCAGGAACCGCAGACCGCCGTACTCGAGAAGGGCGGTGGGGCCGCCGAAGACTCGGACGGAGCACTGTTCGGGGGTGGTGCTGGTGGCAGTCACGAAACATACACCTCACGGATAGATAGCGGTTCATCCGTGAGCCACGTTAAGCGGTTCTCACGGATAAACACAAGCTCTAACGTGAGCATCATGGAAAAGGTGGGGTTGTACCATGAGGGTCATGGACGAGATCGCGACCATCGAACCGCCCCCCGCGCCGGGCGCCGAGCAGCACCCCGCCCTCGACCTCGCCAACAGCGCCGTCACCCTGCCCGGCGGACACTCCGTCGATCTCCTCGCCACTCCCGCCGCCGCCGAACAGTGGCTCGTCGAACGGGGTCTCGCCCCCGCCGACACCGGGCTGATCGAGACATGCGCCAGCCGGCTCCGCTCCCTGCGCGAACAGATCCGCGCCCTGCTTGCCGCCCATGCCGCCGGGCTGCCAGCCCCAGCTGCCGCGCTGACCGCCGTCAACGACGCCCTCACCCGAGCCCCCGCCGCCTCCCTCCTCCACTGGGACCCGGACCGCGGCCTGTACCGCGAGGCGGCCCACCCCGTCACCCAGATCGTCGAGCACGCCCTCGCCGTCCTCGCGGCCAACGCCGCCGATCTGCTCACCGGACCCGACGCCGAGCGCCTCACCGCCTGCCGCTCCACCCCCTGCAGCCGCTACCTCCTGCGCAACGGACGCCGCCACTGGTGCTCCACCCGCTGCGGCGACCGCGCCCGCGCGGCCCGCGCCTACGCCCGCCGCACCCAGACCAAAACGGACTGACCCGCCCCCTCCCCCGGCACCAGGCCGGCTGCGGCTACGGCTACAGCTACGGAGCAGGCGCGTCACGAAGACCCGCTTCGGATGCGGGCTGGAGGCTGCTGGCCGGGGCGGTGCCCGGCGACGTCTGGCGCGGCTGCCGGACCTGCCCGCAGCCAGCAGCGCAACGGGGCTGGGAGCGGCCCCTACTGGTGCGGCGGCTCCCCGCACTCTCCATCCCACCCTCTTGCGGGTAGGGTCTCCAATTGACGCGACGGGCCGGGGAGCGACCCCACCCGTACAGAGGGACCGGCGCCTCCCGTGCACCTGTCAACACTGTGGTGGAACGGGGGCGATCGTCCGGCGAGGTCTGCGCGCGGTCCATCAGGGCGTCGGCGATGTCGGTGAACTCGGCCCGAACGCAGGCTTCGACCTCGGGGACGCGCAGGCCGCAGGCGTGGAGCAGGCCCGCGTCGAACCCGACAGGCACGCCGCTCCGGCGTTCCCGGTCCATGACCGTCAGCGGCTGGCCGGTGAGATCGGCCCGGTGCCGATCGGCGTGTCCAGTCACGCGGTCCACCCGGTCCGGGGCGCCGACGCCGAGATCCTGCGGGAACGACCGCACGGCCGACTCGCTCCCAGCACTGGGAAAGCGCGCGTCCGGTACGGCCGGACGGTCAGGCCCAGAGCGCGACAGTGACGCTGATCTGCGGGTCGGCATGGCGGCGAGCGAAGGCAAAGTCGAGCCAGCCGCGACCACCGGCGAGGTCGGCGATGTGCGGGCCACCCGGACTGGTCGAGGCCACGAGCCGGGCGGACTCCTCGGGGTCCTCGGACTTCGCGGCGCGGGCTTCGAGGTCGCGCAGGTGGGCTGCCAGGCCTGGGGCGCGGGCGATGGCGTACTGGGTCCACCACAGGCGCAAGAAGGCCGGTACCGGGGTGAGGTTGAAGGCGTCGCCGATCGCGCGGCGCCAGTGGGCCTCGAAATCCGGCAGCAGATGCGGGGCGTGTTCCTGGATGGCCAGGCGCAGGGCCTGCGGGGTGCGGCGGGGCTTCTCCCCGCCGGGGCCATCGAAGTGGACGGGCTGGGCCCGTCATGGCGAAGGGACTCCTGGTCTGCCTGCTGTCCGGCCCTCTCAGGCGGCACTCTGATCGGCTCCCGTTTCTGCCGAGTGCTGTGCCATGTACTGCTCGAACCACTCGGCCGGCAGTAGGTAGGCCAAGGTCTTGGGGGGGCGATCGTCGTGCACGTCTTCGGCTCCCTCGCGTCACGCGTGGCGGCACTCGGCACTCGGCACTCGGCACTCTCGAGGCAGGGCATTCCGGCCAGCGTGCGTGCGGGAAGGGCGGGCACCCGGAAAGCGAACAGTGCGGGGCTCTTGCCACGGCATGACGTTCAACGCGGGGCCGACGCTCAGCCGCTGCCCGTGCGCGGAGCCGGTGGCCGCATGAATGTGGTCATGGCGTACACGCTGCCCATGGACTTCAGTAGCGCGTCCGGAGCTATCACGGGACGCGCCCGGGGCCTTGCCAATCTCCAACGGCCTGCCACGAACCCAGCACTCAAACCCAGTCCCACGGGGCCGAGCCCGGAAGATGCCGGCGCCCGGGGATAGACGGCGCCTGCCTCCCCTCCCTCCCGCTGACCGGCCCCCTGTCCCCGGCCGGGCTGCGGGACGGCCCCGACCTATTGGTCGACGGTGAAGATGGCCGCGCGACCGTTCTGCGCCGCGGTGCGGTAGAAGTTCTTCAATCCCGGTAGGAAGGCCTGCGTGTAAGCGATGTCCTCGGCGTCGCCGGCACCCTGGTAGGCGTCGAACGTCAGCGTGGCGAAACGGTGGCTCAGCCACTGCTCATCCAGGGGTTCGAGAGCTGCCGCGACCTCGCGGACCTGGTCCGGGGCGACATAACAGACGATGTAGTCGCCCTCGTGCAGGAGCCTCCCTCCGAGGATGACGTGCGACAAGGGGTACTCGCCGTTCCCGAAGGCGAGATCACCGTCGGTGAGGCAGCGGTGCAAAGCGTCCCAGGACTTGTCGAGTTCAAAGAGATGGTCCCTGGCCCAACCCTCCTCGACCTCTTCGACCAAGGCGATGACCTCGTCATCACCCCGGCAGGCCAGGATGCGTTCAGCGTCCAGGGCGTCCAGCGCGAAAAGCACCCCGCGAGCCCCCATCGTGTCCTCCCACCGCAGAAGATTCAGTCGGGCGTGATCCAACCACATGACGGCCGGTCGGACCCGTGCGCGTCCCGCCATCGCCCGGGCGGGCGGCCCAGGCACAGCGCACCGACGTCACCACGGCCGCGAACAGGGCATGTTGAACAGCAGCAGCACGGCCGGCCGGCCGGCAGACGGACGGACGGACACGAAGGCCGTCCACATCTCCTCGGAGAGCGACGGGGCCGCGAGTGCGCCCGCGCTCGGACGCACTGCGTACCTGACGTGGCCCGCGCCCCTGCCGGCCTATGCGACCGCCCCTCTCGCCCCGCTCCGACACGGCCTCTTCGCCAGCAGCCGTGTCTGTCCTACCCACCGGACAACGACCGGTAGCCCGGGAGAGCTCGATGGCCCCGGACACCGGAGGTCTGCCGCGTGACGTGAATACCCGCTGAGCAGGAGCAACAGGAACGGGCTCGTGGCCATCCTGGTCGTCAAGACGGCCGTGCTGCTGTTCATGGTGTGGGCCGAAGACATCCCGCGCTTCTGCCTTCAGCTCGGCCGAGTTCTTCGGGACGCAGGCCCGGATTCGGGTTCGCTGGGGGTGGTGGCTACGCTCTGCGGCGTGACGGGATCAACAATGGCCATCGCCCAGTGCAGGGCATCGCTCGGCGAGGCGCCGCGCCGCTTCTCCTGGTTCGACAAGTTCAGATACCTGCGCATACCCAGGTCCGACTGGATGGAGCGCGAGGATCCGCTGGCGGAGATCTTGAAGGCCCAGGACGTGCTGCTGACCGAGGGGCGGCTGGTCTGGGGAGCCATCGTGCAGGCGAACAACGATCTGTTCGTGCGCGGCTGGCACGACCTCCCGGCTGCCGTGATCTACAGCCCTGACACCACGTTTTTCGACGACGGCCCTGACCTGCTCCTCGACATCGCGCGGAAGCTGTACGGATTGAAGGGGACCCGGCAGCAAGACCCTGAACTCGCCGCGTTCTCACGCATGCTCGCCAGCGAGATGGATCGGGAGATGCGGTTGGAGGTTCCCCGGCGGCTCACGGGCAGTGCGGCCGTCTACTGCACCGACATCATCGTCGCCCGCAGGCATCTCCCAGGACGGGTACTGAGCGAGCCGGTCTTCCCTCTGCTCATCGCTCCGGAACACACCGCGATGACGATGATGCTGCCGAGCCGCTTCTGGCCGACGTCAGCCTGACGACAGAAGGAACGGGGTGCGTGGCCCCGATGGACAACTCCGACGCTCAGAACGTCGGGACGCCTCCCCTAGCACCTTGGGCTTCGGCGATGGCGAGCTCGGCAACGCGGTGAAGGGCCCTTTGGTACGCGTCGGCATTGCCCGGCTGCATCTGCCAAGCGCGGAGAGGGGCGGCGGCCGGGTGGAGCGACCTGTCGGCTGCTGGCTTGACCGTGCTGCAGGCTGCGTTCACCGCCGTAGCGCCCGCTGTACGGCAGCCGGACGGCGTCGCAGGCGTTGCGGCCCGCGACGGCCGTGCCGATGATGCGGGCCGCGGTGCCCAAGGGGCTGGAGCCGGTGACGACCCGGCATCCCACGTCCATGCCTTGACTGACTACATCGTCCTTCTTGGGCTTCGGGTCGGCGGCGGCCTGCGGCGGTGACGGCCCGGGCCGGCTGCCGGTGCGGCAGCGACGGCGGACGTGGCCGCGGCAGTCCCCTCCCGGGCGACCGGGGCGCGGGCTCGGCGGCGGCCGCGGCCTGGTCCACGCCGACCCCGGCCCGTTGGGCGTCGGTGAGGATCCGGGCGACGTCGATCCCGGCGGCTTCCAGGCGGCCCATGGCAGCCACGCTGTCCGGCCACGCCAGGGACGCGCCAGAGACGCCAGGATCGCGTCCCGGACCAGGCCTTCCGGCATCGTCGTCTTCAGGAGGCCCGCCCACCGGTCGGTGCCCTCCGCCCTGATACGCACCATGTTCACGGTGACGGCCTGATGGACCTCGGTCATCATCCGGCCCACCTGCGGCATGAACACCGCCAGGTCGACACCCGCTGCGGCGTGCAGGGAAATCGTGGCCTGCAGGGACGACCAGATGCAGCCCACCAACCGCCCACCCTTGACTGGTACCCGACGCCGCCAGCAGACTCAGTACGCTTGCTGATCTTCGCTGGGGGGCTGTGAACGGCTTGATCATTTTCTATGCATGTGTGGGACTGCCGGTCGGCGCCCTGGTCGCGTTCCTCCTCTGGGGCGACAGGGCCACACGAACGAAGAATCTCGACGGGCTGCAGATAGAGGAACACGTCCGCCAGCAGGCCCGCTTCGACAAGTTGTCGCCCGCACGCAGGGTGTACATCCCGCCGGGCGAACTCAACCGCCGCGGCTGACCCCTGGGCCATGGGCGGCCCCGCCCAGGGCCGCCGATGCTCCAGGGCTAGGTCGTTTCCTGCGGATCACCGTACTGACCAGACGAAGAGGGCGGCGAGGTGGATGGTGCCGGTCTTGTCGTAGCGGGTGGCCGGACCGCGCCACTGCTTGAGCATGTTGATGCAGCGGTCGGCGGTGTTCCGCTGCTTGTAGGTCTCGCGGTCGAACGCCGGCGGCCCGGGATGCGGGCTGCGGGCTGACCGTTCGGGTCGGCGGGGTCTCCCGCCGGGGTCCGGCTGTGTGTTCGTGGCGCTTCACGTCGCCGCCGGGTCGAGGGAGTCGATGTCCTCCATGAAGTCCAGCATCCGGGCGTTGACCAGGTCGGGGTGGTCGATCTGCGGGCCGTGGCCGGTCGCGGCGACGATCTCGGCGCGGGCGCCGGGTATCAGGCGCGGCACGCGTTCCAACTGGCGCTTCGGGTGCACGAGCAGGCTGCGCTTGCCCATGATCAGGTAGAACGGCGTCCGGATGGAGCCCAGTTCGGCGTCCGACAGCGGCAGCGGGGCCGGGCGGCGGATCCGGAAGGCCTTCACGCTGGCCTGGATCATCGCGCGGAGCTCGGGGACGACGAGCACCGGCTGTTCCAGCCACTTGGCGAGGCGGGGGCGCCAGGCCTTGGGAGCGTAGGTGGCGAAGAGGCTGGCGAAGATCCAGACGAAGAAGCGCAGGCCCACCTTTTCCAGGCCGCCCGGATCGAGGGCGGTGACCGAGGCGAGCCGTTCGGGCCGACGGTGGACCTGGTTGATGACCAACCAGCCACCGTACGAGGAGCCGATCAGGTGGACCTTGTCGAGGCCCAGTGCGTCGAGGGCCTCGTCCAGCCACTGGGCCGCGCGCTCGGGCTGCCACATGGGCTCGCGCTGGACGCTGCGGCCGGGATCACCGGGAGTGTCGAGAGCGTAGACGGGGCGTTCGGCGCTGAGGGCAAGGGTGTTGGGGTACCACTGGGCGGAGCAGCCTCCCGAACCGTGTATCAGGACCACGGGTGTGCGTGACTCGGCTGCCGGATCAGTGGGGCCGTACCGGTAGACGTGCGTGGTGCCGAAGCTCGTCTCGACGTCCGCCTCGGCGCGGGCGGGCGCGCCCTTCGCGTAGAGGACGTCGCAGGTGGCGAAGTACCGGTCGCGCAGCTCGTCATTCACGTAGTAGCCGATGTCACGGCGTACTCGGGTCGTGTTCTCGAGCACGGGCACCTCCGGGAAAGATCCGCTCTTCGTAATACGACCGTACCACGTCATTGATACGTCGGTACCATAAACAGGTCCGGGACTGCCGCTCACAGACTCACCACCGACAGTCGGAGGCACGACGCATGCCGAAGCGCATGGACCACGAGGAACGGCGCACCAGATCGCCGAAGCCCTCATCCAGGTGGACTCCAGCACCTGACCGACCGCTTCACCGCACGTGTGGGTGTCCGCCTCGCCGCCGCCAGACCAGAACCGGGTCCACGAGCGACCATCGAGGCACCGCTCCTGGCCTCCCTCCTCCCAGTCGGTCCCCTCCGTCACCAACGAGGCCGGCCCTCGCCGCCCAACCCTTCATCGCCAATCCCAACGCCGCCGAGAACGCCCTCACCGACCTGTTCCGCCAAGCGCAGAAGGGCGGCCTGGCCGACCCCGGCTCCGACGCGGGCACGGAGGCGATCAGCCTGCTCGCCATGACGGCGACCATGGCCACCAGCATGCTCGTCAGCCAGCGGACGCCGGAGTCGGCCGTCGCGGTACTCCACCACCGCCTCGACCGGATCTCGACAGCGGCCACACGCCGCCGCCCGCATAGCCCCGACCGCTGCGCTCCTCCTACCGGGTTCGGGAAGGAAGGCAGGAACCGGCTCCAGTTCACGGCGCCTTCGGCGCCTACTGTGCGCGTGTACGTCTCCTGACCCATGCAAGACAGGAGTCACGGAGTCAGAGCACGGTAGGTGTCCACAAAGACAGGCGACGCCACCCCAATGGGCGCCGACGCCGTACCGGATTTCCGCCGCACTCGGTGCCCCTGGGCCGCCTAGCACTAGCATCGGGTCCCATGATCGTATGGCTCAACGGTACGCACGGCGCGGGCAAGACGACGACGAGTGCGCTCGTGCAGCAGCTGATCCCGGATTCACGGGTGTTCGACGCTGAAAAGGTCGGCGAGACACTCATGGACATCCAGCCAGGACTGCCCAGGACGGACAACTTTCAGCACTGGCCGCCGTGGCGGCCGCTCGTGGTCGAGACCGCCCGCCGCGTCCTCGACTACACCGGCGGCACTCTGGTGATGCCCATGACCGTCCTGGTCGAGGAGTACTGGCGCGAGATCAGCTCGGGCCTTGCCGAGCATGCCATTCCGGTCCAGCACTTCGTCCTCCATGCCGACCAGGACACCCTCCGCGCGCGCATCGCGGGCGATACTGTTCTCGGCCCCGACTCACCTTTCCGTCTCCAGCACCTTGAGCCCTACGCCGAGGCGGCCCGTACGTGGTTGCACGCCGAGGCCGAGGTCGTCGACACCACACACCTCACGCCCGCCCAGGCCGCCCTGCAGATCGCAGAAGCCGTCAAGATGTGAGGGGCGTCGCTCGTCCTGGGAGGTCTGGGTGGTGGTCGGCATGAAGATGACACGGCCTTTCGCCACCCGTGTCAGCAGCAGGTGAGCAGTCACCGTCAGTGGCCGCCCCAGGGCGCTGAGCCTGCGCCACTGACACTCAGATGACGAGGTTCGGCTGACGCTCCCCCACAGACCAACGGTCCTACGACCGTCCCATGTGGGTTCCGAACGGTCTCCGGGCGCACGGCGAGCGCGCCGTGGAAATGCTCGCGATTCCGCAGGTGGGACGGAAGCGTGTCGTAAACCCGTCACTGCTGGTCAGTCAGGCACAGGAGGAGGGCGAAGAGGAACGCCGGCTGCGGCTCCGGTTCGCCGCGCCGCGCGATCCGGCTCTGATCGCGAAATGGATCAGCTACCAGGTCTCCAACGCCGAACGCCAGGACTGGCGACGCTGCCTGGAAGCCGCATTGGCGGTACCGCGAGCGCGAGGGCGGGCTGGACGTGCCGCACGACCATGTCGAGGGCGTGTACCCGCTCGGCAGGTGGCTGTCCGACCAGCGGCGCGCCACAGCACCGGGCCTCGACGGGCCCGTTGGTCAGCGGCTCACGAATATCCGCAGGCCAGGCGGGTTGGACAAAGACCCCCGATCGGGCGCAGTGGCGAGCGGCACAGCTCGCCGCGATCACCCCGACTGGAACCCCCCGCGAACACGGGTGGACCGTCAACTGGCAGCGCCACTGCGCCACTGCGCCTGCCTTGCCCCGCCCTTCGACGAGGTCGCCGGGGCCGACCGCGATCGTCCCTGGAGTGACCCGGCACCGAGAGGACATCGGACAGTGGCTCGCCACCCAACGACGGGACTGGGACCGGCTCAACGCCGAGAAGCAACGCCGACTCGGCGAACTCGGCGTGAAACCGCAGACGGCCGTACGGCGTGCACGACCCCGGCGAGCGTCGCCCTGCCCCCGGGTCAGGCAGGAGCGGTGAGGCGTTTCGGAACGGCCTCCAAGCCCTCATGCACTTCGCTGCGTCAGGCGCGGCTACAGGTGGGACAAGTACTCCCGCACAGGGCCGGCCAACTCGGCCGGGTCCAGGGCCCGGGGTGTCCCGGGGTGACCCGGGGCGACGGTGTGGGCTTCTCTGCGAGGGGTCAGCCGATGCGGACGGTGATCTCGGGGAGGGGGATGTCGGAAAGGTTCAGCTGCAACCCGGTCAGGGTCAGGTAGGTCTGCGCGTCGGTCAAGGCGGAGGTGCTGGACGGCGCCTGGGACTTGCCACGCGTACTCACGAGCAGGTACCAGCCCCCGCGCTTGTAGCTGCGGGAGGAATCAGGGCCGTCGCCCTTCGGGTTCGGGTTCAGCGTCCAGCCCTGGCGCTCCAGGTCGGCACAGATCGCATTCATTTCCGACGGCGCGGCGGTTCTCTCGCGGATGGCCATCCAGCCCGTCCTGTTCGAGTTGGCGTCGGCCGCGACGGTCGGGCGGCCCTGCGCCGGGTCGAGGCCCGCCGCGCTGACCGCGGTCCGGATCACCTCGTCCACGGCGTCCCGTGTGAGGGGCGGTGACGTGGACTCCGGTGCGGGCGCCGCCGTGGCCAAGGACGGCGTCGGCGTGGGCGCGGGCGCGCCCAGGTGGATGCGCCCGTCGTCGTCTATCTGAACGTGGTCCGGCGCGACCACGGCGGCCAGACTCACGATCAAGGTCGCGGCCAGCCCGATCCACACCCTCTTCAACAGCGCGTTCAACGCGAAACTCCCCCCGAGTGATCATTCAGAGGGAGTTTCACACATACTGCTCGGCGCCCGGCAGCCTTCACGGGGCGGGGCAATCACGAGGCGGCGGAGTGCTTGCCCCGGATTCGCTCCTGGCTCAGCCCACAGGCAGCTCCTGGCAGCAGCGGCCGTCAAGCCGCCACCCCAGTACGCCGGGGTGTGGCAGGGCGTACGCAGCCCACTCGGCAGCCCATTCGTCCGACAGCTCGTCCCGCCGCGCCCAGTGCTGGAAGATCCTGCGGCTCTGCTGCGCGTCCTGGACCAGCCCGTCACTGTGCAACACCCTGATCCTCACAGGCGCATCGCTGGGCATGAGCAACTCGATCCCCCTGTTTGTCGAGTCGTTGCTGCCCCTTGCCTACCCCGCGCCTGCGCACCCGACCCAGCACCAGGCTCACCAGCCCGGCGACACGAGGCGGCCCATCGCGGCCGTTACGCCACCAGGTGGCAGCAGCTGGCGGCAGTGGCGCAGGATCGTGACCGCTTGGGTGTCCGTCCAGTCGTGCAGGATGCTCTTCACGAGGCACACGTCCGAGCCCCGCGGGACCGACTGGAAGAAGTCCCCGGCAATGAGGGAGCAGCGGTCCTCCAGCCCGTGCCGCGCCAGTGTCTTCTCAGCCTCTGCGAGGCCGTCGGCAGTATCGATGACCACGCCGGCGAGACCCGGGTGTGTTTCGAGGACGGCGGCCAGCTGGGTGCCGTTGCCCCTACCGACGTCCGTGACCGAGGCGAACCGACTGAAGTCGAAGGCTCGTGGCAGGACGGCGGCGGTCTCGGAGGCGACCTGGCCCATTGCCGCATTGAATTCCGTGGAGAGCTCGGGGTGTCGGGCGAGATGGCTGAAGAAGTCCCTGCCGAAAACCGAATTGAACGCAATCTCTCCCGTACGGTCGCTGCTCTGCAGGTGCTCCCAGGCGCTGACGATCGCCGGATCGGCGAACACGCGGACGAACGACGCGAGGGAGTCGGGGTGCCCGGGGCCGAGGAGCGCGCCCGTCGGGGTCACCTCGGCGGCTGTGCGCGGTCCGTCGCCGATCAGTTCCACGACTTCCAGGCGGACCGCTGCGCGCAGGGTGTGCGCGGCCATGCTCCCGAACGCGAGCCGGACGACGCGCTCCCGGCCTGCCGCCGTCTGTGCTGCTCGGACCTCGGTGTGTCAGGCCTCGGTGGACGCGGTCAGGCCGGCCAGTCCACCGAGCGTGCACCCGGCGGGCCTGGATGTCGCGGTGAAGATGGGGCTGGTCGGCATGTCCACAGGCCACGGCAACATCGCGCGCCGGCGCGGAGCGCCCGAGCGGCCTGGTCGAAGCGGACCAGCACGGCGGCGCGCCTGGGGATCGGGCCGGCTTGGGCGCTGAGCCTGGCCCAGAGCCGCTTGCGGCTCCATCCGCAGGACGCGGCAAGGTCACCGACCCGTACTCGGCCGCAGCCGCGGCCGGCCACGATGACGTCCCAGGACGCGGCGACCTCGGCCGCCATGGGCGGGGCTCCGGCGGCCTTCCGTCATCTGCGGAATCCGTCCGTGAGTTCGAGGCCGCTCGATCAGTAGCCGAGCGTGCCGCCCCCAGAGGTCCTCGAGTCCGGTGATGGAGCGGTCCAGTTCGAGTGGGGACACGCCCAGCATGGCGTAGGCGGCCCGGGTGACAACGCCACCTCGACGCATGCAACGCCCTCGCCGCGGATGCGGGCCGGGCCTGGCGACAGGAAGGCGACGAGTCCTCCCGGTGGCTGGTGCCCGGAGGCGCTCTCCATCGTGATCGGGCCGGCTCCGAGCGCGATGACGACGATCACGCCGCGGGCTGCGGCAGCACCCGCATGTCCAGCCTGCTGCCCGTACGGTCCCGGAACCCGGCCATCCGTACGCCGTCGAGAGCCTCCGCCCAGGGGGTGGGCGACCTCCCAGTCTGGACGGAGGCCGAGCCCTGGACGCCGCCCAGGGCATCGCCATGTCAGGACCACTGGTGGCCGCCGTGGAGCTCGGCACGCTCGTGACGGCGTTCGCGGCTTGGTGGGGCGGTGGCCGCACGGCCTCGGCGCTGGCCTCGACCGGGCGGCCCAAGGCCGACTGAAGGCGACGGCTCTCAGCCGAACACCGAACCCACGGACGAGCCAGCGATGCTGAGGACCTCGGTGGCGTGGCCTTCGAAGTCCTCAGCTGCTGCTGCCACGCCTGCTCACGCTGAGCCCCCGAGCCCGGGGAAGGGGGTGCCCGGGCTCGGGGTGTGGGGCCTGCCGGCGTCCGCCTACTTGAAGGTGACGTCCGAGCAGGAGTAGAAGGCCTCCTCGCTCTGGAAGGAGCCGTCGGGCCGCTTCAGCCCGTGCCAGATCGTGTAGATCAGGTGCTTGCCCTTCTTTTCGGGGAGCACCGCCTTGAACGTGAACGCCTTCGCGCCGAGGAAGCCCGAAGGAGCCGCTGTGGCCGCGGTGTTGTCGGCGCTGAGGAAGGGGGTGTCCTCCAGGTCGGACCACTTCAGCGGCTTCTTCGGGTCGTAGCCGTCCTTGGTGACGTACATCTCCATGCGGTACGGGTTGTGCAGTGCGCTGATGTCGTAGCGGAGGTCGTACTCGGCGCCGCCGGGCAGTGTGGTCGAGGGGAAGTCGTCCCGCGGCAGGTCCAGGCCGGAGAACTGTGCGTTGCCGGCGCTGCACAGCTTGCCGTCGGGTATGCGGGCGCGGTGCTGCGGGGAGGAGGTCGGGGTGCTGTGGTCGATGGCGCGGCCCTGGACGATCGACTTCCAGTCGCCGGGGATGCCGGGGCTCTGGGCGAGGGCCAGCCGGCAGGCCTCGCTCGCCTTCGGGTTCTTGGTGCAGGCCACGCTGCGGCTGACCGGGTCGGCGGTGGAGCCGTGTGCGGAGGCGGGCGCGGAGCCGAGGGTGGTCACGGCGAGGGGGAGGGCCACGAGTGCGGTGAGGCGTAGGAGGGCGGTGCGGCGGGCCGGGGGCCGTGCCGGGTCGGGGGACGTCGTGGCGGCGGGGCGGGTCGTACTCATGAGGGGGATGCTCCTGGTCATGGGGTCGGTCATGCGCGTGGGGGGCGGGCGCCCGGTCAGCTGCCTGTCTTCACGGTCAGCTCGCGGGAGAACGCGCCCCACGTACCGTCGCCGAGGCGCGCCCGGATCTTCACGGTGTACGTCGCGCCGGGGTGGGCGCCGACGAGCACCTCGCGCAAGCCCTTCGCCGTGGGGACTGGCAGCACCGGGTCGCCGGTGCCCCACATGAAGGTCTGGGCAGGCTTGCCGTTCAGGTAGACCTGGTAGGTGGTGATCTGGCCGACGCCCTGCGGGACGGACCAGGTGAGGTTCAGGTAGTGCTGGGTGACACCACCGTCCTGCTTGGTGGCGGTGGTGGCGGCGAAGTCGCCGGGGGTGGCGGTGCCGCTGGTCCCGTCGGGGGCCGCGGTGGTCGTCACCTGTGCTTCGCGGGTCGGGTCGGACTCCTTGCCGGAGGCGTCGACGGCGGTGACCTTGAAGCGGTAGGCGGTGCTCGCGGTGAGGCCGGAAACGGTGGCCGAGGTTGCCTTGGCGTCCGCCTCCTGGACCTTCGCGCCGTTGCGGTAGATCCGGTAGCCAGTGACGGCGACGTCGTCGGTCGCCGCTCGCCAGCTCAGGGCGGCCTGGTACGGGCCGGAGGCCGACGCCTCCAGGTCCGCGGGGATGACCGGCTTCGCCTTGTCCTGGCCGGGCGCCGCGAGGGTGGTGAGCACGATGTCCTTGCTGAAGCCGTTGGTGCGGCCGTCGGCGCGGACGGCGCGGACCTTGAACGCGTAGCGGGTGGCGGGGGCCAGGCGCTCGATGTCCGTCATCGTGTCCTTGACGGTCTTGACCTGCTTGCCGTCCTGGAAGACCTCGTAGCGCACGACCTCGGCGCCGCCGGCGGGCGGCTTCCACATCAGGTGGACGGCGGTGTCGTCCTTGACGAAGGAGCCGCCGTCTGCGGGGACGGACGTGTTCGTGCCGGTGTCGCTTCCGTTGCCCGACGCGCCGTTCACCTTGCATCCGGTGATCTTGGGTATGCCCTTGCCGGCGGGGTTGATCCCGACCTTGAAGGCCTGGTTGCCCCTGGCGGCCACGTCGGCGCGGTCGGCGATCGGCTTGATGGTGACGTGCTTGCCGGCCTGGCGGAGTTCGTACGCCCAGGGGTTGTCGAGGGTGACTTGCCCCTGCGACACGTCGAACTCGGCGGTCCAGTCGCGTACGGGCCGGTCTCCCTTGTTGGCCAGGGAGACCTCGCCGGACGCCCACCACACGGTGGCCTGGTCCGCGACACGGCAGGCGGCGCTGAAGCCGTCCTTTTCCTCTCCCGCGTTGGCGGCTACGGGGATGACGACGGAGCAGACCCCGACGACCACGGCCGCACAGGCCAGGGCAATTCGCTTTCGGGACATCAGAAACCTCTTGGTAAAGCCGATCCGCCGGTGCAGCGGCAGCATCGAAAGTGTCTTGGTCAACACCCGTGACCCTAAGCACGGTTTGCGGCCGGAACGGGCCTCTGAGGGGCTACGGGCGCGCTGTTATCTGTCCCTTAAGGTCCGGATAGGGCGCGCTTGATCCCCTGTCCGCGCCCTTCGACGCTGCGGACACTGAAGATCACGCTCCGTTCCCTCTCCCGGATGCTGCCTCCGGGCGCTGCCCCGTGGCTGCTACCGCCAAGCTGGACGGGTGAGCGGCACAGCGAGGAGATGAGCCGCGGAGGAACGCCTCACCCGCTGCCACACCGCGGTGACGCTCGCCGCTTCTCTCGCCCACTCCGCGCTGTTGCCCGCTCACTGCGCTCAGTCCCCAACCGGTGCACACGGACGCGCTCGGACGGGCGAGACAGGGCTGGAGCTACGTCGAGAGAGGTGAGGCCGAGGCTCACCGACGGGAATCTCATCTGGCGCTCCCGAGCGGGGATCATGGGCGACATGGAACACGTTGCGCCGGTAAGCGTCCTTGCTCTCCGTCCTGTCCTTCCGCATCCGCAGGCGTTCATGAAGGGGGCGGGCATACGTCCGTTGATCGACGGCCGGGACGTGCTGGAGGAGATACATCCGGACGGCGACTCAAGCTGCTACCAGCAGAAGTGGCTCGGTTCATCGGAGACGTGGCCGCTGTGGGCCGCTCGCGAACCCCGCCGTGTCGAACTGTCGAACAACGACTGCGAAACCGGTTGTTGTGGAGGAGTGTTCGTCACCATCCAGCGTCGTGGCGATCACGTCGAGTGGGTGAGCTGGCAAAACACCAACGACATCCGGGTGCCCGTCCCTCCCGAGGTCCGCTTCGACGCCGCGCAGTACGACGCCGAACTGGCCCGGCTCGTAGCTGACCACAGCTGGGAGGAGCCCGTGGACACGGCGGCCCGTCTACTGGCCCGCCGGATCGCCGCAACCGACTGGTACGAGCGGTGGGACTGCCAGCCGTTCGTACACGGCATCTGTGTTCAAGCGCGGGGGGCGTCTGCTGAGGTGGTCATGCACTTCGTCACCGGCCGGCTCGACGAAGGCGGTACGTACCGCCGGCACGTCATGTCCGTGTCCTCGCAAGAGCCAGTCGAGGAACAGGTACGTCGCTTCATCGAGCAGATCACAGCCACCGACCCCCGCGAGAGTGCAAAGGGGCCCTGATGGAACCCCGCGAGCCTCGCGGTCCAGCTCGGTGCGGGGTTTCGTCGATGACCAGGGCATAGACGGCTACCTGCTCGCGGGGCCGGTCGTTGTCCTCCCGCAGGACCGGCTGCCACACCAAGTTGATCGACCATCAACGCATGGACGTACGGCAACTCGCAGTCGCTGAGATCCCGGCAACGGTTGCTTGTGGCGAGAGACCGCCCAGGCACGGCACGGTGACGTGCACCAGCCGCCGGCTCGGCCGACGTCGGCCAGAACCCGATCTCCTGGACAAAGCCGGGCAGGGGGCCTTCCGTTGAGGGCAGCAGTGCGGGCCGTCGCCCGGTGGGGCGACGGCCCGTGCGGTCATGTCCCGCAGGATCCCCGGCTAGGTGTGAGGGCTGCGGGGTGGTGGGGGTTAGCGGCGGCCCCAGGTTTCGGTGTCGACGGTGCGGCCGCGGTCGTCGCGCAGGGTGGCGGTGTCGGCGCGGTTGCCCCAGATGTACTCACGGCGGTCCTGGAAGAGGTCGGTGCGGGTGTCGCGGCCGTTGCCGGTGTGGATGCGGATCGTGGCCCGGCTACCGATGCGGACGTTGTCGAAGCGGTAGCGGTTGCCGTCGCTGTCACGCAACGTCCAACCGCGCAGGTTGATGGCGTCGCGGGTGGTGTTGGTGATCTCCACCCACTCCGCGTTCAGGGACCGGTTCGAGTGGTCGTCACGTCCGGGGCTGTCGGCCTGGACCCGGCTGATCTCCACCCGCGGCCGCTGGTGGAGACGGTCACCATCCGCGGCGGCCGCCGGCAGCGCGACCGCAGAGACGACCGCGCCGGCAGCCACGACCGTGGCGGCGATACGACGAACGGAGGAAGAAGCAGAAGACATGGGTGACGCTCCCTCAAGAACAGTGCCCCACCAGCCGAAACAGCGAGGAGAGGCAGTTGCGGGGGTGGCTCGGAGTGAGCCGTTGGCCACACTCTCGACCCGACACGGGCCCCGCCGCAGCCCCACCGACGCCGGTTACCGGACACGGACATATCCGTCACACTCGCCTGTGTACTGCACGCATTCCCCCCGAACGTGCCCCTGACATTCACTGACCGCTACACCCACCCGCTCTGGGAACCGCACCTACGGCGCGGCGTGCTCCGGCGCACCACCGGGCGCACTCTTCCCCCGCCTCACCCGCCCGGAGTAGTTGATCAAGTAACAACCGTTCTGCGGAATTCTTCGCACTAGCGTTTGCGATTCGCGCATATGGCGCACCTTGCGACCAGACCGACGCCGTCCCACGCAAAGGGACCTTCGGCCAGCTGCGCAGCCACGGCTCACCGCCCGCGACCGGAGCAACTGACGAGTCTGCGAGCCCTAGAGGCAGAGAGACTCCCGGCAGAGTCGATCACGGTCAGTCGCCAGCCGACCCCATCCAGCCCAACGGGGAGCAGACTCTCCGGGGCGTCGACCTGCGGCCCACGCGCGCCGTCGGGCGAAGTCTCTAAACAGCACGCCAGATTCGAGCATTTCTCCCCATATATGACCTGACCGCATGTTAGGGACATAAGCGCAAAGATCCACTAAGCAGGAGGTATGTAACGATGCGTACGACTCTTCTTCGTGTGGCGACCGCGCTGGGCACCGCAGCCATGCTCGCTGCCGTCGGCGCCGGCGCGGCCAGCGCCGACGGCCTGGGCAGCTCGGGCATCGGCAACCATGGCGTCGGCAACGCCGGTGCCTTCAACGACGGCGTAGGAAACGCCGGCGCCTTCAACAATGGCGTCGGAAACGCTGGCATCGCCAACTGGGGGCTGGGCAACGCGGGCATCGCGAACACGGGCGTCGGCAGCCACGGCATCGGCAACTCAGGCATCGGCACCTCCGGCATCGGTAACTGAGACGGCCCGCGGCACCTGCACGACCGAGTGGCACGACGCGCCCAGCCGCCGGCTGGGCGCGTCCGCCCGGGCTGCGCCCCTCATCTGCTGCGGACGCCGGCCCGGCGCACCGCGCCAGATAACAGGCCCGCGAAGACGGCGAACCTGGCAAGCAAGCAGGTAGTGAGGCAGCGGGCACCGACAGGCCGAAAGTGCCCTGCTGGAGTTCACCCCGAGGGCCCCGGCGGTGGCCGGCGACGGGTGACGGGTGACGGGTGACGGGTGACGGGTGACGGGTGACGGCAGCCAGGGTCCTGCTCGTCGAGGGCAGCCCGGCTCGTTCCATGAGGCGCCCTGGGTAGGTTCGTCCATCCTCGAGCCGCAGGAAGGACGGCCCGCCCCAACACGCTCGACCAGGCGTAACTCACCGCACTCGCAGAACTCGGCATCGGCTGGGCCGAACATGACGTGGGAGCCGACTTCGCCGCCGGATTGTGCAGTGGGGTCGCACGAATGCGGGCTCCGTGCTCAGTCCAGGTTACGGAGCAGGTCCTGCTCGCGTTCCTCCTCCCTGCTGTTGAGAATGCGTGGGTGGGGCGGCCGAGGCGCGACTGGAGCACATCGGTGCCAGGGCCCGGCTGTGCCGGAGGAACGCGACGGCAGTCGGCGTGCCGGAGGGCTCGGCGCAGGAGGCCGCCTACCGGGCGAAGCGACGGCGCACCATCGCAGCCGTTCGGGAGTGCTGGCTGGAGGAGGGGCTGCAGTCCCGGTACTGCGGCGTCTGACAGCTGAACTCGGCCCGTACGAGGACCCGGCCGACACCGGTGCTTTCGCCGTGGTCACCCACATGTCGGAGGCCTTCTGCATCCGGCTGGCCTTCGCCTCGAGGTTCCCACGGTGGCACGCCATTGGCGGTGACCTGTCCGATGAAGAGACGGAGAAACGGTTCGAGGGCTTGATCACCTGCCCCCAGCACCCCGCCCCGGACGGCCGGACCCGCCCATGCGAAACCGGGCAATAGCCGCCCCCGGCATCCGCAGCACCCCCACCACCTCCAGCACAGCAACGAAGGCACGGTCATGGTGACTCCGCTTTCTCCGAGGGAGGTTCGACGGAAGGCTCGACGGGGGTGGTGGGGCAGGCCGGCCCAATGGTGGCGGCCGGTTCGGGCAGGCCCCGGAAGGCGAGCCAGCTCAGGGCGGGCATCGCGATGAGGGGGATGAGGGCGGTACGCAGGCTGGTGGCGTCGGCGAGGAGTCCGATGGCCGGTGCGACGATGCCGCCGACGCTGACGGTGAGGCCGAGGGTGATGCCGCCGGCCGTTCCGACGTGGTTGGGCAGGTAGTCCTGGGCGAGGGTGACCTGGAGCGAGAAGGGCACGTAGAGGCCGGCGGAGGCGAGCGCGACGAAGAGGTAGCCGAGCGGGCCGGGGGTCAGGGCGACGCCCGCGACGGCGAGGACGGTCAGGAGGTAGGAGCGGCGGATCACCGTGACCCGGTCCCATCGTTCGGCGAGCCGGCCGCCCAGGACGGTGCCGATGGCGCCGCCGAAGTAGAGGACCACGAGGGCCGCGGTGCCGGCGGTCGGCCCCCACCCGGTGCTCTGGGCCATGTGGAGGGAGATGAAGGTGCTGAGTCCTATGAAGACCACGGAGCGGCAGATCACGCCGAGGGTGAGGCGGAGGAAGGACCGGCGGTCGTCCGTGGCGGGGGTGGGGGCGGGGGTGCGGTGCGCGGTGCCGGAGGTGGTGTCCTGTCCGTGTTGGACGATCCGCAGGGCGGGCAGGCACAGCACGCTGCCGGCGAGCGCGGGCAGCAGGAGCAGCGGGGACATGGTCAGGCCGCCGAAGCCGATGACGAGGGCGACCAGTGCGGGCGAGAACGCGAAGCCGAGGTTGCCGCCGAGGGAGAACCAGCTCATGGCGGTGTGGCCGCCCCTGGAAGCCGTACGTGCGATGCGGGCTGATTCGGGGTGGTAGGCGGCGACTCCGAGGCCCGAGACCGCTACGAAGATCAGGGTCAGGGCGTAGGAGTCGCCGAGGCCGCTGAGCGCGATGCCGAGTCCGCCGACGAGCGTGCTGACGGGGAGCAGCCAGGGCAGGGGCTTGCGGTCGGTGAGGGCGCCGAAGAGGGGTTGGGCCACGGAGGAGAGCAGGGAGGCGGCGAGCACGATGCCGGAGGCGGCGGCGTAGGTGTAGGCCCGTTCGGTGACGAAAAAGGGGACGAGGGCTGCGACGGCGCCCTGGTAGACGTCGACGCATGCGTGTCCGACGGCGAGGAGGGTGATGGCGCGGTTGCGGGGCGGGCGGGTGGAAGTGCGGAGGCTTTGGGGCTTGTTCGTGGGCACCGTGCCATCGTCACGGCCCCGCCTCGTGTCGCACTTCCGATAAACTGCCAATCAATGCGTGGAATCCGCCATGAACCAATCGCGCCGACCCGGGTCCAGTGGATGGCCCCCGGAGCGGACATCGACCCGCACCGGCACGACGACCACCAGATCGTCTACGCGGCCCGGGGCGTCCTCACCGTGACCACCGGACGCGGCACGTGGGTGGCTCCCGCCAACCGGGCCATCTGGGTGCCGGCCGGCACGGTCCACGCGCACCGCGCGCACGGCGCGATCGACCTGCACCTGATCGGCCTCCCGGCCTCCCGCAAGGTACTGGCATCGGACCGGCCCGTGGTCCTCAACGTGGACGGGTTGCTGAGGGAGTTGCTCCTGGCCTACACGCGGGAGCCGGAATCACGGGGCCCCGAGCGCCGGCGCCTGCTCGGCGTCCTCCTCGATCGGCTGGTCCTCTCACCGCAGCAACCCCTGCACCTGCCCTCCCCGACCGAGCCACGGCTGCGCCGGCTCTGCGAGATCCTGACCGCCGACCCCGCCGATGGCCGCACCCTGGACGCGCTGGGGCGGGAGGTGGGGGCGAGCGCGCGTACCCTGACCCGCCTGTTCGCCTCCGACATGAGCATGTCCTTCTCGCAGTGGCGCGCCCAACTGCGCCTGCACCAGGCGCTGATCCTGCTGGCGGAGGGGCAGACGGTGACGGCCGTGGCCCATCGGTGCGGCTGGTCGACGACCGGGGCGTTCATCGACGCGTTCCGCAACGTCTTCGGCCACACGCCGGGCAGACACCGCTCTGCGGCCTGACCCCGGCCGGCTCAGGCGGGATACTCGGCGTCCGCGGCGGTCGGGACCGGGACCGGAGCCGCCGCGAGCAGGGCGAGAAGGTCTGCGTACGAGAGGGAGAAGTGGGTGGGGACCGCCGGGTCGACGACCTCGGGGCGGCCGGTCGCACCCCGCGGCCGGGCTCCGCAGGGAAGCAACCCCGCTCGGGCGGCAAGCCCAACCGACCTCCGAGCAACGGGTGGCCGCCGCGTAGGGTGAGCGGGACCCACACGCCTCCCGCCGCCCTCCCAGGAGAGAACTGCCTCATGCGCATGGTCTTCGCCAGTCAGGTGATCGAGTGGCGTGGTCCCGCGCCCTTCTATTTCGTCCCCGTGCCGGAAGAGCCGTCCGCCGACGTACGGCAGGTGGCTTCGGCGGCCACCTACGGCTGGGGAGTCGTCCCTGTCGAGGCCAGTATCGGCGAAGTCACCTTCGAGACGTCGCTCTTCCCCAGGGAAGGCGGGTACTTGCTGCCCGTCAAGAACGCTGTCCGAACGCCGCTTGGGCTGGGGGCAGGAGACGACGTGACGGTGGAGATGACGGTGCGCCTACCGGGCTGAGCGCTGCCGGTCCCGCCGCGGCGCGGACTGCGCCGAAGCCTCCCCGCGGCGTGTCCGCTTCCCGCGCGGGGCCGGAATTCACCCCCGCGCGCCAGTGTGTTCCTGGCCCTGCACGAGATCGCCCGCGACCGACAGCAGCGCAGGCCCGTCCCGCGTCCTCCCGGCCGCGACGGAACTCCCGGCCGTCATCGGCAACCTGGCCCGCGAGGCCACCTCACCGGCCGTCGGCGCGTTGCTGTCCAACGGGGCCCGGGCGGCCGAGTTCACGGCCTGGCTCCACCGGACGCGGGATCCCCCGCCTGCTTGCTCGGTACCGCACAGGCCGCGGCCCACGGGCCCTGGACGCTTCAGGCACGGGCCCGGGCCGAAACGTTCAGCAGGAAGCCCGCGCGCTGGCGCTGGCCGGCGAGCGGGAGCGGGGCACCGCCACAGAAGGTGCGCCAGAGCCCGAGACGGCGGTCGGCACGACTACGGCACGGCCTTTCGCCACCCATGTCAGCTACGGGTGAGCAGTCACCGTCAGTGGCCACCTCTCCCGAGCGCTGGGCCTGCGCCACTGCCACTCGGATGACGAGGTTCAGCTGACGATCCCCCGCAGACCAACAAATGCTCCGCCCGGGCGGAGGGGGCTCACGGGGGTGTCTGGCGCAGCCGGGAGGGGGTTCATCGCCCCACGAGGGCGAGCTGTCGGTTCATCTCAGCGAGGAAGCGCACCACCACGTGGAGTTCTTCGCCGGTGAAGTCCTTGCGGGCGGCGTCCGTACCGCGAGCCAGTGGGCGGAAGTACTCCCGGGCGACCTGCTTGGCTGCTTCGGCGTAGTGCAGGTGGACCACCCGGCGGTCGTCGACTGCCCGGACGCGGCGGATGTGGCCGGCCTTCTCCAGTCGGTCCAGGCATGCGGTCATGGCGCCGGACGTGAGGTTCATCTGCTTGCGGAGCCGACCCGGAGTCATGGGGCCGGCCTCTTCGCCGTCGGTCGCGTCCAGAACGGCGATGAGGGCCTGGACGTCAGTGAGGTGCAGGCCCTGGGAGTGGGCGAACTCCTGCGCGATGCGATTGAACTCTGCGTTCATCCGGCGCAGCAAGACGGCGAAGGACTGCAACCCGATCGGGTCGTCGGCCGGAAGTGAGGGCAAGGGGCTGTCGGTGTCGCGCATGATCAGATCATATAGTCTCTCGATGATTGACATTCTTTATGAATGACCTAACTTTATGAGCGAGGGGCTCACCTTGAAGAACGCACCGCGCTGGGCCCGCTGGATCGTGCCGCTCGCGCTGTTGATCGTGTGGCTCGGCATCGGCGGGACGCTGGGACCGTACGCGGGGAAGCTGGGCGAGGTCGCCACCAACGACCAGGCGGCATTCCTGCCGCGCAACGCCGAGTCCACACAGGTTCTAGAAGCCCGCAAGGCGTTCGAGACGTCGCCTTCCATCCCGGCCGTCATCATCTGGACGGCGGACGGCAAGGGTGTCAGCGCCGGACAGCAGGAGGCCGCCACGCAGGCGGTCGGCGGTCTCGCCGGCAGGCACGGCATCGCCGCTCCGCCCTCTCCGGCCGTCGTGTCCGGCGACAGCCGGGCACTCCAGGCCGTCGTGCCGCTGGCCACCGACCTGGGCGAGGAGGTCCCGGCAGTCCTGGAAGAGGTACGGCAGGCGGCGCAGCGGGTACCGGGGACCACGGTCCAGATCGCCGGTCCCGCAGCCAGCCAGGCGGACCTGTCCGACGCGTTCGCCGGCATCGACGGACTGCTGCTCGGCGTGGCCCTGGGAGCGGTGCTACTGATCCTGCTCCTGGTCTACCGCAGCGTCCTACTGCCCCTGGTGATCATCATCAGTTCGGTGTTCGCCCTCGGTCTGGCCTGCGCCGTGGTCTACGCTCTGGCCGACCGCGGCGCGGTCCGTGTGGACGGCCAGGTCCAGGGAATCCTGTCCATCCTGGTCATCGGGGCCGCGACCGACTACGCCCTGCTCCTGGCAGCTCGCTTCCGGGAGGAACTCGCCCGGCAGGGCGACCGCGCGAAGGCCGCGGTGGCTGCCGTGCGCCGGTCTGCCGGGGCCATCACCGCCAGCGCGGCCACCGTGGCCCTGGGCCTTCTGGCGCTGCTGGCGAGCGACCTCACGAACAACCGCGCCTTGGGACCGGTCGGTGCCATCGGCATCGTCTGCTCGGTGATCGCCACTCTCACCTTCCTGCCTGCCGCTCTGATGCTGCTGGGCCGGGCCGCCTACTGGCCCGCCACCCCCAAGCCCGCCGATGCCACCGTCGAGGGCCACGGCGTGTGGCGGCGCATCGCCCAGCTGATCGACCACGCGCCGCGGCGCGTGTGGGTATCCACCACACTGCTGCTCGCGGTACTCGCCGGGTTCTCTTCCATGTTGTCGTCCAAGGGCGTGCCGCTGGACGAGATCTTCGTCAACGACGCCCCTTCGGTCAGTGCCCAGCAGACCCTGGCACGGCACTTCCCCGGCGGATCCGGCAATCCCGCCGTCGTCATCACCGATGCCGGCCGCGTCGCGCAAGTGCGCGCTGCGGCCGAGTCCACAGACGGCGTTGACGCCGTCACCCCGGTCACCGCGAGCGGCCGACCGGGCACGGGGGATCCCCTTGTCGTGGACGGCCGGGTGCGGTTGGACGCCACGCTCGAGGCTGCCGCCGACAGCGATGCCGCGAAGGAGACGGTCCAGCGGCTGCGCGAGCGTCTGCACGCGGTCCCGGGGGCCAACGCACTGGTCGGTGGCTACACCGCCCAGCAGTACGACACCCAGCAGACCTCCGCGCGCGACCGCGCCGTGATCGTCCCGGTCGTCCTGGGCATCATCCTGCTGATCCTGATCGTGCTCCTGCGCTCCGTGCTCGTGCCCGTCCTGCTCGTCGCGACCGTCGCCCTCAACTTCCTCGCGACGCTGGGCGTGTCCGCCCTCGTCTTCGAACACCTGCTGGGCTTCAGCGGAACTGACGCCTCCGTCCCGCTCTACGGGTTCGTGTTCCTGGTCGCCCTGGGCGTCGATTACAACATCTTCCTCATGTCCCGCGTCCGCGAGGAAGCCCTTGTCCTGGGCACCCGCCAGGGCGTCCTGCGCGGACTCACCACCACGGGAGGCGTGATCACCTCCGCCGGCGTGGTCCTCGCCGCGACCTTCGCCGCACTGATGGTGATCCCCCTCGCCTTCCTCGTCCAGATCGCCTTCATCGTCGCCTTCGGCGTCCTCCTCGACACCCTCGTCGTGCGCTCACTGCTGGTACCGGCGCTGGTCATCGACATCGGCCCGCGCGCCTGGTGGCCCAGCGCACTCGCCCGGCCAGCCGCACCAGCCGGGCAGCACGACGCGCCAGCACAACGGCAAAGCCGACCCTGACTCTCGGATCTCGGATCTCGGATCTCGCAGAGCGCCGTGACCTGCTCGAAGGCCCTCCCACCCACCGCTCGGGAGCACCTCGGAGGACCCATACCGTCGTCTACGTCACGGCGCCCGGCGGCACTGCCCACGGTGAAGTGAACTGGAGGCTGCCGACCGGGGCGGTGACCAGCGACGTGTGACGGCTACCGGACCTGCCCGCGGTCGACAGCGCCACGGGGCTGGGAGCGGCCGTTGCAGGTGCCGCTCCCCGCAGTCGCCATTGCACCTCTCTTCCGGGTGCGGCCCACCGTTGACGCGCTGATGTGGGTGCGATCCGCACCCGGACAAAGTGCCCGCGTCCGGGTGTGCCGTTGCCGGGTCCGCCCCCGCAGCAGGGTGACGATCGCCTGACGGGCGTACGGGGCATCCGCGCCGCCCTAATTCCTTGACGGTCGCTGCACGGCTCCCTCAGGCCCTTCCGGCTGCGGGTGGCGTCCTCGCCTCGGAGAGCTCCGCCCCTGGCTTCCTTGGTCTGGTGGGTCCTCTCCCCGCACCTGCGGCGGGCCACGCTGAATGCACCGTGGCCCGCCGTGAGCCACCGTGAGCCACCAGGGGCCGCCGAGGGCCGCCGTGGGCCGGCCCCGTTCGCGTGCACGCCGAAGCGAACTCGAGGGCCGAGCTAGCTCACGCCTCGAGGTCCCGCTCAAAGGCTGTCCGTACGTCGACGCAGACGACCTCTCCAGAGGCGGACCGGCCCACCCAAACCGGGTAGACGCCGTCGCCGCCCGTGTAGAAGACCGCCAGGTCCGCGCCCAGGCCGCCGCCGTCGAGGTGCATGCCGGCTGCGGAGCTGGCGAGCTTGTCGGCCTCCGGGGAACCCGGCCGGTGAGCCCGCTCCAGCAAGTCCCGCAGGTCCTGCCAGACCCCGGCGTCGCCGAAGGCGCCCGTTGCCCCGTCCGTGTCGAAGCCAAAGGCTTCTCCGGCACGGAGCTGGAGCGTGTCGTCACCCGGCCCGAGTGCCATCTCCCAGGCCGCCACGGGGGCGTCACAGATCTGCAGCCGGACGGCCGTGACCTCCTTGTAGGGCCCATATCCTCTGTCTGCGACCTCAACCAAGGCCGCCTTCAGCGGGTACGTGCCCGGCGGCACGGCCACCGTGATCCCCGGCACCTCGTCCCAGCTCCGCGGGCAAGCCACCGCCAGCACCCCACTCGGCACGCGCACACTGCCGCACGGGGCCGAATCGAGGACCGTCACCCCGGCCGTGTGGGTGCCGGGCCGGAAGGCCCGGTCGAAGTCGGCGGACGCGAGCAGCCGGGAGGGCTCCCGGCGCCACTCGGACGCCGCGCGGACCAGCTCTGCGGCGACCCAGTCCGGCAGCGTGTCCTCGACCGGGAGCGCCGGCCAGTCGTCGAAGCCGGGGCGGGCCGTCCACAGGTGCTCCTCGGCCACCGCCACTTCCGCCTCCAGGGAGGCACCCCGCATGCCCTCAGGCTGGTGCGAGATACGCGCGGTACCGCCGTCTGAAAGCTCCACCGCCGTCCGAGGGCAGTGCACATCGAACTCCGCCGTCCGCGCGTCCGGGTACCGCCGCACGAGCAGGCGCCGGATCAACAGCCGCCCCTCGTCGGTTCGCAGCCGCAGCTCGGCCTCGGCGGTCCGGCGGCCGTGCTCGTCGTACGCCCAGGAATCCAGGATGCCGGCCTGCCATGCCACCATCCGCACCCCGAGCGGGACTTCGCGACCCGGCACACGGTAGATCACCGCGTACGGAAGGCCAGCGGCATCCCGGGCGCGCGCCTCCGCGGGGGACAGCGCACGACCACCGGTACGGGATGCCGCGTCCCAGGACTCCTCGAAGGTCACGTACGTCGTCTCAGGCATCGGCGGTGGCTCCGTCCCGATCCCGCGCCAGCGCGTACCCCACCTCGTGGACCATTGCCGCTCCCCGTTCCCCGCTCCTGCGCCTCGCCTTGGCTGCGTGCTGACCTGCACGGTAGCCGCCGGCTGTGACAACGGGCCCAGGAGGGTCTCTACGGTCACGGCATCGTTCCCGGCGGCTCTCGGCCAGCCCGGTCCTACGGGGCGGGGTGAACTCCACGTTGGTGCCGCCGCAGCCGGCCGCGATGTCCCACGGCCGGTCCCGCTCCGCCTCGTCTGCCGGGCAGCCACTCGGCCGGGTCCTGGTCGGCCTTGCTCCTGTTCGAACGGGCCGTCACCGCGACCGGGGAGGCCAGCTGACCCCGGTCGTTCGCGTACGCCTCCCGCCGGACCGCCGTCCACGCTTGGCGGTCGGCATGAGCATGCTGAATGCCACGGCCTTTCGCCACCCATGTCAGCGGCAGGTGAGCAGTCACCATCGACCACGACCCTCGGCTCCGCCGCTATGTCGTCGAACCGGGGCGGATAGGCACGGGAGCACTCGCACGGACCCGGGTGGTGCTTCTGTCGGCGAACGGCACGGAGCAGCAGTCGACCGTCAGCGAGGACGGCGCGGTGCTCGCTGACGCGGCCCACGCTCCGTGTGGGTTTCCGACCGGACCGGTCAGGTCGACGTCGGCCTCGTACAGGGGCTGCTGGTCGTCGAGCGCGGTCCGGTCGACCGGGTGCGCAGCCGCCCCGCGCCGGCCGCACGCGCATCCACCGCGCACGCACCGCGCAGGAGAGCGGCCTTCGGGCGGCCGAACCGGCCGTCGTCCGCGTGCCGCTCCGTCGAGAACGGCACGTGCGCGCCGCTGCCCACATCGAAGTGCACCGGCCCCGGCCGGTTCCAGAGCGCCCCACCCGCATACGGGTAGCGGTCGGCTCTTCAACCCGCGCAAGTCGCGAAGTCGGTTGGTTCCCGCCGCGCTTCGGTGGAAATCGGTTCACCCGCCGCGATCCCCGGACCGACTTCAGAGGGCCCTCGCGGCCCACCGTAACGCCCCCGCTGGCCCGAGACCGGACGACTGCGTACGGTGCGGTGCGTCGTGGACGGCTGTTGGCCTGGGCTCGGCGGGCCGCGGAGCGATTCACGGGGCAGCCACACCACCGCGGCCCGCTGCCGGATCTGCTCGATAGTCGCCGGTTTCGGAACATTCGATTCCGGGGATGGTGTCCCATCATCGCCGGAATTGTTCCGTATTGTGACGGCGCCCGACACGACAACTGAGGGAGATCATGGGCTGGAAGAAGGGCAGACGTCGGACGGCTACGCCGGCCGCTCTCGTCGGAGCGGCCGCCCTCGTCCTGGCGGCTCCGCCTTCGGTCGATGCCGAGCCACGGACCGGACCCGCGCCGGCGTTCGAGACCGTAGCCGCACAGCAGGACGCCTCTCCCCCGCCGCCTCCGCCCCGACTCCCCCGCGACTTCCGGGGCAAGGGCAAGTGGATCGTCCGCGACCTGGACATCACGGTGCCGTTCACCTGGGAGGGCAAGGACGGCGACAGCCAGATGACCGCGGGAGGCCCGCAGTACCCGATCTGGTTCACCAACCTCATCTACCACGACACGCTCTACACACTGACGTACAAGTGGCCCGGCTTGAACGAGCATCCCTGCTCACGCATCCCCGGCTTCAACCTGGAGGCACTGAACCAGGGGTTCGAGAACGCCCGGTTCGTCGGGCCGGAGACCCTACGGCGCACCCCGCAGCGACGCGTGAACCACTGGAGGGTGGGCGTGGTCTTCCCGGACCTGCCTCCCGGGAACTATCCGCGCCTGCCGCTCGCACTGGGCGACATCTACGTCGACGAGCACGACCGAGGCACCTTCTGGCAGGTACTGCAGTTCGGCGTCCAGAACCTCTACGACCCCGAGCTGGACGAGTGGCTGGTCATGGACACCTTCGAGCACCGGCCCGGGACCGTGACGCTTCCCCAGCGGTGCGAGCCGCCCCAGTAGCCGGGCCGGCGGCTCAGGCCAACGGCGCCGGCAGGCTCAGCGGCCGCGCCTCGCCGTAGCTCAGTAGCTGCCGCCGCAGTCGGCGTCGAGCGACCGGCCCCGCGGCCAGCGAAGTGCGGCGCGTCCGTCCTCGCTTCGCAGAAGCCGCGCGTAGCCTGGCGACAGCCGCAGCCATCCGAGTCGGGCAAGAAGTGTGAGGGCGTTCATGGCCGAGGCACAGGACGACCGGCACGACGTGGTGGTCATTGGTGCGGGAGCCGCTGGACTGGCATGCGCCTCGGACCTCGCTGCGGCCGGCCTGCGGGTGCGTCTGCTGGAGGCCGAGGACACCGTCGGCGGCCGCATCCGCACCGACCGGGTCGCGGGCTTCACCATCGACCACGGCTTCCAGGTGTTCAACACCAGCTACCCGCAGGTCAGGCGCCGCTTCGACCTGCCCGCTCTCTTCTTGCGGCCGTTCACGCCCGGCGTGCTGGTCCACAGCGACGGCGGGAGGCTTCGACTCGCCGATCCCACGCGGCGCCCACGCGACGGCATCGGTCTCCTCACCGGCGGGCGGGTCAAGCCGCGCGACCTGCTCGCCTTCGGCGCCCTGTCGGCCCACGCCATGCTCGCACCCGCCTCCCGCGTGCGGGCCCGACCCGACGTCACCACCCGCACGGCCCTGGCCGACGCGGGCTTCTCCGAAGACTTCGTCGAAACGTTCTTCCGGCCCTTCCTGTCAGGGGTATTCCTGGAGGACTCCCTGGAGACCTCCGCCCGCTTCTTCCACCTTGTCTGGCGCAGCATGCTGCGCGGCACGCTCTGCCTCCCCCGCGACGGCATCGGCGCCGTCCCGGCTCAACTAGCCGCCGGGCTGCCCCAGAGCATGTTGCGCACCCTGTCGCCGGTCTCCGCGCTGACGCCAACGGGGGTGGCGTGCCGAGACGGGGAAGTGCGGGCACGGGCCGTCGTCGTCGCCACCGGAGCCAACGCCGCGGCACGCCTGCTGCCCGGCCTCGAGCCGCCTGTGGGGCGGACCGTGACGACCCTTTACCACGCGGTCGAACGTTCTCCCCTCACGGAACCCACCCTGCTGGTCGACGCACGCCGCAGGTTCCTGAACACGTGCGTCCTGACCGAGGTCCAGCCCGGCTACTCCCGTGACGGGCGGAGTCTGGTGTCGACCTCCGTGCTCGGTGCCCCCGCCCCGGCGGAAGAGGCCGCCGTGCTCTCCGCACTCGCCGAGGCGTACGGCGTGGACACGGGAACCTGGGAGCCGGTGCACCGCGTGACGGTACGCAACGCCCTGCCCGCCATGCACCCGCCGATGCCGCTCACCCGGACCACCCGCTTCGCACCGGGCCGCTATGTCTGCGGGGACCACCGCGCGACGGGCTCGCTCCAGGGGGCACTCGCCTCGGGGGCGAGGGCGGCCCGCGAGGTGCTCACCGACCTCAGGCCGGCGGGAGCGCCCTGACAGACGCCACGCGTCGCCTGCTCCTGCCCTCCAGCCGGTGGTTCCCGGACCGTCTTGAACGGGCCCAGGACCTCGTTGGATCACAGGTCGCAGGCCGAGGTCACGGCAATCGCGGTCGGAGGCGCTTACGCCCTGCAAGCTCGGACCGGGCGGGTCCGCGCGCATGCGACAACTACCGCGCCCAGCTGCTCACCACCGGCCACGTCCAGTGGAGGCGCCTGGCCGCCCTGTGAGCACGGGATCGGACGTCCCCGGTGTCAGTGGTGCCACGTATGGTTCGGCGACGCCGGTGGTTGATGGAGATGCGGGGGTGCGCGATGGCGTGGGTGGGGAATGCACGACTGGTGGCAGGTCCGCGGGACGCAGGGTTCCTGGAGTCGGTCTTCGTGCCCGGCGCGCGTCTTGGGGTGCGCGCCGACGACCCTGCGACGTTCGTCGAGGTGGTCGAGGTGGAGAAAGTCACCACGATCCGTGTCCCCAGTGGTCGGTTGATCGTCGATTCTCCCTGGTCCGAGGACCGTGGGCGCGAGATCGTGGCCCGCGTTCCCCCGGGCACGTACCGCGTCGAGGCGGCTTGGACGGAGGCGCCGTACGAGCACGGCGGCGAGTACTTCGACGGACGGGAATGTGCCGCCACCCGCTTGTGCGTCAGTGACGACCCGGTGATCGTCTGGGAGGCGGGTGTAGGGGTGAACGACGACATCGGGGATGCGGACGTCGCGGCAGCCGGGTTCCACTCTGACAGCGAGGCCATGGGAGCCATCGCCGACGCCGAGGCCTGGGAAGCGCTGACGGCACCATTCCACCGATTCCGACAGGCCACAGCCTCGTGGGGAACGACGCCCGCCCCCGACCGGGACACCGAGGACCTTAGCGGCGGCTGGTTCGAGAAGAGCAGCAACGAGGGGTGCAAGGCCGACCTCATCGCGTTTGACGTCGCCGAGGGATGGGCCCCGGTCTGGATCGGGCGCACCAGGACCGGCGCCGTGGCCTCGATCCTCGTGCCGGGCCAGATGGCCACCAGCGCCCTGGCCTGAGCACCGAAGTCGTCCGGGCAAGCGCTTGCCTCCCGGTCAGCGTGGAGTGTCGGTGGCCTTGCCACGGGTGGGGCGGCGCATGCTCTCCAGCAGTCCTGCCAGCCGTCGCCGCGTTCCTGGTACTCGTGAAGGCCAACGGGCCGATCGGCGGCGGGTGCTGGTGGGGCGGCCCTGTGGTCTTGCCCCCGGAACTCTCTGGGTGGCCATGCCCCTCACCGCCGCCCAGGCCGCCGTCCGCACCGGCGGATTCCTCACGACTCTGGTTGCCGGGGTGGATCTGGGGCGATCGACGGCCGACTGAATGCAGTACGGCCGGCGCGACGAAAGCCGGCCGGCGAACGCGCCCACCGCGACGGTCCGGGCGAGCACGTCCTGCGTCTCCTGGCCGAAGGAGGCTGCCCGGCCTCCACCGGGGCGCCGTTCGCCGACTCCAGGACACGTTGCGCGGGAGGTGACTCCGTCCGCGCCGACCGGTCATCGTCCGTGCGCCGCACGAGGCGCGTGCGGCCCGCCACAACTGCGGTCAATTCCCGCAGTCTTGTCGGAAGATCACAAGTTCCGCGGTGGCCGGTCGGCTCCGGGTTACGCTCCCGACTCCGGGTTCCTCGACACCTGCGCCATCTGGGCAACCACGCGGAACACCCGGGCCTGCCGTGAGTTCGCCGTCCGCCCGCGGTTGCTCTCGGTGCAAGCCAACCATCATGTCCACGACCTCGCACGGATCGGCCGGCACCTGGAGGACGCCGCCGTGGTCCTGCCGCCCTATGTCACGCCTCCCGCACCGTGCCCCGCTCACCGGCCGTCGGCACGACGCCCGTGGCCGCAGCACCTTCGGTCACCGCCGCGTCCGCGCGACGACGATGGCTCCCTGGTCCAGGCCCTGCCCCCGCCCTGCACTCCCTCTGATGGAAAGCCCTGCCCTGTTGACCCTGGCCGAACACCCGACCACTGCCCCGCCGCTCGCCACGTACGGCGCCGTACTGGGCAGCCGCCACGTCGTCCGCCTGCTCGGCGGCACCCTGATCGGGCGCCTGCCCAACTCCATGGTTCCCGTGGGGCTCGTTCTGTGGATCACCGGCGACGGGGGGTCTCTGGCCTTCGCCGGAATGCTCGCCGCCCTCTACGGGCTGGCGTCCGGGCTGTCCCAGCCGGTCAAGGGCAGGCTGATGGACCGCTACGGTCAAACCCGTGTGTCGACACCGGCGGTGCTGCTCAACGCCGGCTGCCTGTCAGCGCTCCCCTTGATCCGCGCATGCGGGCACCCCGCGGCGGTGACCGCGGTCGTCGGGCTCGCGGGTCTGGTCACACCGCCGCTGGAGGCAGGGCTGCGGGCGCTGTGGCCGACAGTTCTGCCTGACTTCGGGCGGCGCCGCGTCGTACAAGCCCTTGACACCGGCTCGCAGGGACTCCTCTACATCGCTGGCCCCCTGCTCGCCTCGTGGCTGGCGACCACGCACGGGCCCGACACCGCCTTGGCCGCGACCGCCGCCCTCGGGCTGGTGGGCACGACGGTCGTGCTGACCTCCGCACCTTCGCAGACCTGGCGTCCAGCCGCCGGGGTGGCCGAAAGAGGGCGGCTGATGAGCGCCGGCCTGGTCCTGCTGTTCACCGCGCTGGCAGGAACGGGGTTCGCGTTCGGAGCGATGAACGTGTGGGCCGCAGGCATGGCCGGCACCCATGGGCAGGCCATGCTCTGCGGGCTGCTTCCCGCCGTGTTCTCCACCGGCAGCTTCCTGGGCAGCCTGATCTACGCCCGCCGGGCATGGCCCGGTACGACCAAGTCCCAACTCATCGCCACCAGCGCCCTGTTCCTCCTGGGCTGGACGCCACTGCTGGCCCAGCCCGGACCCGGCACGGCCTTCGCCCTCACGGCGATCCCGGGGCTGTTCTTCACCTTGATCATCACGAACGGCTTCCACACCGTGGACGCTCTCGCCTCCGCCTCCCGCAGCACCGAGGGGTACGCCTGGCTGATCCTGTCGGTCGGCACCGGGCAGGCGGCCGGAACCGCGCTCGCCGCATCCCTCGCCGCCCACCCCGACGTTCTCGCCGCGCTCCCCGCCGGCGGCGCCGCCACCGCGCTGACCGTCCTCGTCCTCGCCCGCCGCAAGCTCGGCCCAGACCGTCGCCTCGGCCGCCACCGGCGTCCCCGGCAACAAGGACATCCTCGCCGGACGCCGCCACCGACTCGATGGCGAGCGGCGGCCACGCGCTCCCTGCTCTCGGCATCGACCGGCTTTGAAAGGGCGCTACGCGCCCTGGCCGGTCACGCTCGAGGGAATCGACGTCGCCACAGGCGAGCGCCGCAGAACGCACAACGGCGGCACGAGTTCCCGCTCGGCATCGGACGGTTCGTGGCGGCGTACCACCACTCCATGACCCGCAACGCACGATCACTGCGGCAACAGGCCCCGGTCCGCGAGTGATCAACTGCCGATGCCGGGCGGGGCAAGCGGGGTGGTGCTCATCGTGCTCGGCGCCGGACACGGACGTATGCCGAGCACGCTGGACGGCCCGCCGGGCCGAGTCCGCGCTCGGCGGGCTTGGGCGTAGCCGTAGCGCGACAGCCGGCACGGCATGACCGCCACGTGCGGTACGTCGGTCAGCTTGAGTCGTACCAGTGGGTGAAGGGGCGGTTCGGGCAGGACCGGCATTCGAAGACGTACACCGCACCCCCGCTGCCCAGGTCGAGCCCGGTGGGGTCGAGAGGGACGGCTCGGCGGCCGTCTTCGTCCCGGTCCTCCGCCGGGAGCCACGTGCGCCACGAGGCGCCGTCACTCTCGTGGCTGGTCACGGTGAGCAGGTGGTCCATCGGTCGGCCGCATTGCTTGCAGTCGGTGTCGCCTGGTGCGGTGAACCAGGATGGGTATCCGCCGAGTTTCGTGCCCGGCGCCTCGGCGAGGTGGGTGGCGTACGACAGGAGCGGAGCCGCCTCCTCCAGCCGGTGGAAGTCCTCCTGCCACTTGTCGGTCAGGTCTTCCGGTAGATCCCATGACGGATACTCCGTCACCCGCTCGGGGTGGACCACGCACGGCGCCGGCACATGCCAGTCGTCGGCCTCCGGGTCGGCTGCCGGTGTCGGGAGGACGGCCCGTACGGATGCGGAGTCGCGCCAGAGGACCACGGGCCATGGTGAGGCCGGGGAAAGGTGATTGAACGGGCACCACAGGACTTGCAGAACATCCCTGCCGAGGGGGAAGGGCACCACGCCGCCGGACGGTACGTCCGCGTGGAAGATCTGCACGACCGGCACCATCGGCACCGGCGCGCTGCTCGGCATGCCCATACCGAGGTCCTGGTGCGGCCTCGTGCACGCCGGCCACGCCTCGTCCTCCGGCCACAGCAGGGGACCGCCCACGGAACTCTGCCTGCTCGACGGCGTGCCGCGCCTCGGGTGGAGACGGATGGCTTCCCGAGCCCATGCTGCCAGGCCGGGTACGAGTCCCACCACGTCGACCGGGCGGGTGGGTGTCCGCCGTATCGCTCCACTTGCTGCGGAACGCGAATCCGTCGCCTGCTCATTCACGGGGCACACCCTGCCAGACACCTCTGACAGCACCAAGTGGGCCCTCGATCGGCACCCTTTCGACGCTTCGCGTCCCATGAACCGGCGCAAGGCCGGCGAAGGCAGTCAGCCGGTCCGGGGTCGCGAAGAAGGGGACTCCTGCGGCTGTGGTCAGCACCCTGGCCAGGGCGGTGTTGGCTCTGGACGATGAGATCGCTGACATCGACGTGCAGATCGCAGTCCGTTTCTGCCCCACCTCGAAGACCTTCATGTCGCCCTGGTGACTGTGCGCTTCATAAGGCCTCATACGGCCTCTCGGCCAGACCTCGTCGTTCCCAGGCCGGACGGTCGGGATCAGTGGGCCCAGGGCAGTCGGAGGGCCTCGATTTCCGTGTCGTTCAGGAGGGCCTCGACGAGCGGGGCGGGGCCCGCGACCTTGGTGGCCCAAAGGTCGTAGTCCGTGCAGAGGACCCAGGACCGGTCCTGAGCCCAGAGGTTGGAGGGGGTCCAACCGTCCTCCTCGGGGTGGTCGTACAACGCCTTGGCATCCGCGAGCGTGCCGGCCCGGACGTGCAGGTTGTCGAAGTCCTCGGCCCTCTGCAACAGCGGGTTGTAGTAGGCCAGGCAGCGGGTCTCCGCACCCTGCGGGCTGTGCTCGGTGAGGATGTCGACGAGGCGGTTCCAGTCGGTCCGGTCCAGGCTGCCCTCGGACGGCCCGTCGATGCCGACCGGCCATCCGCTCGGCTCCCGGAGCGAGGGGAAGGAGCGGTAGCAGGGCAGCCGCCCCTCGGGCGCCACGGGATCACCGGTCCGCCGCGAGAGCTCCGCCCAGCGCAGCCGGCGCCAACGCGGGCCGCGGGGCTCGCCCGGCGTCCCCCCGAACACGTCCGCGGGGTCGAGGCCCGGGATGATCTCGGGCCCGCCGCCGTTCAGCACGGCTCGTTGATACGCGACATAGGACATGTCGGTGGGCCCGAGTTCGTGTTCGTACATGGAGTGGAGCACCCAGGCGGCGTCGGGCAGTGCCGGCGGCACGAAGCCGGTGAGCCCGTCATCGTCGGCCAGCTCCCGCAGCCAATCAGTCTCCCCAGCCGCGGTCAGCGGCCACCGGGCGGTCGCCAGAGCAGCGGATGCCTCGTTCATCCGTTCAGGATCCCACCCGCTGCCGCGGCGAGCGCCGGGATCACTTCCCGGCCTCCACCGCGTACCCGGCGCCCTTGACGAACATGATGGGGAATCAGTCACACCGCGTGCGGCCGATGACCGGTGTGGGGCACCGACCGAGATATCGCATATGAATTTCACATTGGATGCGGTGACCACCGTTTAGCTTCCCCGAGGACCTGATCACGCTCGAAAGGGCGTGGCAGCGGACCGAGCAGGTCTTTGCCGAGCTCGCGCGGCCTCCGCCCCGGAGCCGGTACGACCTGCGGCGCCGGCTGATCGCCCTCGCCGGGAGCCTACGCACCCACCCCTACTGGGCGGGCCTGCGCCCGTGGCGTCGAGCTGCGGGCCTCATGTGGAACGCCCATGCTGAGTAGGAGGGCGCCCTCGTCCTGAGATTTGTTCCTCCCCAAGGCCGAACGGAGGCGCCCGAGAGGAGGAAGTCATGCGGGTGCGAAGAATCCTGGGCCTCGCCCTGGCCGCGGCGACCCTAGCCGGCGCGAGCGCCGTCGGTGCTGTCAGCGCCGAAGCCGCCTCGTCTCCGAACATCACCCGGGACGAGTGCACTGCTGCGGGCGGGCAGGTCACGGCACGGCCCTACGCCGGCGAAACCTGCGCGCTGCCTGACGGGACCACACAGCCGATCACGTGATCGGTCTCCCGGTGCCGGCGGGGGGACGGTTCGGCAGAGGAGAGGTTCTTGAATGCCGCGTGTGACGGCAGCGTGCTGCGGCCCGGCCGCGCTCCCCCGCCTGGTCCTGCCCGGTCCCGGGCGGATACTTCACAGGCCGTCGTCGTCCACGATCCGGACGATGACGCGCGCGGGCTCAAGGGCGGTGCGGGGAAGGTCGTAGTTGGCGTCGGCGATCCAACGGGGCCTGCGCGCGGGCAGCTTGCCCGCCTCGCCCACGGGGATGCTGCCGTACAAGCTGATCTCCATCTCACGGAGCAGGGTTCCCCCTTCCTCCAGGACCTCGACGACCAGTCCGGGCAGGCTCACCTCGAAGGGGCACACGTCCTCGAGCGTCGAGTCCTGGTCGCGCCAGTCGTGCGCGGCGAGGTGGGCGGCGAGCAGCTGCTCGGGGGCACCGAACACGGCGCTGCCGGCGAGGTGCACGCGCAGCCGGCTGTCCCACAGGTCGTGCAGGACATTGGCGCTGCTCGTGGTGACCGTGAGCCGTACTGCGCTGGTCTGTGTCGATTCGTCGATCACCTCGACCGGGAGCGCCGAGTGCTTCTCGGGCGCGAGGTCGAAGTCGGACTCGATCTCCTCCACGTCGAGGGCGGTGATCCGCAAGGTGATCTCTTCGGGCGCGAGGGGGCTCTCACGCTCCCACGAGCTGCTCGTCTCGCAGATGCGCCGGGGGCGCTCGGACACCTTCGTCACGGTCTCCATCACAAGCCGCTTGTACAGGGGTGGGGTGGGCGAGCCCGTGCGGCCGATTCCGAGCAGGAGGGCGGGCGCGTAGTCACCGCCGCCGAAGCGGTCGGACCAGTCCTCCCCGAGGAACCGGGCGGTTGCGGAGAGCGCGATCTCCTGGTGGTGCTCCCACTCCCCGTAGGTCGTGGTGATCAGGCGCGCCTCGATCTCGTCGATCCGCCAGCCCAGGTGGGACAACGACCGCTCGTCGACCTCCAGGTCCAACCTCTGCACCGTCTTGTCGTCGTCGCCCACCGCTGTGCCTGCCCTCCCCGCGGAGCCCGCGTTTCACGAACCGGGCCAGGCCCGGCAGAGGGACAATAGCGACTGGTCAGGGCGTCGCGTCGAGGGGGCTCGTACGGCGTCAGGTACGGCGGCGGACGATGGGGACGGCTGCCGGTCGCCGGGGACCTCGGGCCGGGGACCGGTGCCCGGCGGCGGACGACGCGCCGCCGGGCGGACATGACTCAGACCAGCGCGTTCTTGTAGAAGATGCTGGAGCGCCGGTCACCCTCCACGCCGGTGGTGAAGCCGATGAAGAGTCGGGCCTCGCCGGCGTCGGTGCGGTAGATCGCCAGGCCCTCGGGCTCGCGGTGGTGGAGGGTGGAGCCGGCCTTGGTGAGGACGGGGCCCTGCGTCACGGTGCCCGTCTTGATGTCGACGGTGGTGACGTAGGTGTTGCCGTCGCCGGTGGGGGTGCCGTCGCCGGGGTACGCGTCACCCGTCAGGTAGTACATGTACGAGCCGTAGAGGGTGTAGCCCTGTGGGGTGCCGGAGATCGTCGGCGCTTGAAGTCGACCAGCGGGGAGCCGAAGTTGCGCGTCTCGAAGGCGGAGAGCGGGTAGACGGCGATGCGCTTGCCGGCGCTGGTGTGGTATCGAACGATCATGCGCCGGTAGACCGGGTCGACGGAGCAGGTGTACTCGGTGGCCCCGGAGATCGGCCGGTAGGCGGCCGCGGCGGCCGGCGAGTCCAGGGTGGCGTTGGCGGTGTAACGGATGGGGGCGAGCGCGGTGCCGTAGCCGCTGGTGTTCGCGGCGCACTCGATCCACAGCTCGGTGCCGGAACCGCTCGGCAGCGCGGCGAAGGCGACGCCGTGGCCGAAGCCGTTGAGGTGCATGTACGAGAGGTAGTTCCCGTCGAAGTCCATCTTGTTGATGCACAGGTCCCCGTCGGACTCGTCGCTTCCGCTCCGCTTGGTTGCCACGAACAGGAACTTGTTCACCCAGTCGAAGGCAAAACTCTGCTGGACGCGTGCACCGTGCGTGTCCTTGGACCGGAACAGGTCGTACGACGACTCCGTGAGGTCGAACCGCTTGGTCACGGTCACATCAGCCGAAGCGGTCTGAGCGCCGACGCCAAACCCGAGCGCGGCGAGCGAAGCGCCAACACCGGTGCGCATGAGGCCGCGGCGGGAGAGGGAGAAACCAGGGGTACGGTTCATGGGGGCTCCGGGTGCATGGGGGGCGGGGCCACGATGTTCACCGTCGCAGGGGTGGTGTGATCTGCCGGGTCCCGATGGGGAGTTGGGCGTGTGGTTGCCCGGGAGCCGGTCACATCCTGCTGACGGTCTGGCGGCCTCGCGGACACCGCCGCTCCGCCGCATTTGCGTGAGCGGCTGTACCTGCAGTTCCTCAAGGCCGTCCACGGCCCACGAACTCGCGCGCCGTCCGGGAAGTCCGGGCCGTTCGGGCGTCGGGCGCGTCGGTCTTGTCCGCATTGCGCGTCGTCAGGTGCACTTCTGAGGCTATTCCGGGCGGTTGCGCGCTGCCGCCACGATCCGCTCCAGTGCCGAGGCGTGCCGCTGGAATGCCTGGCGCCCGTACGGGGTGAGACGGAGGTGGGTTTGCCGTCCCGTGCGGTTCCGCGTCTTTCGGACCTCGACATATCCGGCGTCTGCCAACGCAGCGGCCTGCTTGGACAGGGCCGAGTCGCTGGTGCCGACCGCGTCCCGGACGAATCCGAACTCCACCCAGTCGGCCGGAGCCAGGAGCGCGACCACCGAGAGTCGCGCCGGGACGTGCAGGAACTCGTCGAAGTCAGGATCCATCAGGCGTGGCCGTTCCTGCGGATGATGGTCCCGACGACCGGGCGCAGCGCGTACGAGGCGACCACGGTGGCAAGGGCGGTGACGGCTGCGGCGAGGGTGTGCCGTGCCGGCAGGCCGAGGAAGTAGGCGCCGATGGCCACCACCCAGAAAAGCACGAGAAGGAGCACTCCTATGGCCGCGTAGAACAGTGCCTCCGAGCCGACGATCTTCCGGCGGACGGGGGCCCTGCGTTGGTGCACGAAGAGGCCTCCCAGGGTCAGAGCGTTCCCGGCCAGGACCGCGGCGGCCTTCCAGGGGCTCGGGAGATCGAAGGACGAGCACACGGCGAACAGGCCCAGCGCCGAAATGATCAGGTAGGGGCGGGAGTGGGCATGGCGAACGTATTCGTCGAGCGTCTGCTCCTGACGGTGATGTATGGCGTTGAGGGCGGTCTGGGCGTCGAAAGCGGTCATGTTGGCGTTCCTGCTCGTCGATCTTCCATGTACTTTCTCATGAGGAAAGTACCACCTTCTTTCCAGAGAGGAAAGAAGGTGGTACTTCGGGCCGCGTCGGAGACGGCAGTGACGAGGGCAGCGCCGCACTACGACGGCCCGCCGCGGGGCCGACTGAGCTGACCGTCCTGTTGCATCGGCGACTGCTCCCCTTACGGGCACGCCGGTCCTGCCGAGCGGGTCGAGGAGGCCGACGGGGCTCGTGCCTCAGCGTGCGAGCTCGGGGGCCTTCTCCGCGGGCAGTGTTCGAAGCGTTCGAAGCGGTGAGAGGAAGCCCGGAAGGGCGCTCAGCGTCATACCGGCTGCACCGATCCACAGGGTGTCCGTTACTCCGAACACAGAGCCAGAGGCTCCGCCCAAAAGCCCACCGAGGGGAATGCCGCCGCAGGCAACGAACCGGGCTGTTGCGCTCGTCCGGGCCAGGAGTCGATCTGGCGTCAGGGCCTGTTGGATGCTCGATTGAGCCACCACGCGCACGACTCCACCCAGGGAAAGGGCCGCGAGTCCGAGCGCAGCCACGTGCACGCTCCAACCCGTGCGTGCGAACGGCATGAGGACGGTCAACGGACAGGTGGCGAGTGGCGCGAGCCAGATGACCGGACCTTGCCCGACCCACTTCGAGGCTCTGGTTGCCAACAGGGCACCCAGCAAGGCGCCGCATCCCATTCCCGACAGAACGAGGCCGATGCCGGAGGACTGGAGGCCCATCTCCCGCTCCAAAAAGACCAACAACATGGATTGGTACATGACCAGGGAGACGTTGAATATCGCATCCCCCAACACGATTGCGCGCAAGACGGGATGCTTGATGAGGAACTTCAGCCCCTCTTTGATCTCTCGACCCAGCTGATGGTTCCCGCTCGGCTCTGGCACCTGTTCGCGTTTCCGGATGGTGATCGCGAGCAACCCCGACATGGCCATCCCTGCCGAGCTCATCAGAAGCGTTGCAGGGGACCCTGCCAGGCCGACCAGTGGCCCGGCCAACGCCGGCCCGCCGATACTGGCTGCCGAGCGTATTGCTGACAGCTTTGAGTTTCCTTCCACGAGGTTGCCGCGCCCGACCAAGTGTGGGAGATAGCTGACGTACGCAACATCGAAGAAGACGGTCAACATTCCATGAACCAGGGCGACTGCGTAGAGCCACCAGATGGTGAGAAGGCCAGCCCACCACGCCACCGGTATCGTCAAGAGGACGAGCGCGCGAGCGAGATCAGTGCTGACCATCACCGATCGCTTCCGCATGCGGTCCACCCAGGCGCCTGCCGGCAACCCCACCAGTAACGATCCTGCCGTGGTCACCGCGGTCAGCACTCCGACCTGGAACTCATCGGCATGCAGTGCCGCGATGGCGACCAGCGGCAGGGCCAGGAAGATGACGCGGTCGCCCAGTTGGCCGAGCGCAGTCGCGGCGAACAATCGTCCGAAGTCCCGATCGTGCAAGAGGCCGAGCCGGAAAGGTTTTGACATTCCAATGCCCTACTGTCGAATGCGTGACGTCTCTCTGATGCCTTCAACGACTACGGGCGGTCGACTCCGAATTCGTAGACCACTTCGCGGCGCGCGTCCGGAATGACCATGTCGGCCGTTTCCACCGGACGTCCGTCCGTGTCGAAGATGGTCCGCTCGATCTGCAGCACGAGGTCTCCCACGCTGATCCCCAGGAGGTTCGCCTGCACCCGGGTGGCACGAGCAGGGCGTGGCACTTCGACCACGGTCGAGATGACCACGCCGATCGAGCGCATTCGCTCAACCACTCCCTTTCCCGCCAGGGGGCCCATCTCGGGCAGCACGATCGGCGTTCCGTCCGTGATGGCCATCGGCTCCCAGGATTCGGAGAGCTGGACGGGTTGCCCGTCGGCGAGGAACTCGTAGTGCGTATTGACGCAAAGGTTCCCGGGGCTGATGGCGAGCCGCTCGGCGATTGCCTCGGGGGCGGGTACGCGCACCTGGCTGTGTGAATCCCAGGCGTCGGCCCTGCCCCGCTCCTTCCTGTCCGGCCAGGGGCGGGAGCCCTCCCTACGTTCGTGGTGTCGCGAGCGGACCAACCGCAGGCGCTCTCGCGGCATGCGGACGTAGGTGCCCGATCCGGCACGCCCTTCGAGGAGACCGTCGATGATCAAACGGTCCACGGCCCTCTGCATGACGTTGCGTCCGACCCCGTACTCCACGGCGAGTCGCGCCCGGGACGGCAGGCGCTCCCCGATCTCCCACTCTCCCGCGAGAATCCGTGCGCGCAGCACGTCGGCCACTGCGAGGTACGGCGCCTCTCGGGGCATGGGCGATCCTCCGGTTGTCCTGTACTGCGGCATGCTGGTCGTTCCCAGGGGGCGTTTGGCAAGCTACTGCACCCGGTGAAAGCTGCTGGAGTAGCAATACGCTCGGCGCTCCTACGCCACGGAGGTTTCCGGCATCGTGGCCCTGATCGCCCGCCACGGAGCATGGCCGGGCACCGGGCACCGTCGCCGCGGGGGCTGGTCATGCCGCGGATGTCGAAGGGCGTGCAGGTCAGTGCGGGAACAGGACGTCGCCGTGCTCCCGGGCTCCCGGGCTCCCTCTTGACGCCCTCCGACGAGCGGTACCTACGGTTCAGCGTCGCCGCACTGGAGGAGCGCCAACTCTGCCAACTAGGGGCACGATTAAGAGGTCATCTCATTTGGCGAGTCTGGGGGAGCAGATTAGGGTGCAGGCGAGGAAGTGTTCGGCTTTGCGTTCGTAGCGGCGGTGGAGTCGACGGCAGTCGGCGAGCCAGGCCCTGGTGTATTCGATGGTCCAGCGGTGGCGGCCCACTCATGGCGGCTCCGAGAGCCGCACCGACAAATGGAGAGATCAGTCGTTGAGCATCGAAATCAGGCCAGGGTGGTCGCTGCGCGGTGCGGCGAGGTGCAACGTGGTTGACATACGACGCGCGGTCGATCGCCGAGGTGTCTCGGGTGTGAGGGCTCTGGCTATTGCGGTCGCCGTCACGTCGCTGTCGGTGCTGTCTGTGGGGTGTGGGGTGGACACCCCGCAACTCAACTACACGCCGGTGCGGATGGATCCCGACCCGGCGCGCACGAAGACGAGGGAGGTCTCCAGCCGCCTGCTGGAGATGGCCGGGGTCAAGGGCAGGGTCACGGAGTCCGGCATGAGCGGCACGCCATGCGACACGTACGCCGACGACCGTTTCGCCATGGACCACTCCTGGTCGCTGTACGGCCTGACCGGCGACCAGGTCGACACCGGCATGGAGACCCTGCGGCAGGCGCTTGGCGAGAATGGCTGGAAGATCATCAGGCAGGGCAAGACCAACAGCGTGGACCAGCACCCCGAGATCTACGCCGTGAACGAGACGGAGCACTTTTCGGTACAGGCCACCGCCCTCCAGGGCGGGGGGAAGGAGCCGATGCTCGCCTTCACCGTCCACTCCGCCTGCTACCGCGCGGCCTCCCCCTACGCCGCGAACCACGCGTGACGGTTCCTCGATGCCCAGCTGAGCGGCCCAATGGTCCGGCCTAGGAAGTCATCTCATTTGGCGAGTCGGCGGTAGCAGATGAGGGTGCAGGCGATGCGGTGTGTGATGCCGCGCTGACGTAACCATTTCCGCAGGTGGGCGTAGTCATAGCCCTTGTCTGCATGGAGCTTGCCGGGCTTGCGCCGTCGGCGTCCACGGCGGGAGCGGATGGGCGGTATGCCGCGGACGAGGGGTTCAAGTGCCTGGCTGTCGTGCACGTTCGCCCCTGAGATACCGACGGACAAGGGCAGACCGGTCCGCTCGGTGATCAAGTGGATCTTCGAGCCGTACTTGCCCCGGTCGACAGGATTCGGACCCGTCAGGTCCCCCTTTTCAGGGCCCGCATGTTCACCGAGTCGATCGCGCAGCGGGACCAGTCCAGCTCACCTTGGGCGCCGAGCTCGTCAAGGACGAGGCGGTGCAGCTTGGCCCAGACCCGTGCCTTCGTCCACTCGGTGAAACGCCGGTGGGCTGTCGCCCCCGACGGCCCGAACGACGCCTTCGGCAACTGCTGCCATGTGCAGCCCGATGTGGCCACGAACACGATCGCGGCCAGCACTTCCCGATCACTGTGCCGACGCCGGCCACCGCCCTGCGGCCGCGAAGGCGCCTCCGGCACCACCCGTTGGAACAACATCCACAACTCATCCGGCACCAGCCGCTCAACGATCCCCGCCACGGCCGCCAGCCTATCCAACTCACCAAATGAGATGACGTCTAAGGGCCTTCGGGGAGACGCGCGGGAGCACGTGGCCCCGCGGCCGACCGTGTCCTCGACCCCGGGAAGAGAAAGGTGGCCCGGCCCTCCCGAGTGGTCTCGGGAGGGCCGGGCCCGTGTCATGCGCGGTCGATCGCCGCCGTTCTCACCAAGGGCTCCGCACCCTGACGCCGAGGGCCCGGACGCGGTCCTGGGCCTGCGGGTCGAGCTTCAGCAGCAGGTCCTCGCCGACGACTCCGTCGCGCCGCCAAATGGTGCAGAGGGTCTCCAGGCCCGCTTCGGCGACCTCCGGCTCCGCGTCGGCCGAGGTCTGCACCAGGGCTTCGACGACCGGCCTGCCCTGCAGTCCCGCGACCGCCCGTGCCATCCGGGCCCGCTGCTCCGCCGGGACGGCCGGGTCGGCGAGCGAGCGCAGCACCTCCGCCGTGTCGCGGGCGTCCTGACAGGGCAGCACCCACACCAGGTACGCGAGCTGCGCGCCGAGCACGAACAGGTACTGCAGTGGCACGAGCAGGGCCACGGGCAGCAGCAGAACCAGGGGCAACACGATCAGCCAGCCGCCCCGGATCCGCGAGGGACCGCCGGTCGGCGGCTCGAACCGCCGACCGGCCAGCAGGACGAGTACGAACATGGTCACGACCGTCAGGAGCGGCACCACGATCAGCCCCGCACCCAGGCCCGCGCCGAACGACGACCAGAAGGGATCGTCGCCCAGAACGGGCAGCACCAGGGCCGCGGCCAGCCAGCCGAGAGCGGCGGTCATGACGTAGCGGTGTAGGCAAACCCACAGCCATCTTCCCGTACTCATGGCAGTTTCCTCATCTCAGCAGCTCTTCGCACAGGTGCCATTGACCCACGTCCGGTCGTCACGGTCCTTGCAGAACAAGCCGTCGAAACCGTCGGGGGGCCGCAGCCGCTGGTGTGGACCATGCTGTCGTGGGCGATCCACAGCGACTTCCGGTGCTTCTGGTACTGCACGACCTCCATGTCGGATACGCGTTGCCCGTGCGGCTCACGGACACGGAGTCCTTGGTGGGCGTGACGTTCCGCCAGTTGTCGACCGATCCGCCCCACATGACCGGGTGCACACCGTGCACCCTCACCTTCAGGGCCCCTCACGCCAGTACGGCACCGTGATCGCGCCCACCACCCGCACCTCGGGCCGTGACCCGCCGCCTCCCGCGCTTCCAACCCCTCGATCAACGGAATCTGAGCGGCTACCAAGGCGGCTGCAGCTACTGCCTCGACGCCATCTCCGCCATCGACTGACGGCTGCCGGTCCTGCCCTCGTGGTGCGGTTCAGAAGGAGACGTCGAAGTAGTCGATGTCGGTGAACTCGACCCGGAGCTGGTCGGCTCGGGTTCCGCCGTCCTTGAAGTAGATCTCCTGGAGTCCCTCGGCGACGATCGCCCGCAGTGCGCGGTCATCGGCGCCCCGGGCGCGGGCGTCGAACAGGCGCTGCGCGTACGCGGGTGGGAGGTGAACGGTCAGGCGGCGGACACGGCCGTCGTCGGTGGTGCCGACGGGTGCCGTGTAGCCGAACCGGGCCCGCGTCTCCACCGTGATCCCGGTGCTGGCGGCCGCCTGCTTGCGGCGGCGGCCGCGCACCACGGGCTGCCAGCGGGCGCGTACCGCTGCGTCGATACGGGCGGCGACAGGCTTGGGCGGGGTCCTCCGGTCCCCCTTGCGGTAACGCTCCACTGACCGCTGACTGACCCCGAGCTCCGCGGCGACGGCCTTGGTCGACTTCAGCTGTCTGAGCAGGAAGTTGATTCTGCCCTTCAAGGTCTTGGGCGGGGCCTTGGTGAAGGCCTCCTGGTCGGCTCGAACGATGGCGTCATCGATCTCTCCCACAGCGGTTCAGCTCCTCAACAGGGGTTCAGGTCGTGCAGCTTGAGCGGTCTGTCCGCCGTGGCCTCCGGCGACGCCGTTGCTGGGGGCCACGGTCCGGCCCTATTCGCCGTCGTCGAGGACGGCGTCGCCGCCCTTGATGTGGCGGGCGGGGTTGAGGCCCTTCTCCATCAGGTCGACCGCCCAGGACATTTCCTGGACGCCTTCGAGTTTGGCCAGGCCGGGGGTGGGGCCGAGGCGGAAACCGCCCATGATCGGCTTGCCCGAGGCGGCGTACGGGAGGAAGTCCAGCGGCGAGGGCCCGGGCGAGGGGTAGACGACGCAGTCGGAGAGGACCGCGAGGGGGTACAGCCCGGTCAGCTTCACCATGTTCGCGAGCTTGCGGTGCATGTTGACGCGGGCCTTGGAGATGACGGCGGCGCGGATGTCGGGGCGCCAGGTCGGGCGTTGCATGGCGGGCCACGGGTCGCCGTCGCGGTAGGTGCGGCCCTGGGGGCGTTCGCGGAGCTTGCCGATGCCGCCCTTGACCGTGGCCTTGACGGCCGCGAGGACGGCGGCCATGGCCGGGTCGGTCTGCTGGTGGACCTCCATCGCCGTCAGGAAGTCGGCGTCGGTGAGGTCGGCGGTGACTCCGAGGTCGGCGAGGGTGTCCACGTACGCGGTCTTCAGGCGGTCGTGCCACGGGTCCAGGTACGCGCCGGTCTCCCGGCGCAGGTAGGCCTCGATGGGGTGGACGTCGTGGCCGAGTTCCTGGGCGTAGGCGAGGGTGTGGGTCTGGTACCAGGCCGGGCCCGTCGGCCGGGTGCCGTCCGGGGTGAACGGGGAGGGCAGGCGGGGGTCGAGCCCGATGTGGGAGAGGTCGGCCAGCCAGGAGCCGGGAATCTTCTTGTTGAACACCGGCCGGTGGAAGTGGTCGGGGGCGGACAGGCCCACCATCAGGCGTGCGGACGCGGCGAGGAAGGCGGTGTTCAGGTCAAGGCCCACCGCGTACGGCAGCAGACACTCGGTGTCGGAGAGAAGGGCGGGGTCGCGGACCCACTGGTAGGCCTCCTCGTTCAGGAAACCCCCGTTCCAGCCTGACCGGACGACGACGGGGTGTTCGGCAATGGCCTCCGGCGGGGCCGGGTCCACCGGCTCCGACCCGAGGCTGCCGGGGTTGTAGCCCGACACCCAAGTCCCGTTCTCCTGCACGGCGCGCGTGGGCGGACGCAGGGCGGTCATCAGTTCCAGCCCGGACACGGCGGTGGAACCGCGCGGGGTGATGACCCGCCGCGCGTAGACGCCCAGGACACGGGCGATGTCGGCGGGGTTCATGTCGGCGACGCCGGGCCAGGCCCGGGCATCGAGGGCGTCCCAGGACAGCATCGCGAGCTGCACGCACTGACGTGTGCTGCCTTCGGTCTTGCGGTAGACGCGCGCCCACGGACCGAAACCGCGCTGCGTGAGCTGCCACTTCGCCTTCGCGATCTGCTTGACGACCGGGTGGTCCTCCGCCAGTCGCAGGGAGCGGCGCTCCTCACGGCCCTCGAGGCGCTCCGGGAGTCCGAGCCGCACGGCGGCGGAGGCCGTGAGCACGATCAGCGGGTCGGAGTCCTTGCCGTTGCGGTTCAGGCGCGGGGCGCCGAGCCCGGACTCCTTCAACGTCCACTCCACCAACTCCGTGATGGTGGTGGCGGGGCAGTCCAGCACGATCCCGTCGACGGCGTACGCGCTGCCGTCACCGTCGAGGACGGCGAGCGGGCCGTGTGGGAAACGGGGATCGGCGGGGGTTGCGGGGGCAGGCGTGGCGGGCCGGGCGGCCTTCTTCGCCGCGGGTCGCTGCGAGGTGGCCGTCGGACGGACCACGGACTCGGCAACGCCGGGACTGCTGAGCGCGGCTGACGGGGCGGCCGGTACGGAGACGGCCGGGGCGGGGGCAGCGGCCGGTGTGGCGGGCATCGGCGTGCTCGGGTTGGCGGGGTGCTGGGCGGCCCAGCCGTCCAGCAGCCGCTGATATGCCTGACGGCGCGGCGGCCTCGGTTCGGACCGTCCCGCTTCCCAGTTCTTCACCGACTGGGTCGTCGACTGCAGGACTTGGGCGAGTCGGGCCTGCGTGATACCGGCCGCTTCGCGCAGCCGGGCCCGCTCCGCCGGCGGTGGCATCTCGGGCTCACCCGTCAGCAGGGCATCCACGGCCGCGAACAGCTCATCCTCGGTTGGCATATACCGAAACTAGCACACCTTAACCTTGGATTCCCGATTTCATTATCCTTGGAATTAACCTTGTGAGGTTGTTCGGTTTACACTCGCCTGCTCCGGGCCCGGGCCGGTGACCTGTCGCAGCGACGGCTGAGTGTTCTCATCGAACACTGAGTGGTGCCGCCTTCAAGAGGACACGGTCAATGCCAGCGAGGCGACGGCAGTGGCGAGGTAGAAGCCGGGAAACGCGAGGTTGTAGAGCACACGGGCGCGCAGATGGAAGGCGAGCGCGCCCAGGTAGAGCAGGACGAGACCGCAGGCCGCGGCGGCGCCGAGGAGGCGCGGTGCGACGTCGAAGAGGCTGAGGAGGAGGCCCGCCGCACCAGCCAGTTTGAGGGCGGCCAGCCAGGGTAGCCAGGATTGGGGAACGCCCACCTCCGCGGAGTTGACCAGCACGAAGCGCGCCCCGGCGAGGTCGGCGGCGGCGATACCGACGTTGGCGGCGGCGGTGAGCAGGGTGACGGCGAGGAGCACGAGCTGGGTACCGGTCATGTCTTCAGGGTCCGCGGGCACTTCGGCACCGTCCAATACCTGCTTCTATAACCTGGTGGCATGGACCTGGACACGCGCCTGCTTCGGTACTTCGCCGCAGTGGCGGAGGAGGGCAGTCTGACGGGGGCAGCGGAGAGGCTGTTCGTCTCGCAGCCTGCGCTGACCAAGCAGATCCGGCGCCTCGAGGACGGTCTTGGGGTACGGCTCTTCGCGCGTTCACGGTCGGGGATGGCGCTGACCGAGGCTGGCCGTGAGCTCGCCTCGCGGGTGCCCGCACTGTTGGACGGCTGGGACGAGGCGGTGCGGGCAACCGGCCGGGCGGCGCGGGTGCTGCGCCTGGGCTTCCTGGACGCGGGCGCGGTGGGTGCCGTACCTGAGGTCATCGCCGAGTTCCGCCGGGCGCAGCCGCAGTGGCGGGTGGAACTGCGGCAGTTCGACTGGTCGGATCCGACTGCCGGCCTGGCTCGGGGGGAGGTGGATGCGGCAGTGGTGCGCTTGCCGTTTCCGGGGCAGGAGATGTTGACGGTGCGAGAGTTGTTCGTTGAGGAGCGTGGGGTGCTGCTACCAGCTCGGCATCCGCTGGCGAACAGCGAGACGGTGGAGTTCCGGGAGCTGTCGGACGAGCCGTTCGTCGCGGCCGGAGCCGAGACCGGAGCCTGGAGGGAGCACTGGCTGGCCACGGAGGAGCGGGACGGGCACCCCGTCCGGGTCGGGGCGGTCACCAGCCGTCCCGACGAGTGGCTCGGGGCGGTGGCTGGCGGCTGCGTGGCCCTGGCCCCGGCGTCGGTGCCCCGTTTCTACTCCCACCCGGACGTGGTGTTCCGTCCAGTCTCCGGGGTCTCGCCCAGCCGGGTGGGGTTGGCCCGGCCTCGGGGGCGGACGCACGGGGCGGCACTGGATGTGCTGCTGGAGGCCATCGCGCAACGGTTGAGCCGGAGTTGACGACGGGGCCGACAGACTGCCGGCGCGCTGCGCGGCCACATCGGCACTACTCCCGGCGACGGCCGCGTTGAACGGCTCGCCCACCAGGGGGTACACGCGGCGACCGCCTCGGCCGGGTGCGCATGGGCCATGAACCTCTAGCCGCACCGACCCGATGGCGCTCGACGTTCGATGAGAACACTCGACCCTCGCTGCGACAGGTCAGCCCGGATGATCTCTCGCAGCGAGTGGTCCCCCATCGAGGGTCTGTGGTGGCAAAGCGAGGAGGACCGAGGCGATCAGACGATTCTCCGCTCCACGGCGGAGAAGTAGTGACTCAGAACGTCGTGGGTATCCGGAGTGAACAGGTTCTCCCGCATCGACTTGAGGAGCTCTGACTCCGACAGCCAGCCGTGCCACATCACTTCGTCCGGGTCAGGACACGGGTTGTCGTGCAGGACAGCCTCGTGCACCGCGAGCCAATGGGGGCTGAGCCCGCTACGGTTCAGGAACTTCGCGATGAACCGGACCGGCGCTCGAACACCCAGCTCCTCGGCCAGTTCGCGCGATGCGGCTTCCTCATAGGACTCGCTCGGGGCAACGGCACCGCCCGACCCCACCTCGTAGTGTCCCGGGAACCGATCGACGTGCTCGGATCGGCGGTGCACGAGGATCCGGCCTTCCCGATCCCGGCATACCGTCACGGCAATCCGATGCAACCAGCCACGGCGAACGGCCTCGCCCCGGCCGACCACGGCCAAGACCTGGTCCTGCTCGTCCACACGCTCGACCATCTCGTCCACGAGCTCCACACATGGCTGCCGAGGCACGGCCACGGAGGCTGACGCCTGCTGCCGATTGAGCTTCTCCAAGACCCGGTCGCGGAGAAGCTCATACTCCTCACGGAGCCTGCGCCACTCGTTCACCGGCGGACGGGGGATGACAACGCCGCCCATGACAGTCTCCTCGGGCCCGAACTGCTCGCGGGTGAGATCGACCTCAATGCCCGTACTCAGGCGGTTCCACCAGTGGAAGTCCACACGCTCTCCGTTGGCGTGGACCTCCCCGCGGATCAGCTCGCCTCCCAGCAGGTCATTGAGCACCATGGCGGTCACCCCGCACTGGTCCCGAGCCGGATTGTCCTCGGTCCAGCGCAATCGGAACTCAGGCGTGCATGTCTCGGCACTCCAGCTGCTGCGAACGGCTCGTTCGATGTCGGAAAGAAGCAACGGCGTCATGCCCGTGATCCTGCCTGCAAGCACTGACATCGGTCTGCGGCGCTGCCGCGCAGGGACATCCGCTCGATCCTTCCCTACCTTGTCTGCGGGACAGGGCGAGCCCTTCGTATGGTTCTCCCACCCAGGGCGTCGGGCATGGTTTTCAACCTTCTGCCGGTCGTGGCAACCACCGATCGGCCGTCCGACACCCCACGACGACTCGGCTGCCAATCAGGAATTGCGAATGATCGCTCCGTGGGGAATCGACAGCGAGGTCGTCCGTCGGGAGGCACCAGCACACCCCACCGCACGGAGGCACCACATGGCCGCGATCTGGGCCGGCATCGACGCAGGCAAGAACCGTCATCACTGCGTCGCGATCGACGAGAGCGGCCACCGGCTGCTGTCCCGGCGAGTCGCCAACGACGAACCCGAGGTTCTTGAACTCCTCACCGACGTCCTGGCCCTGGGCGACGAGGTGGCCTTGAGGATCGACCTGGCCGACGGCGGAACCGCCCTGGCCATCGCGATCCGCCTCAGCCACGACCAGCCCGTGAACTACATCTCCGGCCGCACCGTCCACCGCGCCTCCGAGAGCTACCGCGGCGAGGGCTGTCGGCGTACTCCTCTGAGTGCTCCGCCGAGTACGGAGATACGTGCACCAGGTCGGAGCCTATTCTCGTAGGGTCTGCCCGTGGGTTTGAACGCCGTAGGAGGGGGTCCTTTGGAGGAGAGTGAGGCGAGGCGCCTTGCGGAGGAGTTCGGTCGTGGCTTGACCGAGCGGTGGGACGAGTGGGCCTTTGAGCTCGGCCTGTGGGCGACTCCGGCCGTCACGGGCATGTTCGGCTTCACCTGGCACCCCACCGCGAAGGACGAGGACGGGCGTCCGATCCGAGTGGGCGGAAACTGGCCCATCCTTGTCGATCAGGACACCGGAGCATGCCGACTCGTGGAGGGGGCGAACGAGTTCTCGACTCTCAGGGGAACGTCGGGGGCTCGCAGTTCCCGTCGAGGCACCGCACGTAGAGGCACTTCGCCCAGGTAGATCCGGGACGCCGGCCTGCTGTCAGGCCGAGTCGTGCCGGTCTCGCTCGATGGCGGCAAGTCCCCCGGCGGCCCGAGCAGGGCCGCGTTGGCCTTGGTCTCGACGAACGAGAGGGTGGCGAGGTCTTTGACCTTGCGGGGGTCGAGCTCGGGCCGGAACGAGAAGTCGTAGTCATCGAGCATTCCGCGGTGCGGCAGCTTCGACAGTCGCAGGCCCAGGCGGAATCGGCGGTCGTCACGGACGGCGAGTTTCTTCGGAGAGGACCAGGTCGATGAAGGGGCGGGTTCCGGTCAGCTCGTCATAGACCGACAACGGCCGTCGGCCGACCTCGACCTGGGTGGCCGCGGCCCGGGTTCAGCAAGGCCAGCAGCGATCCCGTCTCCGACCCGCTGTTCTGCCCGCGGGGTGCGGGCAGGTCTCCGCCCGCCGTGACGCGGCGGCCGGCTCCGGTGGGCAGACCGTCCCAGTGCCGTCCGTCCACGACGCGGGCGCCGCGGCCAACCGCCCGCGGGTGGGTGGCCAGCCGGGCCTCTCCCTGGCAGTCGGGTGTGGTGGCATGCAGGGTGACCTGGGACTTCGTGGCTCTGATCTCGACCAGCTGCCGCGGGCGGATCCGTAGAACCGGCACCGAGTAGAGGTTCGCTTCGAAGGCCACGAGGCAGCCTGTGCCAACGTAGCGGAGGTGCCGCTGGGCGAGCCAGGTGTCGAGCCCCCGCGCTCCCCTTCGCGAGGCGCACCAGCCGGGGCAAGGCGGCGATGCCTGCGAGCGATACGAGATCACGCCCCGAGATCAGCCGGTGTCCCGGCTCCGTCCACTCCTGGCTGTGCCCAGTCCACCACCTCGGCATCGAATCCTCCCGCGGGCTTCGAGTCGACCCGAACGGATCAGCCGACGGCCGTGTGATCAGAGCAGGGCCCGGACGGCGTCGCGCCGCTCCGGCAGGCCGGCTTCCCTGAGCCAGCGGAGCTTGTTGCCCGTGTTCCCCCAGCATTCTTCATGGGCGGTGACGGCTTCCAGAAGCTCGCGTTGGCCCACCGCCAGCGGCTGGCCAGGGTTGTAGCCGTTGGGGAACGCTTTGACGAGCAGCGGACCCCAGTCGCGGTCGACGGTGTAGTCGCTGGCGAGCGGTATCAGGGCCATGGCCGCCGGGGCCAGGTCCTCGAAGGCGTCGACACGGTCGAGGACGGCCTCCAGGAGGGTGAAGCGGAGCCAGCCGTCGACCTGAGGGAGGGGGTCGGGGAACCAGTGGTCTACCTCGATCGGGTTCTGCAGGGCTTCGAGCAGGACGGCAGTGGCTCGGGGCACGTGCGCACAGCCGGAGGCCAGAGCGGCGCACGCCCGCACGGCCGGATCAGGGTCGTTGAGGAAGTCGGTGGTGTCCTGGCCCCAGGCGCCCATCGCCAGGGCTGCGGACGCGCGTTCTCGTCGGCTGCCGTCAGCTGCGAGAACGCTCCGCAGGCGGTGGGCGGCGCGGGGGACGAACTCGGCGAGGTCGGGTGCCTTCAGAAGCAGGGTGACCGCTCCGAGGGCGGCCTCTCGGGTATCCGGATGCGGATCGTCGAGGATCGGTTCGACCGCATCGTAGAGCTCGGGACGGATGCTCCGGCACGCGCGGATCGCTTCGCGCTCGCCTTCGTCCTCGTCCTCGCCGTCGTACTGATCCCCGTCCTCATCCCCGTACTCGCCCTCGCTGCCCGGCTCCTCGCCGTAGGCGGCCGAGTCGACGATCTGGCCGAGCCAGTCCAGTAGTGCGGCCCGCAGGGGACGCGTCCGGTCGTCCCAGGGGAAGAAGCTCTCGTGCTCGGCCAAAGTCTGGGGGTGCGTCAGGATCGCTGCCACGAACCGTGCGACCGGCGGGGTGGAGCTGTACAGGGACCCTTGGTGCAGCACGGACATGTCGAGCATGCCCAGCGCCTCGGCCTGCACCTCGGGATCTTCGTCCAGGAGTTGGCACAAGTACGCCGGAGTGTCCTCAGCGCTCCCGTACGCATGCTGCAAGGCGTCCCATTGGGTTGCCATGAGCAGCTCTCTGGCCGCCGGAGGCAGTCCGGCCCAGATGGGGGTGCCACGTTCCTCGTCTCGATTCGTCACGTGCACACCCTGCCGAACAGCACTGACAACCCGCTGCACCAGCGTGCCGGTGATCGCTTCGGTGGTGTCCCGTCTGCTGGCGTCGGGTGTGTCAGGCCCATGGGGCGATGCGGACCTCGGGATCCGCACACGTTGCACGGACGCCGTGCTTCCCCCGCCGCACTGCTGGCCGGCGCGTGGCCGGGTCAGCGCGGGCAGGCGTGGCCCTCCGCCCGGTGCCCCATCCACACCACCACATCGCACACCCGCAGCGCACTCACCGTCTCCGCCACCCCCGCGGCTGTGCGCAGCGCGAGCAACTGGCGGTGCAGGGCGTGGTCGTCCGCACGCAGTGCGGCGTGCAGCGCAAGCCAGTACGAGGGGTGCGGGCGCCCCAGGGCGCAGCGCACGACCCTGTCGTAGACCGGCAGCAGCTGTGGACGCTTCCGGGCGAGGAGTTTGCCCGCGATCACCCAGCCGACATCGTGCTGGTCACGGAGGGCCTGCCAGGCTCGGGCCGCCGGCGAGCCGTCGGACAGGACGGCGGCCGCGGCATCGGCCATGTCGATGCCGCGGGGAACGGCCTGCAGCAGATCGGACAGCCGCGCTCCGAGAGGGCCCTCCAGTACGTCCAGTGCGACGGGCGCCGGAACGGTCACCGACAGGGTTTGCACCGCGACGAGGTCCTCCGCGGTGATCCGGTCGGCGATGTCCGGGCGGTCTCCCCCGCCCGCTAGGTGCTCGAACCGGCTGCCGGTGTACGCAGGGGTGCCGGAGGGCTGGCTGATCCCGAAGTAGCGCTGGAGGTCCCCGCGTGCCCGGGGATCGGTGACGAAGGTGTTCAGCCGTTCGGTGAAGGGCTCTATGAGAGCGGCCGAAGAAGGCATGGGGGCTCCGTCCTGACGGGGGTTGGCCCGGCAGCGGAGTGCGGGCCGTAGCAGTATGACGACTGCTCGTACGTGCGCGCAGCGGTACCGGGCCGGTCCGTTCGCGTCCTTGTGGGTCAGCCGTTCGCCATCGCGGTCGGCCCGGGGCCGCTGGACGTGGTGAAGTGCTCTCCGGCCGGGTCGGGGTGCGGGGGGAGCCAGCCGCGGATGGCGGCCTGGACGCCTGCTTGGAAGCGGGTGTCGGCATCGAGTTCCTCCAGCATGCGGGTGATCCGGCGGCGGGCGGTGTGCACGTGCACGCCGAGCCGGCGTGCGATGGTTTCGTCCTTCAGTCCGGAGGCGAGCAGCCCGAGGAGTTCCCGTTGGTCCGCGGTGAGGGGGCCGCCGGGGTTGCCGAGGGGGGTGGCGCGCACCCACAGGGATTCGAACAGCGGCAGGGCGGCCCGGTGCAGCAGGCGGTCGCCGATCACCAGGGCCGCTCCGTCGCCTCCTTCGTCGTTGCCGGGCGGCGGGGGTAGCAGGCAGGTGCGTCGGTCTACGAGGACCAGGGCGGTGGGCAAGCTCTGTCCGATGCGGGCCTGGAGGCCCAGTCCGGTGAGGGCGATCAGCTCTTGTGCCCGGTCGGGGAAGTCGGTGCCGCGCCGGTCGGTGACCGTCCGTACGGCGACGCCGCGCGCCAGCAGGCGGCGGATGCGGTCCGCGCTCGCTTCCCCGGTACTGCCGGTCGCCCCGGTGCTGCCGGTCGCCCCGGTGCTGCCGGGCGGCGAGGACGCCCGCGTGGCGCGGTCGAGGATCAGGACCTCCGTCTCGGCGGCTTCGAGCATGGTGTCGAGGCGGGCCCCGGCCGCTTCGGTGCCGGTGAGGATCTCGATGCCGGCCGGCGGGCCGGGGGTTCTCGCTGGCTGCGGGGGCAGCCGGTGGGCCAGCCGGTCGGCGTAGGAGCGCAGGGACTTCAGGTCCGCCGACTCCTGGTGCAGGAGGGCCTGTCGGCGCTGGATCAGTACGTGCAGTACGGCGGCCGGGTCGGCGGCCGTGTGGATCACCGCCCTGCTGTCGTCCTGCGTGCGGGCCGGAGTCCGGTCGTGCGGGTCGGTTTCGATCATGCGGGGGATTTTGACCGCCTTCACAGAGCCCCCACAAGTGTGCATGGCCACTTCTGAGGGGGGTTCGGGTCTGGTCGGGAACCGCCCGCGGCGCTTGTATGGCGGCGACTCACAGCAACGCACCAGGCACTCATGGTTGAGGAGACCTCTTGCCCAAGTACAGCGCAGGTTCGTCGGCGCCCACCCCCGCCGCACGACGGATATGGCGGAAAGAGCTCCGCTCCGCCGGAGGAATAGCGGTTCTGCTGGCCGCTGCAATGACCTTGCAGGCGTCGCCGGCGTGGGCCGCGGACTCCGGCCCTTCGAACGCCCTTCCCGGCCAGGACACCGCGACCCCGGTGCTCGTCGAGGGCATACGGGAGCCGGTGGACGCCAAGGCCGCCCCGGCCGACGCGGCACGGCAGCACCTCGCCGCGAACAAGAGCCGCTACAAGATCCCGCGGGCCGGCAGCGACCTCGTCCCCCTGGCGGCGACGGCCACCGGGTCCAAGGACGAGACGGTCCGGCTGCAACAGAAGCACCGCGGTGTCGACGTCCTGGGCGGCCAGTACGTCGTGCGCATGCAGAAGCAGGACGGCAAGCGCGTGGTCACCGGCACCTCGGGGCACTACTTCACCGCCTTGAGCACCGACGTCACCCCCCAGGTCAGCGAGGACGTCGCGGTCCGCCGTGCGGTGGCCGCCACGGCCCGCCGGCTGGGAGCGGCCCTGGACAAGAACCGGGCGCCGCAGTCCGAGTCCGGTGATCCGGCGGCCACCGGCATGACCGGTGACGCGAAGGGGCTCGTCGTCCTGCCCAAGGGCGGCGGTGTCCTCGCCTACCGCGTCACCGTGCGGGGTACCGCACCCGGCACCGGGGCACCGGTGGTGGACGAGGTGTACGTGGACGCCCGTTCTGGCTATCCGGCGCTCCAGTACAGCGCGTTGAAGACGATGGCGCCTCCCGCGGCCCGGACGGCCGGTGAGGCCGCCGACGGCCCGACGGCGGGCGGCCCGCCGGCCACTCCGTCGAACCTGGTCCCCGAGACCGGGTCCGGGGCCCGGCTGAGCGGCGCCGCGACCTCGCTGGACATCGCCTACGACCCGGCGGCCGGCAGCTACCTGCTCGCGGACGCGGGCCGCATGCGCGCCTCCAGCAAGAGCCTGCTGGGCACGTGGGACGCACGCGGCAAGTCGGTGTCGGAGACCTCGGGCACGTGGCCCTCCGGCATCACCATGTTCTCCTCTCCGAACACCGCTTTCGGCGCCGCGGCAACGGACTCAGGAGCCGTGGACGCCCACTGGAACGCGGGCCAGGTCTACGACTTCTACAAGAAGAACTTCGGGCGCGACAGCCTCGACGGGAGCGGCGGGGCCGTCAATTCCCTGGTCGGCGTGACGTACTACGGCCTGCCCTACGCCAACGCGTTCTGGGACGGCACGAAGATGGTCTACGGCAACGGGGACGCGGAGTTCAAGCCGATGTCGGCCGATACGGACGTCGTCGGCCACGAGATGACCCACGGGGTCATCGAGCACACGGCGAACCTGGTCTACGCGGGCCAGTCCGGCGCCCTGAACGAGGCCCTGGCCGACTACTTCGGCAACGCGATCGACGTCACCGCGAGCGGGACGCCGATGAGCGATCCGACCGCCGGCCTGATCGGCGAGAACCTGTGCCGCACCAAGGCGGCCGCCGACTGCGCCCTGCGCGACCTCAACGACGGGGCCACCACCTCGAAGAGCTTCCTGGGCGTGTCGTTCGCCACCGACAACGGCGGCGTGCACCTGAACTCGACGATCTTCTCCGGCGCGCTGTGGGACATGCGCGAGGACCTGGGCGGCGCCCTGGCCGACAAGATCGTGTACAAGGCCGTCACCGAGTACATGACGCCGCTCGACGGGTTCACCGAGGCCCGGGGCGCGGTGCTCGCGGCGGCCAAGGCGCTGGGCGCGACCTCCGCCCAGCAGAACACGGTCAAGCGGTCGTTCAACGCCCACGGCATCGTCCCGGACTGGGAGCAGGCCCTGGGCATCGACACCGACACCCTCTTCGGGAAGCTGAACACCACCGATTCCGGAGTGGGTGCGGGCGGTGGCTGGTGGACGGCCTCCAAGTCCAATGACGACGGATCCGAGCCCTACTCGGTCTACGCCGGCCGCCTGGACGGCAAGGGCGCCCCGAAGGTGATCAGCCCCAACGACGGCCGCTACCACACCGCCCCGGCGACCGACGGCAAGACCGTGGTGTGGACGGCGTACGGCCCGACCTCGGTCGACGTCCTGACCCGTCCCGTGGCGGGCGGCCCGATCAAGACCCTGTACAGCTCGGCGACGGGCGTCGCGGGTCTGCGTGTGGAGAAGAACACGGTCGTGTTCGAGGAGTACGACATCTTCGGCGGCCGGCACGTCGGCTACATGCGGCCCACCGACAAGGCCCCGGTCTTCACCGACGGGCGGAAGTGGAACACGCTGACCGCCCTGCCTTCCATCAGCGACAACAAGATCGCCTACGCGAAGCTGTACCCGCAGAACGGTTCCTACCGGCTGGGCGTGGAGGTCGTCGACCTCGCCACCGGCAACGCCGTCATGACCGAGCAGCTCGACGAGCCGGTGAGCCTCGGCCAGACCGGAATCAACGGCAAGAACGTGTTCTGGCTGGCGGACACCGACGAGAGCGACGGCGGTCTGATGTCGGTCATCAGCTCCGGCCTGGACGGCCGCGGCACCTACATCGTCAGCAGCGAGCACAAGCCGGGCGCCTTCATCGCCTCCGACCTGACGGTCTCGCAGGACGCGCTGACCCTGGTAGCGCAGACGCCCGACACCCGGTACCGCAACGAGTCCCTGCCCAAGCTGTGGCAGCTGACCACCGACGGTTCACGTCGCGAGCGGGTCTCCTGCAACCGCGGTGAGCAGAGCTACCCGGCGGCCGGCGCGGGCCGTCAGGTCGCCTGGCTGGACGCGACCACCGGCTCCACCGATCTGGTGGTCCGGGAGCGGCCGGCCGGGACCTGCTGATCCCTGCCGATGAGTGAGGGGGCCGACGGCCGTGCCGTCGGCCCCCTCCGCGTGTCGCCGCCTCCTGGTGGGGAGGTGGCGGCACGCTCCTCAAGGTGTCAGCACTCGCGCAGGCCCGGGGCGGGGTCGACCGAGGTGTGGACGTCCACGGCCGCGACGTTGCCCCACTGGCCGTTGTCCAGCTGGGTCCAGTACCAGACGTTGTTGCCGCCGGCGTGCTGGTCACCGCGGCCCCAGCACTGGAACCAGCTGGGGCTCGTGTTCAGCGGCCCCCGCACCGCGGAGTCGTAGCGGCGGTGCTCGTAGCCCTTGGCGCCCACCCGGTTGCCGCACCACAGCTTGCCGTCGGCGCGCACGCCGCATTCGGCGGCCGCGCTCGTCCCGGTGGCGGACGTCGCCTGGGCGGGGCCGGTCACGGTGGCCATGGCGCCCGCGAGTGCGACGGTGGCGAAGCCCAGGGCGATCTTCCTGCCTGCGTACATGCTTCCTCCTCGGAAGGGCTCCCTCGGGAGCCGGGTGACGGTTGTGCGTGATCGGTGCTGGTGGCTGCTGCTCAGGGGCAGGTGGGTACGCCGTCCAGCCAGGCGGCACCCTTGATGTAGATGTTGGTGATCCACGCCCGGTACTCGGGCAGGTAGGACCAGGCGTCGTTGGTGTAGCCCTCCGCCGTCACCGATTGGGCGTGCTTCTGGCACTCGATGCGCACGGTGGTCGGGCCGGGGAACCGGTGTACCCCCGGGCTGCCGGTGGACGGTTCCTCGTGGGTCCACACGTCCGTGCCCCAGGTGCTGAACGTGCCGGGTGCTGCGGCCGGTGCGATGCGGACCGCTCCCGCGTAGTCCCCGCCCAGCCGTACGTCGCTGACGGTGATCCGGGTGCCCGATTCCCGGGCCTCGACCATCTTCCCCTCGCCCAGGTAGATCGCGATGTGGTGGATGGCGCCCCCCGAACCCCAGGCCAGGAGGTCCCCCGGGAGCAGCGGGGCGGTCCCTTGCACGGCGGTGAATCGCTGTTGTACCTGCGGTGAGTGGAACTGGTGGTAGGCGTTGCCGGGGAGCGGGTCGCCGCCGACCGCACGGTGGTAGGCGTAGCGGACCAGACCCGAGCAGTCGAAGCCGAGCCGCTCGGGGTCGTGTGCGCTGTCCGGGTCGCTCGGGTCGACCTGACCGTACGTCGGCCCCGGCTGTTGCCCGTGGCCGCCGCCCCAGGTGTACCAGACACCGATCTGTCCGCACGCCGCTCCTACGGCCTGCTCGGCCGCCGTGGAGGCCCCGGGGGCGAGCACGCCGCACGCCTCCGCCGTCTCCGCCCTCTTCGGTGCTGCGGCCGCCGTGGTGTCGTGGGCCCCTCCCCAGGTGGCGAGGAGGGTGAGCACCGCCACCGCCGCCACTGCTGTTCTCCGCATCGCCATGTCTGGTCCCCCTGTCCGTGCCACGCGGTGTCCACGCGGGGCGTTGTGTTCGTCTTGGTGTTCGCGGCGTGCTCATCGTGCTCGTCTTACGGAGCACGGACCGGCCGCCCGTCGGGCACTTCGAGACTGTGCCCCGCCGCCCCTGCGTGTCGAGGAGGCGCGGGTCGCCCACTGCAACGGGAAACGGGAAACCCTCGGGAAACCCCCTCCCACCGGGCTCTTTGAGCATCCGTCAACAGGGGGCGCCCCGCGCGGTCTGCGCCGTACTGCGACCTCGTCGGGTGGGAAGCTGGGATACCCGGCCTCCGCCTCGCCTCCTCGTGGCGGCCCGGGCCGTCGAGGGCCATGGCCGTGGCGAGCTCGAGCCCTCCGGCGTCGCCAGCAAGCGGATCGGGATACACCTTGCCTGACTCGGCGGTACCTACACGGTCCCGTGTCAACGCCCGCAGGACGGCGTCGGCCTCCGCCCCAGCGGGTCGGCCCTCGTCGATCAGCACCCACGCGCGGAACATCCGGGCCTTCAACAGCAGCAGCCGGCCCGCGTGGTCAGCCGTTCCAGTTCGGTGATCAGGCCTTCGAGTTCAGCCAGCACCACCGCCCCCGCCCGTGCGTCCAGGAGGCCGCATCCCACATCCGTCTTCGCAACGTCATGGTCAGCGAGGGTACGGTCCCTCTCGAACTGGTCCCCGCCGGGTAGCGTCCCGGAGGGCATCGGGAAGCAGCCGCGGCGACGGTTCCCGGTGTGCCTTCTCCCGTACTGAAGGCGGGGGTTGCCGGCCGGGCCCCGACCGGATGGGGCTGTCGCGGGCAGGTGCGGGCGCCGCCCGCCCTGGGATGAGGTGGTGGGATACGCCAACCGGCTGCTGCCCGCGGCGAGTAACATCCCGCTCCAACGCACATCCCTCCAGAAGGAGCGTGGACTGCCGTGGCCAACGAGCCGGTCAACACCCCGATCCAAACCGAGTACGCGGAGCATCTGGCCGCCGCCCTCGCAGCCAACCAGGCCGAGCAGGCGACCCTCAGCACACGCCTGGGCAAGCTCCAGGGAGAGGAGAAGTGGCTCGCCGCAGCGCTGGCGGACACGCCGTCGGTCGTCAGCGCTGAGCCGACGCTGACGCCGGTACCGACGCCGGTGCCGGTGTCCGTCCAGCCCTCGAGCAGCGCTCCCCCGGTCCGCGACGGCGCGGATGCGGCGGCCGTGCCGCTGCCGAGGGCGGAGAAGGTGGCAGACGCCGCGGCGTCGGCGAAGAAGGCGCCTGCGGCCAGGAAGAGGGCCGCCAAGAAGGCCACTGCCAAGACGGCTGCGGCGACCCCTCCTGAGAAGACCGCGACCGCGAAGAAGGCGGCCGTCAAGAAGACCGCGGTGGCCGGGGCCGGGAAGACCGTGCAGGCGGGCCCCACGCTTGGCCGGCTTCTCAGTGACATCCTGTCCAAGCAGCCCGGCGAGCCCAAGAAGGTCAGCGAGATCCAGAGCGAGCTGGAGGAGGCGCACCCCGAGCGGGCAACGTCGGTTCAGACCATCCGCAACGCCCTGCAGCGGCTCGTTGAGAAGAACGGCCTCGAGAGGGACAACCGGCAGGGCCTGGTGCTCTACACCTGGCCCGTGCCCGAGGCCACCCCTGCGCCCGCGGGGGAGGTGAAGGGCGAGGAGCCCGCACCGGCCGCCGTCTGAGGGCGGCCGGCTCCCGGTCCGGGCGGGGCGGGACGCCCCGCCCCGTCTGGGGGCGTTCAAGGCCCCGGCCCCGTCCTGGTCCCGTCCGTCCGTCCGTGAGCGTCGGGCTATTCGGCTGCTTCGCTCAGGTGGGTGAGGGTGGAGCCGGTCGGGCTCTTGCGGACGTGGAGGCGTTGGGCGATGCGGCGGCGCAGTTCGGGGACGTGGCTGATGACGCCGACGGTGCGGTCGTGGGCGTGCAGGGAGTCCAGGACGTCGAGGACTTTGAGGAGGGTGTCTTCGTCGAGGGTGCCGAAGCCTTCGTCGATGAAGAGGGTGTCCAGGGGGTTGCCGCCGGCTTCGTGGGTGACGACGTCGGCCAGTCCCAGGGCGAGGGAGAGCGAGGCGAAGAAGGATTCGCCGCCGGAGAGGGTGTCGGTCTTGCGGGGGCGGCCGGTCCAGGAGTCGGTGATCTGGAGGCCGAGGCCGGAGCGTGCACCGCGGGCGGCTTGGTGGTCGGAGTGGGACAGGGTGTAGCGGCCTTCGGACATGATGTGCAGGCGGGTATTGGCGGCGGTGACGACTTCTTCGAGTCGGGCGGCCAGGACGTAGGCCTCCAGTTGCATGCGGATGCGGGCACTGGGTGAGTTGCCCGTGACGAGTTCGGCCAGGTGACGTGCGGTGCTGTGGGCCTGTTCGAGCGGGCCGAGGCGTTGCACGGCGGTCTCGAGTTCGGCGGCCAGGGCGGTGAGGTCCTGGTTGCGGGTGTGGGCGGCGCTGGCGGCAGCGGCTGCGGCGGCGTGCTGGTCGTCCGTGGCGGCCCGTGCGGCCGTGGCGGTGTCGAGGTCGGCGGGGGGCCGTGCGGCGGCCTGCTGCAGTGTCGGGTTATCCAGGACTGCGGTGTGTACGGCGCAGTCCTCGCGCCACTGGGTGATCTCTTCTTCGATGGCGCGTAGGTCTTCGTCGCTGAGGAGGGCCTGCTGGGCGAGCGTCAGGGTGTCGAAGCTCTGGGCCTTGGCGGCGGCAGTGGCCTCGTCGGTGCGGTGGGTGAGGGTCTGGACGGCGGCGGCGAGGCTGCGGGAGGCCTCGGCGGCTTCTTTGAGGCGGTTGGCGGTGCGGGTGAGTTCGTCGGCGCGGGCGGCGACGGTGGGGTGGGTACCACGGGCTGCGGTGAGTTTGCCGGTCAGCTCGGCGAGCTGCTGGCTGAGGGTGTCGTAGTCGGCGTTGCGGGCGGACAGGCCGGCCGTTGCGGTGTTGTGTTGCTCGGTCCGGGCCGTGTGCTCGGCGTCGAGCGTGCGGAGTTCTTCTTCGACGGTGCCCTGGTCGGCCGCGCGGTCGAGGGTTTCGGCCAGCTCGGCGTCGAGTGCGGAATGTTGGCTCTGCAGGTCGCTCAGCGGGGTCTCGCCCGCTTCTCCGGTAGCGGCGGCTGCCTGTTCGCGGAGGTCGTGCAGGGCGGCCGCGGCGGCTTCCTGTGCGGCCTTGGCCTGTTCGTGGACGGTTTCGGCGTCCTGTTCGTCCTGGCGTGTGGGCTGTCCGTCTTGGGGAGCTGCGGGGGCCGGATGGGTGCAGGATCCGCAGACCGGACAGGGGGCGCCGTCGGTGAGGGTGGCGGCGAGTTCGGCGGCCATGCCCTCGGTGCGCTGGCGGCGGATGGTGAGGTAGGTCTGGCCGGTCTGGGCTGTGGCCTCTTGTTCGTCTGCCAGGTGTTGTTCGGCCTTGGCGACTTGCCCGAGATGGGTGTCGCGGCGCTTGGCGGCTTCGATGCGGGCCTTGAGGCTGTTCAGGGCGTCGTGGTGGCGACGGCTTTCTTGTTCGGCCAGGCGGGCGGCGTCCCGTCGGACTTCGAGGGCGCGGCGCTGGTCGGGCTCTGCCTCGAGCCAGTCCTGGGAGGTGCGTTGCTGGGTGGTGAAGTCCTGTCGTTCGGCGTCGACGCGCTCCAGCTCTGCGGCCAGTCGGCGGACGGTGTCTTCTTCGGGGATGAGGGCGGTCAGGACGGCGGCTTCGGCCCGGGTGCGCTGCTCGGCGGTTTCCAGCTGACCGGCATCCAGGTCCGTGTGTTCGGGCAGCAGGTGTTCGCGGGCGCTGCGCTCGGCGCGCCGGGTGCGGGCGTGGTCGTCTGCGGCGGTGTCGGCGGCGTGTAGCTGTGGTGCTGCTCGTTGGGCGCGCCGGGCCTGGTCGCGGCGGTGGATCAGGGTGTCTTGGTGCGGTGCCTGTTCCTGGAGCAGGTCGAGTTGCTGCCGGGCACTGGCGTAGGTGGCTTGCTGCTGATGGAGTTCGCGTGCCGCGGCTTCGAGGATCTGCTGTTTGGTCAGGTTCTCCTTGGCCGTTGCGGCTGCTCGGAGTGTGTCGTCGTAGTGGATGTGGCTGGCGTGGAGGAGGTCCTGGGCCCAGGCTCGTGCGGGCTCGGTGAGGGTGTGGGGGTCCTCGGGGGCGGGCGCGGTGCGTTCGGTCGAGAGGACGCTGCCGGCGGCCTGGTGGATGCGTTCGGCCAGGCGTAGTACGTCGGCGCGGGCGGCGTCGCGGTTCTTCTCGGTGGTGCGGCTGTGGTCGTTGAGCCAGCGTTCGATGAAGGAGAAGCGGCCGGTGCGGAAGAGTTTGCCGAGGAGTTCGCGCCGGCCGTGGGCATCGGCGTGGAGGAACTTGGTGAACTCGTTCTGGGGTAGGAGGACGACCTGGCAGAACTGGTCCCGGCTCATGCCCAGGAGGTCGGTGATCTCGGCGGAGGCTTCCTGGTGGGATTTGCTGGATGCTTCCCAGCGGCCCTGACCGTGGGTGTCGGCGGCCCATTCGCTGAGGTGGGTCTCGGGCTTGTGGAGGGTCTCGCCTTCGCCGGAGCGCTTGGGGCGCATTTGGGCGGGGGTTCGGTGGATGCGCAGGCGGCGGCCCGCGAGGGTGACCTCCAGGGTGATTTCGGTCAGGAGGTCTGCGGGAGCGTGGTGGCTGCGCAGCAGTAGGTCGCGGTCGCCGGGGGGTTTGCCGTAGAGGGCGAAGCAGATGGCGGCGAAGATGGTGCTCTTGCCGGCGCCGGTGTCGCCGTGCAGGAGGAAGAGGCCGTCGGCGGACAGGGCGTCGAAGTCGATGGTGTGCGTGGTGGCGAAGGGGCCGAAGGCCTGCAGGCGCAGGTTGTGCAGGCGCATCAGACGGTTTCCTTGTGCTGTTCGTTCAGGCGGGAGGCTTCGACGGCTTGTTGGAGCAGGGCGTCTTCGTCCGGTGTGGGGGTGGTGCCGCGCATGTTGTGGATGAAGTCGCTGGCGATGTCGAGGTCGCTGCGGCCGCGGATGCGTTCGCTGTAGGTGGGGGTGGTCGTGTTCTGGGCGGGGATGCGGGCGGGCCTGTGCTTGAGGGTGGCGGTGTGGGGGAAGCGGCGGCGCAGACGGGCCATGGCCTCGAAGGGGAGGGCGGTGTCGGTGAGGGTGATCTCGAGCCAGGCGTCCTTGAGCGGCTCGTAGGTGGGGTGGGTCAGGAGGTCGTCGATGAAGCCGGTGATGCGTTCGAGACGGCGTGGGACGGGGCAGGGCTGGTGGGTGAGGGTGGGGGCGGTTCCTGGGGCGAGGTCGACCAGGGTGATCGATTTGGTGTGGTGGGCTTCGGAGAAGGAGTAGGCGAGGGGGGAGCCGCTGTAGTGGATGCGGTCGGTGATGCGCTGGGCACCGTGCAGGTGGCCGAGGGCCACGTAGTCGATGCCGTTGAAGATGTCGGCGCCTACGTGGGCGACGCCGCCGACGGTGATGTCGCGTTCGCTGGTGGATTCCTCGGTCGCTTCGCGTTCTTCGGGCTGTCCGGTGCCGGGGGTGACGAAGGCATGGGCGAGGACGACGGAGCGGGTGCCGGCCGGCTGGTTCTGGGCGAGGTCGGTGCGGATGCGGTCCAGGGCTGCGCTCAGCACGGCGTGGTGGGAGGTGGCTCCGGCTTCGAGTGGGGTGCGGGCCATCGACGGCTCGAGGTAGGGGATGCCGTAGATGGCGACGGGGCCGTCGGCGTCTTCCAGGAGGACGGGGGTGTGGCAGGTGGCCGGGTCGGTGCGCAGGTGGATTCCGGTACGTGCCAGGAGGCCGGATGCGACGCCGAGGCGGTGGGCGGAGTCGTGGTTTCCGCTGATCATGATGATCGGTACGTTCAGGTCCGCGAGCTCGTGCAGGGCGTGGCTGAACAGGCGTACGGCGTCGAGGCTGGGGATGGCTCGGTCGTAGACGTCGCCGGCCACCAAGATCGCGTCGATGTTCTGGGTGCGGGCGGTGTCGGTGAGGTGGTCGAGGAAGGTGCGCTGGGCGGGAGTCAGGTCTTCCGAATGGAATCGGCGTCCCAGGTGCCAATCGGATGTGTGGAGAAACCTCATGCGCATACACCTCGGCTTTGTCGCTCAGCGTGATTGTCAGTGTCGGCAGGGAAGATGGAGAACGTGGGAAGGAGGAGAGATGTCCTCTCCAAGGTCTGCTCGTGCTGCCTGCGTTCCCTCGCCGGGCGGGTGCAGGTGGTGCGGGATCGATGCTCGGATCCATGCCCGTCAATGGGTGGAATCGGTTGGCTGGCACGTGTGGGAAACGCCGACCGACGAGCAGCGCAAAGAGCGTATGCGGGCGCGTCGTGCTCAGCGGTCGGCGCCGGATCAGTGAGCGAGTTGTTGCAGGTGGGCGAAGATGTCCCGTAGCTGACGAGGCACGTCCTGGGCCGTGGTGAGGGTGCTGGCCAGCCCGTAGACCATGGCGGGTTTGCCGTTGGGGCTGTTGTCTTCGGCTTGGTTTTGGATCATGCCGAGAATGTGGGCGCTGAATTTCTTGCCGTCGCGATGGGCGGTGAAATCATCGGCTTGCCAGGTCTGCGGGGCCGGGCGGGGCCAGTGGGTGTTGGCGGCATGGGCCCACTGATCGTCGCTGAAGAGTTCTTCGAGCTCGTTGTAGCCCTCGGCTTCTCCGACGTAGGAGACGTGCTTTTCGAGGTCGAGGCCGGCGCGCCGGAGACGTTCTTCTTTGAAGAGTTTGTTGGTGCGGCTGTCGGCGTCCACCATCAGCATCACGGTGCGCCGGTGTTTGACGAGGTAGCGGGCCAGGTGAAGGGCGCCCTCGTTGTTCTCGCAACCCCACAGGGCGATGCCCGCTGCCTGGAGGGACATGTTCTGGGCCAGGCGGAACAGCAGCGGCAGGCTCTTTTGCTCTGTGTCGCCCTCGACGGCCAGGAAGCAGCGCTCGTGGAGGAGGACGGAGTTGCGCAGCCCCAGTGATGCCGCGATCTGGCCGAGATGGAAGTCGATCCCGTCGTGCTGGTCGTCATCGAGGTGTTCGATGACGGTGCGCCCACTGGGTCCGAGACTCATGTGGACGACGTCGGCGATGTCGACGCCGTCGATGAGGTTCATCGAGTGGGTGGCGACCATGACGCTGACGTGGGGCAGGGTGCACTGCTTGCGGATGATGTCCATGACCGTGCGCTGGTGGCGGTAGTCGAGGTGGGTGTCGGGCTCGTCGTAGACCACGATGGTCTGCGTGGGTTGGGTGCTTCCCTGTTCCGTCGAGGCGGCCAGTTCGGCGTTCTCCAGGAGGTTGCTGGTCCATTCCCATACCGCCAGGGCGATGCGGCGGGTGCTGCCCTGGCCGGCGCGTGTCAGGTCGACGGGCTCGCCGTCCGCTCGCGAGACGTGCAGCGGGGCGCCTTGGAAGCCTCCTTTGAAGGAGACCATGGGCTTGACGTTGACGCTGAGGTATTCGGCGCAGTGCTGGCGGATGTGGTGGCACAGGGAGTCGGCCTCCTTCTCCAGCCGCTGGGTGATCTCCTCCTCGATCTCCCGGACGCGGCCCTGAACGGTCTCGTCTTCCAGGTGCGTCTTGTAGCTGCTGCTCAAAGCCATGCGTACGGCGTCGTCGGGGCGCTCCTCCTTCCCGCCGAACGACAAGAGCCGTGGAAGTCGTTCCTCGAGCGCTTTGGGCAGTGGCTGCCATTCCTGGTCGTGGGGAAGTGTCCTGGCGTGTGCCGTCAGCTCCGCGAGGAGGTCTTCCTTGAGGGTTCCGGCCGGGGACAGGCCGTACTCGGCGATGAGCGCCGTCAGCGCCGGCTTGAGCAGCCGGCTGAGGTCGCGCAGTTGCGGATCGGCGGGCTGGCTGCCGAAGTACTCCAGGCAGGTCGCCTCCCCCAGTCGTGAGCGCCGACGGATGCGCACGTGTTCGCCGAGCCCGCTGTGGAGCTGTTCCTCGGCGTCGAGCCGGAATTTGCCCTCCACCCAGGTTTCGGCGCACCGTCGTCCCTTGGCGCCTTCCTCGTCCTGCGCGTAGGTGCGGTCCTCGTCGGTCAGGCGGTGCGTACCGAGGAGGAAGGCCAGCGCGATCAGTACCGCGCTCTTGCCGCCGTCGTTGCGGCCGGCCAGGACGGTGGGACGGCTGATCGGGATGTCCGTGACGTGGGCCAGGGAGCGGAAACCGCGCGCGGAGTAGCTGTCGAGATACACGGGAGGAGTTGCTCCGTATCTCCCCGTCCAGAGCGGACAGAGGCGTGACGTGCGGCAAGCGCGGATGCTGACGAGGCACCTGTGCCACTGGCACAGGCCGTCATATTAAGTGCTGCTGAATAACTGCATGATGTTTTCCGCCAGTTGGACCGGCCGGTAGCTTCGTGGGCCGCCGCGGGGGGAACCGCCCTCCCCCAAGGGCGAGGTGCGCTCGAACCCCCTCTTCTTCGCGCGCACGATCGATATCGACGGGGGTGTCTCGTCGGCTTGGATTCGACCACGCTGCCGGACGCCCAGCCGCCCAACAGCTCCCCCTTTCGTGGCGAAGTGAGATGAATCGTCACTCTTGCCGCTGTGCCGTACCTTCCGGCTACGACTGCTCGACGCGCCGCCGGGCCGCGTCCCATGCGCGACGCTCCGTATGGGCGCCATCGCCGCTGGTGGGAAGGGAGCCGTAGCGTTCCGTCGCGATCTGGTCGATGCGCGCGGCGTAGCGGCTCTTCGCAGCCTTGACCGCCTCGGCTGGAGGGAGGAGTTCTTCCGCGCCGCGCAGTGCTTGGAACAGCTGCTGGGTGAGTTGCAAGAGCCGTTGGAGTTCGTCTTCAGCAGCGAAGTACCCTCTTGCTTCGGAGGGTTTGAGGCGGGCGGCGGCCGTGCTGCGGGCCTGCTGTTCCATGGCCGCGCAGACCGCCTGGCGGCGACGCTCCAGGGTCCGGAACGTGGTGCTGCCCGGATCCGCGATGATTTCTTCGGCGGCTTTCACGGCCCTGGCCAAGGCCGGCGCGAAGCGCGTCGCCGCTAGTGCAGCCGCCTCCTGCTCCTTGCGCTCGGCCTCGCGCCGCTGCTGCTGGAGTCCGGGCCAGGCAGGGAACTCCTCGCGCCCCGTTCGCTGCCCGCGAGTACGTGGTTGCGCCTTCTCGGACTTGGTCAGGCGCCCGTCCCAACCACCGTGTGCGGTGAAGCTGTAGGCACTGCAGCCGACCGTTCCCCACCCCCCGAAGCCGTATCGACCATGAGCCCAACGGTCGTTGACGAGGGTGATTGGTTCACCACAGTGCGCCGGGGCCACGCCTGCCGGGCCCGCCCGCGCCACCGCAGCGGACGGGAGTGCCCGCGCGGATGCCGGAACTCGTCAGGGAGTACCTGCAACGGCAGCCCTGGACCCCCCTGGATCTGGTCGCACCCGCTGCGCCGGAGTCCTGGACGGTGCGCAGAGCGCGTCGGCGGCACGCCCTCGGCCCGTTCGAGGAGCTCATCGCCGTCCGGGGCGGCCACCGCCTGGCCGTCACCAGCATGGGGCTGCGGCACGCCGGGAAGGACGGTGACCTGCTCATCCGCTGGCACGAGCTCTCGCAGTACCGCTTCGGGTACGTCGTCATGAACGCCGGCGGCTGGACGGGCGACCCCGATGTGGTCGGCGCCCCCGCGTTCACGTATGCGCTCACGGTGAGGGGCCCCCGCGCCTGGGTGACCAAGCCGATCCCGTCGTCCGTCCCCTCGACCTTGGCCGAACAGTTGAACGCCATCGTCCGCCTTTCGGAAGGCTGAACCATGCGGCTGCGGCTACGCGCTCACCGCGCAGGGTGTGGTCCTCGCGGCACCGGCTTCCTCGTACGGCGCGTCGAGCAGGGCCAGCAGTCCCGGGTGGACCAGCGCGTCCCGTAGCCGGGGGTGAGCCACAAGGATCCGCGCGTCCCGTAGCCGGGCCAGTGCGGGCCCGGGGGCGTGGGCGGTGCGTCCGCGCAGCCACGGGGCCGACACGGCCGGGCCGGAGCGGAAGTGGCCCAGCACCTCGGCCGCGGCCGGGTCGCACGCGACGTGGTCGAGTGCCTCGTCGAGGAGGTTCCCGTACGCGGTGACGGTGGCGGTGCGGTGCCGGGCCGTGTCGGTGACCGCCCGGGCGAACAGGGCGCCCCAGCGTTCCCACTCCCCCTCGGCACCGGCGACGACGGCCTCGTCGTGCTCCGCGCGGTGGGCGTCGACCCAGCCCTCGACGTCGAGCAGCAGGCCGGGCAGCAGGCCGGCGCCCACGAGGTCGCACTGGGCGAGCAGGCGGGCGGTGCGGCCGTTGCCGTCGGGGAACGGGTGGACGGTGAAGAGCCGCAGCATCCCGAACGCGGCGGCGTCCAGCGCCGGCGAGGCGCTCCGCACGGCCCAGCGGTACCAGCGCTCGACGTGACCGTGTAGGGCGCGGCCCGGAGCGACGGTGATGGCGAAGCGCCGGCCGTCGGGCCAGGTGACCCGCGCGGGGGCGCGTCGGAAGCCGCCCGGGCCGGGGATGTTCGGATCGTCCGCCACGAGCATCCGGTGGAGTGCGGCGAGCGATTCCGGGGAGAAGCAGGGCCGTCGGCCGGGCCGTTCGCGCAGTTCGTCCCGTACGGAGGCGACGGCGAGCAGGCCGGCGGTGGTGCGGGCTTCGGCGGCGTCGGTGATGCGCTCCGCGAGCAGCGCGGGTGTGGCGGGGTGGACGTGGCGCAGGTGCAGCCGTGTGCGGATGCGGGGGCGGTGGAAGAGGTCGGGATTGGCGAGGTGCAGGGCGGTGGCCTCGGCGAGGGTGGCCAGCGCCTCATGGGCACGGGCGCGGGCCCCATCCGGTATGCAGACGGCGTCCAGCGGCGGTACGACGGGGCGGATCCGTCGTACCGCCGTGGTGGAGGGAGTGACCATCAGCAGCTGCGTGCGGTGACCACGCCGGTGGGTGCGGTGACGTTGACCGCTTGGGTGGTCGTGCCGGCGGCGCTGGTGGTGGTGATCGCGTAGACGTTGGTCTGGTACTCGACGTAGAGGCCGACGCTCTGGCCCGGGTTGATGCTGGTGGCCAGTCCGTAGGACTTGCTGATCGTGGTGTTGAGTTCGGTTCCCACGGCGGCCTTGAGCGCGGCGGTCAGGTCGGCCGTGAGGTTCGCGCTGACCTTCACCGACACGGTGTAGGTCAGGGTGCGGTTGATCTGGAGGACGGTGTCACCGCTGTTGCGCGTGCACTTGAAGTCGTCGTCGGCCTGCTCCTCCCACTTCTGGCCCTGGCTGACCACGTAGGCGTTGGTCTGTGAGCCGGATCCGCCGCCGCCGCCCGGGAACCAGGGCTGGCCGAGGTGGTCCGACTCGGGCGGCGTGGGCCCGGTGATGATGATGGGGTCGTTGATGTTGGAGTCGTCCCAGGGGTCGCAGCTCGTGTAGCAGTCGGCGGCGAACGCCGCTTGCGGGACCACCAGGACGGGCGCGGCGGTGAGGACGGTGACGCCGAGTGCGACGGCACCCAGCGCGGTCTTGAGCTGCACGGTCTCTCCACGGGAGGTGAGTTCGGGGGCGGGGTGCGGGTGCGCACCTCCGTCGTGGAGGAGTCTCGCGGCCGGTCTGTCGGCGGACATCCGTAGGTTTACGCAAGGCACCTACGCAACCGGGGTTCCCAGGCCGCCCGGTGGGGGTCCGAGCAGTCGGGTGAGGGCCACCCGTGAGGAGACGCCGAGCTTGCGGTAGGCGTTGCCGAGATGGGTGTCGATGGTCCGGGTGCTGAGGACGAGGCGTTCGGCGACCTGCCGCGAGGACAGTCCGGCGGCGGCGAGTTCGGCCACTTCCCGCTCCCGGACGCTGAGCGCGGCGAGCGGGTCCGGCGGGCGGGAGGCGGGGGTGGCGGCCGTGAGTGCGGCCCGGGCCCGCGCGCCGTCTTCGCACAGGCGCAGCGCCCCGCATTCCCGTGCGGCTTCCAGGGCCTCGTCGAGTGGGCCGAGGGCCGCCGCGGTTCCGTGTGTCGCGGCCAGGGCGGGGGTTGCGGCGATCAGCGTCCATGCCCGCAGGACCGGCATCCGTAAGGCCCTGAAGGCGCGTGCGGCGTTCAGGGAGAGAGCGGCCGCGCGTGCGGGGTCTCCTTGTGCGAGGGCGAGTGCGGCTCCTGCTCGGTCCGCCTGTGCTTGTTGGAACGCCGGCCTGCCGAGCCGTGCGGCGGCGGCGTCGGCCGCGCGGGCGGCGCTTGCGGCAGCGGCGAGGTCGCCGCACTGGGCCGCCGCGGTGGTCATCAGCGCGAACAGGGAGGTTCGGGAGGGGGGTTGGAGCAGCGCGAGGTCTTCGCCGCCGCCTTCCAGCAGGGTGCGCAGACAAGCGGCCGGGTCGCCGCCCAGCAGCTTGGCCACTGCGAGCAGGCCCAGGGCGGAGCCCGCCCACCAGCCGGTGCCCGGGACGGTGGCCCGTAGCCCCGCCTCGGCGAGCTCCACTGCTTCGGGGGTCCTGCGCCGCGGGGTGGCCCACAGCAGTGCCGAGGAGCGTAGGGCGATGGCGAGTCCGGCGGCGTCCGGGGCGCCGATCTCCCCGGCGAGCCGCTCGGCCTCGCGGGCGTGGTGCTGTGCCGTGTCGAGGCGGCCCGCCCACTGGTCCAGGATCGACAGGCCGAGCAGTTGGTTGACGGCGATGTGCTTGTGCGCGCCGCCGCCCGCGCTGGCCAGGCCCCGCGAGAGGTGGCGGCGGGCGTCGGCGAACCGCTCCACGAACAGTTCGGCGCAGCCCAGTAGGGCCAGTACCTCGGGTGCGCGGCCCGCCACGGTGTCGGGGCGGGAGTCGACGAGCCGGGCGCACCGGGCGACCTCGGGGGCGGCCCGTGTGAAGTCGCCGACGTAGCTGTCGCAGAAGGCGGCCAGGACGCCGAGCGCGGTGCGTCCGTCCTCGTCCGCTCCGGCGACGGCCCGGGCGGCTTCGTGGGCGAGGCCGCGGACCTCGGCGGCGGTACCGCGCAGGGCGTGGAGGAGGCCGTAGTCGAAGACGAGATCCGCCGTCTCTACGGGCAGCGGTGTCGACAGGGGCCGGGCCAGGGCGTCGACCACGGTGCGGGCGGTCGCGTCGGCCTCCTCGTACCGTCCGAGGAGGCGCTCGACGCCGACGCACACCGCCAGTGCCTCCGTACGGAGTCGACCGGGCAGGACACCGGGGGTGCGCAGGAGCTCGTGGGCGAGGGCGCGTGCCTCCTGCGGACGGCCGGCGGCGGTGAGCGCCCGGCAGCAGTCCAGGGCGAGGCGGGCGCGGGCTCCGGCGCCTGCGCTTGCGCCTGCGCCTGCGCCTGCGGTGGGTGAGTAATCCAGGGTGAGGCGCAGCCAGCGGGCGGCGGTGGCGGGCTCGCGGGCGAGGACCTCGGCGGCGCCTTCGGCGAGTACGCGTATGGCTTGGGCGGGGTCGGCGGCGGCGGGCAGTACGTGTTCGGCGTGCCGCGCGCGGGCGGCGGGCGCTGCGCCGCGGGCGTCGAGCAGGTCCAGGGCGCGGTGGTGGGCGTCGTGCCGCAGGCCGGGGTTCATCCGGTGGTGAAGGAGGTGTCCCAGTACGGGGTGGCGGAAGACCAGGGTGCCGGCCGGTCCGTCGGACCGGATCAGGTCGACGGCGGCCAGAGTGCCGAGGGCGGCGGCGGTGCGGTCGCCGGAGTACCCGGCCACGTGCGCGGCGTCGCTGGGGCGAAAGGGTTCTCCGAGGACGGCGGCGGCGGCCAGCACCTCGGCGCAGTCGCCCGGGAGGGCTTCGAGTTCGGCGAGCACCGGCGCCGCGGCGCGCAGCAGCGGGCCTGCCGCCGCGTCGGACCGCGCCGGCCACTGGTCGGGGTCGTGGCCCGCCGCCAGGAGGACGCGCAGGGCGCGCGGGTTGCCCAGGGAGCCCGCAGCCAGCTGCTCGGCCGGCCCTCGACCGGCCAGGGAGACGATGGCCGCGGCGTCCAGCGGTGCGGGTTCCACGCGGACGAGGCGTCCCGTGTGCGAGGCGTCGTCGAGGGCGGCGAGCAGGGCCGGCGGGGTCTGCCGGGGTCGCAGGGCGAGAGCCAGGACCAGCGGGTGCGCGGCGCATTCCTCGGCGAGGGCTTCCACCAGGTGGGCCGAGGCGGGATCCGCGTGGTGGAGGTCGTCCAGGACGATCACGCTCCCGCGGCCTCCGTCCCGGCGCGCGCACCCGTCGAGCAGTGCGCGTACCAGCGCGTGTTCTGCGGCGGTGTCCCACGGCGGACCGGCCTCGGCGGTGGGCGGATAGGGGGCGGCCGTCGGGGGCGCGGACCGTTGCCAGGCCTCGCGGAAGACCTGGTACGGCTTGGCCCCCTCGCCGGAACGGGCCCGGGCCCGGGCCCGCAGTACGGTGGCGCCTCGTGCGGCGGCGAGCCGGGCGAGCAGGTTCAGCAGGGCGGTCTTTCCGATGCCCGGGTCCCCCGCGACCTCGAGGACCGTGCCTCTGCCGGCGCCGAGGTCCTCGATGGCCCGGGTGAGCGTTGCGATCTCCTCCCGCCGCCCTGCCAATGCCGGTACCTCTGACACAGCTGCCCCCTCCGCACCCCCGGAGGGCGACTGCGGGAAATGCTAACGATCTTCACAAGAACGTGACAAGGAACGAGGGCCGTGAAAGGGCCTTCACCGGTCCGGGGACGACGAGATCAGGCCGTCACCGATGGAGTGGCTCTCGTCGCCCCACGCACGGACGCAGCCACCGCGGGCATCAGCCGGCGGCGGCTCGGCCGGAGCGTCATCGCCCGGGTATTCGACCCACGGGGTCGCCAGGACTGTTCCTCCTCGGCTCACCGCCGGAAGCCGTTGCCGGAGCGGTTGCCCTGGCCGTTCCCGGAACCCTGGCCTTGGCCGTTCCCGGAACCCTGGCCCTGGCCCTGATCCTGGCCCTGACCTCGACCGTTCCCGGAACCCTGACCCTGACCCTGACCCTGACCTCGACCGTTCCCGGAACCCTGACCCTGACCCTGACCCTGACCCCGACCGTTTCCGGAGCCCTGGCCCTGGCCGTTTCCGGAATCCCGGCCCCGGCTCTGGTCCTGGCCCCGGCCGTTCCCGGAACCCTGACCCTGCCCCTGGCCGTTTCCGGAATCTTGGCCTTGGCCTTGGCCTTGGCCTTGGCCTTGGCCTTGGCCTTGGCCTTGGCCTTGGCCTTGGCCTTGGCCTTGGCCTTGGCCTTGGCCGGGCACCTTCCCAGAACCCTGGCCTTGGCCCTGGCCGTTCCCGGAACCCTGTCCCGGCGCCTTCCCGGAACCTTGGCCCTGGCCCGACCCGTTCCCGGGCGCCGTTCCGGCATCGTGGCCGGCGCCCGTGTCCGGGGCATGGCCCGGCTCGTGACCCGGCAACCTCCCGGACTCCTTACCGGTGTCCTGGCCTGTGTCGTGGCCGGATTCCGGCGCCTTCCCGGGAGCCGTGTCCGAGCCCTGCCCCGCCCCCTTGCCAGGATCCTTGCCGGGTACCTTCCCGGAACCCTTACCCGACTGCTGACCGGGCACCTTCGCAGGATCGTGGGCGGGCCCCCTGTCGGGCTCTTGGTCAGGCGCCTTCCCCGACTCCTTCCCCGGGCCCTCGTCCGACTGCTGACCGGGCACCTTCGCAGGATCCTGGTCTGGATCCCGGCCCGGAACCTTCTCCGAGTCCTTCCCGGGGGTCTTGTCCGGGGCTTGGCCGGACTCCTTGCCCGGGTTCTCGCCCGACTCCTTGCCCGAGTCCTTGCCCGGCGCCTTCCCGGGAGCCCGGCCGGGCTTCTCGCCCGACTCCTTGCCCGACTCCTTGCCCGGCGCCTTCCCGGGAGCCCGGCCGGGCTTCTCACCCGACTCCTTGCCCGACTCCTTGCCCGGCGCCTTCCCGGGAGCCCGGCCGGGCTTCTCACCCGTCTCCTGGCTGGACTCTTTGCCCGGCTCCTTCCTCGGGTCCTCGCCCGTCTCCTGGCCGGACTCCTTCCCCGGCTCCTGCCCCGAGTCCTTGCCAGGCTTCTTCCCGGGAGCCTTGCCCGGGGCCTGGCCGTGCTCCTTGCCTGCGTCCGGTCCGGGCTCCTGGCCCGGGTTCTCGCCCGTCTCCTGACCCGGGTCCTTCACCGGGTCCTGGCCCGGTACCTTCTCCGAGCCCTCGCCCGGCTTCTGGCCTGGGACGTTGCCCGGGATCTGAGCGGGTGCGTTCCCGGGGTTCTGGCCGGGGTTCTGGCCAGGGTTGGTCTTCGGGGGCTGGTTCGGGGTCGTGTTCGGGGGTGGCTGGACTGATCCCGGGTGGGCCGCCGGCAGGACCGGGTAGGCAGAGCCGGGGGTCTGGCCCTTCGGGGGCGGGACCTCGCGGTCGTGCTTGCTCTCCGCCGCTCCGCTCGGGCGCGCGTACCATCCCCTGCGGTCCTGGTCGAAGACCGTGACGGTCTTCACCGGCTTCACGGCGGGCTTGACCGCGACGAGGTCGGACGACCGGAACGAGGACCACTTCGCGCCGCTGTACGTCTGCCCGCCTCTGACCGCGACGGGCGGATCCAAGGGGTTGCCGCAGGCACAACGGACCCGGGGCACGCCCCGGCCGTCGACCAGTACGGGAGTGCCGGCCTGCAGGACCGCCTGGTAGCTGGTGGGCACGCCGTTGCGGTATCCGTGATTGGTGACCCTGGTGTCCCAACCCAGCCGGACGGGCGTCAGCGACCGCAGGTACGAGGGGATCTCGGGCTGGCGGATGCCCAGCGAGACGGCAAATGCCCTGCCCTTGTCCGGGTACTGCGTGAGGAACCGGATCTGTTTCTCGACGTCACAGCTCGCGACGTTCCGCGTTCCGCCGTACAGCCCGGGATACCCGCCGTCGACCTCGAGCGTGCGCGCACCGTTCGTGGCGCTCGCAGTACCCGTGGTTCCGTTGGGGCTCGTACCGTCCTTCGCGTTCATGCCCGCGGTCATGGGCGTGACCTTGGCGACGCTCTGGGCTCGTGTGGCCGTCGAAGGAGTGAACGGGTCGGGCCCGACCTCCGGAGCGGCTTGGAGGAAGACCTCACCGCTCATCGCGGTGTTCCCGCCCAGCACGGTGAAGCTGAGGACCGCCGCCGACACCACGGCCACCGCCGTGCTCACGCCCAGTACGGCCTTGCGCGATCGCCACCCGCGAGCCCGGCCACCGCCACCCGCCGGCGGTAGCGAAGACCCGCCGGACGAGAACGGTAGGGGCCCCGACGGGGGCCCCGAGGGAGGCGGAGGGCCTGGTGGCGGCAGCGGGGGCGGCGGGGGCGGCGGCGGCTCTACGTGCTCGCCCCGGCCCGACAACGGGCCGGGCGGCGGGCCGGTGGGACGCTCGGAGGAAGGGGGCAGGGAATTCACGACGCTCGCCCCCCAGCACAGGGCGGTGGGTACACCGTGGTGACTCGCATGCGCTCACTCCTTCCGAACCGTCAACGCCTCCACATCCCGGAGGTGGAACCTGGAAATTTGGAACTCCGGCCATCTGGACATCTGGAAACGCCTGGGCGGGGACCGTCCCCTACGCGTGCTTCCATCTCCTGAGTAAGCCCTCCGCTCCCGCACCACGTCATGCCGCGAGCTTTCGGGACTTGACAGACCCCCTGGGGGCCTCCGTCGCGACGAAGCTCCGGCCGCGGAGGGGACTCCTCGGGGCTCCTCCGTTGAGGTGTCCCGTTCAGGTGCTCGGTATCGGGACCGGCCTGGCCAGTACCTGGTCCAAGACTTCGGTGAGGAACCGCGTCGGATCCGTCGCCGCCGCGGTGGCGCGCATCGCGACGATCCCGTCCGGACGGACGAGCAGCGCCCCTTCGTCGGGGAGCCAGGGGACCGCGACACGATGTACGGGGAGTGCGACGTCCGCCGCGGCGGCGAGCCAGCGGTCACCGGCGACGCCCACCAGCAGGGTCCACCGGGACGCCACCAGGTCGAGCGTGGAAACCCCGTCGATCCACGCGTGGGGCACTCGTGAACCCGGCGATCCGTCCAGCACCAGGTCCACGGTGGAGGGGAGCAGTGGCTGCGGGTCGACGACGGCGGCCGAGTCGTACCTCTGGCCGAGGTGCACGACCGGCGCCGCCCACACCCCCGCCGCCGCCCTGGCGGCGTCGGCCTCGGGTCCGCGTCCCCAGTGCAACTGCGGGTCGGCGAGCCTGCGCATCGCCTGGTCCAGCGTGGCCGCGGCGACCGGTTCGCGTTCGTGCGCGTATGTGTCGAGCAGCCCGGCACCGGCCTCGCCGTGGTGGACGGCGGCCAGCTTCCAGGCCAGGTTGTGCGCGTCGGCGACCCCGGTGTTGAGGCCGAACGCGCCCAGGGGCGACACGGTGTGCGCGGCATCGCCGACGAGGAACACCCGGCCGACGGCGAAGCTTTCGGCCGCTGCGCTCCTGGGCCGCCACGGCAGTACGCTGCGCACCTCGACGTCGAGTTCGGGATCGCCGACCGCCACCCGGACGACCGCGGCGCAGCGTTCGTGCGTGAAGTCCTCGGGGCGTTCGCCGGCGTCGACGTCGCAGGGGACGTGGAAGACCCAGTTCGTCTCGCCGTCCACGGTGGCCAGCAGGCCGGGGGCTTGTGGGGTGGTGATCGTGCAGGTGGCGAAGGACATTCCCCGCAGGTGCGGTCGGAGGTCGGCACGGAACAGGATGTTGATCATCGACTTGCCCAGGTCGCCCGGCCCGGAGGTACCCACGCCGAGTGCGGTCCGCACGGTGCTGTGCGTGCCGTCGGCGGCGACCACGCGCGCGCACCGTAGCGAGTAGCGGCCGTCGGGCCCCTCCAGTTCGACGTCGACCCCGTTGGCGTCCTGTGCGATGCCGACCAGTCGGGTCGACCAGCGCAGGTCCGCTCCGCGGCGTGCGAGGTCGGTTGCGACGACGGCGTCGAGCCGGTCCTGGGCGCAGACGCCGCGCAGCCTGAAGGGCGTCACGTCCAGTTCGTCGGCGGACGGGGTCGGCATGGGCACGGTCACGACGTCGCCCGCGCCCATCTCGACGACGGTCCGTGCCACCGCCTTGCCCGCGGCGCCCCGGAGGTCGACCGCGGCGGCGTCGACGGCGGTGTCGAGTCCTAGTTCGCGGAGGACCTCGACGGTGCGCGGGCCGATGCCGGTGGCGCGCGGGTGCACGGACGGCCCGGCCCGTCGTTCGACGAGCACGGCGGGGACGCCGTGGTGGGTGAGCAGTGCTGTGGTGATCAGGCCGACGCTGCCGCCTCCGACCACGAGCACCGGAACTTCTGGATACATCGTCTCTGTCATGGATACACCGTAGCCAGAAGATAGGATGAGGGTCAACGAGGAAAGGACCCGCCCCGATGACCGAACCCGTGCCCTCGTCGGTGTGGACCCGGCCGCGCCCCGAACCGCGTCGACGCGCGCCCGGGGTGGACCAGTACGTGGCCGCTGCGCTGGCCGTCGCGGACGCGGAGGGATTGGCGGCGGTGTCGATGCGGCGGGTCGCGGGTGATCTCGGTTCCGGGACCGCATCGCTCTACCGGTACATCACCAACCGCGACGAGCTGGTGGACCTGATGGTCGACGCGGCACAGGGCGAGGATCCGCTGCCCGAGTCCACCGAGGACTGGCGTGCCGGTCTGGGGGCGGTCGCGCACCTGTTGCGTGCGACGCTGCTGCGGCATCCTTGGTTGGCGGGTGAACTGGCGGGCAGGCCCGCGCTCGGCCCCAACTCGTTGCGCCGATCGGAGTCCGCGCTGCGCGCCGCGGTCGCGCTCACGCCCGACATCACCCTGGCCTCGCAGGCGCTCGGCGCCGTGCACGCGTACGTACTGGGTTCGGTCGCCGCCCAGCAGGCCCTTCGACGCGCGGAGCAGCGCACCGGGCTCAGCGAGGAGGAGTGGCAGCGCAGCGTCGGCCCGTACATCAGTGAAGTCCTCGCGGCGGGCGAACACCCGATGCTCGCCCGCCGCGTCCTGGAAGCCGAGGAACTCGATCCCGACGTCGAGTTCGCGTTCGGCTTGGACTGCGTGCTCGACGGGCTCGCGGCCCGGCTGGGTCGCTGAGCATCCGGCGTGGCCGCGCACTGGAAGAACGGTCCTGAGCTGTTCGTGCTCGCCCTTCGACGTCACGGGCTTGACCCGGATGCGGTCGACGACGTTGCGCGGGCATGGTCTGCGTTCCAGGAGTTCGTCCAGGTGCCGGTCGACGGGATTGAGCCTGCAGAGGACGACGGCGACGGGTTCATCGTGCAGTGGGGGCGGTGGAGTTGGCACGAGGACCGCCCCGCACTGGTCTTCACCAGGCAGTTCGCGGTGCGCAACGAGGGTGACCAGGAAGACGAGGATGACGAGTCCTGGCAGCCGCAGCGCTGGAACGTAGAACTCGAACTGTTCTTTGCCGACTCTCCCGCCTGGGCCGACCTGGAAGACATGGCCTGGGCCGACAGCATGGGCTTCGACTTCGATCCCATCGGTCATGAACGTGCCGCTGCACTGGCCCGGATCGCCACGTTCGTCGAAACGCTTCCGCAGGTCAGCGCGATGTGGCGGGCGATCCCGGTGGGTAGCGCCCTCGGGCTGGAACCCGCGGACTGACCTGCCAGCCCCCGTTACCCTTTTCGTGGCTCCGCAAGGGGGCCTCCGGCCTTCGGATCCGGCATGACTTACCCCCTTCTTGCGGTTGATGATCCGGGGGCACAGACGCCTGCCCCACACCGAACCCAAGCTCCGCGAGCCGTTCGCGAAACTCCGGGCCAAGCACGCAACGGTACTGGTCGTGGTCGACCAGCCGGCCTCGATCGGCGCCCTGCCGCTGGCGGTCGCCCGGGATATGGGCTGCCCGGTCGCCTCCCTTCCGCCCTCACCCGCGACGAGAGCGAGAGCCAGGGCAACGAGGTCCGCCGCGCCACCATGTTCATCCGGTCAGCGAGCTGACCAGATGAAGGGACTGCCTAGACCCATCCGTCGTCGAGGTAGATCGTCCAGGCACCTCCCACCGCCCGGTTCAGTTCGACCAAGGCCGCAACCTCCGCGATGACTGCTGGTGCGTCGGACAGCCGCAACGGGAAGTCCGGGACACCCTGCCGGGTGTAGGTCGGCAACTCGCCGTTGCAGCCGAAGGCGTGAAGCGGCAGGGGGCTACGGTTGAACCATGCAGGTCGGTGTTCCTCGGCCCACAAAGATGCGGCGTCGACGCGGTCCACATGCGCGAGCAGGTGCTCGGGGGCAGGCCCGTCGCAGAACTGCACGAGGAATCCCGCGGCGTCCACGGCCCACCAATCCCATGCGAATCCGGGTCTGGGGCGCCGCAGGATCGTCGCCATGCCAGCACCCTATCCAGGCCGGTTCGTCCACCGGGCCGTTGAGACACCGGTGTCGGTGCCGACCGGCAGGGTGATGTCGTCGGGGCCCGGTCCCCGTTCGGCCGACGGACCCGGAATCCGGCTGCGGCCGACCACCGGACCCCCAGGTGCGACCTACGGGGAGTCTTCGAGTTCGTCTTCTCGGAGTTCCACGATCACGAGTGTGCCCCGGCTGTCGGGGCCGACCGCGTGGGTCGTTCCTGCCGGAATCATGTAGAGCTCGCCTGCACGTACCGAGATCCGCCGGCCGCTGACTTCGAGTTGGAGCTGCCCGTCGAGGACGAGCAGGGCCTCGGTGGCTGCGTGGCTCTCGGGTTCGACGGGCATTTCGTCCATCCTCAGCACCTTCACGCAGGCAGTGCCCACCTCCCCCAGCACGAGCGAACGCCACCCTTCCGGAAGATCCGCTGCGGTGTTCATCAGGTTGATCAGGGTCACGACACACTTCTCCTTCTCGGCCCGGCGTAACATCCGCCGGACCCCCTTCGGATGACTAGAAGCTATGTGACCTGCACTGATGATGGGTCGACCGATTGGTAAAGCATGGCGACTCAGAGCTGCTGATCCTCCGGTCCCCCGGTCCGGTCTGGCCGGCCGCGCCTGGGACAACTCCGGCCCCCGCCGAAAGGAGCGGGTGTGGACGGTCGCGCAGTTTCCCAGGTGCTCGTGGTGGGGACGCCTACTGGGTTGCGGGTCAGTCCCACCAGAGCACGACGAGCAGGTGGCGCTCGGCTGCGTCGAGGTAGAAGTCGCGCAAGGCGTTGAAGTGCTCCAGCAGGTACGCCCTCAGACCGCCGGTGACAGCGCCCACCTGGCCGATCAAGGATCCGGCGTCACGCTCGTCGGCCGGCAGGGCGGCGAGAAGGGCGGGCATGTCGATCTGGCCGAGCAGTTCGCAGACGCGCGCCACTTGGGAGACGTCCAGGCCGGTGGGGGCGCCCCCGAAAGGGGCTATGGCGTGCGGGTGAGTGTCGAGGAAGTCGAGGTCCAGAGCAGTGTCGCCGTCGATGGCCCGGCGCAAAGCGTCGAGAGGGGCCCCTTCCAGTCCAGCCACCTCCCCGACGCGTTTCAGCAGCGCCGGCGCCCAGGACAGGTCCAACACGTCGTACGCCGGTGGATCCCAGTGGGGATCGCGGTCCGGCGACGCGCTGGCGGACTGACGGCAGGCGACGAGATACGCCTCCGGGATGCGGGCGAGCTGCTGAGTAACGGCCATGACGTCAGTATCCGTTCCGCGTCCAGCGGATTTCGGCCACAGGTTCGGGAGGGGCTGCCCACGGTCACCGCCTTCATGGGGGCTTGCGACCGCCGGGGTGGGGAAGTTCGTGACGCTCAGATCCCGATGCCTGGGGACGTACGCGCCCCCAGGCCTCCTCCCCCGCCCCCGTCGTGCCCGTGCCGCGCCTGCGTCCGAGCAGCACGGACCGCGCTGGTCCGTTCCTGGTCCGGTCCGACCGACAAGACACCCTCTAGGTAGGGACTTTGGTGCCGGGGTCGACGGGCCGCTTGTAGTACCGCCACGGGAACCAGCCCGCGCCGACCGGCATCCACCCTTCCGATTCCAGCCGCCGGTGTCGCGCGGGAGAAGGAAGGGTGACCCGGCAGTGCTCCCAGGGGTGGCCGGACGCCTCCACCTCGTGGAAGAAGGGGCCGTAGCCGACCATGTGCCAGCCGTCACGGCCGGCCTCCTCCAAGGCGGCCATCTCGTTGAACGCGGTCAACCCGCCGAGGGTGCGGCGCTTCGGGTCGTCGGGTCCCCCGGCGGACGGTGCCGACGCGGTCGCGGCCGCACCCTTGCCCGCGAAGCGCTGTTGGGCGGCTTGGCGACTCACCCCCAGGACGCGGCCCACCGTGTCCCAGCTGTGGCCGGCTGCCCTGGCGCCCTGAACTGCCTCGCGCAGGAGCCGGCTCGCCTCCTCGGCTCCGACGCGCGAGGCGTCCACCAGGCGCAGGTAACCGTGGGCGTCGTGTTCGAGCGAGTCGGCCAGCCCCTCGGGGGCGCCGAGGACGGCTGCGGCGATCCCTTCCCGGATCCGGTCCATCTCCACCGGGTGGAGCAGGGGTTCGCCGCTCATCGGTGCAACCCGGCAAGGGGTTCGAGGGCGTCGAGGACCGCCTCGTCGTGGCGCGCCCGCTCGGCCGAGTCGCGGGCTGCCGCCCGGGCGGCCAGGCCGGCCGTGCAGGCGATGAGCGCGAGGCCCGCGACGATCAGGGCGATGGTGACGGCGGTGCCGAGCCGGCCGCCGAACACCACCGTCATGGCCGGCAGGCTCACGGCGAGCGGCAGCACGGCGGCCATGGAGGTGGAGGCAGGGAAGAGGTTCCGATGCCGGGCCTTCAACTTCAAGATCAACATACGTCAAGGAAACCTTGACGCGGCCGACTTGTCAAGAATTCCTTGACGCCCCCTGCGTCGCATCATGGGGCCATGGACGCAGACAGGTCCGCACCCATGACACCTGGACGCCCATTTCGACACCGACCAGCTGCGGGAGGGCCTGGCTGACATCGTCTCCGTTGCCGAACTCGACGGGATCATCGCCGCGGTCGACGCGACGGGCGACAAGACCGTCAGCTACGGGACGGTCACCACGCTCCTCGAATCGGACGGGTGAGCCCGTGGGGCCAAGAGCGGCAACCCCGTCGTGATGGCCTCGTCCTGACGGCTCTGTCGTAGCCGCATGCGAGGGTTGCTCACGGCCGTGGTCACGTCGTCGTTTGGGAGGAGAAATGGCAGGCGCCTTGGAGAGGCTGAGGGAACTGCTCGGCGAGCCGGCCTGTTGGGGTTGGGCACGGCCGCGCCTCTGGGAGGCCGCCGAGGAGCACCTCGGTGTCCGCCTCCCTGCCGACTACAAGGCGTTCCTCGACTTGTACGGGCCCGGCGCTTTCGACGGATTCCTCTGGATGGACCGGCCCGTGAACGGCACGGCGGAGGAGGTGGCGCGGCTCTGGCCGCCGTCCGGGCGCGGGTGTACCGGCTCCGGCTCCGACCGCTACCCGTTCCCCTTCCGCCCTCAGGCCGGCGGCTTGATCGAATGGGGCGGAGACGAAGGGGGCGCTGTCTACTCCTTCCTTCCTGAGGAGCCGGACCCGGCCGACTGGCGGGTCGTGGTGGAGACGGAGGAGGGCGACTGGCACGAGGTTCCCGGCCCCGTCACGGAGTTCCTGCTGGACCTTGTCGAAGGTCCCCACCGTCCCTCCTTCCTGGGCCGCTACCGTCCCGGCCCCGAGATCCGGTACCACCAGAGCCCCATCTCCTGAGCAAAGCCGGGTGCCTGCGCACCCCGTCGCACTCGGCTCGACACGGCCGCGGTCGCCGTCACGCGTGCCGGCCGTTCCTCGTCGGCTGTAGCGAGAGTTCGCTGCCGGTCGCACCTGCGGGGACGGCGGCGAGCCGCTCGGCTGCGGTGCGGGTCTCGGCCAGCCGGAGCAAGGCGTAGGCCCGGGGGTCCTCGGCGACCGCTCGCAGGGTTGCGCGGAACACGGTGTGGTAGACCGACAGGCGGTAGGTACCCCCTGCTTCCCAGGGCGGCGTGTCGTGGCCCGCCTTCAGTACGTAATCGCTGTCCAAACCGGCGAGCATCTCGTGCAGGTCGGGCCCGTAATCGGCCAGGGCAGTGGCGAGGGGGACCCTCAGTGCGGGGTCGACGTCGAAGTTCTTCGGCTGTACCCGGGCGAGCGCGAAGAGGACGTCCTTCATCGCCTGCGCCTGTGCTCGGGTGTGACGGCCCGGTTCGCTGCCTGCGGTCGCCTTCACGATGGCTTCTCCGAGTGCCCCGCAGCTCATGCCGGGCTGGATCGCGGCCCCCATCGAGGTCCGCACGTGCGTGTCTTGCGCCAGGCCGTTGCAGGGCGGGGACGGCTCGCGCCCGGGGGTGAGCCATGCTGCGGCTGCGCCCAGCGTTGCCGGGCAGATTCCGGCGGCGGGGAACGCTTTCACCGGCACGGCCCGGCATCGTGTCTTCCCCCTCACTGCTGTCCCCCCCGTCTTGTTCCTCAAGGCCCGGTCCCCCGGCATCTGCTTCTCTCCGTCGCTGTGACCCGTGGCTGGAACCTGCGCTCCGTGCCACCCTGCAACCCGCTGGTGATCTTGTCCATGGGTGTCAGCACCCATCTCCGGGCGACCGGGGCCGCAGGCGCGAGGGGAAGATCGCGAGCGGGCGAACGGTCCCCCGAACGGGCGACCCGACGGGCAGGGGCCCGCGGCCGGCGTGAGGATCGGTGCGGGAACATGCGACGGGAGCCGACCAAGGATGCCGAACACCGCTGGTTGCTCGAAGAGGGCGCGGATCGCCCTGTCAGGCGTGCTGGTCCTCGTCGGGGTCGTCGTGACCGGGTGCAGCGGTGAGGCCCGCGACGCCGGGCAGGAGCCGGGAGCCGGACCTCGCCCCCAGGCGGCGCGCTCCGGCACCGTCACGGTCGTCTACGAGACCCGGACGGTCAAACCGGAGGACCGGGAGGCCGTGGCACTGATCCGGAAGTCGCGTGTGCTGGAGCGGTCGGCCGACTGGGTGAACCGAGCACTCACCCTCCCGCACGACATGGTCGTGCGGGTCACCGCCGACGTGCCGCCCGGCGTCACCGACGCCGTCACCCAGCCCGACGGAAGGACGATCTTCATCCCGCCGTCGTTCCTGACCGAGATCGAGAAGGCCCTCGCCGACGTCGTGAAGACCGTCGAACGGCCCGCCCCGTTCCCCGCGTCCGAGTACAACACCGACGACCTGACCGTGCTGTCGACCGAGTTCATCTTCGGCCACGAGCTGGGCCACGCCCTGCAACGCCAGCTCCTCCTGGCCAACCTCGGCCTCGAGGAGGACGCCGCTGACGGCTACGCGTCCTTCTACACCGTCAACGAGGTCGGGCCGGGACCGTCGCTGGCCGCCGCGATCCTCTTCGACGAGATCGCCCGCAAGGAAGGCACGCCGACTCTCGAGGGCATGTCGAGCGACCACCCCATCACCCAGCAACGGGCCTTCAACTTCCTGTGCTACCTGGAGGGCAGCGACCCGAAGAAGTACCAGCGGTCCCTGGTCGACAGCGGCTACCTCCCGAAGACCCGCGCCCCCCTGTGTCCGCAGGCGTGGGCGATGCTGGACTACGGCTGGTGGACCCAGCTCCAGCCCCACTTCAGCGCCGCGTTCAGGGCGAAGGGTGACCAGGAGCAGAAGAAGGCGCACGCGCGGCTGATCGCAGAGACGCAGGCGCTGGCGAAGCACATCGACGAGATCCGCACCGGTCAATGAGCCCGTCCGCCGCAGTGGCCGCCGGGCGGTGGGGAACGGCAGCACGGTCGGGCAGGGCCGTGCTGCGTGCGCGCGGTCGTGGGTGTGGTGCGAGGCCGAGTACGTGGGCTCAGCGGCCGCCCGGCACGCCGCCCGCTACGGGCGGCCGAGGAGTTGGCTGCCGGCCGTGTTGTCGGTGCGGGCGGTGAAGTAGTCGGTGAACGCCTGGACGAACTCGTCTTCGGTGATGCGGCCGTCTCCGTCGTGGTCGAGCTGGCGGAACCCGTGGTTGAGTTCGGCGAGGTGGACCCGGGAGCCGCCGAAGACCCTGCGGTACTCATCGGCACACAGGTGTCCGCTGCCGTCGGTGTCCACCGCGTGGAAGACCGCCCGCACCGCGACGTGCAGTCCCTGCTCGAGGTAGGCCGGCCCGGAGTCGATTCCGGCGAGCATGGCGGTGATGAACTCTTCGCAGGTCACCTGTCCGTCCCCATCGGCGTCCATGCCGGTCCGTAGCTGCTGCCACCACGTCTCGAAGGCGGCGTAGACGGTGGCTTCGCGTTCAGCGGCGAGTTCGAGCGGCCAGCACACGTTGTGCGCCATGGCCTGCAGATCGGCCGAGCTGATCCGGCCGTCGCCGGTCTGGTCCAGGACCTGGTGGAAGAAGGTACGCAGACGCGCCGGGCGGGAATCACCGCCCTTGCGGCGACGTGGTACGGGAAACCGGACGGGGCGTGCCGCCGGCGTGGACGTGTGGTCGGCGGAGGCAGTGGAGGCGGTGGAGGGTTGTGGGGTCAAGGCGGCGCCGGCCGGTGAGGTTCGGTAGCGGCGGTGCTCGGGCAGGGCGTTCATCAGCACGCGCATCGTGCGGTGCAGGATGAAGGACAGCAGGGCCGCGCGGCGGGTGCGGAGCAGGCCGAAGCGCTCGCGGAAGGCTTCCGGCAGGTCCGCGACGGTCAGCGCGCCGATCACCTGGGCGGCCGCCGTGCGCATGAGCGGCCAAGCCGGCTTCAGGGGGCCGAGGCGGCGGGGTGCGGGGGCTTCGCGGAGCATGTCGAAGAGCAAGTAGCGCACGGGTTCGCTGTATTCGAGGCGTTCGCGGATCGTGCGGTCCATGTACGCGGGCACGTCGGCGGCCGTGGCCGGGAACAGGTCGTCGGACAAGCCGAACTCGGAACACACCGCACGGAACTCTGCGTACATCTGCTCCAGTTCGGGCGGCGCCAGCGGGCGTCCCGAGAGTTCCCGCATCGCCGTCATGCACTCGTACAAGGTGACCAGGACCCATACCCGCACCGCCGGGTCGGACGCGGTGAAGGGCCTGCCCTGCTCGTCGGTCCCTGCCAGACGGCGGTGCGTGCGCTCCAGGCGGGCGACCTCGCGGCGCAGCCCTTCACGGTCGGAGAAGAACAGCCGCTTCCCGCTGTCCATCGTGTGCTCGATGCGCCGCCAGGGGTGCGCGCGGTAGGTGGAGAAGTCGCGCATGCCGGCGGCGACCGCCGGATCTGCGGTCTGTAGGACCAGCAGCCGCCATGCCACCAATCCGATCCGCCACTCCCCCAACGTGCGGCGCAGCAGCGAGTCGGGGCCAGGAAGATCGGCGGTGACCAAGGGGGTGTCTCCTCGAGCGGGTGCGTCGGAACGAGCTGGGCGGACGGCCGGAAGAGAGATCATCGCCGCGTCCACCCGGCTCAACGGCCCTAGCGGGATCCGGGAGCGGCCGGATGGGCGAGTTCACCCGTCCGGGAAGTGTCTGGCTGTCATGTGCCGGGGCAGGGTGGGGCGAAGTCGACCGCCGTGAAGTACTGGGCCCATTGGACTTCGGTGATCCGGGGGTAGGCGCTGTCGCAGATGCGGGTGGCGACCTCGTCCAGGACGGTGTCTCGTAGTCGGATCGTGAAGTCGTTGCCGCCGGTGGCCAGGGTGTTGCCGTCCGGGCTGAATGCGACGGCCGGTACGGGGTTGGTGTGGCCGGTGAGGACGACGGGAGTGGCCGCGCCGTTGATGTCCCACAGCAGGGCCTTGCTGTCCGCGGCTCCGGCGGCCAGTCGGCGGCCGGCCGCGTCGAAGGTCACGGTGTAGAGCCAGGAGCCGGACGTAGGCAGCTGCGTCACTTTCGCCGGGTGGTGGATGTCGTGGACGTCGATCAGCCAGAGGGTCTTGTCCGTTCGGTGGAAGGCGGCCAGTGTCCGGTTGTCGGGGCTGAATGCGCCGCTGGTCAGCGGGTCGGAGCGGAGCGGGGACGGTAGTTCCCGGGGGCTGCGCGGTTCGCTGATGTCCCAGAACCTCAGCGAACCGGATTCGCCGGTGCTCGTCACCAGCGTGCGGCCGTCCGGCCGGAACGAGGCCGTCGTGACAGGGGGTCCGTCCTCGGCGATCCGGCTCAGTGGTCGGGGGTTGCCGGGATCGGTCAGGTCCCACAGTCCGGCCGTGTCCTGTGCCCACAGGGCCAGCAGGTGGCCGTGACCGTCCGGGCCGAAGGCGGCGCCGGCGACCTCGCCGCCGCCGGGGGCGAGGAGCGATGTCTGTCGCGGTCTGCGGGGATCGGTCACGTCCCATACGCGTACGGTGCCGTCCTCGCTGGCGGTGGCGAGGGTGCGGCCGTCCGGGCTGAAGGCCACGCACCGGACGAACTTGGTGTGCCCGTGCAGGACCGACAGTGGCCACAGGGCCCGACCTTCGGTGACCTGCCACAGCCGTGCCGTGCCGTCCCAGCTGGCGCTGGCCAGCAGGTGACCGCCGGGGCCGAACGCCAGGGAGGTGACCACGTCGTCGTGGGTGGCGAGGGACAGGTCCCGTAGGTCCAGGAGGCGGTCGGAGTTGGCGAGCACGCGGCCGTTCGGGCTGAACGCGGCCTGGTAGAAGCCGCCCTGGACGGTGCTGGTCCGGTTCGGATGTGCCGGGGTGGTGACGTCCCAGAACAGGGTGGACCCGCCGACGGTGACGAGCGTGCCGCCGTCCGGGCTGAAGGCCACCGACCAGACGATCGCGGGGTGGACCGGCAGGACGGCGGGTGGCTGTGTGCGCGGGCTGGCGGCGATGTCCCAGACCCGTGCGGTGCGGTCCCAGCTCCCGGTGGCCATGGTCTTGCCGTCGGGGCTGAAGGCGGCCGAGGTCACGGTGTCGGTGTGGCCGCGCAGGACGTCGAGGAGGAGCGGCTGTGCGGGATCGTCGACGTCCCACAGTCTGGTGGTGGTGTCGCCGGTGGTCGCCACCGTGTGGCCGTCGGGGCTGAACGTCACGGAGGTGACCGTGGCCACGTGGCCGGGCAGGGTGGCCAGCAGCTGCGGGCGGCGGGGGTCGCTCGCGTTCCACAGTCGCGCCGCGCCGTCGGTGTGGCCGGTGGCGAGGAGGCCGTCCGGCCCGGACGCCACCCAGGTCGGCGCGGACCGCTGGTCCGCCAGTGTGCTCAGTTCGGCGGGTGCGTGCCGGTCGGTCACGTCCCACAGCCGCACGGAGCGTTCGCTCGCCGTGGCCAGGATGCGGCCGCCCTCGTCGAAGGCCACCGACATCAGCCGCTCCGGCTGGTGGACGACGGCCAGTTGGAGGGGGTGGTGGGCGTGGGCGATGTCCCACAGCCGGACGGTGCGGTCCCAGCTCGCGGTGGCCAGGAGCGTGCTGTTCGGGGCGACGGAGAGCGCGACCACGTCGGAGGTGTGGCCGGTGAGGCGACTCGTGTACGGCGTCGCGAACGTGCTCATGAGCTGGTCGCGGACGTCGTCGGTGGCTGCCAGCCGGTACGCGGCCAAGTTCAGTTGCGCGGCGAGGGAGGGGTTGTGCTGGCGTACCTCGGCCGCGTTCGCGGCGGCCTTGCGTGCGATGGCCACGTTGCGCTGGCCGATGGCCGCGTCGCGCGAGTCGAGGGCCAGCCCGCCCGCGGTCGCCGCGATGACCACCAGCACGGTGAGGAGCGTGACCAGTTGTCGCAAGCGGACCGTTCGGCGCCTGACGGCCGCCATCTCGTCGGCTTGTGCTTCGCGGCTCGCGTCGAGGAAGCGGCGTTCCTTGGAGCTCAGTTGGGTACGGTCGGCGGCGGCCAGGTCCAGTGCTGAGGCCAGGCGGGCGCCCCGGTACAGGGCGTGCGGGTCGTGGTCCTGTGCTTCCCAGGCGGCGGTCGCGTCGGTGAGTCGGCGGTGCAGGAGCAGTTGGTCCCGGTCTTCGGTCAGCCAGGTGCGCAGTCTCGGCCAGCAGCGGATGATCGCCTCGTGGGTGATCTCGACGCATTCGTGGTCCAGGGTCACGAGCCGTTGCCGGGCGAGGGATTCGAGCACGCAGGCGGTGTCGGGGTTCGGGTCCAGTTCGTCCTTGGTGATCCGGCGTCGGGTGTCTTCGGTGCCGTCGCCCAGTGCGGTCAGCCGGAGGAACAGGGACCGGGCGAGGTCTTGCTGCGGGGGTGACAGCGTCCCGTAGGCGGCTTCCGCGGTGTGTGCGAGCGCGTGTTGGATTCCGCCGGCCGCCAGGTATCCCTCCAGGGTCAGGCGGCTGCCGCTGCGCCGGCGCCAGGTCTCGACCATGGCGTGCGAGACCAGTGGCAGTGCGCCTGGCTGGCCGGTCGCGTCCGCGACCACGGCGGCCAGGAGCGGGCCGGTCACCGTGCAGTCGGCGAGGACGGCCGGCCGGGTGATGGCCTCGCGTAGCTCTTGGCTGCTCATCGGGCCGACGGCGAGCTGTGCGTCGCGGATGGCTTCGACCAGGCGAGGGTCTTGGACGCAGTGGCCGTAGAAGTCGGCGCGGACGCCGAGGACGACCCGGGTTCGGCTCGTGGGCGTCGTGGCGGCCGCGGTCAGCATGGCGATGAAGGCGCTTCGTTCGTCCCGGTCCTTGCAGAGGGTGAAGACCTCTTCGAACTGGTCGACGACGATCAGTGCGTCGGTGTCCGGTGTGTGGTCGATCATGATCTGCCGGATGCGCAGGTGCAGTGCCGCGGGGTCGTCCAGTAGTTCGGCCGCCAGCGTTCCCGGGGCCTGGCCGGTCGCGGTGGCGAGGTGGATCGCGCACTCTTCCATGGGGTGCGGGCCCGGGGTGAAGAGGATCACCGGCCACCCCGATGCCCGGGCGCTGGCGACGAGCCCTGCCCGTAGCAGGGAGGACTTCCCCGATCCGGACGGCCCGAAGACTGTCAGGAAGCGGCGCTCTCGCACCTTCGTGAGCACCTCGGTGGTCAGGCGCTCGCGTCCGAAGAAGCGGTCGGCGTCTTCTGGTTGGAATGCCGACAGGCCCGCGTACGGCGCGTTCTGCCGGCTGGTTTGCGCGTTCTCGTCGGGGTGCGCGCTTGCGGCGATCTCGGTGGCGACCGCATGCCATCGGGTTTCCCATGCGTGGCGGTCGCCGTGGCAGGCCTCGACGTAGGCGAGCGTGACGGCGAGGCTCGGGAAGGTGTTGCCGCCTGCGGCGTCCGAGAACGTCGTGGACGAATAGTGTGCCCTTTTCGCCAGTGCCCGATAGGGCGGCCGTCCCGCTCTCTCGCGCAGTGTCCGAAGGTCGGCCGCGAAGCGTGTCAGCGGACCGGAGTCCAGGTCGAGCGGGCGTTCGGGGCGTGGCATGGCTTCCTTCCTGCGGCGTTCCGCAATCGCGTCGGGTGGTGTTTGTCCAGCTTTTGATGTCCGGAATCCTCGTTCCGGCGCCGGACATCAATGGGGGGCTAGACAGGGGTCAGCGCAACCGCGCAACGGCGATGGGAAGGGGAAATCATGAGGTCCGTACGACGACTGATGCTGCTGGCGGCGGTCACCGGGCTGTTGGCCGGAGCCACTTTGACGGGCTCGCCTGCAGCTGCGGCGGCGCCGCTGCTCAAGTCCAACCTGAACGGAAGGTGCGCCGACGTCTTCATGTTCCACCAGGAGAACGGCGCGTCCACCGTGACGTGGGACTGCCACGGCGGCACCAACCAGCAGTGGTACTGGGACGGTGAGCAGATCCGTTCCAGCTTGAACGGGAAGTGCCTGGAGATCTACGGTCCCCATCTGGGTGAGCAGGGCTCGGTGAGCTTGTGGGACTGCTACGGCGCTCTCCACCAGAAGTGGTACCGCAACGGCAACGAGATCCGTAACCGGGTGAACGGAAAGTGCCTCGACATCTTGGCCGGCCGGCCTGAGATCGGGCAGCTCTTGGTGAGTTGGAGCTGCAATGGCGCGCGGAGCCAGAGCTGGGACTTCTGACCGCCTGCCCGGTCCGGCACGTCACGTGCCGGACCGGGCCCCGCCTGTCCCCGCCTGACCCCGTCAGGTCGGTGTCTGGGGACGGGCGGGGATCAGGGCGGTGCGGCGTCGGCCCGGTGGGGGCTCAGCGTCTGCCCCGCCGCAGCCAGCCCTGGACCTTGCCTGTGCCCGCCACCTGTGTCGGAGCGGAGGCGTGCGCCGGACCGGCGCCGATCTGCGGTGGTCTGCTGTGCGGCTCCAGGTGCTTCAGCTTCGCCTTCCACGGGCCGTCCGCCATCTGCAACTGCACGATGACCGGACCTTCGGGCAGTGGCACGGTCTCCCGCCGCTTGCCGATCTCGTTCACGACGTTGTCGTCGTCGGGTAGGGCGGTGGGGTCGTGGTGCCCCTCCAGTTCGAAGAGGTTGACGATGAGGTTGTCCTCGCCCCGGTAGTGGAGGGCGAGGTCGGCTGTTCCCGCGGTGTGCAGCAGGACGTCGGGGCCGCGTCTGTCCAGCTCGTCCTCCGTCAGGCGGGTGGCGGCGGCCAGTGGCAGCACCTGGAGTTGCCAGGGGCCTTCCGCTTTCAGCTGTAGACGCAGGCGGCCGTTGTCCGGGACCTGGGCGAGAACGCGGCCGCGGAAGTTCTCCTCCGTGCTGTTGACGAGGGTGTCCCCCTCCTTGTTGAACCGGGTGAGGGGCCACAGGCCCGTGTACCCGTCTCCCCGGATGCTGAGGTCGATCACGACCGGCCCCGGGGGGAGCCCGTTCACCGTGATGACGTCGTTGCCCCGGCCGGTCCGCGCGTGCGGTGCGAAGACGGCTCCGAACGTCCAGCCGTTCTGGCCGTCCCGTGGCTCGCCCGCCTGCTGCGGGGCCGCGGGCGCAGGTGGAACGCCGTGGAGTTGCACGAATACACCCAGTACGACGCCGTGGGACTGGCCGGGCTCGTGGCCCGGGGAGAGGTGACCGCGGCGGAGCTCGCCGGCGCGGCCGAGGCCGCGCTGGCGGCCGTGAACCCGCGGATCAACGCGGTCGTGGAGAGCTGGCCCGCCGAGGACGCCCCCGTCCCGGGCAGCACCCCGCTCGCGGGCGTGCCGTTCCTCATCAAGGACCTGGCCGTGTCCATGCGGGGCAAGCGCGTCGAGTTGGGCAGCCGCCTCGCCGCCGGCAACGTGGCCGGCCAGGACTCCTACCTGATGCGGCGGCTGCGCCGGGCCGGTCTGGTGACGCTGGGCCGCACGGCCACGCCCGAATTCGCCTACAGCACCACCACGGAGCCGGTCCTGTACGGCGCCACCCGCAACCCCTGGGACCTCGCCCGGACCCCGGGCGGCTCCAGCGGCGGGTCGGCCGCGGCCGCCGCCGCCGGCATCACTCCCCTCGCGCACGCCACCGACGCGGCCGGCTCGATCCGGGTGCCGGTCGCCAGCACCGGACTGTTCGGGCTCAAGCCCACCCGCGGCCGCATCTCCCTGGGGCCGGACGCCGACGAGGTGCCCATGGCGGCGGGCCCGGACGGGCCCTGGCTGACCAGCGCCGGCGGCACGGACTCCGTCGCCGCGCGCATCGCGGCAGCCGCGCCGGACGCCGGTGTCGCCAAGGCCTTCGGGATCTGCCACGAGAGCATCTGGACCCTGCCGCGGCCCGCCTTCGAAGGGGCGGCCCTGGCAGTGCCCTTCTGCGCCAACACCCCCGCTGCCGCCACCTTCACGGCGGAGCTGATCACCTCGATGGGCTGCTCTCCGCTGTCCTGCGGCGGACTGTCCCGCGCGGCACTGCTGGAGGCGGCCGCCGTCCTGGCCGTCGGTGTGTGGTGGTCCGGCGGCGAGGCGCGCCACGTGTTCCCCTCCCCCGCCCTGGCACCGGGCGCCGTCGACGACGAGCCCTGAGTGCTGCGGTGCCGTGCGGTCCTGTGGTGTGCCCAGGTCACCTGTCGTTGTGGTGCGGCCTGCGGCCGAGGGGAAGGAGGTACTGGAGCGGCTGGTCCGGGTCGTGGAGTCCGAGCAGTTCGTGGGCCAGGTCGTCGTGGAAGCCGCCCAGCGGGGTCCCGCCCAGGCCCAGGGCCGACGCCGTGAGCAGCAGGGTCTGGGCCAGGTGGCCGGTCTCCAACAGGGCCAGGCGCAGCGCGCGCAGTCCGTAGCGGCGGCGCAGCAGGCCGAGGTCGGCGTAGAGGGCGAGGAGTACCGGTGCCTGTGCGATGCCGATCCAGTCCGGGTCGGTCGGCGGGCGCGAAAGGTAGGTCGACAGGGCGGTGATGTCCTCCAGCGGGGCTACCGGGCCGATGCGACGCAGGGTCCGGCGTTCGGGGACGCAGTCGTAGGTGCCGGCGGGCAGACCGCTCACGTCGAGGACGAGGAGGCGGACGCGTGCCGTGTAGAGGGCGCCCGCGCTGGGGTAGGGGCGGTGGGCCAGGGTGCGGGTCGTGCCGTCGGCGAGGTGCTGCTCGCTGCGGCCGCTCTCGGCGAGGGAGTGCCACAGCAGGGCACCGAGCGTACCGGTGTCGAGGGGGCCGGTGAGGGCGCCGCGCAGGGAGGAGCGTGCGGCGAGGACCGCGGCCAGGGGTACGGCGGGCAACGGGTCGGCGGGGAGCGGAATCTCGACGGACCCGGCCGGGTCGCTCGCCGGGGCCTGATCGTTCGCCGGGTCGGTCGCCGGGGCCGGGGCCGGGGGCGGCAGTGGGCGTAGTGCCGAGTCCTCGCCGCGGCCGATCTGGAACTTGCTGCGCTCCAGGTACTGCAGGTCGGGGGCGGTGTGGCCGGGTGGGAAGAAGCCTGCCGGTCCGTCCGTCTCCAGCAGGGTGCGCGCGGCCAGCCGGCACACGGCCCGTTCCTCGTCGGGGCTCACTCCAAGCCGGTTGAACAGCATGTGCAGCTGGGAACCCCAGATCCCGGCCCGGGTCCGCTCGCCGGGACCGTCGAGCATCGCATCGGCCTCCCGGACCCGTTCGGCCCAGTGGGCCAGCCAGGGCGCCGCGGTGCCCGAGCGGAGGCGCTCGTGCAGGTCCGCGGCGCGGGCGCCGAGGGTGGTGCGCTGTGCGGCGTGGACGGTGTTGACCCTGGTGTGGACGGCGGCGGCGGGCAGCAGCGGCACCTCGGTGACCCAGCGCCAGCCCGCCGCGTGCGCGCGGAGCCAACGTGCGGCGGCGAGCGGGTCCATGCCGAGCGCGTACGCCGTGGTGTGGGCGAGGTCCGCGGCCGCGGTGAGGCGGGATGCGGCCGTGGCCGTGGCGGGCAGGGCCCGCAGTACGTCGAGGGCGGTACGGGTGGAGGTGGCGAAGAGCGCTTCGGCGACGGGCAGGGCCCGCGGGCCGCCGTAGCGCCGGGTTTCGGGTACGTAGGGCACCGCGCGGATCTCGGCGTGCCGGGAGGGCCAGGGGCCGGGGACGGCGGGCACCTGCCGGGCCCGCCGGGCCAGCAGGTCCGCCGATCCGGAGAGGGCTGCAGCGGTCGCGGTTCCGGTGGTACGGACACGGATCCGTAGGTGGGGGCCGTCCTGCCCGTAGCGGATGAAGAACCAGTCGGCGGCTTCGCCGGCGGCCACGAGGTCGTCGAGGAGGGGGGCCGCGTCACGGACGAGGAAGCGGTCGGTGTCCTCGGTGGTGGAGTGCAGGAAGAGGTGGTGGCTGTGCCAGGTGCCGGCGACGGCGCCCGTGCCTGTGCCGGTGCTGGTGTCGTTGTCGGTCGTCGTCACGTCGTCCGGTCCTCGTCGTCGCGGGTCGGGTCAGGGGAAGGGGTGCGGGTGCAGGGGCAGTTCGCCGTGGCGCACCGGCCGGCCGGTGCGGCCCAGACGGTGGGGCACGTCCAGCAGCCGGGACAGGCCGAGGGTGCGCCGGTTGACGTGCCCGAAGGTCATCGGGAGCGCGCCGGGGACGACGACCTTCACGCAGTGCAGGCCGAACCGCTCGCGCAGCCCCGGCTCGCTCTGGTCGACGGTGATCACCTCCATTCCGGCCCGGGCCAGCCGGCCGACGGTCCGCGTCAGGAGGCCGGAGAGGTCGGGCACGGGGCGGGGTGCGCCGGGCCAGGCCTCGTCGACCGTCGCGGCCGGGGTGTCGGCGAAGAGGAACTCCAGGCGGGGGGCGGCCTCGGGCAGGGTGCTCAGCCCGACGTGGTCGTCCAGGGTGAGGACGAGTTCGGGGTGCTCCAGCATGGGCCGCAGCCGTTCGGGGTCGCGCGGCCCTCCCTGGGCGGAGGCACGGTGCGGTGCCTCCAGCACGTTGGTGACGACCTCGGCGACGGCGGAGCGGATGGCGGCGCGCGGATCGTGGTGGGCGCCGGCCGCGAGGAACATCCGTGGCGCGCCCGGGTGGTCGCCCTCGTAGCGGCAGACGGCCAGGACGGCCGGGACGGCGAAGTCGTTGGTCGCGTCCAGGAGCAGGAGCCGGTAGCCCGCGGCCGCCGCCCGGTCCGCGAGCAGCAGGGTGTCGGTGTCGTCGGCCGGCGGTTGGATGCGGCGCAGCGGGGTGGCGGCGTACCAGGCCATGAGGAAGGCGTCGCGTTCGGCGACCTCGAACAGCCCGTACAGGGCGGCCTCTTCGGGGCTGTTGCCGAGGCCGCAGCCGTTGGAGGACTCGTACACGACGCGCGGCCGGTCCGGTCCCGGCACGTCCCAGTAGGCGACGTGTTCGGGGACGGCGATCGGCCTGCGGTGGGTGAGGGACCAGCCGTGTACCCAGTGGAACGGCAGGTCCGGGGTGTAGGGAACGGTGGGCGAGGCGGGGTGGCCGTGGTGGGCGGGGTCGGGCAGTCCGAGCCGTGCGGGGTCCAGTGCGCGGCCCGGGCCCAGTTCGGCGAAGGAGGCCAGCAGGTCGGTGCGGCGGCCGGTGGGGCGCATGCCCGCGTACCGTTCGACGGCTTCGAAGAGGGCGATGCGTTCGCTGTCGGGGAAGGTGCGGGCCCGGCCGTGGCCGCCGTCGTCGACGGACCTGCCGTCGGTGACGATCGCGCTGGTGAGGCTGAACGCCGAGTCCTCGGAGCGGCGCAACAGCCGCACGGGGCCGAACCGTTCGTCGTGCAGGGCGGCGCGCAGTGCGGCGCCGGTCGTACGGGGGTTGGGGCCGCGCAGGACGGTCGGGTCGGGCATCGGGCGGGGTCCGGAGGGCAGTGGGTGGAGCGGTGCCTGCGTGTCGGAGGGCAGCGGGCGGCACACGTCGCAGCCGCCGACGGGGCGGACGTGGTGGGTGGACCAGGTGCCGCGGCCCTGGTGGACGATGTGGACGACGGCCGCATCTGCATCCGCATCCGGGTCGGGGGCGGGGGCGAGGGCGAGGAGGTCGTGGACGAGGGCTTCTACGGCCGGGGTCAGGGCCGGTGAGGGTACTCCGGCCAGGGTCAGCTTCGGGGCCTGCCACGGGACCCGGCCGCCCGCGGTCGCCAGGCGCTGGTACTCGGTGCAGACGAGGCAGGCCGCGCCGCCCGGCCGGAGCACTGGTCCGATCACCGCCAGCGGCCCGTCGTAGCGCACCGGCACCAGGGTCACGGGCCGGTGCAGGGCGTGGCGGCTCAGTTCCTCGGCGAGGCCGAGCGTCCAACGGGTCAGTAGGACCGCGGCCCGGCCGGTGGTGGTCGCCAGGGCGGCGGCCGCGTCCAGCACGGGGACGGGACCCGGACCGGCCGCGGGACCGGGCGCCGGTGCGGGCGCCGGTGCGGGGGCTGCGGTGGGGGCGGTCATCGGGCCTCCTCGGCGGTGTGCAGAACGGTGAAGCCGAAGGAGCGCAGCAGGCCGGCGAGGCCGGCATCCGGTACGGAGTCGGGTGCGGGGTCGGATGCGGGCGGCGTGATCGCGGGGTCGGCTCCGGACAGCTGGTGCAGGGTGTTGCGGAAGGCCTCCTCGCGCCCGGCCAGGTCGGCGAGCCAGCCGCCGGTCCAGCCGAGGTCCTCCCAGGCGGCGGTGGGCACACCGGCCGCCGCGAGCGGTGCGGCCGCGCCCCCGGAGGGCGGTGGCGGGGTGTCGGGCGCCCCGGCCGTGGCGGTGCAGGCGGCGGTGACGGCGGCCAGCGCGGCGAAGGAGGCGGCGTCGCCGGGCGTCGCCTCGACGGCCTCGCCGAGCAGGGGGCCCGGCCCGCGCCCCGGCCCCGACGGGGTGCGGCGGACCACGGCCCGGTACGCCTGCGCGTGGGGGGCCGCTTGGTGTACTTCCAATCGTGCGGGGACAGCGAGCCGGCCGGTCAGGGTCGTCCACCAGTGGCGGAGCTGCGGGTGGCCGCACCATCGGGCCGGGTCCACCGGGCGGCTGTGCGGGGCGCCGGCGAGGCGGCGTGCGGCGGCGTGGCGCAGGGCGCGGCCGCGGGCGTGCCCCGGGTCGGCCCCGACGGTGAACACGGCCTCCCCGAGGAGCAGTTCAGCGGCGCGGCAGAACACTTCCAGGCGGGCCAGGTCGAGGCGGGGCCCGCCGCCGGTCAGGGTGCGGGGGGTGGTGGCGTTCCCGGTGGTAGGGCCGGGCAGGGTGCAGGTGGCGAGGGGCACCGGGAGTTGGGGCAGGTCCCCCGGCAGGGGTCCGGGCAGGGGTCCGCAGCGTCGGTCCCCGAGGGCGGCGATCCGCTGGAGTGCCTCGGCGAGCCCGGCCGGGGGCGCGAGGCGGACGCGGCGGTCCGCGTCGATCCGTTCGGGGCCGAGCCAGCTGTGGTGGTCGGCGCGCGGGAGGCGGGCGTCGGCGAGGAGGACAGCGGGGATGCCGGGGAGCAGCCGGGGGTCGTCGGCCTCGGTGGCCGGGTCGGGCAGCCCGGCGGCCGCGCACAGCAGCCGGTGTGCGGCGGCGCCGGCCAGTAGTGCGGCGAACGTGCGCGGGGCCTGGTGGGGTTGCGGCGCGGCAGCGCCGTCGGTGGCGTCGGTGAGGCGGGCCTCCAGGGCTGCCGCGTCGGCGCGTGCCTGGGCGGCGCTGCCGGGGGCGGTCACGTATCCGGTGACGCCGCCCCGTCCGGCCGCGACCGTCCGGTCCGGGCCCGTGCCGCGGACGGTCAGCAGGACGCGGTCGCGGGGCAGGTCCGGGTCGGGGGTGAGGGTGACGGGCACGCCGCCGGCCGTCAGCGCCCGTACGGCGGCGGCGGCGGGCGGGGAGGCCGGGTCGTGGGCCAGGACCTCGGCGCGGGCGGTGGCGAGGAGGGCGGCTGCGTCGGCGGGGCGTGCGGCCGTGGCGTCGATCCACCGTGCGACGGCGGGGTCGGGGTGCCCGGTGGCGGGGGGTGCGGGCAGGAGGAGGTCGTGTTCGGCGAGCTGGCCGAGGAGGGTGTCGACGGCGGTGCGGACGGCCGAGCCCGGCTCCAGGCCCTTGCGGAACTCGGCGAGGCGGCCGGAGCGCAGGGGTTCCTCCAGGAGGCCCCACACCGTGGGGACCGCGGTGCTGCCTTCCAGCGTGAGGTTGCCGCGGCGTCCCCGCAGGTGCAGGCCTGCGCGCAGCGGTGTGGTGGCGGTGCCGGGACGCAGCCGGTCGCCGCCGTGCGCGTGCTGTCTGCCGGCGTCCTCGCCGGCGGAGTCCTGGCCGGTGTGTTCTCCGGTCATGTCCGTGCCTCCACGGCGTCGATGACCGTGTCGATCTCGGTGCGCCAGTCGCAGCCGGTCAGGGCGGGCACGGCACGGACGACGAGGTGCGCGGCGAGGTAGCGCTCCAACGGGCGGACGTCGCAGATGGTCAGTAGCCGGTACAGGGCGTTGGTGCAGGCCCGGTGGATGAGGTAGTCGGGGCGGCTCCACATCGTGCCCTGGGGGTCGGCTCGGCGCAGCAGTTGGTGGAACTCGCTGTAGCGGGTGCGGATGTCTTGGTTCCAGCGTTCGTGGGCGGCGGCGTCGCCGGTGGCGGCCGCCCGGGTCCGGTAGGCGAGGGGGTCTCCGTGGAGGTCGGCGCCAGCGGCGTGGCGCCGGGCCGTGAGTTGCCAGGCGTTGCGGGAGAAGCCGGCCCAGGCCCGTTCCCAGTCGTCCGCGTGTCCGTCGGCGATGCGTGCGACGAGGGCGGTGACGGTGTCTCCCGCGCGTTCGGCGTGCCGTTCGAAGGTGGCGCGGAGTCTTCCGTCGGGGTCGTCGTGGAGCAAGAAGTCTTCCAGGTGGGAGACGTAGGACCAGTGTCCGCCGGTCAGGCCGCCGGGATGGGCGCAGGCGTGGGCGGCCAGGGCGGTGACCGCCAGGCGGAGCCGGGCCCGGTCGGTGTCCCCGTGGCGGCCGAGGAAGGCGGCGCCGGCCCGCAGGGCGTCCAGGCCGTGGCGCAGGAGGTCTTCGCGCAGGGCGGTTCCGTCGGCTTTGAGGAGAGTGCGTACGGGCGTGCGGTCGACGGGTTCGATCCGGGTCGTGTTGTCGGGGTGGATCGGCCCGTAGGGCGGGGGGATGAGTTCGGCGCGCCCGGTCTCGGCGGCCTGTTGCAGGAGTTGCGCCTCGGTGAGGTCGCTGTGGGAGGGGTGTGCGCGCAGCCAAGTGCGGACGTGTGCGGCGGCGGCTGCGGCGGTGTCCGCTACGGCGGCGGGGTCGGTGCCCTGGAGGCGCAGCCGTAGGTGCGGGCCGTGCAGCCAGTGCCGCTCCACGTGGGCGGTGGTGCCGTCGCTGGTGGCGGTGGCGGCGAGCGGCAGCATGACCTCGCGCAGCAGGGGGGCTTTGACCGGGTGGTGGTAGTAGGCGATGACGTCCAGTGCGCTGTGGTCGTGGGGGTCCTGTCCCGGAGGGGTTTGGGGGTCGGGGGGCGGCATGTCCGGTGCGCTCCTGTCGTGGTGTTCCGGGCTGGGCGGGCGGGTCATCGCGGGCGTCCGTCCCGGTAGACCTCCAGGGCGAGTTCGACGGCCCGGGCGGGTGCGGTCAGGCCGCCGGGGGCGGGCAGGGCCTCCTCCAGGACGACGCCGTCGGTGTGTCGGGACAGCCATTTGGCGAGGCAGCGCAGGTGTAGGGCGTTGCCGAGGTCCGCGAGGTGGGGCTTGGGGCGGGTCAGGTGGCTGAGGAAGTCCTCGGTGGCACGGCCGGTGGGGGCGCCGGCCAGCGGGTGCAGGAAGACCTGTTCGGGTAGGCCGAGGTGGGCGCGCCAGTCGGCGGTGGCGGCGGCGGGGACCCGGTGGGGGTGGGTGTCGGCGGTGAGGTCGGCGCGCAGCCGGGCCACCACGGCGGGCGGCAGGAGCCAGCGGCGGCGCTGGAGGACCACGTGGCGGTGGCGGAGCCGGGAGCTGACGGTGACCGGGCCGCCGGGTGCGTCCAGGGTTCGGCGGGGGGCCAGGGGGCGGAAGTCGATGACGCCGCCGGGGTGGTCGGCGAGGTGGGGCGCGATGCGGGCGGGTAGCAGGACGGGGGCGAGGAAGCCGGGGTAGAGCACGTCGAGGGGTTCGCCGGTGGTTCGTAGGCGTATGCGGACCTGGTCGGTGGCTTCGTCATGGACGAGTTCGAGGTCGGCTTCGGCGATGGGGGTGCGGTCGCGGTCGGGGCCGATCTCGTCCGGGACGAGGAGGGGGTGGAGGTTGGCGTTGAACCCGCCGACGGGGCGGATCTGGGCGGGGTGGGCGCCGGGGCCGAGGCCGCTCCGGATCTGCCGGGACACCTCGGCGGTGGCGCGGGGGTCGAGGAAGTCCAGGAAGCGGCTGGTGAAGCGGCCCCATCCGCCGTAGACGTGGTTGGCGGCCAGCAGCCCGGTGATGGGGTCGCGTTGGAGGAAGAAGGTGTAGCTGAGGGGGCGTTCGAGGGTGGTGGCGGGCAGTCGTTCTCCGAGGGTCTTGAGCGTGTCCGCGGGCAGTACCGCTTCGTCGGCGGGAACGGGGGCGTGCTGGTCTCGGGGGTCGTCGTGGTCGAGCAGGGCGGCGGTGATCTCTGCACGCAGCCGGGCGATGGGTTCGGTTGCGCTGGGGAACGCGTCCCGGTCGGCGGGGTCGAGCCGGGCGATCCGTCCGGCGGACTCCCAGGCGGCGGTGACGTCGGGGCCGAACTCCCAGGGGTGCGCGCAGCGGCCGCCGACGCCGTAGCGCTCGACGAAGCGGTCCCGTAGGGCGCGGCGGACGAGGTGCCCGAGGTCGAAGAGTTCGGCGAGGGCGGTGACCTCGCCGAGGGCCTCGTGGTCGGCGGCGCCGAGGAAGCCGTCGAGTGCCAGTGGGCGCGGGGCGATCACGTCCTCGGACAGGACGGTCAGTGGGGCGGAGCCGGTGGGGACGGGCCGGCCGGCGGCGGCCAGCTCGGCGGTCCAACGTTGGGTGAGGTCGGTGAGCAGGCCGGGGCGGTCGGCGGCCGGGGCGGCGGCGAACCGGGCGGTCAGCTCGCCGAGTTCGGCGATCCGGTCGGCGCGGTGCGCGTCCTGGGGGTGGCCGGGTGCGAAGGTGCGCACCCAGGCGTCGAGGCGTTGCAGGGGGGCGGGGTCCTGCGGGGCGAGGGGGTGCTGCGGGACCAGCAGGTCGGCGCGGGTGAGCCGGTCGAGGAAGGCGGCGACCGCGGCCCGGCCGCCACCGCCATCTCCGCCATCGTTGTCGTCGTCGTTGTCGTCGTCTTCGCCGGGCGGGCAGAGCGCTGCGGCCAGGTGCCGTGTCAGGTCGGCGAGGGGCACGGGGTTCTCGGCGAGGCCGGTGAGCAGGCTGAGCGGTCGACCGGAGGCGACCTCGGCCTCGTCCTCGCCGGGCACGAGGTAGCGGCCGCCTGCGAAGGAGGGCCGGTCGCGGGTGTATGCGGTGCGTGGGCCGGCGGTGCGTGCGGTGCTGGTGATGCGGTGGGGAAGGGTGGCGCGTCGGTGCGGTGCGTCGAGGAGGGCGAGGGTCAGTGCGGTGGTCAGGGTGCGGTTGGCCCGTACGACGGACCGTAGGGGGCCGTCGAGGAGGGGCGCGGCGCCCCAGGAGGTCACCGGGCGGGCGGCGCCGTCGGCGAGGTGGCCGGCAAGTGGTCCCCATCCGACCGCCGTGAACCAAGACAGCGGGCTGGTCTTGGTGCTGGCCCGCAGGGCGTAGCGCAGCACGGTGGGTTCTTCCTTGCGGGCGCGGCGGTCGGCGGTGCCGGTGGCGGCACGGTTGATGGCGCGCAGCAGGTCGGCGCTGGTCAGGGCGGCGGCCTTGGCGAGGGCGGGTTCGCGGCAGAGGGCGGCGAGCGAGGCGCGTTCGGCGTCGAGGGCGGGGCCGGTGGCGGCGTCGAGGGCGGTCAGGAGGGCGTCGCGGTCGGCGCGCAGGGCGAGCCAGGCCGCGAGTCGGGGCAGGCGGGCCGGCAGGTCGCCGAGGCGGGCGAGTAGGGCGGGGCGGGGTTCACGCCGGTTGTGCAGGGCCCTGCGCAGGGGCAGGACGGTGTCGCGGTGGAAGTCCGCGGGGTGGCCGTCGCGGGCGGCGTACAGGTCGTCGCAGAGCGGTGCGGCGGTCAGGGCCAGTTCGATGTCGAGCTGGTGGAGGCGGGTCAGTAGGTCTCGGAAGGTGGCTGCGGCGGAAGGTTGGGCCGGGTGGGCGAGCACGGTGGTGCGGGCCAGCGCGTAGGGTGCGGACCGGACCCGGTAGCCGTCGGTTCCGGTGCCGGGGGCGGCGTGCGGTTGCGGCTGCGGCATGGGTTCCCGTCCTGTGGGTGGGGGGTCGGCGCGCGGCTTCCCGCCGGGCCCAGGGGCACGGCGGGAAGCGTCTGGCGAGCGGTCATGCGGTGGCACTGTGGTGCAGTGGTGCGAGGGTGTCCCCCGGTTACAGGGGGAGTTCGGGCAGCTGCGGGTGGGCGCAGGAGGACGAGCCGCAGGAACAGGAGCTGCCGCCGTTGGACGCGCCGCCCTCGGGCAGTGCGACCGTGTCCCGCATGGAGGTCACGGTGAGTTCACCGAGGTCGAGGTCGTCGAGGTCGAAACCGGCGGACTGCGTGGTGTCGTTCATGGGTTGCCTCTCGTGTAGGGGCGGTCAGACCTCGAGGGCGGTGACGTCCTGCGGCTGGGCGCAGGACGAGGACCCCTGGCAGGAGCAGGAACCCCAGGACGCCCCGCCCTCGGGCAGCGCGGCGGTGTCCCGCATCGAGGTGACGGTGAGGTCGCCGAGGTCGAGTTCCAGGTCGTGGAGTTCGGCCTCGGGGGTGCGTGCGGTGTCGGACATACGTGTCTCCCGGAATGTGGAAGCGGAAAGCCGAAAGTGCACTGAACGTCGGTCGGCCGGACCGTTCGGTGAGTATTGCGATGCCGTCCGGACGGCGGCAAGTGCCTGAGGGTTATGTTTGCCACCTGTCCAAGTCCGGTTCTGATCGATGGCGTCGCCGTCGGTCGATTCCGGCCACGGGGCGATTCCGGCCGCTCCCCCGGCATTCCCTCCGCTCCCCGATATTTCGCGGAGCCGGCGGAACCTTGCCGGAGCGGGATCGTCCGCATTTCCCGGCGGAGCGCGGAATGCACGGCGCGCGAGCCGTCCACGCCTAATGTCGTGCACCGGCGCGGCCCCGGGCTTCCAGCAGAGCGGGAAACGGAGACCCGCGGCCCGGACCGCCTCGGTGGACGTCCGGCCGCGCGGAGGCGATTCACGCTGCACCGGAATCTGCGCCCCCTCTTTTCTCCGCGGGTGTTTTCTCGTCACACGACAGAGGAGGTGGCGGCTATTTCTCGCCATTCCGGGAGAAGCCTGGACCTGATTCATTCGTCATACATTTATTGCGTGTCAGCATGTGGCGGGTGAGATGAGCCGTCCGATTCGGACACCGACATGACGGAGTGTTTTCTTGACTACCTACCTCAAACATGGTGCAGGCCCGCGGATGCTCCTGGCGCTGCTCTCGGCCCTGTGCGCGGTCGTCGCCGCCACGGCGCTCGGTACGGCCCCGGCGACAGCAGCAACGGCAGCCGCAGCGGCCGACGGGCGCCATCCGGTCTATGCCATCGCGCACCGCGTCGACACCCTGGACGGCGTGGACGCCGCACTCAAGCACGGCGCCAACAGCATCGAGATAGACGTCTGCGCCTGGTGGAACCCGAACGAGTGGCGGGCCTATCACGACTGTTCCTCGGCCGGTGACAACCGGCTGGGCCCCAGCTTCGACAGCATGATCGACCGGATCCTCTCCCACGCGAACCAGGGGCGCAGGCTGTCGCTGGTCTGGCTGGACATCAAGGACCCGAACTACTGCGGGGAGCGGGAGAACCGCGGGTGCAGCGTCGCCGGGCTGCGCGACAAGGCGCAGCGGCTGACGGCTGCGGGGATCCAGGTGCTCTACGGGTTCTACGAGTACCACGGCGGCAGCACCCCGGACGTCGGCGGCCGGGGCTGGAAGAGCCTGGAAGGCAGGCTCGGCGCCCTGGAGGGCATCACGACGACCGGGAACCGCGACCAGGTGCGGGGGGCGTTCGACCGGTCCGGTTCCGGGTTCCCGGCCGGTCGCCGGGTGATGGACTACGGCGACAGCGACATCACCAAGGGGTTCGGGAACTGCACGGAGGCCACGTACTACACGTGCGCGGAGCTGAAGAAGGGCGCCGCGGACCGTGACGCCGGACAGCTCGCGGCGACCCTTTCCTGGACGACCACCTACAACGATCCGTGGTACGTCGACAAACTGCTGGGCGACGGTCGGGTGGACGGGATCATCGCGGGCTACGGAGCGTTCACCGGGGTGCGGGAGTACGACGACAGCTGGCAGTGCGCCAACTCCGTCAACCTGATCCGTGACTGGGTCGGTCGCCACGGCGGGACCCATCGCATGGCTGCGCCCGGTGACCGTCTGTTCCGGTAGGGCCCAGGCGCCGCGGCCGGTTGCACCCGGGGCGGGGCGTGACGTTCTGGTGCCCGGGTCGTTGAACGGGTAGGTCAGCGAAGTGCACGAAGGCCCCGGGTCGTTGTCGGGGCCTTCGTGGTGTTCGGCCGTCGCGTGCCCGCAACAGGGCGCGGGGCGAGCGGGGTGGGTCAGGTGCGGCTGTGCGGGGCGATCGCGAGCATCGCGACGTCGTCGTGGAGGTTGCGGGTGTGGCGGGGCAGGTCGGTGTTGAGGAAGTCGACGACGTCGGCGGGTCCGGGTGCCGGCCGGCCTTCGAAGCGGTGGCGCAGCCGCTCCACCAGGGGGTAGAAGGCGCCGCCGGTGTCACGGGCCTCCACCAGGCCGTCCGTGACCAGCAGCAGTACGTCGCCCCGGGTGAAGCGGTGGGTGCGCGCCACCGGCCCGTCGGCTGCGGCCAGCTGGCCCAGGCCGAGCGGCAGGGCTGGCGAGCCGCCCAGTGTGCGTACCTCGCCGCGGGAGATGAGCACCGGCTCCACGTGCCCGTGGTTGGCGACCGTCACCCGGTGGGCCAGGCTGTCGTACTCGATGAGCACGGCGGTCGCGAACAGTTCGGCGTCCCGGATCTCCTCGGCCTCGCGGACCAGGCCCCGCTCCAGGCGGGCGGCGACGGCCGGCAGGTCGTGTGCCTCGTACGCGGCCTCGCGGAAGCTACCGAGGAGCGCGGCGACCGTGCGGACCGCCGGGAGTCCTTTGCCGCGGACGTCGCCGATGATGGCGCGCTCCCCCGCCCGGGTGGCGCGGATGTCGAAGAGGTCGCCGCCCACCATGGTCCCGGCCTCGCTCGGCCGGTACAGGCAGGCTGCGAGTACGTTCCCGACCTGGTGCGGTACCGGGCGCAGGAGGGCCCGCATCAGGGCCTCGGCGACGGAGTTGGCGTGGACGAGGTGGCGTTCTTGGTTGCGGCGGTGCGCGGCGAGTGCGGTCGCGAGGATGCCGACGACGGCGGTGGCGATGTCGGCGGTGACGTGGTGGGTCTCGCCGAGGTCGTGGGAGATGGCGGTGAGGAAGCCTTCCAGGAGGATCGCGAGGGCGGTGAACGCGGCCACGGCGACGGGGCCGAAGGCGTATGCGGCGATGGCGGGCAGGGCGATCAGGAAGAAGCTCACCGCCCACTCCTGCTGCTGGGCGGCTTCCAGGAGGAGGACGAAGGCGAGGTAGGCGAACGGCAGCCACCGCATCCATGCCGGCGGTGCGGCCGGCCGGAAGCCGTCATCGGTAGCAGCCGTGAGGGGCGTGTCCGGGCGGGTGCCCCTCACCGCCCGCCTCCGGGGGCGGTACGGAGGGCCGCGCACCCACGGAACCTGTGCACACGGGCCTCCTGAATGAGCGTGATCGACTGTCACAGCGTGAGGAGGAAGTCGGGTCGAACCGTCGATTACGCCGACCGCGGCATGTTGCCCGCACGCGGCGGGGCCCCGCCGCGTGCGGGCCCCGCCACCGGTCCGGGGTCCGCCGCCGGCCCGGGCAGGCGTTGCCCCTCACGATGACGCCGGTCGCCCCTCGCGGGGTCTGGGCCTACTCGGTGCGCAACGCGGCCAGGCGTTGTTCGAAGGGCACCGTCTTGAAGCCGTGCGCCGGATCCGCAGAGGTGATCGCCCCGGTCAGTGAACGGGGTGCGATCGCGGCAGCAGTATCGGTATCGAGGGCGGTGTCGGAGGCGGCGTCGGGGGTGGTGGGGCGCATGGAGCGGGCCAGTTCCGTGCCCGCGCGGGTGATCCGCCGTGCGAGGCCCTGTTCGCCCCAGTCCTGCGAGGCCGCGTACACGGCGGTGGGCAGGACCAGTGCGCGCAGGTGGGTGAAGAGCGGGCGCATGGCGTGTTCGGTGACCAGGCTGTGCCGGGCGGTGCCGCCGGTCGCGCCGAGGAGGACGGGTGTGCCGGTGAGGGCGTCCTTGTCGATGAGGTCGAAGAACGACTTGAACAGGCCGCTGTAGGAGGCCGCGAAGACCGGGGTGACGGCGATCAGGCCGTCCGCGGCCGCCACCGCGTCGAGGGCGGCGGCCAGTCGGGCGGGCGGGAAGCCGGTGACGAGGTGTTGGGCGATCTGTGTCGCCAGTTCCCGCAGTTCGATGACCTCGGGTTCGGCGTCCAGGTGGCCCAGTGTCGCGGCCGTGAGCCGGTCGGCGAGCAGGCGCGTGGAGGAGGGCGAGCTCAGTCCTGCCGATACGACGACGAGTTTCATGCCTGCATCTCCTGCTTCGAGCTCTGCCGGGCGGCTGCCACGCGGGCCGGGTGGGTCGGGGCGTCCGGCACGCCCGCCGGGCGCAGGTTCGCGAACTCCTTGCGCAGGACGGGTACGACCTCTTCGCCGAGGAGGTCGAGCTGTTCCAGGACGGTCTTCAGGGGCAGGCCCGCGTGGTCCATCAGGAACAGCTGGCGCTGGTAGTCGCCGGCGTAGTCGCGGAAGGACAGGGTGCGTTCGATGACCTGCTGGGGCGAGCCGACGGTCAGCGGGGTCTGGGAGGTGAACTCCTCCAGGGACGGACCGTGGCCGTACACGGGCGCGTTGTCGAAGTAGGGGCGGAACTCGCGTACCGCGTCCTGGGAGTTCTTGCGCATGAAGACCTGGCCGCCGAGTCCGACGATGGCCTGCTCGGGGGTGCCGTGGCCGTAGTGGGCGTAGCGCTCCCGGTAGAGGTTGATCATCTGCTCGGTGTGGGAGGCGGGCCAGAAGATGTTGTTGTGGAAGAAGCCGTCGCCGTAGTAGGCGGCTTGTTCGGCTATCTCCGGGGAGCGGATGGAGCCGTGCCAGACGAAGGGCGCGACGCCGTCCAGCGGGCGGGGGGTGGAGGTGAAGGACTGGAGCGGGGTGCGGAACTTGCCCTTCCAGGTGACGGTGTCCTCGTCCCACAGGCGGCGCAGCAGGGCGTAGTTCTCGATGGCGAGGTCGATGCCGTCGCGGATGTCCTTGCCGAACCAGGGGTAGACCGGTCCGGTGTTGCCGCGGCCCATCATGAGGTCGACGCGGCCGTCCGCGACGTGCTGGAGCATCGCGAAGTCCTCGGCGATCTTCACCGGGTCGTTGGTGGTGATCAGTGTCGTCGAGGTGGACAGGATCAGGTTCTCGGTGCGTGCGGCGATGTAGCCGAGCATCGTGGTCGGCGAGGAGGGGACGAACGGCGGGTTGTGGTGCTCACCGGTGGCGAAGACGTCGAGGCCGACTTCCTCGGCTTTCTGTGCGATGGCGAGCATCGCCTTGATGCGCTCGTGCTCGCCCGGCACGCGTCCGGTCGTCGGGTCGGCCGTGACGTCACCGACGGTGAAGATCCCGAACTGCATGGCTTCCCATCCCCTTCCAAGATTGTTGACTGTTCAACCATACCTGGGAACGGAGGGTGCGCCCGCGATATTCCCGGGCGGCGGACACGAAGCCGCCCCCGCCGCGCCCGGCGGTACGAGCCGGGTGCGGCGGGGGCGGAGAGTCGGGCCCTGCGGGCCGGAGGGTGTCAGCCCTGGCAGAGGCCGCGGGCGTAGTCGTACGTCGCGGTGGCCTGCGAGTAGCGCCACTGCGGGTCCAGCAGGTCGCTCTTGACCTGTCCGGCCGCAGCCGGGCTCTCAACGACGTACCCGAAGTCCTGGAGCCATGACGGGTACAGGTTCTTGGAGCCGATGTAGAACGCCGATCCGTCGACCGAGACCAGCTTGTGGTGCTGGGCGTAGGGCTTGCCGTCCGCCCAGGTCGGCCGGTCGGACGCGCGGAAGGTGGCCAGCTGGAGGTTCTCGCACATCGCCGTCCGCGCCCGGCCGCCGTCACCGGTCAGGGCCGCCACGCGGCCGCGCAGGGCGTCACTCACCTCGGAGAGCGACTTGATCTGCGAGTAGCCTCCGCTACCGATCGTGCCGCGGTTGGCCGGGTCGCTGACGACGATGCGGACCTTCACGCCGGAGACGAGCTTGGCGGCGAGGGCGTCGTAGAGGCGCACGTCGTAGCGGGGCAGCGGCGGGCAGGTGGAGTGCACGTCCTGCTGGGAGATCTCGATGTGCGAGGTCGCACTGGAGACCAGGGAGCGCAGGGCGCTCTCCTCCGGATTGACGGTGTCGTAGTCGCGGTCCGCGTTGGTGTTGTCGTGCACCCCGATCCCGCACTTGGTGTCGCCGGCCGTGGGCAGGACCGGGCGGAAGGAGGAGGTGGGGTCGCTCTGGCGGATGCCCACGCCGAGGCCGCCGACGGCGAGCGCGGGCACGTCCCCGCCGCCCGCCGGGGCGGCGGGCCTGGGCAGGGAGGGCATGCAGTCCGCGCCGGGCGAGGCGGCGAACCAGACCGAGGCCCAGTTGCTCTTGTTGCGGCAGGTCCAGTCCCACAGGGAGTCCAGGTAGCGGCCCGCGGACCCGGCGGCGGGCCCGGTCAGTGCGAGGTCGACGTCGGCGACCGGGTGCGAGGTCTCCAGGTAGTCGTCCTTCCAGCTGTTGATGCCACCGGTGATCACCGAGGTGCCGTCCACGACGACCAGCTTGGAGTGGTTCCAGGAGAACGCGGTCTTCGAGGTGGTCATCGAGGCCACGTTGAGGGTGATGGCGCCCGCGGCCGTCGGGCCCAGCTTCGCGAGGAGCTCGTCGCGGTAGGACGAGGGGATCACCGTGGAGTGGTAGATCGGCGCGGCGCCCACCATGACGCGCACCTTCAGCCGGTTGCCCTTCTGGGCGGCTTCCTTCAGGCCCGCGACGATCGCGTCCTGGTAGCCGCCGTTGGGGAAGGGCGCCAGCGTCGATATGTCCACCGTTTCCCGGGCGCCGGCAATGTCCTGGCGCATCTTCTCCAGGAGCCGGCGCGAACCGGGCCGCTCCGCGCACGTGGCGTCGCCCCAGCAGCCGGGGGTCTGGAGCAGCCAGTCGGCGCCGCCGGGGGCGGAGGAGCCGAGCCGGTTGCCGGCAGTACGCTCCCACACCGAGCCCTCCAGACCCGGCGAAACCTGACGCAAGGTCTGCTCGATGGAGTCCAGGTGCGGGGTGGGGGCATCGGCGGCGGACGCGGGGGCGGCGGCGCCGAGAAGGGAAAGGCCGAGGGCGAGGGCCGTGGTGGGGACGAGGGCCGTCGTACGGACGGTGCGTGCCAATGTGGTTCCTTGACTGAGGTGGGGGTGGCTCCGGCCGGGAGCATGGTCGACCACACCCCGACCTTGATCAACTCGCGTAAGTTACCAGTACGTAGCCCCTTGTTCACCCACCCCGGGCGAGTTCCAGCCACACGGAGCCGGGGCGCGCGCCGCGCGGAGCCGGGATACCCCGCGCGGAGCCGGGCTGCCCGCCGCGCAGAGCCGGGGTTGCTCGCCACGTAGTGGCCGGGGGCACCCGCCGCGTGGAGCGGGGGCGTCGACCGGGTTCAGGAACGGGGGTGTTGGCCTAGATCGTCCTCGCGAACGGATCCGTCCGATGGTTAGAGTGGGCAGTGATGACTCCCGGGACGGCATTGCGCCACACACGGATCGGTGACCCGGTGCTCCGCTGAGCGCCGTACGGGCCGGTGTGGGCCCCCGGTTCGAGCGAGGAGGCCGCGCCGCTGCGCGGGCTCCGCCTCCGTCGTGTTGACCACAGGTTCGACGCATCGACCACCTCGATCACGACTGGAGAACTCATGCCCATCACGACCCTGTCGATCCCCACCCCAGACGGCCTGGCCGACGCTTTCGCCGCCTTCCCCGACCACGGCGAACGGCAACGGCACCCGGGGGTACTGATGTACCCGGACGGCTTCGGCATCCGGCCCGTGCTGCGGGAGATGGCCCTCGAACTCGCCGGGCACGGGTACTACGTACTCGTCCCCAACCTCTTCTACCGGCACGGCCCGACACCGGTGATCGACCTTCCCGAGCACATCGGGGAAGAGGCCCGGCCCGCGGTCTTCGCCCAGCTGATGCCCCTGATCGAGGCCCACACCACCGAACGTGTCCTGCGCGACGCCGACGCCTACCTCACGTTCCTCACCAGTCGGCCCGGAGTCGACGCCGGCCCGGTTGCAGTGACCGGCTACTGCATCGGCGGACTCCTAGCGATGCACACCGCCGCGGCCCACCCCGGCCAGGTAGCCGCCGTCGCCGCGTTCCACAGCCCCGTGGGCGCCGACGGGCCCGACAACCTGCGCCGCCTCCTCTCCACGCTGACCGCCCAGGTCCACCTCGGCCACGCCGCATCCGACATCACGCCCGAGGACCTCGGCACGCTCGACCGGGCCCTGAAGGCCGCCGGCCTCGACTACACCTGCGAGATCTACCCCGACACCATCCACGGCTTCACCATGTCCGACACCGACGCCTTCAACCCCGCCGCACTACAACACCACTGGAACCGCCTGCTCCCCCTCCTCAACCACACCCTCACCAACAACTGAGCCGAACACCCCGACCCCAAGCCGGACTTCAGTCCCGGCTGCGGCTCGGGGACCCGGCCCCGGCTAGGGCTCCGGCCTGGGCTGGGGCTGCGGACCCGGCCGCGACCGCGGGCTGTGGCCTGCGGCTCACTGCGCGGGTTGTCCGACCCGGCTCGTACCTTGTGTGTATGACCACCGCTGAGCTGGAAACCGTCGTGCAAGAAGCGCTTGCCCGTTACCTACCGATCATCGACGAGATGATCACCGAGCCCTTCCCGGCGACGGACTTCGAGGACGCCACCGGCTACGGGAGCCCGACCCACGTCGTCCGGGTGCTACGCACGAGCCAGGACTTCTGGGACGACGAATACCACGAGGCCTTGCAGCGGGCCGACGCGGAGATGAGCGCCGCGCTCGATGCCCTCGCCGCGGCCCTCACCGTGCGCTGGGGTGATCCACTCGTCGTCGACCTGTGGTCGTACCTGACGGCCGGCTACGAGGGGAGGAGGGCCCCGGAGCTGATCGAGCGCCTCTCCCAGAGCGCCGGCAGCCTGCAGGCGTGGCCCGTCCCGGACGCCGGCCGCTGGATCGGCCTCACCGTCGGGCAACACGACACGGAACTCCCCCTCGAACTCACGGCCGTGGTCAGCCACACCCCACTGCCCGCCGCGAGCGCGGCCGACACCTACTGAACCCCGAGCCACACCCGGAGCCCGGCGCCCGCGGCGGGCCCCGGGCTCCGAGCGGCGGCCGGGCCCGGGCGGCGGCCAAGCGAGCCCCGCAGGGCCAACCGCCCGGGCTTCTCATGAGGCGGCCAGAGCCTCCAACGCGGGAACCATTTCGGCCGGAGTCGCCAGAGCCGCATTCTCCGCCCGGAGGCGAGCCGCCGCCTCACGCAGCCCCGGATCGCCGATGAGGCGGGTCAGCAGCGAGGCATCGACGTCCTCGGAGGCACAGCGCAGGGCGGCCCCGGTGGCGGTGAGCGCGTCGGCGTTGGTGAAGTGGTCGGCGCCCTGGGGAAGCAGGAGCTGGGGCGTACCGGCCTGCAGAGCGGTCAGCAGCGTGCCCGAGCCGCCGTGATGGATCAACGCGTCGCAGTTGGTCAGCAGCTCGGCGAGCGGGACCCAGGGCAGCGGGCGGACATTGTCCGGGAGGGTACCGAGCGCTCCGAGGTCGGCGTCACCGACCGCCAGCAGAAACTCGGCGTCCACCGACGCGGCAGCCTCGATCAGACGAACGATGGCGCGGACACCGTCCAACTCCGTGAGCACAGTACCTAGGGTGATGGCGATGCGCGGACGGCTACCGCGCCGGAGCAACTCGGCGGGAACGGAGCCGCCACCGTTGTAGGGAAGGTAGCGCACGCGCAGGCCACCCGGGTCACCGCCCAGCGAAGCGGGAACGACGTTCAGCGCAGTGGGCACGGCAGGACCGGCCACCCCGTACGTCCCATACGCCTCAGTAAAGTTGGCGGCAAGCCGGGCGACCATGTCAAGGCCTGACGTGACACCAAAGTTGTGGACCACCGAGGGAATCTTGAGTTTAGCCGCGACCAACGGAGCCGAAGCCTGAAAAGAATCGAAAACCAGCAGGTCAGGACGCCAACTATCGGCAACCTCCAACAAACCATCCACAGTCGAGCGGGAAGCGAGCGCAAAGCCGTGAGCCGCCCGGTCAAGAATCTGATCCGTGGTCATGTCCGGTGCGACGTAGCGCACTTCTTCGCCCGTGGACTGCTCAAAGACGTCGCGGATGCTGCGGCCGTCACCGATCTCAACTATCGGAAAGCCACTCTCGCGAAGCTGATCGAGCGGCCGCGAGCCCGCGAACAACACCTCATGGCCAGCAGCACGTAAGGCCTGCGCGGTCGGGATCATCGGGAAGAGATGGCCGGCTGCAGCCGGTCCAGTAAACAGTACGCGCACGATTTCTCCTTGCCGTCGCTCTGCCAGTCGAACCAGGTCGCGCGGAACGCGACTCAGTTCCCTCCGGTCAACCGACGAAAACCCACGCGGTGTTCCCCCCACAGAATCGATAACCGGACATTCTCGGGTGCGGCTGTCCAGAAGAACTCGATACACCCCCGGGCCGCGCCCATACCGGAGGGTGCCAGGAGGTGTACCGACCTGACGTCGCACACCACCAGCCACCCAGCACCACCAGCTACCCAACCCGGCTACCGAGCAGCACCGGCTACGATCCCGAAACGGGCGGAGCCGTAGCGCAGAGGTCGACGCGCGTGGTCTCCAACACCGCGAGGACACCGGTTCGACTCCGGTCGGCTCCGCCCACCCCAAAGCCAGCAACCCATCCGGCTCCCGGCAGCAAGAGCCACACGAACGACCCGAACCGGCGAGTACCAACCCCCCGCACATCCCCTCCCTGCCAGGATGGGCCCGTGACCACATCTCGCGCACGGACGGACTCGTGGTGCCGCAGCAACGGCTCCTACCTCTCCCTCTGGTCGAAGGACTCGGTACTGTCCATCGGCTCGGTGGGCTCAGTGCTGTCCATCGGCTCGGTAGGTTCGGTGCTATCCATCGGCTCCGTGGGCAGCGCTCTCTCCGCCGCCTCCATCGGCTCCTCCCTGTCCGCGCTCAGCGCCGCTTCCTGGCTCAGCACGGGCTCACTGCTGTCCGCACAGTCCCGCTGGTCAGTACTGTCCTGGCGGTCACGCAACGGCTTCATGGCAGCCGGCATCACCGCCGCGACCGCCGCCGGACTCGCCGCCGCCGGACTCGCGCTGCACCTCGGTCAACGCCGCGCCCACTGAGGGACGCACCGCAGAACCGGCCAACCGGCATTCCGGGAAGCCGGCCCACGAACGCCTCCGCTACGGACGCTGGTGTCAGCTGGTGGGCGGGGTCCAGTCGGCGGGCAGGCCGGACTGGGCAAGGACGGTGGCCAGACTGTAGTGATCCTGGTCAACAGCGATCCGGCAATGGTTCTTGTCCAGGTCGAGCCGGGTAGTCATCGGCACGGCAAAGGGCTTGGGCGCACCCTTGAGATGACCGGAATAAACGGCCCGGACCGTGACGCGGTCGCCGTCCAGACGAGTCGTGCGGATGGTGACATGCACGTTCTCGATGAGGGTGTCGGCACGGGCCTTCCACCCAGAGATCTCCTTGCGCCCACGGAAGGAGACACCAACGGCTTCGTCGGTGTAGGTGCCATCGGCAGTGAACAGGGCACCAAGAGCCTGGGGGTCAGTACCGTTCCAAGCACGAGCCCAAGCAGCCACGATCCCCGACGTACGCCGACCGCTGTCCTGCCCGCTGGCAGGAGCAGCAACGGCGGCGGTGGCGGCGGTGGCGGCGGTGGCGCAGAGGGTAGCGGTGGCGGTCAACACGGTGAGAGTACGCAGAGCGCGAGACGTCATGGCGAATGCTCCAGGGAAGTCAGATCCAGTGGTATCAGCCGCCGGTACAAGCGCGGCCTCCATGGAGCACAGACTCACGTCGAGCAGTGTCCACTCTCCATGCCCTACCGGGTCAGAAACTGTCCAGCACTGCCCACTCCCGTCCACCCGGGGCCGATGCCGGGACCGGGCCCTGCCATCACCCCTCACTCACGATCGCCCTCGTCCTCCTCTCCCGTCGCCGTGCCGGTACGGGTGGGAGCCGTTTCCCCTGACGACGTGCTGGTGGCCGCGGACGCGAGAACACCCGGCCGGGAAGTCCGGGCCGGGCGTTCTCGTCGGTTTGGTCGTCCGCTGGTGGCTTAGTACCAGTGGTTGGCGGACCAGAAGTTCCAGGCGCCGACCGGGCTGCCGTAGCGGTCGTTCATGTAGTCCAGGCCCCACTTGATCTGGGTGGCCGGGTTCGTCTTCCAGTCCGCACCCGCGGAGGCCATCTTCGAGGCCGGCAGGGCCTGGGCCAGGCCGTACGCGCCGGAAGAGGCGTTGGTCGCGGTGTAGTCCCAGCCACTCTCGTGGGAGATGATCTTGTCGAACGCGGCGAACTGGGCCGGGTCCTTGATCATCTGCTGCGCGATCGCCTTGGCACTCATCGGGGCCGCCTGAGCGGGAACCGTGGCCAGCATGGAACCGGCGACGCCCAGGGCGACGACGGTGCCCGCGAGGGCCTTCTTCGAGACGGCGATGCGGCGGATGATGGCGTTGGACACGGATGTACCTTCCACAGGGAACAAGGGCGGTCGCAGGCATGTCGAAGACATGCGTGAGCCACTCACGCGGTGGAGAGGGGTTCGTCGGCGGCGGGTGAAGCACCCGTGCCGCCTGGCGACTCATCCAGTTCTACAGACGGCCCGACCCCCTGGCAACGACCCCTCTTACTAACGTCCCTCGCAGTCAGCGACCACCAGCGGCACAACGGTCCCGGAAGAATCCGCACAGGTGGGGGCCCATATCAAGGGTCGACAAGGAGCCCTTCGGGGCTACTATCCCGGTTCGTTTGTGACGTGGGCCCTATGGGGCGGGTCACCCCCGAAGCACTCGGATCTCACCGACCGTGATCGACCGTGCCCCCTTCGAGACAGCCGGCCGGATACCGAAACCGCCCCACGACAAGAGGAAGACCGCGCGGAATCCGTGCCGGCCGCGCCGGGCGCTCTGCGTCACGAGGACGACGGCGGCGTCCAGGCCGGATCGCGCCCGCTCAGGCCGACGGCCCGGTCCAGTAGCGGGGCGTCGTCCGGTACGGGCACGACGGCCCCGAAGGCTCCCCCGCCACGGCCCTCCTCCTGCGCGGCCGCCAGCAGGAAAGCGTGCGAGGCGCGCAGCGCGGCCCGATCGGGTACGTACTGCTGGCCGGTGGCCCGGGCCAGGTCCCACCCGTGCACCACCAGCTCGTCAGCGGCCACCGCCCCCGCAATAGCGCCGGGCAGGTCCACACCACCCGCGCGGGTCATGCCGGTCCAGGCGGCCGGGTCCTGCCAGGCCTCCGCCAGTTCGCCAAGGACCCTGGGCAGGTCCTCGCGCCAGCGGGCCGGCAGAAGGAGCGCGGCCCCACCGGGAGGCGTGTCGGTCGTGGCACCGAGGTCCTTACGAGCGGCGTCACGGAAAGCGACGCAGAGGCCCACGAGGTGACCCAACAGGTCACCGACCGTGTACTTGGGGCACGGCGTCCGATCGGCGAGTCGGGCGTCGGGGACGGCGGCCGCAAGACGGGCCACGATCCGGGCCTGCGGTCCGAGGTCGAGGGTCGTCGTGCCGGTCATCTGCCACTCCTCCCGGACGGTGGATCTGCAGGGTAGACCGACGGATCCGCTCCTACGCGTTGCGACGCGTACGAGCGGATCCACACCGGGCTGACCAGTGAGCCCGTCGAGTCGGCGCGCCCCGCTCGACGGACCCACCCCCACGACGGAGGATGAGGGACTGTGATGACAGTCCTGGTAGTCGGCGTAGCGGAAGGCACGGAGCTGGAACTGCTCCGGTCGCGGATCCAGCGCAACCCCCACTTCCGAGTCATCTCCTACGCCCACACACCCGACATCGCGCTCGCGCACGCCCGGGTACTGCTCCCCGACATCACCGTGCTGACGCTGTCCGGTGGCTTCCTTGACGACCCGGCCGCACTCGGCGTGTTCCAGGGAGTACGCGCCCTTGACCCGCCGAGCGGTGTGGTGCTCCGCACGAGAGCGGAAGCAGCCCCCGGCGACCTCGACGTCGCCTGCGCCGACGGGGCCGTCCACCTCGTCCGCGCAGGCGACGAGGAGGGGCTGATGCGGGCCCTACGCACCATCGGGCTACGCCGCGCGACCTGCGACCCGGACGAAATGCCCTGAGCCGTACTCCCCTGCACGGAGGGGGCGGGGGCGGGGCCGACGGCTACGGCTACCGGCGCGGCGTCAGGCGATGCGCAGCACGCTCTTGCCGTGGGTGGCGCCCTCGGCGAGGCGCTGTACGGCGGTGGCCAGGTCCGCCAGGCCGTATTCGGCGGTGACGTCGACGCGTACCGACCCGTCCGCCACGAGAGCGAGCGCACGGCGGGCACTGTCGGCGAGGCGCTCGGGGTGGGTGCTGCCGAGCAGGTTGCTGTTGTACGTCAGGAGCGACCTGCCGTTCATGAGCAGATCACCCGTGTCGGCCGGGACGGATTCGAAGGTGGCGAGGTTGCCGAACACCGCGAGTCGACCATGGGCCGTCAACTGCCCCAGAGCAGCGCGGCGGGTAGCACCGCCGACCGGGTCGAGGATCACGTCGAAGCGTTCGCCGTCGAGCCCGGCCGGGAAGTCCTTGCGCAGGACGATGTGGTCGTATCCGAACCGGGTGGCGTACTCGGCCCTGGCGGGACTACCGGCGACACCGACGATCCGGCCGGCTCCGGCCAGCCGGGCGAACTGGGCGGCGAGCGTGCCGACCGAGCCGGCCGCGGCATGGATCAACACGCTCTCGCCCGGCCGGACCCGTGCGGTGGTGTTGATCAGGTCGTAGGCAGTCGGTGCGCCCCAGCCGAGCCCCGCGGCCGATCGCAGCGGCAGATCACCGACGTCCAGGCTGAGCACGGCAGGCGCCACGACCACCTCGGCATAGGCACCCGCCGTGGTCAGCGCTGTGACGGGCACTCCGACACGGCCCGGGTCGACGCCCTCGCCGACCGCGATGATGTGCCCGGACGCCTCGAAGCCGGGAACGAAGGGCCGCGGCACCGGGAAGTGGCCGTCGCGAACCATGATGTCCCCCCACTGGATCCCGGCGTAGGCGACCTTGATCGCCACCTGGCCGGGGCCGGGCGTGGGCTCGTCGAGTTCAGCGACGCGGTAGCGATCCTCGGCATCGAGGAGAACAGCCTTCATAGTCACAACCCCTTGTGCTGACTCAGTATCCTTACAGTCGAGACAGTAGGTATATAAGGTTCCTGAGTCAACCCATGAACCTGTTAATGGAATGGGAGTGCGTGATGGAGACCCCGGTCGACGAGTCCCTCTGCACCCGGATCAGGCGGTCCGAACAGGCGCTGATGGCGCACCACGAGGCGGTGCTGCGCACCTACGGGCTGACCATGACGCAGTACACCGTGCTGCTGGCCCTCTCGCGTGAAGGCGGCATGTCCGGCGCCCAACTGGCCCGCTCCTGCGGGGTGACCCAGCAGAGCATGAGCAGCGTGCTGACCAACATGGAAGGCAAGGGACTCATTCGCCGCGAAAGCTCCCCCGTGCACGCCAAGGTACAGATCGCGACCCTGAGCACCGAGGGCCAGGCGCTCCTCGACGGCGCCTACCGGGAAGTGGCCGTCCTCGAAGAGGCACTCACCGACGCGTTCACACCCTCCGAACACGCCACGCTCTGCACACTCCTGGAACGGGCCACCGCCGTCCTCATCAGGCAAACCCGCAACACGACGACCCCGCCCGCCCCCTGAACCACCGCCCTGTAGCTCGCGGCTGACGCTCGTTCCCCCTTTCTTTTTCGATCGCCCGCGGCTCGGTGGCCACGTTAGGTTGACGCCATGCCTGAACTACGTACCGAACGCCTCGTCCTTCGCGGATGGCAAGACAGCGACCTCGCCCCATGGGCGGCGATGAATGCCGATCCCGAAGTCCGTGAACACTTTCCGGATGTACTCACCCGTGAGCAGAGCGAAAGGTCCGCGGCCCGCTTCCAAGCCGACCTCGACGCGCGAGGCTGGGGCTGGTGGGCGGTGGAGGTCGCAGCGACGGGCGAGTTCATCGGCTTCACCGGGCTCGATCCGGTCGACGAAGACATGCCTTTCGCGGGGATCGAGGTGGGCTGGCGCCTGGCCCGCACGGCGTGGGGGCACGGATACGCAACCGAAGCTGCCCTCGCAGCCCTGGATTTCGGCTTTAACTCCCTCGCACTGCCGGAGATCCTGGCCATAACCACGGCCACCAACCTCCGCTCCCAGGCAGTCATGCAACGCCTGGGCATGACCCATGACCCCGCCGAGGACCACGACGACATGAGCGTCCCCGCCGGCCCGCTGCGCCCGAACGTCGTATACCGGATCTCAGCAGGAGAACAGCGACCCGCCGAGCGGTAGGCCAGCCCGGGCACGCCAGACGATCAACCCCCGTGATGCCCGCCCCTGCCACGCCGATCACGCACAGAGCCCGGGTAACACGGACACCGCGAGGGGAACCGCACTCTCTCCCGCTACGGCGCGCACGGCCGCCCCGCCCCGGACGTGGTCAGCCGGGGCCGATCACGGGCGCGAGGAAGGACTCGACCGCGAGGTTGAAGGGTTCCGTGCTCTCGAGGTTGACCATGTGGGCGGCCGAAGCGAAGCGTTGGCGGCGGGCGCCCGGAACGGCCCGGGCAATGGCCCGGGCGTTGGAGGAAATGTCGCTGCTGTCGAGTTCTCCGTCGAGGACCAAAGTGGGCACGGCGACGGTGGCCAGCCGGTCCGCCGCCCCGACCTCCCTGGGTACGCCCGCCCCGAGGCCGTCGGCGTGCCGCACGACGTTCGCGGACGCCGACGCGCGCATCCGCTCGCGCAGGCCGTGGTCGACCTGGGAAGGCTGACGGAACGGCCCGTCCACCCACATCCGGAGAAAGTGCTCCACGAACCGTTGCGCACCGCCTTCCCGGTCGCCCACCGCGGCCATCTGCTGTGCGGTGTGGTGCGCGACGTACGGGTCGGTGAACGGCCGGCCGCTCACCCCGGGCGAGGCGAGAACCAGTGCCGACACGCTTTCCGGATGAGCCATCGTCGTATCGAGGGCGGTCCGGGCCCCGAGGGAAAGTCCTATGAGCGTGGCGCAAGGAACATCGAGGTGGGTGAGCAGGGCCTGCACGTCGTCGTGGTTGGCGTAGTCCTGAGTGACCGTGGAGGAACGTCCGTGGCCGCGGGCGTCATAGCGGATGACGTGGTATCCCCGGCCCGCGAGCCACGAGAACTGCTCGTCCCACATGTTCAGGTCGAGCATGCCGCCGTGCAGAAGTACGACGGCGGGTCCTTCGCCGGCCGACTCGTAGAAGAGTTGGCCCGCCTCGACGGGTACGGTGCCGGCCGTGACCGGGTGAATCCGCGCGTGCGTCATGGTGTGTCGGCTCCTCGGTCCGTCGGGTGCGGTGGGGCGTCTTGCGCGAGCTCTTTGAATTCCTCGCCGAGGCGGCGGAGCACTTTCAGGGCCGTCTTGACGTCGTCTGCGGAAAGATCGACCAGGCGGCGCCGCAGTTCGGCTTCCTCGGCTTCCTGGATGCTGCTGATGGTGGCTTCCCCCTTCGGGGTGAGCCGGATCAGGTGCGAACGCCGGTGCTCCGGGTTCGGGGCGCTCTCGGCCAGCCCCAGGGCCGTCGCGTCGTTCACCAGGCGCTGGACCGGCTGCCGGTCCAGGCCCAGCAGACGGGCCAGTTGGGGGACGGTCCGAGGGCCGCCCCTGCGCAATTCGTCGATCACCGCGTGCTGACCGGCCGTCATGCCCGTTCCGATGAGCTCCCGCTCCACGGCACGCACGACCGTGCGGTGGAGCGGCCACAGGCTGCGGATGACTTCGTACAGCAGGAACCCGACCGGGGGCTCGCCATTCGTACGCTCAACGCCACTCATGATGTCATCATGACACCTTTGATGTCGCCATGGCCAGGGGTTCGAAGCAGCAAAGCCCGAACGCGTCCACTCGTACGCGACGGGGCGTACGCGCGACGCGGTCCGGGCCGGACGCGTACCGTCCTGTACGCGTCCGGCCCATGGAAGGGAAGGGCAAGGGCAGGGCCTGCGGAGCCTCCGCCGTACGGGAGCTCCCGGCCGTCGGCGCCGTCAGCTGCCGCCGGCCGCCCCGAACTCGGTGGTGAGGACCTCACCGAAGACGCCCAGGCCGCTCCAGTCTCCGTTGACCTGGCTGGCGAGCAGGTGCTTGCCGTCACGGGAGCCCATGGCGCAGGTCCACGAGCCGTACGTCGCACCCGCGTTGCCCCAGACCGTGACGCCCGACGGCAGCGCCCAGGAGAACACGCCCAGGCCGTACCGGGTGCCGGGGATCCACGGGACGGGTCCCGTGGTGTCGATGGTGGTGAACATCTCCTGCTGCTGTTCGGCCGGCAGCAGGTGGCCTTGGAGCAGCGCGCCGAAGAAGCGCTGGAGGTCGCCGGTGGTCGAGATGACGCCGCCGGCCGCCCAGGCGAAGGACTGGTTCATCTCGGTCGCGTCGTGGACCTCGGGCCGGGCGTCGGAGGCGAAGAGGGTGGAGTAGTGCCGGGGGTGCGGCCCTCGGATGTCCGGTTCCGTGCCCGGCAGGTAGGTCCCGGTGAGCCCCAGCGGGTGGACGATCCGCCGGGTGAGCGCCTCGGCGAGCGTCCCGCCGGTGACCTTCTCGACGATCAGGGCGGCCAGGAAGTAGTTGGTGTTGGAGTACAGGAAGGCCTCCCCCGGAGCGAAGGACGGTGGGGTGGCCAGACCGATCCTGATCAACTGCTCGGGGGCGTAGGTGTCGTAGCGGTGCTGGAACCACGCCGCACCGATGCCCTTCGTGAAGAACTGGGCGTCGTTGCCGTAGTTGAAGATGCCGCTGGTGTGGTTGAGCAGCTGCCGGATGGTGATCGCACGGCCGTCGTAGCCGTTGCCCGCCACCATCCCGGGCAGCCACCGCTCCATCGTGTCGTCGAGGCCCAGCCTGCCCTCGGCCGCCAGCTGTAGGACCAGCGCGGCCGTGAACGCCTTCGTCGTGCTCCCGATCCGGAACCGCTCGGACGGCCGGCGCTCCTCCCCGGTCCCGGTGTCGGAGACGCCTGCCGAGCCGAACCACGTACCGTGGCCGTCCCGTACGTCGACGACGACGCCGGGAGCGCCGCCCGGGGCTGCGGCGCGGTCCAGGACCTGCTGCAGTACGGCACGGTCAGGAGTGGCCGTGATGGCCGCTGCCGGGACCGCCGGCGTGCCCTCTGCGGTCGCCTCGGTGGAGAAGTGACTGGTCATGTCGGTCTTCCTTTCGGGATTTCGGGCTCGGTGGGTCGGTGGGTCGGATCAGGAAAGTGGTGTCAGCTCGCCAGTCGGGCGGGCTCAGGAATCCCGGCCGGTTGCGCCGTGATGCACTCGGCCCTGGCGTGGTCGGCTGTGGTGCGCTCGGCTGCGGCGCGCTTGGCGGCCACGATCGCTCGCGCCGTGGTCCCCACCGTGAGCAGCAGTACCGCGGCGAGGGCGAGGAGGGTCGCGGCGTCCGGATGGATCAGGGACTGTCCGCGCCACGCCTGCCAGGTCACCACCGCGACCAGCCCCGTGTAGCCGAGGGCGGCACTGCCGACCAGGCGGGCCCGTACCTTCTCGTCGCGCAGCCAGACGCGCTCGGCGGCGAGGGCGGCCAGTACCGCGGCGATCAGGAGGAGCACCTGGATGCCGTGCAGCGCGAAGAAGTGCGGAACCCTGAAGTCGCCGCCGCTCACGCTCCAGTTGGTGAGGGGCATGCCGTGGCCGTCGGGGTCGCCGATGCCGTGGCCCTGGTACATCTGCACGGGGTGACCGTTGGCGTCGGTCACCGTCCGGGAGTGGATCTCGGTGACCATCCAGAAGACCGGTACGACCATGCCGAAGGTGGCGAGCGCGAGACCGGAGCGGATGGCGCGGTTCAGTGCTGCCCCGCCCGTGCGCTGGATCAGGACGACGACCGCGAGGACCAACTGCGCGATGACGATGACCATCACGCCGAAGGTGAGGAGGGGGACCAGGGCCAGGGTGATCGGGTCGCTCTGGCCTGCGTTGAAGTGACTGAAGGTGCCTCGCGCCGCCTGGGCGGTGATGGCGCCCACCTCCACGGTGGCGGCCACCGCGAAGACGGTGCCCAGCCAGCGTCCCAGCCGCCGGCCTCTGGTCAGCTTGGTCAGCAGCCATGCCAGCGTGCCCGCGTAGAGACCGAAGGCGAAGCCGAACTTGAGCGGCTTGACCCACACCGACTCGTCCAGCAGCGTCCTCCCGTCGACGATGGTTCCCACGCCGGAAACGAGCACCAGGCCGAACATGAGCGCGGTGCAGACCACCAGCGGCCGGTGCCAGCCGCGCACGGGCGTGAGCAAGGACGTCATGAGGGGCTCCGATCAGGGCGACGAGCAGCCCTCGTCCGGGCCGGCTCGATTCACATCGCTTGTTCGCGAATGACTAAAAGCTAAATTGCTTTCACTCTTTCGTCAATCAAAAGAATGGCCCTGTTGGCATTCGTGCAGGTCAAGACGCAGAACTCTTGCAATGACAATGAAGTCGAATGCAAATGCGACGAGAGGAGACTTGCAATGACCTGACTGTAAAAGCAATACTGGCCGCACACGCGGACCCGACACGGAGGCAATGCCGATGCCCGGAGGCAGACTGACCCACCACGAGCGACAGGCGATCGCCGAAGGGTTGGGGGAAGGGCTCAGCTACACCGACATCGCCGGGCGCCTGGGCAGGCCCATCTCCACCGTCACCCGGGAGGTGGCCCGCAACGGCGGCCCCTCCGCCTATCGGGCCGACGCGGCCCATCGCGCCACCACGGGGCGCGCCCGCCGCCGCAAGCAGCCCACGGCCCCGGCCGCCGCCCCGACCGCGATCGCCACGCACGGACGCGACCCGGAGGCCGTCCTCGAACTGGAGGAACAGTTCACGGCGATGATGGTCGGTACCGGTCTCCCCCGGATGACCGCCCGAGTGCTGACGTGCCTGTACGTCACCGATGGAGGCAGCCTGACCGCCACTGAGCTCGCCCAGCGCCTCCAGGTCAGCCCGGCGTCCGTCTCCAAGGCCGTCGGCGAACTCGAACAGCAGGAACTCATCAGGCGCGAACGCGACACCGGTCGGCGACGCGACCGGTACGTGATCGACGCCGACGCCTGGTTCCGCGGCTGGATGGCCAGCGCCCGTCAGAACGCCATGCTGGCCGACTTCGCCCTGCGCGGCGCCCAGGTCCTCGGTGCCACGACGCCCGCCGGCACCCGGATGCAAGACATAGGCCACTTCTTCGAGCACGTCGGCCGGACCATGATCGAGGCGGCCGAGCAATGGCGGCAGGCCGATGCCGCGAGGCGAAACCCGTCCGACTGAGACGCCGGAGGACCCCTTCGGTCCGCCGAGCGTCCCCCGACGGTATTGCGCCACCCTGCCTGCCGTGCCCGGTCACGGACGCGACCGCACGCTTCTAGTTCGACACATGCGGCCATCCGTCATAGGGCATGACGCGCAGGGGAGTTGCAGAGATCAGGAAGTGTCGACGGGTGGCGCTCGTCCCGTGCCGGGGCCGGGTGGCCATCTCACCGGTTTGACTGAAACACCTGGTGCATCCCACCCCGCCTGTGGTTATCTGGGGCCATGACCGTACTCGTGACCCGTCGCCACGTCGACTACGTGCGTGTCACGACCACGGGTTGTCCCGTCACCAGCTGACGCGGCGCCGCGCGGCATCGACCCGCGGCTTCCACCTCGCACCCCGCGTACCCGCCGTAGGCAGTCACGCCCTCGCTCGTGGCCATTGCGGCGGTTGCGGCCACGGCTGCCGGACGGGAACCGTTCGGTACCGGAGCGCGACTCCACGGTGAACTCCCCCGCGCGCCGCCCGCGCCGTCTCCCCCTGCCCGCGCCCATCCCCAGGGCACCGGCCTCCCTCACGCGTACCAGTGGCCACGTACCAGTGGCCGGTCAGCGGTTGCCTGCTCACGGCCAACGGTTGCCGATTGCCGGTTGCCGGTTGCCGGTTGCCGGTTGCCGGTTGCCGGTTGCCGTCCCACTGTTCACCCTCACCTCCGAGGAGACCCATGACCCAGCCCATCGACGCCGTCACCGCAGGTCACACCCCCGAGAGCGAGCACTCCGGAGCCGGGACGCCGGCCTGGTCGTTCGAGACCAAGCAGCTCCACGCCGGCACCGCCCCCGACCCGGCCACCGGCGCCCGCGCGGTCCCGATCTACCAGACCACCTCGTTCGTCTTCCGTGACACCCAGCACGCCGCCGACCTCTTCTCCCTGGCCGAACCAGGCAACATCTACACGCGCATCCACAACCCCACCCAGGACGCCCTCGAACAGCGCGTCGCAGCCCTCGAAGGCGGTGTCGCCGCCGTCGCCCTCGCCTCGGGACAGGCCGCGGAGACCCTCGCGCTCCTGAACGTCGCCTCGGCCGGCGATCACATCGTCTCCAGCGCCTCCCTCTACGGCGGCACGTACAACCTGTTCCGGCACACCCTGCCGAAGTTCGGCATCGAGGTGTCCTTCGTCGAGGACCCCGACGACCTCGACGCGTGGCGGGCCGCCGTACGGCCGAACACCAAGGCACTGTTCGCGGAGACCCTCGGCAACCCGCGCGGCAACGTCCTCGACGTCCGCGGCGTGGCCGACGTCGCGCACGCGGCGGGCCTGCCGCTCATCGTCGACAACACCGTGCCCACCCCGTACCTGCTGCGCCCCATCGAGCACGGGGCGGACGTCGTCGTCCACTCGGCCACCAAGTTCCTCGGCGGACACGGCACCACCATCGGCGGTGTGGTGGTCGACGCGGGCACCTTCGACTTCGGCGCGCACCCCGAGCGCTTCCCCGACTTCACCGAACCCGATCCCAGCTACCACGGCCTGCGCTACTGGCCCGCACTCGGAGCGGGCGCGTACGCCGTCAAGCTGCGCGTGCAGCTGCTGCGCGACCTCGGCCCCGCCATCGCACCGCACTCGGCGTTCCTGCTGCTCCAGGGCGTGGAGACGCTGAGCTTGCGGCTGGAGCGGCACTCGGCGAACGCCCGGGCCCTGGCGGAGTGGCTCGAACAGCGCGACGAGGTGTCCGCGGTCCACTACGCCGGCCTGCCGTCGAGCCGCTGGTACGAAGCGGGGCGCCGCTACCTGCCGCGCGGCGCCGGCGCCGTGCTCTCGTTCGAGCTGCGGGGCGGCGTGGAGGCGGGCCGGCGGTTCGTGGACGGGCTGGAACTGTTCAGCCACCTCGCGAACATCGGCGACGTCCGAAGCCTCGTCATCCACCCGGCCTCCACCACCCACAGCCAGCTCGACGAGGCGCAGCTGGCCGCCACCGGCACCACCCCGGGTCTGGTGCGCCTGTCGGTCGGCATCGAGAACCCGGCCGACCTGAAGGCCGACCTGGAAGCCGGGTTCCGCGCCGCGAAGGAAGCGTCCTGAGCACCGTCCCCGCGGCCCCGACCACCACGGTCCCCCCTCCCGCCACCGGTGCGTGGCGGGAGGGGGACCCGCCCGGCCGCCGCCGGTGGCACCGGCGCTCACGGCCGCTGGAGTTGGAGGGGGGCGGGGTGCTCCCGGGGGTGCGGCTGGCGTACGAGACCTGGGGGCGGCTCGCGATCGACCGTTCCAACGCCGTGCTCGTGCTGCACGCGCTGACCGGCGACAGCCATGTCGCGGGCGCCGCCGGCGCCGGTCACCCGACCGCGGGCTGGTGGGACGCGCTGGTCGGCCCGGGCCGGGCACTGGACACGGACCGGTGGTTCGTGGTGGCGCCGAACGTCCTGGGCGGCTGCCAGGGAAGTACCGGGCCCGCCTCCCCGGGCCCCGGCGGTCGGTCCTGGGGCGGTTCCTTCCCGCGGCTGACCCAGCGCGATCAAGTGCGCGCCGAGACCGGGCTCGCCGACGCGCTCGGCATCGAACGCTGGGCGCTGGTCACCGGGGGTTCCATGGGCGGGATGCGGGCGCTGGAGTGGGCGGTCGGTGAACCCTCGCGCGTGGCCGCGCTGTTGCTGCTCGCCTGCCCCGCGGCGGCGAGCGCGGACCAGATCGCCTGGGCCACCGCGCAGGTCCACGCGATCCGCGCCGACCCCCTCTGGCGGGGCGGCGACTACCACGACGCCGGAGCCGGACGGGGGCCCCACACGGGACTGGGCATCGCCCGCCGCATCGCGCACATCACCTACCGGTCGGCCGGGGAACTCCAGGCCCGCTTCGGACACCTCCCCCAGGACGGGGAGCAGCCTCAGCTCGGCGGCCGGTACCGCGTCGAGTCCTACCTCGACCACCAGGCCGCCAAGCTCGTCCGCCGGTTCGACGCGGCCAGCTACGTCGCCCTGGCCGAGGCCATGAACACCCACGACATCGGGCGGGGCCGCGGCGGCATCCGCACGGCCCTCGGCCGGGTCACGGCCAGGACGCTGGTCGCCGGTGTGGACTCCGACCGCCTCTACCCCCTCGCCCAGCAGGAGGAACTCGCAGCCGGCATCCCCTCCGCGGACGAGGTGCGGATCATCCGCTCCCCGTACGGGCACGACGGCTTCCTGCTGGAGTCCGAGCAGGTCGCCGCGCTGGTGCGGGAACTCATCGGCGGCGCACCGGATCCGCCCGCCCGCCGCACCGGCTGACGGACCGGCCCCCGGGCGGCTACCGGTGGTCGGGAACCCGCCGGTGGCCGACGCGCCGCACGCCCGGGGCCGCTCGCGAACAGGCGGTGGCGCCGCTGCGCTGCCGGTGCCGGTGCCGGTGCCTCATGAGGGCAGCGCCGGGCCGTACGGAGAGTCGCCGCCCTCGGTGTGGTCGATGCGGTACCGCACGCTGGGATGTACGGAGTCGGTCGGCCGGATGGGACGCGTGCGCCAGCCTCCCAGCAGCCACCACGCCTTCTCGTTGGGGTGGATCCTGCCGAGGGCTCGGTCTTCCGGCAGCTTCTCGCCGTACCTGACCTCGAGCATCCGCCGATAGGCGGCCGGGTCGACCCGGAAACCGGTGGAGGCCGCTTCCTCGACCATCCAGGCGAAGGCGATGTCGGAAAGGCTGTGGTCGTCGGGGAACTGGCCGCCGATGTCACTGTGCACCCCGGCGAACCACATCTCCTCGTAACGGCCTTCGGACGCGGCGACGACGTCCGGCCGGAAGCGGTACTCCTTGTAGGTTCGCCGACGCTCGTCGATGGCGATCGCGTGCCTCGCGGTGGTCACGTTCGTGATGCTCGCGGTGAACGGCCACCTGGCCTGCTCGATCTGCGCCTTCCAGTTCAGCCAGCCCACGGATTTGATGCTGTCCCACACGCCGAGGAAGTGAACCTGGTGGTCGGCCCGGTCGAACGGATTGGGGAAGTCGGGATTGCCGAACCGGCGAGCGAACTGCTGCCGTAGTCGGAAGTACGCGCGCTTCTGCTCTTCCGTCATGTCCTTCGGGCCGCTCGCGGCGTAGAGCTTGACCGCGTAGGGCACGAGGTTCTCGGTGCCCGGCCGGAGCAGCCCGACCGTGCGCAGCATCCCCGTGAGTGCCCGGCCGGTGTAGGCGCCCCGCGAGAACCCGAAGACGTAGATCCGGTCGCCGCGCCGGTAGTTCTGCATGAGGAAGGTGTAGGCCTCCTCCAGGTTCTCTTTGACCCCGTGCCCGCCGACGAGACCGGCCCACCGCGTTGCCGTCTTGCCCAGGCGTGTGACTGCGCCCCGCGCGCCCATCGTGCCGACGCCGGGGTCGTAGTAGGTGAGCTGCACGTCGTCCTTCACGGCGAGATCGAACATCCGGGCCACGTTCGTGCTGCCGGATTCCGGCTCGTTGGCGGTGCCGTCGAGGCACAGTACGAGATTGCGGCGGGTGTCGGTGTCCTGCCGAGTGTCGGTCATGGGAAGCCTCCTGCGGTTCATTCGACGAGGGCGAACGGTGCCCAGTAGCGCTCCGCATCACCGCCGAACGGCTCGGGTGAGGGGCGTGACCCAGTCGTCCACCGGCCACAGGGGGACCACGGTGCGACCGACGCCGTCGCACAGCAGCGACCGGGTCGGGCCGATGGCCTGCTCGAGGTGGTTGCGCCGAGACGCCTGGTCTCCGGACACACGCGCCATCGGGGCCCGGCGCAGGGCGAGAGCCGCGCGGAGCCGCGGCATCCCGACACGCCGGCCCTGGTCGGCTGCGGCGATCGCGGCCCACACCACGAGGTCCACCAGGCGGTGCGCGGAGGCGTACCGGGACGCGGAGCCCGACGGGGTCGTTCCGGACCGCTTCTTCGAGGATCCCTTCGTCGGGTGCGCCGGGCCGGGTCTCGACGAACGCCCCTTCGAGTTCCGTCCGCGTCTCGGCGGCGATGTCTCCGGCGGCCAGGTCGGCCAGGCAGGCGTCGAAGTGGGCCCGCGGGTCGCCGGGCAGTCTGGCGAGCGCCGTTTCGGCGGCGTCACGTGCGGGGCCGGGGATGCTCTGTAGGTCCTCGCGAAACGAGCGGCCCGAACCTGACGGAGAGGCCCACCGGGCGGCGGGCTCCGTGCGGTAGTTGAACCAGTAGTCGCGGACGTGTTCGGCGTACTCGCTCTGCAGGAACGGGAGCGTGCCACCTATGTGGTCGCCGTCGATGTGAGTCACCACAGCGACGTCGATGTCCCGATCGTCGGGTTCGAGCCGCGGCCGCGTGCCCGGAGGACCGCCGTCGACGAGCGTGCGCCAAGGCTGCCCGCCCTGGCGGGCGCACTCCACGAGCAGGCCGTCGCCAAGCCGCGCAGGCATGACCTCGATGCGGATGGCTGTATTCATGGGATCTCTGTCCTCCAGCCGCCCTACCACCAAAGCTACGCTGGTGAGCAGGGCGCCGCAGCACTGCGAAGACCGGCCTGCCCGGCGGGCGCGCCGGCTGCTACCCGCGGGACCACCGCGAGTGCGTCCGCTGCGGAAACTGCGGTCGCATCCGGCAGATCCGCGTCCGCGCGGCCAACGGCGAGCCCGACCTCTGTAGCGCCTGAAACGGACTACCTCGCCGCCTGCCGGGAAGACGGGGACGGATGGTCCGAGAGCGCTCGGCGGGCCGGCCGCGTCCTGGCTGCCTCGGATCTCGATACGCCGTTGCCAGCAGTGCAGATGCTCCGGGGCGAAAGGGTCGTTGACGGTTCGGTTGAGGAAACGTGCGCCGACCGGGTCCAGTGCGGCTCGCGGGTCTCGTCGGGCCCGGGCCCGCACGTTCCATGCCGCCACTTCGAGCAGTGTGCGGATGTCCTCGGTTGGGACGTCTGAATCTCCGTAATGCCACTCGTCAACACCACGCGGTCGGCCGGCCCGCAGGGTCCAACGTCGGAGTGCGAGCGCGCCATCGCCCCTGGGCGGGCCGCGCGCGCTCGAGCCGGAGGTAGTACCGCCCTGACCATCGATCTCGAATCTCGTAGATCCGCTCTTGAAGCCGTTCACCGGCCCAGTCCAGGCCGACGCCCAAGTCGAACCAGTGCCGGTCCTTGCGGGCTTCGGGCGGTGCCAGGTTCACCGCAGCCCAGGAGAACACCCCCAGGAGGACGGAACGCCCGTGCTGCGTCGTGCGCACGGACAAGGCGAACGGCGCGGCGAGTGCCGCGCGGGTGACCAGCACGATCTGTTCGTCCTCAGAAGGTCGACGCCCACCCGTGAGGAAGCGGGGCGTTTCGAGGATCTTGACCCACTCGACCACCGCGTCCGCCACCTGGGCGCGCAAGGACTCTTCGATTCCCTTCCTGACGGCGTTCGCGGGATCGTCGCCGAGCCAGCCGAGCCAGTGATCAGGATCGGTGAGCTTGCTGAAGTCGTCCTGCGGCACCCCGTGACGGGGGTTCTTCTGGTACTCCCCCGTCAGCTTCCCGCTGCTGTCCACCGACCACGTGCCGCGAATCGCTTCGGGAGGGACATAGCGGTCCTGGTCGTCGATGTACGCCAGGTCGATCTCGGCAACGCTGCCACCGGGGTTCTCGGCAGCCGCAGCCAGCAGCGCCGGCTCGTCCGGTATGCCCTTGCGTCGGCTTCGCCAGCCAAAACGCCCCACGTCCCCACCCCTTCACCGTTGCCCGCCCAGTTGACTGCGATTGTGCCGCACTGACCAGGCCCGCATGAGCAGGGCGCGGGCCGCGGGCCGCGCTCGCGGTGGGGCGTGGTCAGTTCGGGACGGGCCAGCTCCGGAGGAGCGTGCGGGCGGCTCCACTGTTCCCGAGCTGGTAGACGGCGACGCCGGCCGGGCGGACGGCGAAGGCATCGAACGGCTCGGCCTCGATGGCTTCGAGGTCGTCGAGGGTGGCGAAGCCGACGGTGATGTGAGCGGTGTACCGGTCGGGGCCGATCTGGGCGGGGACGTAGCCGTCGACCCAGTCGAGGGTGCTGTCGCTGATGGCCTCGCCGGGGTCGGTGACGAAGGCGGCGGCCGTGCCGCCGGACCTGGTGAAGGGGGCGAGCGCAGCCAGCAGCGCGGCCTGGAAGTCGAGGACCTGCGGGCCGGGTCGCAGGAGGATGACCGCGAGGCCTTGGCCGGGCACGCCCCAGTCGGCGTGCTTGACGGCGACGGCCTGGTAGGAGAGGGCGCTCGTGTCGGTCGCGGCCAGGGTCCGGTGGACCGCGTCGTAGACGTCGTCCAGGTCGGCCGTGCGGACGTAGCGCTGGAGGGTGGTGATGTGCGGCCGGTGGGAGGCGTCCAGGGCGAAGCCGTCCGGGACGCTCTCGCGCATCCGGGCGTTCCAAGCGTGGGCGTGGCGCAAGGTGGTCTCGTCCGGGTCGACGAGCACGTCGACGGCGGTCAGGTCGTTCAACGCTTCCTCCTGGTCAGAACAGGGTCGTCCAGTCGTTCTTCATGCTCACCACGGTCCAGCCGAGCTGCTCGGCTCTGGCGAGCGAGGCCTCGGCGCCCTTGGTGTAGGCGTACTCGCGCTGGTCGTCGTCGTGGCGGACGAGCAGGGCGAACGCGGCGCTTTCGAGCATCTCGATGTCGACGTCGGCGTTGCCTCCCGCGAAGGCGGGCAGCCGGCCCGTGTGGGCGAAGATGTGCTCCGGCTTGCCCGGCCCCAGGTCCAGGCCGCCCAGGAGCTCGTGGGAGCGGACGATCCTGCCGCCGGTGTAGGTGTAGGCGGCCGCCGAGCCGATGATGTCCTCCTTCAAGATCCCCCAGGTTTCCTCGGCGAACACGCGCATGAAGTCACGGCCGCCGCCCGAGCACACGAACACCCGGAACCCGTGTCCTCGTAGGAGGTCGAACAGCTCCAGCATCGGCCGGTAGACCAGCTCCACGTAGGGGACGCCGAACCGTGGGTCACGCACCGTCCGGGTCCACTCCCGCACCCGCGCGTCGAACTCCTCGGGTGTCGTGCCGGCCCACGACCGGGCGAACGCCTCCAGCAAGGTCGCCACCGCTTCGGGTTCCTGCGTCGCCAGGCCCTCGAAGAACCCCTGGTCGTGCTCCACGAGCGCCTTGTACGGCTGCCGCGCCGCGAGCGAGGGGTCGGCCTTCACCTCCTCCTCCCAGGTACGGAACACGAAGTCGAACTGCGGTGGCATCGGCTGCTCGACCCACAGCGTGCCGTCATTGTCGAACGTGGCGATCCGTTCGGCCGGCTCGAGGTACGCCGCGCCCGGTGTCGTCGCCTCGCGGACGTAGTCCAGGACCGCCTGCCTGGCAGGGCCCTCGTTCCAGCTCGCCAGTACCTGCTCGGTCACGGGCCACTCCTCGGCTCGGCCGCCGCGTCGTCCTCGAACAGCGGCTCTGGGGCGTTCATGAGGCAATGGTCACTCCGGACGGCGGCGGGCGCAGTGCGGACATGCCCCGGATACCGCGCCGGCACCGGACGGACGAACGCGGCGCCTCCCCCGGCCGCGACCCACACCGTCCCCGGTCGCCGGGGGCCGGTGGCGTACAACCCTGGCGGTAGCCGGGAATCAACTCCTGGCGGGCCGACAGGGGCGGTGGCCGGCCGCTACGTTGTCGCCCGGTCCGCAGCATCCCTGATGGAGGAGCGCCGTATGACCCGTTTGGCCGACGACCCCCGCAAGCGCGTGGTCTGGGGGATATCCCTGGTCCTGATCGCGGTCACCGCACTCCTGGGCGGAACACCCGGCCCCGCCGACGCCGCCCACTCCGCCGCGGCAGCCGGGGCGGGGGTGGCCGGGGCCGGGGCGTCGGGGGCGCCGCCCGTCCCGGTGCTGTCCTGGGGCGCTTGCGACGGGGCGGAGGACGGCTTCGAGTGCGCGACCGCCCGGGTACCGGTGGACTACCTCCGGCCCGCCGGACCCACGCTCGCCCTCGCGGTCACCCGTCGGGCGGCGGCCGATCCGACGCGCCGCACCGGCGTCCTGATACTGCATCCCGGGGGACCCGGCAACTCCGGTGTGAACTTCGCCCGCAGCAGCTACGGGGCGCTACCCGCCTCCCTGCGCGACACCTTCGACGTCGTCGGGTACGACATGCGCGGTGTGGCGCGCAGCGGGCAGGTCGAGTGCTGGGACGACGCGCAGTACTCCGCCGCGGTCGACAGTGCACGCGGTGCGCCGGGGCCGGGGGCCCTCAAGGAGGCCCTGCGGCAGGGCGCCGCCTTCGCCGCCGCCTGCCAGGAACGCTCCGGGGACCTGCTGCCGTACATCGGCACCGGGTCCAACGCCGGCGACATCGACCTGCTCAGGCAGGCCCTGGGAGAGGAGACGTTCTCCTTCTACGGCCGTTCCTTCGGCAGCTACGTCGGCACCGTGTACGCCGCCCGGTTCCCGGAGCGGGTACGTGCCATGGTCCTGGACGGGGCCTACGATCCGCGCCGCTACGGGGACCTGCCCTACGCGTACGACGCCGAGCAATTCGCCGCCCTCGACGCAGCGGTCGGCCGGTTCCTGGACTGGTGCGGGCGCAACGTGGCGGCCTGTGGGTTCGGTGAGGGCCACCCACGGCCGGCGTTCGAACAGCTGAAACGAGATCTGGACGCGCACCCTGTGATCACCACGAGTGGGCGCCCGGCCACCGGCTACACCCTGGCCTACTGCCTCATGTTCAACATCAACGCAGGCAAGGAAATCTGGCCCTATCTGGGGCAGGCACTGCGATCCGCCCAAGCGCGGCAGGCCTCGTTCCTCCTGTCGCCTCCCTCGCCCGCATCATTCGACTTCCTCAACGTCAACACGGCCGTCGAGTGCGCCGACCGCCGCTATCCGAGCAGCCAGCCGCTCCTGCGCACACTGATCGCCGCCGAGACCGCGTCCGCCCCGCTGCTGGGACCCCCGATCGCTCTCGGGCCCCCCACCTACGACCACAACCACGCACCCACCTGCGCCCAGTGGCCGACGGAACGCCCAAGCCGTTTCGAGGGTTCCTACCGGGCGGCGGGTTCGGCCCCGATCTTGGTACTCGGCACGACCGGAGACCCGGACACCCCCTACCAAGACGCCGTAACCCTGGCCAGGACACTGGCCAGCGGACGACTACTCACCTTCGACGCCGAGGGGCACACCGCCTACCACCGCAGCGCATGCGTCAGCACCCTGGTCGACACCTACCTCACCACGCTGGCGCTGCCCGCCCGAGGCACCGTCTGCGCGGACGAAACGCCCCCACAGCCGCTCGACCGCCGCACCACGACCCCTGAGGTCGACGAAACACACGACGCGATCCCCGTCCTGCACTGAACAGACCGACAGTCAGGCGTGCTGCGGGACCGCCGGCAGGCACGGCCTCCTCCTCACCGGAGCATTCACCCCCACTCCATTGCAACGATATGGTGTGGGGGTTGTTGCGTTAAGCTCGAAACCATTGCAATGAAATCCCCACCATGACCTGCACGAACGTGATTACGGGGCAACGAGTCTGTTGCCAGATTCTTGAATGCAACGTAGCTTTTCGTTCATCAGAAACCGCGGGGCGCACGGAGCGCAGCCGCTGATGAAGGAGAAGCACCATGCAGAAGTTCGCCACCGCCACCCCGATCACCGCCGTCCTGGACGTCCCTGCCGGCCTCATCCACTTCATCGCCGCCGACCGGGCCGACACCACCGTCGAGATCCTGCCCGTCGACGCCTCCAACAGCCGCGACGTGAAGGCCGCAGAGCAGACCACCGCCACGTGCCAGGACGGTGTACTGCGGATCGCCGCCGCACCCGCGAAGAGCCCGATCATCAGCAACCCGGGATCCGTCAAGATCACCGTCCAACTCCCCGCCGACTCCCGCGTCGAAGCGAAGACCGCGACCGCCGAGTTCCGCAGCACCGGGCGCCTCGGCGACGTCACCTACGAGAGCGCCCACGGCACGGTCGACCTCGACGAGACCGCGAGCGCCCACCTCACCCTGATGGCCGGGGACGTCTCCGTCGGACGCCTGCGCGGCGCCGCCCGGATCACCACCCAGAAGGGCGACCTGCAGATCGCCGAGGCCCAGCGCGGCACCGTCGAACTGACCACCCAGGCCGGCGACATCACCGTCGGCGCCGCCCGCGGGGTCTCCGCCACCCTCGACGCCGGCACCGCCTACGGCCGCATCCACAACGCCCTCACCAACGCCGACGGCGCCGGCCTCACCATCCGCGCCACCACCTCCTACGGCGACATCACCGCCCGCAGCAACTGACCCGCAGTCACGCCGGCGCGTTCGGCGCGGTTGGCCCGTTTCGCCCTGCCGAACGCGGGCCGGCCCCGGGGAGCAGGGTTCGTGTTCAGGTACTGGACGGGGCCGAGCCGTTGGAGTTCAGCAGGGCGAGACCGAAACGGGTCAACGTGTGAAGGGCGGCCTTCCGCTCCCGGGTGAGGGTGGTCAGCCCGGCACTGCGCAGCGTGGTGGCGTGCTCGCTCGCGCTAGCAGGTGAGATGCCCGCCCTTTGGGCGAGCTGCGTAGTGGTGCATGCCGGATGGTCGGCTATCACGCACAACACGACCGCCCTGGTACGGCCGAGGAGCGCGGACAGAGCGGGTGGTACGGGGGAATCGACCTGGCGCGAATCGGCGGGGGGAGCCCATAGGCCTGCCGCCTCCACCGGGTTGTTCAGCGCCGGATACACCATGACGACCGTGTCGGACTGGAGGCTGGCGAACAACTGGGGAACCGGCCCGCAGAACACCGATGGAGCCAGAACGAGCGGACGACCCGCCAGGTGGAAGTCGGCATCCGGGTGGGCCAGCGGCCGGTAGCCCGGGATCTCCAGCACGGGCGCCTTCCACAAGGCCATCGGGCGCAGGCTGTTCAGCAGTGCCCCCACCCCGCCCTCCACCATGAGCCTCCCGCGCCGGGCCACTTCCCCGTCCAGGTGCTGGTGGATTCGCCCCCAGTACGGGGCCACCGCGACGCGGTGGCAGTCCTGCAGTGCGGCGGCCAGCCTTCGTACGGCCCGCGGGTCGGCATGCATCGCTTCGGTCAGCCACGGCGCCCGCCACCTGTCCGTGGGCGGAAGGACGGCGAACTCCGCGCGCAGCCGACGGTCGGGCGCACTGCTCAGCCGCTCTACCCCCTCGTCCATACAGCCTGCCGCGCCGACCAGGGTGAACAGATCCACCAGCCCCCCGGCGGGGCGGCTGAGGAACCGTGCGGTGTCCGGCCCGTCGCTGGTGACCAGCGGGCCGGTGCGCATGCGCCAGCCGCCGTACAGTGCCTTGCCGTCACGCCGCTGGAGGTTCCACAAACTCAGCTGCGTCTCCGCGAGGGGACCCAGAACAGTGACCCGCACCAGCGCCAGATCCTCTGCAGTGAAGTGAAACCGCAGCACGCCCGCCTCCTCGCCCGCCTCTGCAGGCGACGCTCCCCACCGGCCCGGGCGGTCAGCCGCCGTTCTCGGTCGAGACCGGTTCTTGTCGGGTGGTGACCTCGGAAGTCGCCGAGGCGGTAGCTGCCGTTTCCGCGGGGCTGGGGTCAGGCGACGCTGGTTCCGGCGACGATCTTCTGCAAGTGGTTGTCTCATCATCCGGCAGCACCGTTCCGGCCCCGGTCAGCGGTGAGCCGTCTATCCCCGCTCCCAGAAGAAGCATTTGCTGCGAGTCTCCGGCGCCGGCGCCTCCAGGGTGGAAGTCGGGCAAGGGAGCGGTTCTTGTGAGGGTGAGGAAGGGCGCTGCCATCGATGTGGCTCTGCCGGAGCGCCTGCTCCGTCCTCCAAGTACAGGGTGGCCGCGCCACCGAGCAGGACCAGCGCTGCCCAACCACCCCACAGCCACCGGCGCATCGACCTTGGCACCGTCCGCATCCCCCCACACGTAGGTCATCGCGCCCTACCGTAATGTCCGCCCGACCGTTCACGGCAGGCGGATCTCGGTCGAACGCGTTCCCACGGGCTGCTCTGCCGCCCATGTCGCGGCCGACCATCCCGACCGACCCCCACCCCACGAATGGGTCCGCCGATGGTGGGGCCCGGTGCACGCGCGGAGGGGCCTGCGGGGGGGCATCCCCCCGCAGGCCCCTTCACGTGCTGAGGGTGGCCGTTCAGACCGTCGTACGGCGGCGGCGGCCGGTGCCGGCAACCAGGGCCGCGCCCATGGCCAGCGCCACACCAGCACCTCCGAGCGCCCAACTGGTGGCCGCGTCGGCGCCGGTGGCGGCGAGCTCGCCGCCGGCCCCGGTGGTGGTTCCGGCCTGGCCGGTGCTGCCCGTGTCGCTGATCGGCGTGGTGGTGCCGCCGTTCGGGCCGGGCTGGTTGCCGGTGTTCGGGTCGGCGGCGAGGATCTTCACCAGGACCGGGCGGCTGGCACTGCGAAGGTGCGAGCCGATCTCGAGGAGCGTGCCGGACGCCTGGAACTGCGCGTAGCCGAGCGGGGTGTCGGCTGCGAACCGGATGCGCAGCTTGACGTCGAAGGCCTTGCCCGCGGGGACGCGGCCACCGGCCAGGTGGTTGACGATGTAGTAGCCGTCGCTGTAGCCGAGTTCCGCGCGCTCCCAGCCGTTCTTACCGTAGACCTCGACCTCCAGCTTCTCGCCTTCCGTCGGGACCCAGTCGGGCCGGGCGAGGGTGAAGTACAGGTGGAAGTCGTCCAGGGCCGGCTTGCCGGAGTTGTCGACGTGGACGGTGAGGTCCTGCCAGGCCCCGCCCACGGCGAGGCCGCCGGGCAGGCCGCCGATGGTGAGCTCGGGGCCCTCGGTCACCACGGGCTGGTCGTTGTCGGGGGTCGCACCCGTGATCGCGGTGCTGTACCAGGACGTGGGCGAGGCACTGGTCTTGCCGCCGATGCGGCTCGTGCCGTCGGCGGTGAGGTCGAAGGCGACGACCGGGGTGTCCACGGCGAAGCTGATCCGCACGTCGATGCCGTAGACGGCGTCGACGGCCACGGAGGTGGTCGTCGCGAGCTTGTAGTTGAACCCGTGGCCGAACTGCGGGCCTTGGACCAGCTTCGCCGGCTGCCAGGAGACGGATCCGTCCCCGGCGGTGACCCGCTGCTCGACCTTGACCTGCGAGGCCTTGATCTTCCCGTCCCGCTGCGTGACGGAGATCTCGGGCGTGTAGTTCGCGACCGCGACGTGGCCCGAGTTGTCGACCTGCACGGTCAGCGGGGTCCAGCTGCCGTCGGCCTTGAAACCGGCCTTCGGGATCCCCTGCACGCTGACTTCGGGCCCCATGAGCATCCCGGTGGGCAGCTCTTGGTCGGGGTCCTCGGTCGCAGGGCCCGCGGAGTCCTTCGCCGGCGTTCCGGCGGCCGGGGCGACGGGCGTTCCGGCGGCCGGGGCGACGGGCGTCCCGGCGGCCGGGGGTACGGGTGTCTGGGCGGCCGGCGGCTGCGGAACGGCCGGCGGCTGCGGAACGGCCGGCGGCGCCACCGCGGACCCGGCGGCCGGCCGCTCGGCCGAAGTGCCGGTGGTCGCGGGCTTCTCCGTCTCCGCCGTCCCCGCCTTCTCCCCGGCGGCCGGTGCCGTGTCGCCCTTCGGCGCGGCGTCCGGCGTGGTCACGGCCGGCTGCCTCTGCTCCTCGGCCATCGCGGGCGTGGTGAGCAGGACCGGACCGACGACGGCCGCGGCCGCGACGGCGGCGATGCGCTTGATCTTCACTTCTCGATTCCCCCTCGTTTTGAACATGCTCAGATTAGAGGGTCTGATGGGGCGCATGTCCGAAAATCGGATCACAGGTCGGACAAGACATCCGGACGCCCCCGCTCCGTACCGCTCGCTCCCCCAACTGCCGCACGGCCGGCTTGATTCGCGCCCGCTCGGGTTCTGACTCAACCAAGGCGATAGCCTGCGCCCGAACGTCAGCGCGCGTATGGGGGCGGGTGCGGGCGAGGTCGGCCGATGTTCGGTCCGCTCGTCCATCCGGCGAGGGATCAGGAGCAGGACGTGGGAAGTCTGTTGAGGGGCGTCTCCGGGGTCCGATGGGGAGAACTGCACGACGCGACGGGGGCTGCGGCCTGCGGTATTCCCCCACTGCTGTCCCGGATCGCACACGGAGATCAGGACACGGCCCGTATCGCCGTCGATGACCTGGGCGACGCCATCTGTGCGCTGGGGTTCGTCGTTGGCGAGGCGACGGCTCACACGGTCCCGTTCCTACTCGAACTGGTCGGGTCCCCGCACGTGGCTTGCAAGGCCGAGTTGTTGGACCTGCTGGAGAGGATCTGCCGGACCGACCAGTGGCACTCCGCCGCTGCGGCGGCCCAGGGCCGCAAGCACGAGGCGAGCTACCGGCAGCAAACGGGCTGGGAGGCAGCCGCAAGGACAGCCGTGTACGCGGGCCGGTCAGTCATCACGGGTGTCGCCTCCTCCGTACGGCCGGAAGAGGCGACACCTGCTCGGAAGTTGTTGCTGGTGATGGACGGCACCCCGCCGTTCCCGGAGCCATGAGCGGTCATTGCGGGACAGCCACGAGTCCTACTTGCTGAGTGGCTCCTCAGTCTCCGAGCGGAGATCGCAGATCGTAGATCGGGAACGTCGTGGGGGAAGGGTGTTCCCTGCACGCTTCTCCGTGCAGTTCTTCGGGTCGCAGCGCCCAGGCAATGGCCTCGCCCGCACCGCAGAATGACGGATCGAGGTGGAACGTGGTCCGGGTCCCGACCGGTTTCGGCGCTGAGAACTCTTCCGGTGGGCCGGTCGGGGCCATCCCGACCAGCTCCTGACGAAGGCCGTGGCCATCCAGCCACACCTCGATGACCGTACGGACGCTGAGTGCGGCAGCCGCGGAGGGAGCCCAGCGCTGCACGTCGAACAGGTCGAGCAGGGAACCGAAGAACCGCGGCAGGAGCCTCTCCTGTGCATCGGCGCCGGGACGCTGATCGCTCTCCACTGTGAAGCTGAGGTCGGATCCGATCTCGACGCCGATCCGTCCATGCCTGCCGTCGCGACGGTGCAGAGCGTCCCAGGCCACCGCCCGAAGGACCTCGGTGGGAAGCTCGGGGCTGCCCTGATCGACCAGAAAGTACTTCGCCGGGCGGGGCGGGGGTCCTGCCGTACTCCCCCTGAGCGGGCGCGGCGAGGTCTCGTCCTCTAGGGTCCATCACGGCGGCCCGGCACCCGGGCCGCGCGGCGCGGTCCGGCAACGGCCGGGGGCAGGGGGAACTGATGGAGTCTTTGCGGCCCGGTGACCCGCTGGAGATCGGCGGGTACCGTCTGCTGGCACGGCTCGGATCGGGTGGCATGGGTGAGGTGTTCCTGGCGCGGACGATGTCCGGGCGGGCGCTCGCGCTGAAGACCGTGCACCGCGAGCTGAGCCTGGAAGCGGACTTCGCGCACCGCTTCGACCGGGAGATACGCACCAGCGACCGAGTACGTAGCCCGTGGACGGTGTCGGTGGTCGATTTCAGCGCACCGGGGGCCTCCCCGCAGTGGCTGGCGACCGAGTACGTGCCCGCGCCGTCGCTGGGTGACTGGGTACGCGGATGGGGGCCGTTGCAGGCCCCGGCCGTCCGGCAGCTGGGACAGGAACTGTCGGCGGCCCTGGTCAGCGTACGGGCGGCAGGGGTCGTCCACCGCGACATCAAACCGGCGAACGTACTGCTGGGTACGGAGCGGCCCTTCCTGATCGACTTCGGTATCGCCCGCACGGTCCGCGACGCGCGGCACACCCGCACCGGCACGGTCATCGGCACACCCGGTTTCCTGGCGCCGGAACAGGCAACCGGCGCGGTGGCCGGGGCCGCGGCCGACGTGTTCTCCCTCGCCGCGGTACTCGTGTACGCGGCGACCGGCCGCAGTCCCTTCCTCGCGGACGGCGAGGAACTGGACCTGCCGGCCCTGCTGTACCGGATCGTGCACGACGAACCGCACCTCGACGGTGTACCCCAGCCGCTCCGGGCGCTGGTGAGGGAATGCCTGGCCAAGGACCCGCAACAACGTCCCCTTGCCGAGGACATAGCGGCGCGGCTGGCCGGCGGCAGCCCGGCACAGGGCTGGGGGCCCGCCGCGCCGCAGGCCCTGGCGGCCGAGGCCGGGCGCCGGGAGACCGAGCTCCGCCATCTCCTCACGCTGCCCCCACCGCCAACCAGCGCCCCCCGCACCCCCCGTGCAAACAGCGCTCTCGGAACTCCCGGCGCGGACAGCTCTCCCCCCTCATCCGTGCCCGTACCGCTCTCGCCTCCGCCGACTCCGCCGTACTCCCCCGTGTCCCCGAGGCGCGGGCCGAGGCGGGCGGTCCTGCGCTCGCGGGGCGCCGGCGCGGCCGCGGGTGCCACCATCGTCGCCGCAGCCGTCGCGCTCGCGGTGTGGCTCCCCGGACACCTCGACGGCAGCGACGACGGCGAGCGCCGGACACCCTCCCCCGGGGCGTCCTCACCCGCGCCGGCAATGGGTCCGGCGGGGGCACTGCCGGCCGCGTGGGCCGGTACGTGGTCGGGTGCCGGACCCGGAACTCCCGACGCGGACGGTGTGTCCCGGGCGCGCACGGGTGAGTTCTCCGTCACCGTCACACTGAACGGCGGAGCGGTGGGCGAGCTCGTGGGCCGGCAGGTCAGCGACCTCAAGGAGCTCACCACCGGGCAGAACCTGGGGTGCACCGAGGCCCTGCGGCTGCAGCAGATCCGCGGGAACAGCGCGGTGTTCGAAGCGGCGACCAGCCATCCCACCGACCGTGCGGCGGTCCTCGATTGCCCCCGGGGCAACCTGTACGTGCTGACGATGACGGACCCGGACCGTCTCACACTGGAATCCGAGGGTGCACAGTCGGCGGGCGCTCCCGCGGCGCTGACCCGCAACCCATGACCCGCCTCCCATGACCCACCGCACGTGGTCCGCAGCACATGGCCCTCAGTCCTTTGACCTCAACCGGACTTGATGTTCTACACATGAGGTCATGACCACTCCCCTCCGTATCGCACTCGTCGTCGGCAGCACCCGGGAAGGCCGGTTGGGCCCCACCGTCGCCCGCTGGTTCGAAACCATCGCCGCCGCCCGCACCGACATCGAACTCACCGTCGCCGACCTCGCGGACGCCGACCTCCCGGCACACTGGACCCCCGACCTCACACCCCACGGCCACGCATTCGTCGAACGCCTCGCCCTAGCGGACGCCTACGTGGTCCTCACCCCCGAGTACAACCACTCCTTCCCCGCCTCCCTGAAACAGGCCATCGACATCGCCGGGCAGATCTGGCGGCGCAAACCGGTCGGTTTCGTGTCCTACGGCGGCCTCTCCGGCGGCCTGCGCGCCGTCGAGCAACTCCGCCCCGTCTTCGCCGAACTCCACGCCACCACGCTCCGCGAAACGGTCAGCTTCCACCAGTTCCCCTTCGACGAAACCGGAGCACCCCGCGACACCGACGCCGCCGCACAGGCCGCCACCCTCCTCATCGACGACCTCCTGTGGTGGGGCCACGCCCTACGCACCGCACGCCAGCACGACGAAGGAAAGAACCGAGCCGCCTGAGACCGCCTGCCCCACACCCCGGCTGCGGCTGCCCGGCGGCGGCAGCGCAGCCGGGCAGCGCAGGCGGGCAGCCCGGCCGCCGCTCCCGGGGCTCAGGTGGGAACGGCACGCGGCAGCTCGGGGGCACGCAGTGCCTCCAGGCGTGCCTGCGCCAGCCGCAGGTAACGGGGTTCCAGCGCGGGCAGGGCCCTCAGTAGGGCGAGCAGTTCGGGCCCCGACTCCACCGCCGACGCCCGGTCCCTGAGCTGGCTCCAGCAGTACAGCGCCCCGGCCGCCGCGGCATAGACCTCGGGGTCGGCCGCGCCCTGACCGGCCAGTCGGACCCGACAGGCCCCGATCCACAACGCCGTCGCCAGCAGGAAATCACCCGCCATCCGCGCCAGATCTGCACGGATCTCCGCCCACTGGACCGCCTCCGGGGAGGAGAACCCGTAAGCCTGCCGGACGTGCTCCTCCCACGCCCGGGCCAGGGCAGCCGCCTCCGAATGACGGCCCGCGGTCGCCAAGGCATGGATGTGCGGCCGCGGATCCCCACCCGACCCTTCGCCCGGCACCCGATCGGAGGGCGCCGTGGCCGGCGCGCCCGCTTCCTGCCACGACCCCTGCAGGTCCGGCTGCTGCGGCTGCTGCGGCAGCGGTTGCTGCTGCGGGCCCGGGCGCATGCCCAGCTCGCGGGCGGTCGGCAGGACCAGCGCACCCGGCGGAAGACCCGCCGCTCCCGCCGCCAAAGCGTGCAGCTGCACATCGGCCGGCCGGGACGGACTGCGGCGCAGCTGCTCGATCCAGTGCCGCGTGTAGCCGCTGACCGTACCGCTCCCCGCCGCGAAACCCGGCGGGCACACCACCCCGTACACCTCCGGAGACGGCAGGCCCGGCAGACCGCCGCACTCCTGGAGCAACGGCCAGGCCTCCTTGTCCGCGGCAAGGTCGAGGAGCACCGTCGTCAACCCGGCAGGGCGGCCCCGCAGCTCGCCCACCAGCCAATCCCAAGGCAGAGCCGTGTACCGCACGGCCGCGCGCGCCGTCCCTGCCAGAGCCAGGTACAACCCGCGGCCGCGCCGGTCAGCGGTGAGCCGGCCCGAAAGATAGAGCAACAACGGCCCGGGAGTCGCGGCCGCTGCACGCAACCGCGCCAGCACCGTGTTCGGATCACGCGCCCCGTCCAGACACACCGTGTCCGTCGGAAGCCCGCTTCCCAGCAACACCGAAGCCGGCACCATCGCAAGAGCGGCGAGATTCGCGCTCGGCGCAAGATGCACCGTGCCGCGGCGCACCGCGGCGTCCCCCGCTATGAGAAGGACATGCCCCCGCTGCTGCTGCCCCGGACCGATCAAGTACATGGACAGACCGTACCCACCCCGCGAACACCGCGGCGACCACCACGGGGGAAGTGGACCGCACGGGTGGGCGGGCCGTGCGGCCCGGTACGGCCCACAGAGCGGACGGACCGATCGTCCCGCGTGGAAGAGTCGGGGTGCCGTGCCCACCGGCCACCTCGTCTACTCTCGATCAGATGATCGAGTACGTGAACCAACTCGGCCGCGGTGCACCGTGGATCGGGCCGGCGCCCACGGGCACGGACGCCTCGGTGTGGTCCCTGGACACCGCCGCGGACACGGTCGGCGGGTACCGCGTCGAGGAGGCGGACGCCGTCCTGGACGCCGGCGAACGCGAGAAGGCCGCACAACTGCTGCCCGGCCACCGCCACCGCTACCTCGCCTCGCACCTGGGGCTGCGGGTCCTGCTCGGCGCCCGCCTCGGTCTCGACCCGCGGGAGGTCACCCTGGTCCGGGAGGACTGCCCGTGCTGCGGCGGCCCCCACGGCCGTCCCGCCGTCGCCGACGTCCTGGAGTCCCTGCACCCGGTGGAGAGCGCCGAACTGACCGCCCTCGCTCCACCACGGCGCCCCGGCGCCCTCGCCCGCCTGTGGTGCCGCAAGGAGGCCTGCCTCAAGGCCGCCGGCACCGGACTCGCCCGGGGCCTGGCCGAACCGTACGTCGGCTCCGCCTCCGCCCCGGCACCGGTGACGGGCTGGGTCCTCACCGACCTGCCCGCCCCCGACGGCTACGCCGCCGCCCTCGCCGTGGCCGACCACCACGATCAGGGCCGACACCAACACCAGGAGCAGGAGAACCGGGCATGATGATCACCGTGCCGGGCGGACACGTCGTCCTCTCGGACCGCCGCACCGAACGCAGTTGGACGGTCGAGGTCGCCCCGTACCTCCTCGCGGCGTGCCCCCTCACCCGGGCCGACTACGCGCAGGTGACCGGAACACGGCCCGATGACGGGCAGGACGGCGGGCGCCTCCCGGCACACAGCGTGTCGTGGTGGGACGCCGTCCGGTACTGCAACGCCCTGTCCCGACAGGAAGGACTGACCCCCGCCTACCAGCTCCCCCACACCGCCGGAACCGCCGACACGGCGGACGGCGGGGACGGCGAAGAGGGTCACATCACGTGGGACCGGGACGCGGACGGCTACCGGCTGCCGACCGAGGCCGAGTGGGAACACGCCTGCCGGGCCGGCACCACCGGCCCCCGCTACGGGCCCCTCGACGACATCGCCTGGCACCGCGGGAACTCCGGGGAACGGATCCACGAGGTCGGCGGCCGCCGCCCCAACCCGTGGGGCCTGTACGACATGCTCGGCAACGTCTGGGAGTGGTGCTGGGACGTCTACGACCCCGAGGTGTACGGCTCCTACCGGGTACTGCGCGGCGGCGGCTGGTTCGACGAGCACTGGAGCTGCCGCGCCTCCGTACGACGGCGCAGCCACCCGACGCTACGGATCGAGGACGTGGGACTGCGGCTCGCCCGCTCCCTACGGCCCTGACCGGCCACCACCCCGGGCGCAGGCCTGCCGCGCGGATGAGGCGCGGCAGGCAGGCCCTCGCACGGACGTCAGGACCGCGACGTCGGCTCCTCCGGTGCCAGTGAGTTGCCCGTGGGGATGCGGCCGCAGTCGGACGGGGCCGGCCTGCCGGCGAAGCGGTCACCCAGCCAGTCCAGCGCGGCAGGGGCCCAGGCCACGGCCGCACCCGTGTGGCTGAGCAGCTCGTACTGCCTGTACTTGACGGCGGAGCTACCGGTGGCGCAGTACTGCCGGGCGAGCGCCCGCACGTCTCCGCTGACCATGACGCCGTCGCCCGTTCCGATCCCCCGGTGGTTGCCGAAGGTCCCTTCCAGGAAGCCCGCGTCGCCCTGGGCGATGAATCCGGGGATGGCGGGGGTGGCGGCGGAGCCGAGGTTGACCTTGTTCATCGCCTCCACGAACGTGGGGATCGAGTTGGGGTCGGCGTACTGCGACTTCGCCATCTTCTTCCAGGTCAGCCCGGGGTAGCGACCGATGGCGTCGATGATGGAGCCGTGCTCCAGCTCCTTGTACACCTCCAGGCCGTAGCCGTTGAGATAGGACGTGAGGTCGATGCCGTAGGACCGGGAGACGCCGATGACCGCCATCGGAATGACGCCCGACCAGGCCAGCGAGCCGTCCACGTACCTCAGGTTGTGCGCCGGGTCGACGAGCAGGCCGCCCTCGGCGTAGCCGACCAGCTTGCGCTGCACGTCCGGCGCGTAGCTCGGCGCGAGCGCAGCGGCCCAGTTGGTCGCGATGGAACCGCCGGAGTAGCCCATGAGGCCGAATGCGGTGCCGGAATTCAGTCCGGTCTGCGCCGACTTGGTGGCGGCGCGGATCGAGTCCAGCGTGTTCGTCCCGTACTCCGGTCCCGCAGCGAAGTGCGCCTGCTGCCCCTCGGTGTCCGGGATGACGACGTCGTAGCCCTGGGTCAGCAGGGGCGCCAGGAAGACGGCCTCGACGTTCGGGATGAGGCCGCCCAGGGTGACGTTGCCCGCGATCGCACGGGACGGCCCGTCCTCCGGGTCGAGGGAATCGTAGAACGACTGGTAAGACACCGCCTTGCTGCGGTCACCCGTCGGGCTGCGCACCACCGTGGTCACGTTGGCGGCCGGGCGGCCCTGGGCGTCGGTCGTGCGGTAGAGCAGTTGGACCGCCTTCAGGGGCGTGGAGATGCCGAGGAGGTGGTACTGCAGCGTCCGGGTCTTCAGCACGGTGCCCGGCGCGAAGGCGGACAGGGGCGTGCTGTCGCCATAGGTGTAGAACGGGTCGCTCGTCGTGGCCGTCGCTGCTGCCGGTGTGGACTGGGCGGCGGTGGCCGCCGGCGCGGCGGTCAGGGCCGCCGCGGTGACGACGGCGACGGCGATCAGGCGAACGGCTGCCTTGGACATGTGTCCCTCGATTTCTGGGTGGGGGGCTGACGCGCCGCTACGAGGTCGGGTGCATCGGCGCGTCAGGCCGGGGCTGGCGGCCCCCGGCAGGGGATTGCGGGGAACGATGCGGTCGGGGTCTGCCGCATCTGGCCATCCACCGGTCAACCGTGTTACCAACCAGTAGGACATGTCCCGGAAACATCATCGGGCCGGTAGGCGGCCACGTCTCCGGGGTGGGGAACAGAAATGTGCGAGGTGAATTGTGACCGGATCCAACGCAGTGGGGCGGGACTCGGTACCGCAGTTCGGCGGCGTGCCGGTCCACAAGCGGCTTCAGGACGCCGCTGTGGCGCTGGAACGTGCGGTGATGGTCCGGCTCGTCGAGCGGCTGCCCGTGTACGGCACGCTGTCAGCGGAACACCTCGGCGGTGACATCGCCAAGCAGGTGACCCGCGGCATCCGCAGCTTCGCCGTGGTCCTGCGCACGGGCGAACTGCCCGGGCACGCCGAAGCGGCGGCGATCCGCGAGTCCTCGGCCCGGCGTGCCGACGAGGGCGTGCCGCTGGAGGCCGTGGTCGGCGCCTACCACCTGGGTGCGGAGGAGTGCGCCTCCCAGGTCTTCTCGGCGGCCGAACCGGGTGACCTGGGCGACGTGCTGTTGGTCCAGCGCCAACTGCTCGCGTTCCTCCGGCTGGTGAGCTGCGAGGTCGCAGCCGGGTACGTGCAGGAGCGACAGACGGCGCTCAGTGACGAGCAGGTCGCCCTGCAGTCGTTGCTGTCCCGGCTGCTGGAGGGCGGCAGCCCGCAGGCCGCGGCCGATCGCGCGGGCATCCATCTGCCGCCCAGCTACCTGGTGCTGAGCATCAGCGTGGGACCGCACCCGGACGAGCTGGTGCCCGGCATGAACCATTCGGTCGCCGCGCGTCGCAAACTCCGGCGGCTGCGCAATGAACTGCAGCGCCAGACGAGGGGGGTCCCGCTGTCCGTGCTGTCCGGCGACGGCGGGCTGGTACTGGTCCCGTACGAGACACCGGCCGCCGACTTCGGCCGCGCGGACCGGGACCGGCTCTCCCGACTGGTCCAACAACTCGGTCGGGTGTGCGGCGCCGAGCTCTTGGCCGCGGCCGCAGCCGCAGCGCCGGAAGGCGTCGCCGAGGCCGCCCGGCTGGCCGGCGAGGTACGCGGCGTGGCGGAGGCGTCCGGCCGGGGGCCCGGCCTGTACCTGCTCGACGACGTGCTGCTCGAATTCCAGCTGAGCCGCCCCGGACCGGCCCGGGACGGGCTCGCGGCGCTGCTCGACCCGCTCGATGCGCGCCCGGAACTGCTGTCCACGTTACGCGTGTTCCTCGCGTGCAGTCTTGACCGGCGCCGGGCCGCCGCCCGACTCCAGATCCATCCGAACACGGTCGACTACCGTCTGCGCAAGGCGACCGAGTTCACCGGACTGGACGCTGCGCGCGGAGCCGATGCACTGACGCTGCGCGCCGCACTGGCGGCCCACGACGCTGCCCGGTCGGGCGGACCCGACGCGGGCTGACGGGCCGTGACCCTCGAACACGTCCGTGCGGCTCGGGTCGGGCGGCGCAGGGTCTGGAGTGCGAGACGGCACGCGTTTCGGCTGAGATCGCCTCCATGAGGTCAGCCCGCATGTCCAGGCCGCCTCCGAACTCCAGGAGGAGAGTCCGGTCCCCTCGCTCGCCCTGCACGGTGAACGCTCCGGCGGGCGCCCTGCCCTCGCGGTCGCGGCCGGCCGTCGTCCTCCCGGACGGGGTCGACTACCGGCCCTCGGCCCGCGCCGAGGCGGGTCTGGTCGATCTCCTGCCGCTCACGCCCCCCTACCGACCGGATGACCGGAGGGCAGGTCCGCCTTGTTCCTCCTCGTCCCTCTCCAGAACGCTGATTGCGCGACGGCGCCAACGCGTGACGGCTACGACGAGGATCGCCCCACCCAACAGGCTGACCAGCGGAACACCCCAGGCTGCGGCCGTGAACAGGGTCCCGAGTGACTCCATGACGCCCCCTCTCGGGACGAGAGCACTCCGCGTGCGGCACCGTGGACGGCCTAGCGAAGACGGTCAGCCGGGCACTACGGTGGGACACGAAGACCTCGGCGCGGTGCGTTCCTCGACAGCTCCCACCGCACCGGAGGTCTTCACCATGTTCAAGACCTGCCGCGTGCCACGACGTTCGTGCTGAATCAGAGGTGGCGGTGGCCCCGCACCCACACGGTCCGGCCGCCGCCGTGGCCCACGAACCGCAGTTCCTTGACCCCTGCTGCGGCAACGCGGGCAGGTGAAGTCGACGGTCTCATACCCTTCGAAGGTCGTCGGCCGCCGTTCACCGCACCCTCGGCCGCGTCAGAGTCGGCGCTTCCGGGCGGCGCGGCATCGCCATCGGGCTGCCGGCCGTCACGCCGTAGAACTCCCGGCCGGAGCACGGCATCCGTTCAGTGCCCGGGGTCGCGGTCGGGGTCGGGCCGGACGGGAGGGTCAGGGTTTCCGAGGGAGAAGCACCACGAACATTCGTGGGGGTCGCTCGGGGCGCTCGTTCGACGAGGCAAGGGCAGGGGGAAGCCCGCCCTGTATTCGTCCTGGAGTACGGGTATCGATCCCCTCTTCTCTCTGGGCGGAGTGACCGCGTCGGCCGTGCCCGCGTCGGCGAGGCGGCGCGTCACGCGCATCAGCGCGGCCCGGACCGTTCTCACGGCACGGGCCGCCCCCTTCCGGACACGACGTCGTGCAGCCGACCAAGACCCTCTATCCGATAAGTCACCACAGGAGCCATGCTCATGCCCCTTCACGAAATTCAGTTACTCCTCGGTCGCACGGAACAAGAATAGGTGGATGATAATTTTTCTATTTTGGGTATTTCCCGCCCTTTGCGTCAGCGCTTAGTACGGAGGTGCGTCGAACGGTAATTACACGGACCGCCGACGGTGCGGACGGTACAGGCGGGTACTAGGGCGTCGAGATCCGGCAATGTACGAATTGCCGGGGTTTTTGCACTACTGGCGATGTGCAGATTGCCGGGGTTTTTAAGGATTCGGCATTGACGGTTGCTCTTTCCGCCGCATGCACACCTCGCCGACGCGAGGAATTGCACGGCATTCCGTTCGAGATCATCGGCACATCATCGTGTGGCAGTAGCATCGAATGCCTATCGCGGGCGCGGACCCTCGTCGCCGGGCGCCGGCATCATCCGGCCCACCGGGGAGCACAAGGGCCAGTACGGTTCGTGGACGACCCGGAGCGGCTCCACACCGGGGCCGGCCGAGACGCCGGCAGATGCCTCCACCTGCGCCGCGGCTTGCCCGCGAGACAGTCGGAGGTCATTGACGTGGCAGGACAAGACGTGCTCGAACCGCTGCTGACGCCTCAGCTCAAGGGCGTCCACGCGCCACAGTCGGCCGGTCCCTGATGACGCGAACGCGGTGCAGCCCGTACCCAGTGCGGCGGAGAGCAGCACGATCCACAGGAGAAGATGTCCCACAGCTGATCCTTTCGAAGGCGGAAGCTCGAGGGAGCCCACGATCTGAGCCCCGTCGATCGTCCGGCATAACGCAGAGGCATATGCAGGGTTGCGCCCCGACCACCGATTGCAGCAATGCGCAGCAATCTGCCGACCCTTGGCATTTCAGCCGTTTTAGTGATGATCAGTCAGCGAGTGGCGGCGAAGCCGGCGACCGGCGTGCGCGTGTACGGCGCACGGCGGAACGACGCCGGAGCGGCGACATGGAGGGATGAAAATATGGCGAGTCGGCGGTGCGTGCAGACGCATCCGGTCCTGCACGGGCGACGCCGCCGGTCGGGCGCGTAGCGCGCGGCAGAGTCGTCGCGGGCCCGCGCGGGCCCGGCACTCATCGCCTCCCTGAGCTGCGGATTTGCAGTGCGACAGGACGTGGTCGCCGAGCTATCGCCGTGTTACCGGAATCGACTGGAGGTAGGGTCGAAACTTATCCATCCACCACGATCACCCGGATGGCGCATACCCTGACCAACATCGACAGCGTTTATGGAATATGACAACAGCAAAGCCCCCCTTCTTCTTCCGTAGGCCTCTAGAAGAAGGCGAGGGGGGAGGTGGTTTTCACACCGGGACTACCCGGATCGGAAAGTGGACCTTCACTCCAGGATCGGCGGGCTGTAGCGAGAGCCGGCACGCAACGCTGGAAGACGAGGGCCTAGAAATCGATCTGTGTTACTCGTCCTCGGTCCTCGAGGACTTCCTCCATACGATGAGCATGATCCAAGTCGACTTCGACCGGAGGTCGGGGAGCACCGCACCGTCCACGGCCGTCGACGAGCGCTCGGGCGGCAGCTCCCGTGCATGAGTCGTACGGGTACCCGGACGTCCACGGCTTCCCCCCGCAGCCGGCCACCACCATGTCCTGGCTTCGGCCGGAGCACGGGGAGCCGCTGGGCAGGTCCGGCGAGACGGAGCTGTCGTGGGATCCGGTGGAAGAGCTCGCGAGCCTGCTCCAGGAGAGCCCCGGACCGGGACAGCCGGAGTCCTTCACCCACGTCGGCTACGACCTCACGGGTGACACGGCCAGCACCATCGGCCTCGTCGCGGGCTTGAAGCAGACCCCCATCGAGCGACCCGCCAAACGCGCTTCCAGCGGGCACCGTCGGAATTCGTCGAGGACGCCGGTGGCGACCCTGGTGCAAACGGGCAGCCTGTTCACCGCCCTGCTGGTCGCCGTCATCGCCACTCTGGTGAGCATCCTCAGCGGGATGGCCATCTGCGACGCCCTGCGCCACAGCGCCGGACTCCACACGGCCCGCGAAGTGGTGAGCTGGTGGCCCCTGTTGATCTACGGGCCCTGGACGGTCGCCTCGCTGTCCATCCTCAGGTCCGCGCTGCACCAGCGCCGTGCGGTTCATTCCTGGTCGATCGTTCTGTTGTTCTCCACCTTGGCGACGCTCCTGTGCGTGGCCCAAGCACCCAGAACGCTCGCGGCGGAGATGTCGTCCGCCCTCCCGGCCGTGGCGGCGCTGGCCTGCTTCCAGCAGCTGGTCCGTCAGATCACGCTCACCAGGCCGCCCCGCCAAGCTGCTCCCCGACACCGGAACCCGTCGGCATCCGTCCTTGGGACCGGGCAGACGGCCACGGCCCGCAGCGGCCCGGACGGTGTCCGTCCCGGGTACTCCGTGGCAGACGGAAGGGCGAGCCGCACTCCGTCCAACGGCGGCAGGTTCGGGTACGGCGCATGACGGTCGTACCCGAGGCACCGGCCGTCTGGCTCCCGCACGAGCGGGCCGGCGGTGACGGCGCTGCCGGACCACGACGCAAGAGGGCCGAAAGGCCCGTGCGGGGCGACCGCGAAAAGCGGAGGCAGTGACAGCCGCCAACTTCCTGGACAACCCCGTCCTTCCCATGCGTCACAAGGGTGCTCGCCTGCACCTTTGAAACGAAGATCGAAAGCGATAGTCACGGGCCGTGCGAAGACTCAACCCGACGGTCCATGCCCAGGTCCGGGCCCCGTTCACCGGGCTGCTGCCCGAGCCGAAGCTCGCACCCCGAGCGACGCGGCGCCCGTGCCAGCGGCGTGCCCAAGGCAATGGCCGAGCCGTGATCCGGCGCCTCACCTCCCGCATTTCCCACTCCTCCCACGAAGGGCAAGAACCACGGTGTACGAACTGACCCACGCCGAGCGGATGCAGTACAAGCGGCTTCAGGACGCCGCCTACCAGGACGGCGAAGAAGCAGTCACCAACCTCCAGGCGGCGCTCGCGCTCGCCGGCATGACCCTTCCCTCCCTGTGCAACGACGGCCCGGTGGCCAGCCACGGTTTCGTGCGGCTCGGTGGGTGCAACGCGGCCGTCGCCAACCGGCTCGCCGAGGTCATCGCTGCGGGCGCCGACGCCCTGCAGTACCAACGGTGAACCTGCAGCGGGCCCCCGTGTGCCGACCGTACGTCGTCGCCGAGTTCGGGTCTGCCGGCCGAACCCGCCGCGGGCCCCTGGCCCGCTAGGTCCTGTCGTCAAAGTGGCGTCGGCCGAGCCCGCGGCGTCCGGTGCCGTGCATGGCAAGGCAGAGGGCGCCCGTGTACTGGACGTACTCGGGTGCCCCGACAACGCGGCCAGGTGCGGTGCCGGGCGTCGCGGGCCCGACGGGACTTTGACGACAGGGCCTGGGGCTGACCTGCGCGAACCGCCCGTGCACGCGCGCCCACCGCGTCCTGGATGTTTCGGCGGCTGCGGTCGAGACATCCAGGGCCGACGGCGCGTGCACGTGGAGGAGCGGGACACCTCCGTCACCCTCGGCTTCGCGACCCCGTGGCTTCCGACCCGGGTCGGGGCCGGCTCCGGAGCCCATGGCCGTCGCCCTCCTGGTCCGCCCGCTCCTGAACTTCGTCGTCCACGGGCCGCCCGCGCTGAGCCTGACAGTGACGCTGCGGTCATGCCCGTGCGGCGTGATTCCGCCAGCGTGGTGACGGATGGGCCGGTTGCCGCCGCTTCACCGAAATCGGGGACGAGCGGGGCTGGTGGGACAGCCGGAGTGACGCGCTCATTTGAAATGTAAACGACATTTATTGCACATTTTTGCAACCCTTCGGGTCGGAAAACACATCCAAAGAGGAGAAGAGCCCACCCGTTCTGCCCGCCCGAGGGCAGCCGCCCTGTTCGGAGCGAAGTTCGTGCACGAGTACCCGCAGCCACAGCAGCCCAGGCGATCCCGCAGGAAGGTGTGGATCGCGTCCGCGGTGGCGGTGGCCCTGCTCGCCGGCACCGGCGCCGGGTTGATCTACTGGAAGACGGACTGGTTCGACGGGAACGGGGAGTCCGTCAGCTACGGGAAACCCTCTGCCGGTGCGGAGGAGAAGAAGGAGACCGGCGGCGGGAAGCAGGCCTCCGCGCCGAGCGCGGACCCGGACGTCTCCCTCCCCACCGGCCCGTTCACCGACTTCAAGCAGACGGTCAAGCTGGACGACGGCACCCGCATATCCAAGGCCCGCGTGAAGGGCGCCAAGTCCGGCTTCGACGGAAGCGTCTGGGTGTGGACTCCCAAGGAGTACGACCGCCCGGAGTACGCGAAGAGCGCCTTCCCCGTCATGATCGCGCTGCCCGGAGGCAACGGGAACGCCGACAACTACTGGGCGACCATGCCGAAGCTGGGCCTCCAGAAGGCCGTCGCCGAGGGCGCCGCAGCCGGCAAGAGCCTCCCGTTCATCCTGGTCATGCCGATCCTCAACCCGGACGCCAAGTACTACTACGACGGCTCCGACATACCCGGCCAGGCCAAGATGGGCACCTGGATCGGTGAGGACGTACCCGACCTCGCCCGGGCCAACTTCCGTACGTACAAGTCCCGCGACGGCTGGGCCTTCATGGGCAACTCCTCCGGCGCCTTCGTCGGCCTCAAGCAGCTGCTGCAGAAGCCGGACCGCTTCCGGGCCGTCATCGCCAACGGCGGCGAGATCGTCCCGGACTCCCCGCTCTGGAAGGGCCACCAGGCGGAAATGGACGCGAACAACCCCGAGAAGCTCGCCCCGAAGCTGATCAACGACAAGGGCCCCGAGGTGAACATCCTCTTCCAGTACGGCACCAAGGAAGGCGGCCGCGACCGGATGGAGAAGTTCCAGCAGCAGTTCGGCAAGGGGCCGATCAAGGTCTCGATCCACGAGATACAGGGCGGCGACCACAACGGCTGGGACTACGTCCGAGGCATGACGGAGGGCCCCCTGGAACAGCTCAGCAAGCTGATGAAGGGCCCGAAGCCGCAGTAAGCGGCAGGTGCGCAAGCGTGAGCGGTCTGGCCCCGTTCGCGCCGTCGAAGGGCGCGCTGCTGCGCCCGGAGCCTCCCGGGGGCTCCGGGCGCAGCAGCGTGTCAGCCGTGGTCAGGCGGCATGGCATCGATCATCTCTGCCAGTACGGTCCGCCGGTCCTCTCCCGGGCGTGCGCGCAAAGGACGGGCCAGGCGGGCGCTGTCGTAGTGCCAGCGGTGGTCGAGGTCCCGGGGAACCGTCCCGGTTGCGCGGAGGTCCGCGCGGGAGCCGAGCAGTTCCGTGAGGTCCTGTGCCAGGTCGTGCCAGGACACGTGGCCGCTGCACGCGTTGGCGACTCCGTGCACGGGCCGGTCCAGGCACTCGGCCACCGCACGGGCCAAAGCGGCCGCGTGCACCCAGGCGGCTCCGTACCAGTCGTGTCCGCCGGTGCCGGGGCGCGGCAGTTCGATCGGCCGGCCCTGGCGGGCGGACTGGTAGAGCGTGCCGATGGCACCCCAGCGCAGCTGTTCGCGCAGCCGGTCGTGCGCGCCCCAGACGATCGGTGACCGTACGGCGCTCGCGCCCCCGCGCCCCTCGGTCCCCGCGGCGCGCAGCAGCACGGCCTCGCAGTCGAGCTTGGCCCTCCCGTACGGGCTGACGGGCTCGTGGGACGGCGACTCCTCGGCGACCCGGTCCGTCCCGGGGTGCCCGTAGGCGTCGACGCTGCTGACGAAGACGAACGGTCCGCGCCGCCAGGCGTCGACCATCGTCTCCATCGCCGCCAGGTCCACGTCGTGCCGGGTGAAGGTGCAGGCGGCGTGGACCACCGCGTCCGCCTGTGCGACGGCGTCCCGCAGCCCGGCCAGGTCGGAGAGGTCGCCCTCGATGACGTCGACGCCCTCGGTGGCGATCAGATGGGCGGACTCGGGCCGGGCCAGGGCCAGCACGGGGCGGCCCTGCGCGGCGAGTTCACGTACGACGAACGCGCCCACGCCACCCGTCGCGCCGGTGACGAGCACCGTGCCCGGACGGATGTCCCGGGAGCGGGGGGCCGGCCTGCTCGCGGCCTTCGCGGCGCTCTGCCGTGCCGCCCGTTCGTCGAGGAGCGCGGTCAGCGCCCGGGGCGTACGGGCCTGGAGCACGTCGAGGCCCGTGAGCGGCAGTCCGAGGTCCGTACGCAGTCGTTCGGCGAGCTGCACGGCCTTCAGGGAGTGGCCGCCGAGGGCGAAGAAGTCGTCGTCCGGCGACGGGGCGACGCCGAGCACGGCCGTGAAACCCTCCTCGACCGCCCGGGCCCGGGGGCCGGACGGGCTGCTCGGCAGGGACGGCCCGGGCAGCCGGGCGTGGTCGAGCGTCCCGGAGGCCGAGCGCGGCAGCGCGTCGAGCAGCGTGACCGTGGCGGGCACGGCCTCGGGCGCGAGCGACCGGCGGAGCAGGCCCAGCAGTTCGTGACCGGACGGGCCGAAGCTGTCGTGCAGGACGGCATAGGCCACGGACGGTCCCTGCTCGGGCTGGACCACCATGGCGTCGGCCACGCCCGGGTGGGCGCGCAGCGCCTGCGCGGCCGGGTGGCGGTCACCTTCCCGATCGGCTTCCCGATCGGCTTCCCCATCGGCCTCCCGATGGGCTCCGTCCCGGGGGCCGGAGCCGTCGTTCGGACCGGGGAGGGGCAGCTCGCTCAGGGCGCGTTCCGGGTCGGCCGCGACCGCGTGGAGCAGGGCCGCGTAGTCCCGTGCGGCCGCCTCCGCCACGGTGTCGTCCAGCGTGTTCGCGTCGTACTGGACGAGCGCCAGGGGCGGTGCGGCGTCGCCCGGCACCAGGCCGTAGGACAAGGTGAACTTCGCGCCGTCGGAGGGGATGTCGACGTACTCCGCCGTCGTGCCCGGAAGCCGCAGGACCGTCGGCTCGCCGAGGACGTCCGAGGTGACGCGGACCAGTGCGGTGCCGTCGGCGCCGCGGGCCCCGGCGCCGAGGCGTTCGAGGACCAGGTCGAAGGGGATGTGCCGGTGGCGCTGGGCTTCGAGGAGCGCGTCGCTCACCCGGCGCAGCAGTTGGGCGAAGGACGGGTCGCCGGAGACGTCCACCCGTACGGGCAGGGTGTTGACGCACAGGCCGACGAGGCCGCGCATGGCGGTTCCGCTGCGGTGGGTGCCGGCCACGCCGATGACGAGGTCGTCGCCGCCGGTGAGGCGGTGCAGTGCGGCGAAGGCTGCGGTGAGCGACACCGCGAAGAGCGTGGCCCGGCGCTGTGCACCCAGCGTCCGTAGGGCGTCGGGCACCCCTGGCGCCAGCGGCACGGTGTGCGCGGCACCGGGACGGGCCGCCGTGGAGGCAGCGGCGGCCGCCGGCTGGGGCAGCCGCGGCGGGGCGGCGTCGGCGAGCAGGTCGCTCCAGCGGTTCAGCTCCGCCTCGAAGCCGGGCAGGTCGTCGTGCTCACGGCGCGCGTGGTCGGCGTACTGCGGCGGTGCGGCGAGCGCGTGCCGACCCGTTCCGTCGGTGGCCGCCGCGTAGAGGACGGCGAGTTCGGTGGCCACGGTCTCCAGTGAGGCGGCGTCCACGGCGATGTGGTGGAAGGTCAGCAGCACCGTGTGGTCCTGCGGGCCGTGGCGCAGGACGAGGGCCCGTACGGCGTCGCCGGCCGCGAGGTCGAACGGCCGGGCCGACTCGCGCCGCAGCAGCTCCGGGGCGTCCGTCGCGCCGGTGTCGACGACGTGCACGGGGACCGTCCGTGGCGTCGGCAGCACCTCCTGGTACGGCTCGCCGTCGTGCTCCGCGTAGCGGGTGCGGAGAATGGCGTGCCGGGCCACCAGCTGGGTGAGGGCGGTGGCGAACGCGGCCGCGTCGAACGGACCGCGCACCCGGGTGGCGAACGGTACGTGGTACGAGTCGCCCGCGCCGCCGAGCCGCTCCATCAGCCACATGCGGCGCTGGGCGCGGGAGAGGGGAACCCTTCCGGCCTGCCGGGTGGTGGCGGTGGTACCGGAGGGGACGGTGTCCCGGGGCGCGCGGCCGCCCTGATCCGCGCCCGCACCGGCGGTGGGACCGGCCTGGGCCGTCGCGCGGCGGGCGGTTCCGGCCCGGGCCCGGCGCAGCAGCTCCTGTTGGAGTTGCTGGCGGCTGTTGCCGGCCGCGGAGTCGGTGTCAGTGGACATCGCTGTGCTCCGGGGTCTCGGGGTGGAGGTCCGCATGGGCGGCCAGGAGGGCTCGTTCGACCAACGCGGCCTGGGCGGCGACGGTCGGGGCGGCGAAGAACTCGGCGAGGGAGAGTTCCACGCCGAGTTCCTCGCGCAGGTCGTCGGTGACGGCGAGGGCGAGGAGGGAATGGCCGCCGAGGAGGAGGAACTCGTCGGCGGCGCAGGTGACCTCGACGCCCAGGGCCTGGCTCCACACCTCGGCGACGGCCTGTTCCAGCGGTGTCATCTGCGCCGCCGGTTCGTCGGCGGGCGGGCTCTGGGCGGCGTGCGCGCGTGCGGTGTCCGCGCGTGCGGCGAGTGCGCGCCGGTCGACCTTGCCGGCCGGGGTGAGGGGCAGCCGTTCCAGCACGGTGACCGTGTCGGGAACCAGGTGGGCGGGCAGGACCGCGGTGAGCCGCTCGCGCAGCGCCGCGCCGTGCGGTACGGGACCGGCCGCGGGGACGACGAACGCGACGAGGCGGGCCTCGGGGCTGCCGGCGGCGTCGACGGTGACGGCGGCGTCGTCCACGTCCGGCTGCTCGCGGAGGGCGTGTTCGACCTCGGCCGGTTCGATGCGGAAGCCGCGGACCTTGACCTGGTCGTCGTTGCGGCCGTGGAACTGGAGGATGCCGTCGGGCCGGAGGGAGACGATGTCGCCCGTGCGGTAGAGCAGCCCGCCAGCGGCGGCGGGATGCTCGACGAACCGTTCGGCGGTGAGTGCGGGCAGGCCCGTGTACCCGTGGGCGAGCCTGCTGCCGCCGATCCACAGTTCGCCCCGGTCGCCGTCCGCGACCGGGTGGCCTTCGGCGTCCAGGACGTGCGCCGTGGCCCCGGAGACGGGCCTGCCGATCGGTATCGGCCCCTCGCAGTCCTGCCCGGTGACCCGGTGCGCGGTGGCGAAGGTGGTCGTCTCGGTCGGCCCGTAGCCGTTGACGAGCTCCAACCAGGGGAAGGCGGCGAGCACCTCACGGGCCGGTGCGGCGGCCATCGCCTCGCCGCCCACGACGACCGAGCGGAGCTGGGCGAAGACGCGGGAGCGGCGTGCGGCGAGCTGGTGGAAGAGGGCCGTGGTGAAGAAGGCCACGGTCACGCCGTGCCGTTCGACGTGCCGGGCGAGGTCCTCCAGGGAGGGCCGCTGCTCGGTGCAGACGACGACCGCGGCACCGTTGGCGAGGGCGCCCCAGACTTCGAACGTGGAGGCGTCGAAGGTCATGGGCGAGTGGAACAGGACGCGGTCGCGGCCGCTGAGGGTGACGTAGTCGGGCGCGCTGACCAGCTCGGCGATGGCCCGGTGCGGCACGAGGACGCCCTTGGGACGGCCGGTGGAACCGGAGGTGAACATGATGAATGCCGGGCTGTCCGGGTCGGACTCGTCGACCGGTCGACCGGTCGTGAGCGGCTCCTCGGGCAGGGCGAGGGCGGGGCCGGGGAGTGCGGCCGCGTCCAACAGCTTCGCGTCGCCGACGGTGAGCGTCACTTCCGCGTCGGCGATCATCGCCTCGGTGCGCGGGCGGGGCTGGGCGGGATCGAGCGGCACGCACACGGCTCCCGCCAGCCACAGCCCGAGCTGCGCCACGACCGTGCGGGACGACCGCGCCGTCAGGAGCGCCACCCGGTCGCCGCGGGCCACGTCGTGCGTGCGCAGGTGTGCCGCGAGGGCCCGGCCGGCCCGCAGGAGACGGCCGTACGTGAGGGTGGTGTCGCCGTCCACGACGGCGAGGGCGTCGGGGGTGAGTTCGGCGTGCCGTGCGACGAGTGCCGGCAGGGCGGTCGCCGGGCCGGCGGGCAGCAGGGTGGTGGGTGTGGGTGTCATGTCAGGCTCCTTCCGGGCGCGGGGTCCGGCGCTGGTCGAGGAGGGCGGCGAAGGCGCGCAGGTCGGTGCTGCGCAGCAGCTCGGGGGCGCGCAGGCGCACTCCGGTCTCGCGTTCGACGGTCGCCAGCAGCCGCGCGGCGACGACGGAGGTGCCGCCGGCGTCGCTGAAGTGGTCGCCGAGGCCGATGCCGGGCCGGCCGAGGAGGTCGCGCACTGTCGTCAGCACGAGCCGCTCGGAAGCGGAGGCGGTGTCGTGGGCGGCGGCGTCCGTGGTGGCGGTCCCGGGCGCACCCGCGGCCCGGGCCCGGGCTGCCAGGGCCGGCCGGTCCACCTTCCCGTTGGCGTCGAGGGGGAAGCCGTCGACGATCCGTACGGCGGTGGGGACGGCCTGCTCGGGAAGCCAGGACCGGACCGCGTCGAGGAGGTCCCCCGCCGCGGGTTCGGCGCCGTCGGCGGGTCGTACGTGGGCGACGAGGCGGCCGTGGCCGGAGCTGTCGCGCAGCACGGTGACGACGGCGGTGCGCACCCGGGGGTCCTGCTCGAAGGCGGCTTCCACCTCGACCGGTTCGATCCGCACGCCGCTGATCTTCACCTGGTCGTCGAGACGGCCGAGGAAGTCCAGGCTGCCGTCGGCGTTCATCCGTACCCGGTCGCCGGTCCGGTAGAGGCGGTCGATCGCGGCCAGCGCCGGTTCTTGCGGGGGCGGTGTGAACCGGCGGGCGGTGAGTTCGGGGTCGAGGTAGCCGAGCGCCAGGCAGTGGCCGCCGACGCGCAGTTCACCCTCCTGCCCGCGGGCGACGGGGCGGCCCCCGTCGTCGGTGACGACGAGGGTGACGCCCGGCAGTGCGGTGCCGATGGGGGGCGGGGTCGGGTCGCCGGCCTCCGGGTCGGTGCCGCGCATGGTGTGGGTGGTGGTGACGACGGTGGCTTCGGCGGGGCCGTAGGCGTTGTGGACGGTCGCGGTGACGTCGGCGGCGGGGCGGCGGCGCATGCGGTCGCCGCCGACGACGAGGTGACGTAGCTTCAGGTCCTGCGGCCAGGGCCGGTCCAGGAGCGGCTCGACGGTGGGAGTGGCCGCCACGGCGTGGGTGAGGCCGGTGTCACGCCACCAGTCGGTGAGCACGTGCGAGTCCCAGCGGGTGTCGTCGGGGGCCGGGACGAGGGCGGCACCTGAGGTCAGGGCGGCCCACAGTTCGAGCAGGTGCGGGTCGAACGCGACACCGATGAGCAGGGACTGGCGGTCTCCCGGTGCGAGGCCGGTCTCGGCCCGGTACCAGTCGAGGGCGACGGACAGCGAGGACCCGGCCACGGCGACCGCCTTGGGGCGGCCGGTGGAACCGGAGGTGAGGACGGCGTACAGGGCGCCTTCGGGCGCGCGCCGGGTGCCTCGGACCGAGTCGGCGAAGGCCGCCACCGCGGTGGCGGGGGCGTTGACACCACTGGTGGGCAGCGGCAGCGGGACGTGCTCCCCGCTGCGGTGTTCCTCGGGCAGGACACCGGGGTCGCCGATGAGGCAGGCGACGTCGAGGTCCTCGGTGACGGCCTGGGTGCGGCGCTCGCCGGGGCGGGGGCCGAGCGGCAGGTAGACGGCGCCGAGCCGGGCGAGCGCGACGGCGGTCACCACCAGGGCGGTGGACCGGTCGAGGCAGACGCCGACCAGGTCACCGGGGCGGACGCGGTCGGCCAGATCGGTGGCGACCAGCTCGGCCGCCGCGTCGAGGTCCCGGTACGTCCAGATCTGTGTGCGGTCGATCACCGCCGGGGCCTGCGGGGTGCGCCGGGCCCAGTCCTCGAAGCGGGCGAGCACACCGGTCGGTTCGGCGGAGGGGCCGTGGGCGACGCTCAGCGCGGGTCCGGTGTCGGTGGGCGTGGCGGGATGGACGACTGCGGTCGGGGACTGGGTCATCACGACTCCGTGGAAAGGGCGGTGGTGGCGAGGGCATCGGCCTGGTCGGCGAGCACGGGGTTGCGGAAGAGCACCTTCAGCGGCGGGCGCGTGCCCAGCCGGGGCTCCAGCCAGGCGGCCAGCTCGGCCGCGAGCAAGGAGTGGCCCCCGCTGTGGAAGAAGTGGGAGCGGGCGTCGAATCGGCCGTGGCCGAGGACCGTGCGCCAGCCTTCGGTGAGCAGGGCCGTCAGCGGATCGTCGGACACGTCGGTGGTGCCGGCGGGCCCGGGCTCGGAGCCGGTCCGGGGCTCGGAGCCGGTTGCGGGCTCGGGCGTTGCGGCGTCGTCGGGGTCGAGCGCCGCCGCCCGGCGGGACAGTGCCGTGCGGTCGGGCTTGCCGCCGGCGAGGGTCGGCATGCTGTCCAGCCGTGCCCACCGGGCGGGCACGAGGGGGCCGGGCAGGCGGCGGCTCAGCTCGGCGTGCAGCGCCTTCTCGTCGAAGGCCGCGCCGTCGGCTCCGTCTTCGAGGAAGCCGACGAGCCGGGGCGCGCCGGGGCCCTCCCGGTCCAGTACGACCGCGCAGGACCGGCCGCCCAGCACGGCGGACGCGGCCGCTTCGATCTCCTCCAGCTCGATGCGGTGACCGCGCAGCTTGATCTGGTGGTCGCGCCGCCCGAGGAAGTACAGCAGGCCGTCCAGACCGCGGTAGCCGAGGTCTCCGGTGAGGTAGACGCGCTGTCCGTCGAGTGCGTCGACGTGGACGAACCGGGCGGCCGTCACCTCCGCGTTGCCCGCGTAGCCCTGGGCGAGACCGGGTCCGGCGACGGCGAGTTCACCGACCGCGCCGGACGGCAGCGGTCGGTGGTGGGCGTCCAGGACGTGGACCCGCTCGCCCGGGAGCTCGGTGCCCAGGGGGATCTCGGATCCTTCGGCGAGGGCGTCGCGGGAGATCTCGTGGACGGTCGAGCTGATGGCCGCCTCCGTGACGCCGTACGCGTTGAGCACGGTGGCGTCGGTGTCGGCGAGGACGCCGCGCAGTGCCTCCACGGGAAGGCGTTCGCCGCCGAGGACCAGGAGCCTGGGCGTCCAGGTCTCGTCCCGCAGTGCGGGACGCAGGTCCTCGCGGGTGGCGAGGAAGTAGCTGGTGGGCAGGTTGGCGACGGTGACCCGGGCGGACGCCAGCAGTTCGGCGAGCTCTGCGCCCGTGGGCACCTCGTGCTCGGGTAGGACCAGGCACGCACCGGCGTGCAGGGTCGGCAGCACCTCCTCGAGCGCCACGTCGAAGGACGGCTGGGCGAACATCAGGACCCGGTCCGAGGTGGTGAGGCCGAACCGGTCGGCGGCCGCCGTCATGTGGTGCACCAGCGCCTCGGGGCCGACTGCGACGGGCTTGGGCGTGCCGGTGGAGCCGGAGGTGTGGATGACGTACGCGGTGCCGGGGAGTTCGGCGGTTCCGTGCGCGGCGGGCAGTACCGGGGCGTCGATCCGGGCGGTCGGCAGTGCTTCCGGGAGGGCCGGGGTGCCGTCGCCGATGAGGACGAGCGCGGGGGCGAGCCGTTCCAGCAGCAGCCCGAGGCGGGCCGGCGGATCGGACGGGGACAGCGGGCAGTAGACGGCGCCGGTCCGCAGGCAGGCGAGCAGGGCGACGAGCGAGTCGGTCCCCCTGGGCAGGACCACGGCGACCGGCCGGCCGGGCGTCACACCGGCGGCGCGCAGTCGCTCGGCGAGCGAGCCGACGCGGTCGTCGAGTTCGCCGTAGGTGAGGCGGCGGGCGCCGCACAGCAGGGCCGGCTGCGACGGGTGGTGCGCGGCCACGGGATCCAGCGGATCGCGGTCGGCGGGGACGGGCACGGGTTCGGCTGCCGGCTCCACCGCGGTCGGTTCCAGGTCGGCCAGCGCGGTCTCGGGGCCGTCGAGGTAGGCGCGCAGCAGGCCCAGGAAGCGGCCGGAGACCAGCCGGGCGACGTCCTCGCCGAACAGGTCCGTGTCGTAGTCCCAGACCAGCGTCATGCCGGGCGAGCCGTGGCGCGGGGTGACGCCGCGCCGGTCGTCCGGGAGCAGGACCACGTCGAGGTCGAAGCGGGTGGTTCCGGTGTTGAAGCCCTCGAAGAGGGTGATGTCGAGACCGGGCACGTCGATCTCGGGCAGCGGTGCGTCGTGGGCGCTGAACATGACGGAGAAGAGCGGGTTGTCGGCGCCGGAAGTGTGCATGCCGAGCGCCCGGGTCAGCTCCTGGACCGGTACGTCCTGGTGCGGCAGGGCCCGGATGAGGGTGTCGGTGACCTCGTCCATGGCGTCCTGGGCGGGGGCCGCGCCGTCCAGGGCGAGGGGCAGCGGGATGGTGTTGACGAACATGCCCACGGCGTCCTCGTAGCCGAGGGGGCGGTTGCCGACGGCGGTGCCGATGACCATGCGGGAGCGGCCGCTGTGCCGGCGCAGGAGTTCGGCGAACAGCCCGAGGAGCGTGGAGAAGGGGGTGAGTCCGCGGGTACGGGCGTGCGCGCGCAGGCGTTCGGCGAGATCGGCGCCGATCGTCTGGCGCAGCTGTCCGCCGTGGTGCTTGCGGCGGGCACCGGGGCGGGTCAGACCGGGCAGCGGCAGGTCGTGCTGCTGGTCGCGGAGTTCGGCCCGCCAGAAGTCGAGCGATTCGGGGGCGTACGCGGCTTCGGCCCGCTCCTGGACGTGGTCGGCGTACGAGGAGGCGGGCGGGAGCTCCAGGGTCTCGCCGAGGACGTGGGCGCGGTAGACGCGGAAGACGTCGTCGAGCAGGATCGCGAAGGAGTGCCCGTCGTGGATCAGGTGGTGCTCGACGTGGACCAGCCGGTGGTGGCGCTCGGCCAGTCGCACGAGCGTCCAGCGGATGAGCGGTGCCTCGAAGGTGTCGAGCGGTGTCTCGGCCTCGGTGCGCAGGAGACGGGCGAAGGCCGCCTCGGGGTCCTCCTCGGTGCTGAGGTCGACCGTGCGCAGTCGCGGCGCACACTGCGACGCGACCCGCTGCGCCGGTACGGATCCGGTGGAGGCGACGAGTTCGAGCCGCAGACCGGGGTGGCGTGCCAAGGTGGCGTCGAGTCCCCGGCGCAGCGCCTCGGTGTCGAGGGTGCCCCACAGGTCCAGTGAAGCGGTGAAGTTGTAGGCGCGACTGCCGGGCTGCATCTGCTCGTGCAGCCAGACGATCTCCTGCGAGGAGGAGAGGGGAAGCATGGGCGATCCCTGAGGTTGTCGGGTCGGTCTCCGTGCCGGTCACGGTCGTGTCCGGTCGTCGTGCGGGCGGCGTCGCGGGTCGCGCGGTGCCGCGTTCCACGTGGGGGGGCCGTGGGGGGGATGCCGTGGGGGGAGTTCGGGGTGCGCGGCGGCGTGGGGTGCGCTGCGGTACCGGGTGCCGGGCGCTGCGGTTGCGCGCGGGCACCCGGTGCGCGGTGGCCGCGGGTCGGTGTGCGCCTGGGCGGCGCTGCGGTCGCTTCGGGTGGCGGGTGGGCACGCGTGCGCGTCGTTCCCGGAGCCTTCGGTGGCGTCCGGGCGGCGGGGTCACTGTGCGGTGTGCTCCGAGCGGCGCAGCGCGTGGGTGAGCGCGTCGAACGCCCGGTGCGCGGCCTCGTCGTCGAACACGGCCCGGTCCCACGCCATCTGCACGCGGATCTCCGCTCCCTGGGTGACGGAGACGGCGAAGGGACCGCGTACCGGTCTGCCGTCGACGTGGACCTCCCGTCCCTCGACACCGGCGAGCGTCAGGGGCGGGCGACGGCTGTCGTCGTCCACGGTGAGCAGTCCGTCGAGGCCTCCGGTCCAGGCCGACCCGGCGGCCCGCGCCGCGGTCACGACCGCGTCGAACGGTACGTCGGCCCGGTCGAGGTCGTCCCACCACGCGTCGGCCGTCACCTCCGGGCCTGGTCCCTGGCCGGTGTAGGCCGGGAAGACGAGGGTGTTGAGGAAGCAGCCGACGACCGGCTCCGCTCCCGTGGGACGGCCGCCCCACGGGTAGCCGAGCGGGACCGCGAGGCCGGGGCCGTACAGCTCGCGTGCCGCGGCGCGGCAGGCGTCGAGCAGTCCGGGGAAGGACACGCCACCGTCGTGCGCGGGCAGCCGGGCCTGCGCGGCACCGCTGGGCCATGCGCCCTCGGGCACGCGTGCCGGACGGGGGGCCGGGGCGTGGGCGCGCAGCGCGCGCAGCCGGTCCGCCCAGTACGCGGTCGCCTCGGGCGTCTCCGCCCTTTCTTCGGCGGCGAGTTGACGCAGGACCGCGTCCCGGTAGGCGCCGAGTTCGGCTTCCGTCTCCTCCGGTTCCACGTGGGATCCGGTGGCCTCCTCGCCGTACGCGGCGCCGAGTTCGTCGACGATCCGTGCCAGCGAACGGCCGTCGCAGACGGCGTGGTCGAGGGCAATGGCGAGGATGTCCTCCTCGCGCTGCTCGTCGTGTACGAGGAAGAGCCGCAAGGGAGGACCCTGCGCGTCCCAGGAGGCCAGCGCGCGACGGAGCCCGTCGGCGGGCGACTCCCCCGGTACGAGGGCCGACCGGGTCACGCTGACGTCCGGATCGGCGACGCACAGGACGGGGGTGCCGCGGATGACGTCGGGCCGTGAACGCAGGGCGGCGTGCCGTGCGGCGAGCCCGGATGCCGCTGCCCGCAGGCGTTCGGGGTCGATGGTTCCGGACGGGAACGCGAAGAACATCGGCACCACGTCGGGGCGTCCCGACGGGTCCAGCGAACGCACCAGCAGGAAGCGGCGCTGTGCTCCGGTGACCGGCAGCAGGGTGTCGGACCGGTCGCCGGTGAGGCGCCGGTAGCGGGCCAGGTACTGACTCGTGATGCTGAGCACGTGGTCCTCTTCGTCGTGGCCGCGGTCGCGCGGAACGGTGTGGCGGCGGGCGCGGTGCGCGCAGGGGTCGTCCCCGGCTGCCGAACGGTGGTCGGGCGGTGGTCAGGCGGTGGGTGCGGGGGCCGACCGTTCGTCGCCTCCGGCGGAGGTCGCGTCCCGCGGTGTCCCGTGGGTGGCATCGGCGCCACCGTCGTCCGGCGGACCCGGCAGGTCCCGCATCCGGCGCAGCGGGGAGAGCAGCAGCGGCAGTGGTACGGCGAGGATGCCGACGGCGCACCAGGCGAGGGCCGTACGCGACCCGTAGGACTGGGCGAGGGCTCCGCCGAGGAGGGCGCCCAGCGGCAAGGTGCCCCACATGAGGAAGCGCAGGGTGGCGTTCATCCGGCCGAGCAGCCGTGGTGGGCACATCCCCTGGCGGAAGCTGACCTGGGCGACGTTGTAGACGACGGCGCCGAAGGAGACGACCGCCGATCCGGCGGCGAAGAGGACCGCCCCGGCGACGCCGTGCCCGGACAGCGGCCACAGCAGTGCGAACGGGCCGGTCACGAGGAGGGACAGGAGGATGACCCGGCCTTGTCCCAGCCGGGCGGCGATGCGTCCGGCGCACAGGGCGCCGAGGAGCCCTCCTACGGCCGACGCGGACAGCACCAGCCCGAGCCCGCCGGCTTCCAGGCCGACGACGCGGACCAGGTGCACGGTCTGTGTCGCCATGAGGACCGCCGTGGAGAAGTTGGCGAGGCCGGTCGTGAGGGCGATGACGCGGAGCAGCGGATGGCCGAAGACGAAGCGGAGGCCCTCTCCGATCTCCTTGCGCAGGGAGCCCCCGGCAGCAGCGGGCTCGGGCGCCTCCTCGGCTCGCTCGATGCGCAGGAGGAAGAGGGCGGAGAGCACGTAGCCGATGGCGTCGACGACGACCGCGAACTGCGCTCCGACGAGCTGGACCAGTCCGCCGCCGATACCGGGGCCGGTCACCTGGGCGGTGGAACGGACGGTCTCCAGGGCGCCGTTGCCGGCCACGAGTTGGTCACGGGGCAGGATCTGCGGCAGGTAGCTCTGATGGGCGACGTCGAAGAACACGGTCGCCACGCCGGTCACGAGCGCGACGGCGTAGAGCTGGGCCATGGTCAGGACGTCCGCGAGCGCGGCAGCGGGGATGCTGGCCATGGCGACGGCGCGCACCAGGTCCGCACGGATCATCAGGGGCCGCTTGCGCATGCGGTCGGTGAGTGCCCCGGCGGGCAGCCCGACGAGCAGGAAGGCGGCGGTCTCCGCGGCGGTCAGCAGGCCCACCTGGAAGGCGGGAGCGTCGAGTTCGAGGACGGCCACGAGGGGCAGCGCCACCAGTGTCACCTGTGCACCGAACTGTCCGGTGGCAGCTCCCGCGAGTAACAGTCGGAAGTCGCGCAAGCGCATAGGGCCACCGGTGGCGGCTCGAGATGTGTCGGACATGTGAACGACATTCACGGATCCATCGCTCAAGAGTCAAAGCAAACCTGTCACTTTCGGACTTGTTTTGCGGCCACCTGGACACAGATCAGGAAATCTTTCGCACCGTCCTGGGTGCAGCCGCGTTAATTGCCGCCGATTGCATGCGACACGTGGGACAGGTGAGACAAGGGGGGACAGGGGGGCGCGGTGAGGAGCCGAGCGGCGCCTCTTACCCTGAGTAACGGGTTCCATCCTGACCGAAAAGGCTCACCCGTGATCACACCCCCGCGGAGGCACCCGTTCCGTCGGTTATGAACGCCACCGGACGAACTGGCGTCCCAAGCGGTCCTGCAGTCCGGCCAGTTGATCGTCGGACGAGCACGGGAGGTCGCCCGGACCGCCCCGCCGCCCGCTCCCCGTCAGCGCGGCAGGCCCCGGGCCGCCCGGTCGACGCCGGCCGTGGTCCGGCGCGCACAGTGCCGGACGACCGAGGCCAGGTCCCCCTCCGACCGCAACAGGCTCCGCTGGACTCGCGCGCCGTTCCCGTGCTCCAGGAGGCCGGCGATCGCGGCCCGCACGAACTCCTCGTCACCGGAGTCGGCCAGGGCGTCGCCGACGTGCCGGTACAGCGCGTCGACGGCGGCCTCGGGCGCGGCCTCCCGCAGCGTTTCGGGGTGCAACAGCGGACCGTCCAACCCCGAGCGGCCCGCCTGCCACGACGCGAGTCGGAGCAGGCCGGTGCTGACCCTGGCCGGGGGTTCACCGGCCCGCCACTCCCGGGCCGCGGTCTCCACCAGGGCGCGTACGAGGGCGGCCAGCAGGACGGGGGTCGACGCGTCGAGGCACACGTCCGCCACCCTGACCTCCACCGTCGGGTAGGAGGCGGACAGCCGCGCGTCGAACCAGATCATCCCCTTGTCGCGCAGCACGCCCGACTCGACCATGGCCCGAACCTCCGCGTGGTAGTGGTCCGCCGAGCCGAAGACGTCCACCGGCCCGGCCGCGGGCAGCCGGTTCCAGACCCGGCTTCGGTAGCTGCCGTACCCGGTGTCCTCGCCCTGCCAGAACGGGGAGTTCGCGCTCATCGCGGTCAGTACGGGCAGCCAGAGCCTGATGCGGTCCAGTACGGCCACGCCCTCCTCGTCCGACTCCACCGATACGTGGACGTGGCAGCCGCAGGTCAGCTGCTCCTGGGCGGTCATGCCGAACTGCCGCGACACCCACTCGTAGCGGTGTCCGGGCGACATCGAGGGACGGACGGCCAACGGCGAGGTGCCGATCGCCGCCACGACCGCACCGGCCGCCGCGGCGTGCCGGGCCGCCTCGGCGCGCCACCGGAGGATCTCCTCCTGCAGTTCGCCCATCTCCGTCACCGGTCTCGTGCCGAACTCGACCTGCTCCTCTTGGAGCTCCGCCTCGAAGGTGTGGCCGGACTCCTCGCCGTCCGCCGCACTGGCGCTTGCGGCGCGGTCTGCTGCGGCGAGCACGGCTCCCGACACGGCCAGCGGCTCCCCGCTGTCCGCGTCCGCCAGCAGCAGCTCTTCCTCCACGCCCACGCTTCGCATGCAATCGCCCATCGCTCCGTCGTCCCGTGTCACCGATCGGTGGTCAGCGTCTGCCCGGACCCGCCGCAGATATGCGGAAGGAGTTCCTCCGAACCGAGGTATACAGAACAACGGGTGGCGGGGGCTCGGTCGGCGAGGCGCGGCCGCCCTGCGCGGCGCCTGGATCCGACCCTCCGTTCACCCCCGGGAGGGCTCGGTCCCGGACGGGTCGGACTGCTGCTCGAACGGAGAGGGCACCGGGAGGTAGGCCTCCAGAAAGGCCGCGACGACGTTGTGCTGCTGCGCCGCCGTCAGTCCGCCTCCGGCTCCGCCCTCGTCACGTCCGTCCGGGTCCTCGTCGTCCGCGAGGCAGAAGGCGTCGTGGCCGCGCTCGGCGGCCAGGTCCGGCAGGCGCTCGATCTCGGCGCGGCGCGCGGTGCTGACGTACGTGTGCGTGAGGTCGCCCTCGACGGCGTGTCCCTCGGCGAGCGCCACGTGGGCGGCGAGGGTGACGGGGGCGAGGTCCTCGGCGCTGCGGAAGACGGAGCGGGCGGTGGCGGCGAGCCGACCGGGCAGCAGTTCCTCGACGCGGGTGAAGGCGGACCGGGTGAGGGAGTACGGGGTGTGCGCCAGGATGTGGGGGTACGTGCGACCGACGGCCTCCTCGACGGCTTGCCGGGTGACCTTCTGGGACGAGGTGAACACGTCGTCCCCGGCCCGGCTGCCCGGGTCCACCGCCCGCCAGTCGTGGAAGACCTTGGGCAGTCCGGAGGGCAGGAAGTAGTTCTGCGGGCGCTGGGGCCGGCCGAGGAAGATGTCGTCGTTGAAGTAGAGGAAGTGCTCGGCCAGGCCGGGGACGTGGTGCAGTCGGCTCTCGATGGCGTGGGAGTTGAACACCTCGGGGGCCGTCGGTTCCGTGGACAGCTCGCGATGGTCGATGACCGTGATGTGCGGATGGTCGGCCGCGAGCCAGGCCGGAGCCTGGTCGTCGGTGACGAGGAAGACGCGCCGGACCCAAGGTGCGTAGGCGGCGATGGAGCGCAGGCAGTAGCGGAGCTCGCCGCGGTCGCGGTAGCGGTTCTCGGCGAGGTCGATCCCGGCGGTCTCGTCGGTCCCGGAGGGGTGACCTGAACCGGCCTCCGCCTCGGCGGCCCGGTCCCGACGGCGGCGCCAGGCGGGGTCGGCCGCGTCCACCCAGGTGATCACCGCGTCGATCGGGAAGTCGATGTCATCGGGGAAGCGGCTCGAGAAGCAGTCGACGACGGGGTACTCCCGGCCGTCGATGCGGCGGGTGGTGGAGGCGGCGAGGGAAGGCACCCACCAGCCGTACGGGGTCTCGCGCAGCACGGCGAGCGCGCCCTCGCCGGAGTCGGGGGCCTCCCAGAACTCCAGGTCACAGCCGCTCTCGCGGCCGTACGTCAGGGTCCGGCCGGAGGTGATGACCGGCCGGTGGATGCGTACGGCCCGCACGCGAGCGGTGTGCGCCGCTCCCTTCCCGCCCCTCCCCCCGGCAGTCTCGGCGGACTCGACCGCCGCCGGGAGGTCCTCGGCGAGCACGTCCCCGGCTTCACCGTCAGCGGTGAGCAGGCGTGCGTAGACGGGGAGCCCCGTAAAGGCGGCGGCGCAGGCTTTCAGCGCCGCGGCCCGGTCGCCCGGCGCGATGGCCACCCGGTGGACGAGCTCCCCGTCGGGAACCAGCCCGTAGGAGACGGCTGCGTCCTCCAGGGCCTCGGCGACGGACCGGAGACTGGCGGTACGGGCATCGGCGGGGAGCAGGTCATCGCGTACGGTAACGAGTCGACCACAGTGCTGGATCAGGCCGGGCACGGTCGCCAGCAGCTCCTCCTCGCGGGAGGTGAGCCCGCTGGACGGAGGGGTCCTCCTGCCGCCGATGCGCTCCCGTCCGGCGGGACCGGACTGCGGCGGAACGCCCCCGGGGCGACGCAGGGTCCGGGCGAGTTTGCGCAGCCCTGCGGGCAGGAGAAGGCGGTGAACACCCTGCATGTACGACCTCGCTGTGGGGTGCCGGTGCGCTGCAGCCGGTCGGCCGAGCGTCCCGGGCAGGAGCGGCGCGCTCAGCGGCAACGACGGGTACCTCGTTCACGCTCACTTTTGCTGTTGTTCGCTTTTCACGCAAGAGTCGTGAGTGCCGCCGCCCCGACTCACAGCCGATTCTCAGGTGCGCCGACGGCCCACCGCGCCGCTCCCCCCGCACCTCTGGTGCCGCGGCCCGCCCGGAGGGGATCATGGGCGGTGCGCGTTGGCCGTCATCGCCGCAGCGAGTGCTGGAGGTACGTGTGTCCGTAGCGTCGAGTCGTGCGTCCGGAGGTTCCGAGGTCCCGCTGCTCCGCGAGACGATCGGGGACAACCTCGATCGGACCGTACGGCGCTTCCCCGACCGGGACGCCCTCGTGGACGTGGCCGCCGGCCGCCGGTGGACGTACGCGGAACTGGCTGCCGAGGTGGACGCCCTCGCCCTGGGGCTGCTGGACCTCGGGATCGTCCGGGGCGACCGGGTCGGCATCTGGGCGCCCAACCGCGCCGAGTGGACGCTGGTGCAGTACGCCACCGCGAAGATCGGGGCGATCCTGGTCACCGTGAACCCCGCGTACCGCTCCCACGAGTTGGAGTACGTGCTGGGGCAGTCCGGCATCCGGCTGCTGGTCGCGGCGGAGCGCTTCAAGACCTCCGACTACGCGGCGATGATCGAGGAGGTCCGGCCCCGCTGCCCGGGACTGGAGTTCACCGTCCTGTTCGACGGGCCGCGGTGGGAGGCACTGCTGGAACGCGGGCGCGGAGCCGATCCGGCCGCACTGGCGCGGGCGCGGGCCGCACTGGGCCCGGACGACCCGATCAACATCCAGTACACCTCGGGCACCACCGGCTTCCCCAAGGGCGCCACCCTCTCGCACCACAACATCCTCAACAACGGCTTCTTCGTGGGCGAGCTGTGCGGCTACGACGAACGCGACCGGGTGTGCATCCCGGTCCCCTTCTACCATTGCTTCGGGATGGTGATGGGCAACCTCGCCTGTACCAGCCACGGTGCGGCGATGGTGATCCCCGCGCCCGCCTTCGACCCGGCGGCGACGCTGGCGGCAGTGGAGTCGGAGGCCTGCACCTCCCTGTACGGGGTGCCCACGATGTTCATCGCCGAGCTGGCCGCGCCCGGGTTCGACGGGTACGACCTGTCGAGCCTGCGCACCGGGATCATGGCGGGTTCGCCCTGCCCGGTGGAGGTCATGAACGAGGTCATCGAGCGGATGGGGATGACCGAGGTCTCCATCTGCTACGGCATGACGGAGACCTCTCCCGTGTCCACCCAGACGCGTGTGGACGACTCGGTCGAGCGCCGGGTCTCCACGGTGGGCCGGGTCGGCCCGCACCTGGAGGTCAAGGTGGTCGATCCGCAGTCCGGACTGACCGTCCCCCGCGGCACCCCGGGAGAACTGTGCACCCGGGGCTACTCGGTGATGCTCGGCTACTGGGGCGAGCCCGAGAAGACCGCCGAGGCCGTCGATCCGGAGGGTTGGATGCACACCGGCGACCTGGCGGTCATGGACGGTGACGGCTATCTGAGCATCACCGGCCGGATCAAGGACATGGTGATCCGGGGAGGCGAGAACCTCTACCCGCGCGAGATCGAGGAGTTCCTCCACGCCCACCCCGACGTCATGGACGTCCAGGTCATCGGGGTGCCCGACCCGAAGTACGGGGAGGAGCTGATGGCGTGGGTGCGGATGCGCGAGGGGGCCGCGCCGCTGACCGTGCAGGCCGTGCGCGCGTACTGCGCGGGGCGGCTCGCCCACTTCAAGATTCCCCGCTACGTCCACGTCGTGGAGGAGTTCCCGATGACCGTGACCGGGAAGATCCGCAAGATCGAGATGCGCGCGATGGCGACCCGCCTGCTCGCGGAGGAGGCCGCGGCCGGCAGCGCCTGACCCTGCCGGGGGCGGTGGTCCGGGGGCTCCGGGACGGCGGCTCCGCCAGTTCGCGTCACGGGTGCGCGACCGAGCCGGCCCGCATGGCCGCTGCCCGCCCCCGGAAGCAACCGCCCGTCGGTAGTCAGTCCTTCCGCTTCGCCGCCGGCTTCCCGAGCGTGCGGTAGCCGGGGTGCACACCCGGCGTCAGTTCCTGCTGCGCCGCGACGCGTTCGAGGAGTTCCAGAAGCCGCGCCCGCCCGTCGGGGTCGAGGGCGGCCAGCAGGTCGTCCTCGTGGGTGGCCGCCGCCCGGGACACCGCGCCGAGGGTCCGCCGCCCCTCGGAAGTGAGGTGCAGTTCGTAGTTGCGGCGGTCCTCGGCGCTGCGCCGCCGCTCGACGAGCCGCTTGTCCTCCAGGACGTCGATCAGGGCGACCACTCGACTGGGTACGACCCCCAGGTCCTCGGCGAGCGCGCGCTGACTGCGGCCGGGCTGCCCGGCGACCATCCGCAGCAGGCCGACGTCGGCGGGGGTGAGCCCCAGGGTGGCGACGCGTTCCGCGAACCGCCCCGCGGCATGGGCACCGATCTGGGCGAGGAGGAAGGCCGCTCCGCGCGGAGCCGGGGGCTGCGCCCGGGCCGGAGCCGAGGCCGGGGCCGTGGAGGGATCTGGTTGCCGGGCGGTGTTCACGCGGCTATCGTACGCGACACGCAATGATTCATCTCAATGAATCATTCTCTTCGAGAACGGATTGTGTCGTGGAAGCGATCGAGAGCCGTGTCCCGCGCAACACCCGCACCACCGCCCCGCAGTCCGGGCCGCCACCCGGCGTCCTCGCCGTGGTCTTCACCGCCCTGTTCCTCGGTGGCCTCGTCCTCAGCACCCTGCTGGCCGGAGGCGATCCGTTCCCGTCGCCGTTCGGCGACTCGGACGCGATCGCCGCGTACTTCCTCGACCACGGGGACGCGGTCCGCGTTTCGGGGGCCCTGCAGTTCGCCGCCTCCGTCCCCCTGGCCATCTACGCCGCAACCGTCGCGGCCCGCCTGGGCCGGCTCGGGGTCCGGGCGCCCGGTGCCACCATCGCCCTCGCGGGCGGGGTGCTCGCCGCGGCGTTCCTCGCCTGCTCCGGCCTGGTCACCTGGGTCCTGTCCCACGCCGAGGTGGCACAGCGGACGGAGCTCGTACGAGCCCTGCAGTACCTGGCGTTCGGCCTCGGCGGCCCCGGCCACGTGGTCCTGCTGGGCCTGCTCGTCGCCGGGATCGCCGTACCGGGGCTGCTGGCCGGGCTCCTACCGCGGGCACTGGCCGTCGCGGGTCTCGCCGTGGCCGCCGTCGCCGAGCTGGCCACCCTCGTCCTCCTGAGCGAGGACGCCGCCCTGCTCCTGCCGGTCGCCCGCTTCACCGGGCTGGCCTGGCTCATCGCGGCGGGCTTCCTGCTGCCGCGCAACCGTGCCCGCATCCGCGTCCGCGTCCCCGAGGAAGGCTGACATGACCACCACCGACCGGAACACCGCCCAGGCTCAGCGCCTGCTGCGGTTCCACCAGCCGGAGAAGCTCCTGCGCCACCTGGGTCCGCTCGACGAGCCGGTACTGGCCGCCCTGTTCGGAACCGACGTGGAGGACTACCGGGGGCGGCTGGAGCAGTTCGACGAGCGCAACCGGGAAGCGGCGGCCGCGCTGTCGGCCGAGCCGGGCGCGGCCGCTCGGATCGCCGCACTGCCGTTCCGGCCGGGTGAGCACGTCGTGGCCCTGGGCGAGAGCACCACCGCCGACCGGCTCTCCTGGTTCGAGATCCTGCGGCACCTGCTCCCCGAGGGCGTACGGTGCACCAATCTGGCCGTATCGGGGAGCACGACCGCCCAGGCCCTGGCGCAGCAACTGCCGGTGCTGGGATTCCAGCGGCCCGACTGGGTGTTGTGCATGCTCGGCGCGAACGACGTCCAGCGCATCGACCGCGTTCCGCTCGTCGGCCCCGCCGAGACCTGCCGCAACCTGATCGCCCTGCACGACCTGGCGGTGGCCCGGACGGAGGCCCGCTGGATCTGGCTCACCCCGACGCGCACGGACCCCGTCCTCGTGGAACGGTACGAGCACTTCCGGCGGGCCGGACTGAGCTGGTCCGATGCGGACCTCGACGCCGTGGCCGACTTCCTGTTGGCGCGGGAGGAACCGGTGGTCGACACGCGCCGCGCGGCGCGCGGCCACCATGAGGCCGACGGCCTCCACCTCACCCCCTCCGGCCAACGCGCCGTCGCTGCCGCCCTGCTGGAGGCCCTTCGCCCCTGACCGCCCCGAGCCGCGGCGAATGGGGCCGCGGGCCGTCGTGCCGGAGAGCGGGGGCGGCCGCCCGGGCCCGTGCGGTCGCGGTCGCCCTTCGCTCCCGCGGGTACGTCGTCCCGTGCCGAGCCGGTGCGGACCTCTCACTCGTGCCCGTACCGCCGGTGAGCGCGGCGCCCCGGCCGTGCAGGGGGGCCGCGCACGTGTGGCGTGCGCGCGCAGCGGTGCTGCCTGCAGCAACATGGTGTTCACCGCATCGCGCGCCCGGGGTAACAACGGCTTCCTAGCGTGACCGACGTGGGACCAGCGGCATGAACGGCGTCGCCGCAGAACACTCATGACGGCCCATCGCTCCCGTCCTGCCGGCGGCGGCGCACCTGCACCCAGCCCCATCGGGAGGCGTGGCATGAGCACCACCCAGTCGCAACGGACCACGGCACGCACGACGAGGCCCCCTGACGACCAGGCGGTCAAGGAGACCCTGGAGGACTACACCCTCCGTTTCGCGCCCCGTAGTTACCGCCGCTGGACCCCCATGGTCGTGGCCACCACCGCCCTCGGCGGCATCGCCTACATGGCCGACTTCTCCATCGGCGCCGGCATCGGCCTGGCCCACGGCACCAGCAACGCGCTCGTGGCCATCGCCGTCGCCGCGGTCGTCATCTTCCTGACCGGCTTACCGCTGGCCTACTACGGCGCGCGCTACAACATCGACCTCGACCTGATCACCCGCGGCTCCGGCTTCGGCTACTACGGCTCGGTCCTCACCAGCGTCATCTTCGCCAGCTTCACGTTCATCTTCTTCGCCCTCGAAGGCTCGATCATGGCCCAGGGCCTCGAACTCGGCCTCGGACTGCCGCTGTGGCTGGGCTACGCCGTCTCCACCCTCATGGTGATCCCGCTCGTCGTCCACGGCATGAAGGCGCTCAGCAAGCTCCAGGTGTGGACCACCCCGATCTGGCTGCTGCTCATGGTCGGTCCGCTGGTCTATCTGGTCGCCGAGGACCCCGGCACGGTGGACCGCTTCCTGGCCTACCCCGGCACGGACGGCGACGGCGCCGTCAACACCGCCTCCGTCATGCTCGGAGCGGGGGTGTGCCTGTCCCTGATCGCGCAGATCGGCGAGCAGATCGATTACCTGCGCTTCATGCCGCCCAAGACCGGGGCGAACAAGCGCACCTGGTGGACCGCCGTGATCATGGCCGGCCCCGGGTGGGTCGTGCTCGGTGCGCTCAAGCAGGCCATCGGGGTCTTCCTCGCCGTCTACATCATCGCCGAGGTCGGACCGGCGGCCGCGCCGGAGCCCATCCAGCAGTTCCGCAGCGCCTTCGACGCGATGATGCCGGCCTGGTTGGTCATCCCGCTGGCCGTGGTCCTGGTGGTCATCAGCCAGATCAAGATCAACGTGACGAACGCGTACTCCGGCTCGCTGGCCTGGACGAACTCCTTCACCCGCGTCACCAAGCACTACCCCGGCCGCATGGTCTTCGTCCTGGTCAACCTGGCCTTCGCGCTCGCCCTGATGGAAGCCGACATGTTCAGCTTCCTGGGCAGCGTCCTGGGCTTCTACTCGAACTGCGCGATCGCCTGGGTGGTCACCGTGGCCACCGACATCGGCATCAACAAGTACGTGCTGAAGCTGTCCCCGCTCCAGCCGGAGTTCCGCCGGGGGATGCTCCACGCGGTCAATCCGGTCGGCGTCGTGGCCTTCGCCGCCGCCTCCGGCCTGTCGATCGCCATGTACTTCCACCTCCTCGGCGACGCCCTCCAGCCGTACTCGCCCGTGGCCGCAGCCGTCATCGCCTTCGTCGTCACCCCGCTGATGGCCGTGGTCACCAAGGGCCGCTACTACCTGCGCCGCACCGACGACGGCATCAGCGAGCCCCTGCTGGACGCCGACGGGAACCCGAGCGCGACCGTCCTCGACTGCCACGTCTGCCACCAGTCCTACGAGCGCCCCGACCTCACCGCCTGCGCCACCCACGAGGCGGTCGTCTGCTCGCTGTGCCTGAGCACCGACGAGGTCGGCGACCACGTCCTGCCGGCCACCGCGTAGACCGGCCGGACGAACCCGTTCGGCCGGCGGTCGATCATCGTGAGCCCGGACCGGACGAGGGCCTCGTCGTCGACCACCATCACTCGGATCACCGCACCGGTCTCCCACCTGTCGTTCCCTGCCGGCCAGCCCCAGCCTTTCCCCAGGTCAGAAGCCGGGGAAAGCAGCTGTCACCCTAGCGGCACCGCAGGCCCTCCCCTGCCACGCGACGGCCGGCACCCGGGAGGAACCCGAACGCGGCCCGCCGGGTCGGGAGTCCGGCCGGGCGGCCGGTGCGCGACCCGCTCGGTGGCGGGGTCGAACCAGCCGGTCGGCGGGTGCCGTTCGCCCCCGGGCCCGGCTGAAGATCGTGACGTCCCGAGCCACGCCGGCAGCCCGTGGACCGAGCACCATCCGACTCCTTCCGTCCAGACGCGTCCGCATCCCGGGACTCCGGAATGCCTGTGCACGGGACGGACGGCACCAATCAGCACGGGAAACACCTTGCGCACCAAGCACAGAAGTCTCGCCCTGGTCATGGCCGCGGCTGCCTTCCTGGCATCGGCACCCGCCGCCCACGCGGTCGATGTGATCCAGGAGAACAACATCAAGAACTGCTATCTGGGCAAGAAGAAGGACGCCGCGGCCTGTGAGCGGCTGCTGTCCGTCCGCCCGATGAACCAGCGGGCCAAGGACTGTCTGCTCAAGGCCGGCATCGGCGGAGCCGCGGCCCTGATCGTGGGACGCGTCAACAAGGACGCCGCGAAGAAGATCGCCACCAGTGTGGTGGCGGGCGGAGTCACCGGCTGCCTGAGCGGGCTCGTATGAGCACCGCGCTCAGGTGGGTCGCCAAGGCCGCCGCCTCGGCCCTGTCCGTGCTCGCCCTGGTCCTCGTACGCGTGCTGGCCGGCCCGCCCTACTGGGCCGAACTCCTCCTGACCGCGGTCGTGGTGGCCGCCGGCGCCGGTGCGTGGTCATGGATCGACAGGACGGAGCCTCGGGCAGCGGAGCCGCAGGCAGCCGACCGTCAGTGAACGGGCCCCGGTCCGGGGCGTGTCCGTGTCCCTCGCGGTCACGCCCCGGACCGGAGGTCGACCGTCCGGTCACAATGTGCTGCCCGCCTCAGAGCCCGTAGCGCATGCGTCCCAAGGCCGTCATCGGGCGATCGTGTGCGGCGACCGGAGCCGGGAGGCAGGTGGAGCCGGTCAGGTAGCGGTCCACGGCGGCGGCCGCCGCCCGGCCCTCGGCGATGGCCCACACCACCAGCGACTGCCCCCGGCCGGCGTCGCCCGCGACGAAGACTCCCGGTACCCGCCGCCCGCCGCCCGCCGCGAAGCCGGCGTCCCGCGCGAAGTTGCCGCGCTCGTCGAGCTCCAGCCCCAGCTGCTCGCGCAGGCCGCCGGCCCGCTCGGGGCCCGAGAAGCCGAGGGCCAACAGGACCAGCCCCGCCGGTATGACGTCCTCGGTCCCGACCAGGGGGCTGCGGGCCACCGGCTCGACGGCGGTCAGGTGCAGCGCCCGTACCCGGCCCGCCGCGTCCCCCTCGAAGCGCAGGGTGGCGCGGGCGAACAGTCTGGGGTCGCGGCCCTCGCGCCCGCGGGCCTCCTCGTGGGCGTGGGAGATCCGGTACGTCCTCGGGTACACCGGCCAGGGCTCGTCGTCGGTCCGGCCCGGGCCGGGCTCGGGATTGATGTCGAGTTGGAGCACGGAGATCGCGCCCTGCCGCAAGGCGGTCCCGAGGCAGTCGGAGCCGGTGTCACCGCCGCCCACGATGACCACGTGCCTGCCTTCGGCGGTGACGGGCGACACGGCGTAGTCGCCCTCCCGCACCCGGTTGGCGCAGGTCAGATAGTCCATGGCCTGGTGGATGCCGTGCAGCGCACGGCCCGGGACCGGCAGCTCCCGGCGCTCGCCGGCCCCGATCGCGACGACGACGGCGTCGCAGCCGCTCCGCAGCTCGTCCGCGCCGGCACCGGTCGCGCCGCCGACGTCCGCACCCGTGACGAACACCGTGCCCTCGGCCCGCATCTGCTCGATGCGCCGGTCCAGGTGGGCCTTCTCCATCTTGAACTCGGGGATGCCGTAGCGCAGCAGTCCGCCGATCCGGTCGGCCCGCTCGTGGACCGTGACGCGGTGCCCGGCCCGGGTCAGCTGCTGGGCCGCTGCCAGTCCGGCCGGACCGGAGCCTATGACGGCCACCGTCTTGCTGCTGCGCTTCTCCGGCGGTCGGGGCGCCATGTAGCCGCGCCGCAGGCCGACGTCCGCGATCGCCTGCTCGACGTTCTTGATGGTCACCGGGTCCGCGTTGATCGTGAGGACACAGGCGTCCTCGCAGGGGGCCGGGCAGAGCCTGCCCGTGACCTCCGGGAAGTTGTTGGTCGCGTGGAGCCGCTCGTACGCCGCGCGCCAGTCGCCGTGGGCGGCGTACGCGTTCCACTCGGGTATGAGGTTTCCCAGGGGGCAGCCGGTGTGGCAGAACGGTATGCCGCAGTCCATGCAGCGGTCGGCCTGCCGGGAGACGAGCGGCAGCAGCGCCTGGCCCGCGTAGACCTCGCGCCAGTCGCCGAGCCTCTGCTCGACGGGGCGGGGCGGAACGGCCTCGCGGGGGATCCTGAGGAAGCCGAACGGATCGGTCACGCGCCGCCTCCCTGGATCGTGGGCGCGACGAGCCACACGGCCCGCGCACCGTGCCGCTCGTACGCGCGTTCTGTGGCGGTTCAGCCAGGTTACGCCGCCTGCGAGGCGGCGACCCGGGCGAACGGGAGGGGTGACCGGACGGATGCGGAAGGTGACGACGGCATGGTGATCCGTTGCGGCTCGGGCACGGGCACCGTCCGCTACAGCCGCTCACCTCTCCGCACGTCGCCGGTCACCGCCTCCGGACGGACCTAGTTGAACGGTTCCAGCGTCATGAAGGCCTCTTGGGGGTTGCCGTCGTGCACCAGCGACTCGTGGGCGCCCACGTCGTCGAAGGCGAAGCCGTACGCCTTACCGTCGGCCATCTGTCCGTGGATGATGCGGGAGTAGTGGTTGGTGACGGCGTCACGGTAGAAGTCGGCGCCGTTCGGATCGGGTTGGCCCGGGTTGGTCAGGAGCGTCGACCGGTTGAAGCCCGCGCACAGGGTGCGGGAGATCGGGCCGCGGATCAGGTCGTTGGGTGCGTCCAGGAGCTTGTAGCAACCGAAGACGCTGTCGGAATCCGGCTTCTGGAAGCTGGTGACCACCGCTCCCGAGCCGTTGGTGAAGTTCATGACGTTGCCCGAGACCCGGCCGTAGTACTTGGTGTTCGGTTGGTTCACGAAGGGCGTCACGGTGAGCGTGGAGGAGCCGTACTTGTTCCACACCCGGTTGATGTAGTCATTCATGACGCCGGCGGGGATCGCGCCCGCCTCGATGCCGTGACCGGGCGAGAGCGCGCGCAGCGGTGTGCCGTCGGGGCGGTTCTGGATCAATCCGCCCCAGCCGGCCGAACGCAGCTGGCCGAAGACGGCGTCGTAGCCGCCCGGGCGCAGCCGGCCCGTGCTCGTGACCGTGCCGCCCGCCGCCTTCACGCCCACCGCGTACGGGGCCGAGAACATGTCGACCTGGGTGCTGTTGATCCACAGGCCGGCATCGCCCAGCGTGTACTCGGACCAGTTGAACAGGACGTTGCGGTTGGGGTCGGAGGGGTTCTGCACGGCGGGCTGCACGAGGCCGCCGGTACTGAGCTTGAAGACGATCTTCTGGCCGATGGAGAAGTAGACGCGTCCGGAGAACTTGGGCATCCGGATCGTCTTGGTCTGCCCGTTGGCCGGACCCGTGATCGACGCGTCGGGCGCCGGGGTGGGGGGATTGCCGCCCGCGGGCCAGGGGTGGAACGCACCGTTGGCGTCGGCCCAGCCCTGCCGACCAGTCGTCAGCTGCGTGCCCAGGTTGTAGACGTACACCGGCTCGCCGCGTCCCGAGTCGTTCTTGATCGTGAGCGGGATGGTCGCCGGTACGGCATCTGCCGATGTCAGCGGACCGAGGGCGATCAGGCCGGCGGCGACCGCCAACGCCGAGAGCCCGGAAGCCAGCACCTTCGATAAGCGGAACACGATCTGCCTCCTCGTGGGGCACCTGACAGTGGGGGAGGTGCGGCGCTCCCATGCCTATGAGTTGACGAATGAGAGCGCTCTCAGCGTCGGTGTGCGTTCAACTCCTGTCAATGAACTTGTCCTATGCAGAGGAGAAGGCCCGATCGACATCGCGCCCTTCAGAACGGCGCGGGCGCTCGCGTGAACCTGTCCGAGACGTCCCCGACGAGGTCGATCCCGTCGGGGCGCAGCGTCATGACGGGAGCCCCTGGTGACAGGTCGAAGCGGTCGATCTCGGCCCACAGGAGGTTCGGGCTGGTCGCCAGCTCGAAGAAGTACCGCCTGCTGGTGAGGTCGCAGACGGTGCGGTACTCGGTGTTGTAGGTCTTGAACCTCCCCTCGCGGTACGGCGCGCCGAAGGGCACCGAGGCGTTGCGGGTGACGGCCAGGATCGCGGCCACCGCCTGCCGGTCGTCCGCCGGCTCGGGCAGCAGCGAACCGAAGTAGGCGGCGCGCTGGAAGCGGTCGACCGCGTTCACGTTGCCGGGGAGGGGAACCTCGCTGCTGGGCCGGTCGTGGCCGAGCCCCTGCACGGCGCGCACCTTTTCCCGCAGCAGACGGAGTTGTTCTTCGTAGGAGGGTTCGTTCGTCATGATCGTGTAGCTGCGGTCGTGGTGCACCTGCCGCCCGCCCGCGATGTACTCGATGATCGCGGAGTCCCCGGACGCGTCCTCCAGGGCCACGTGCACCGAGGCCTTGAAGCCGCGTACCTCGACCGGCACCAGCTGGCAGGTGTCCAGCAGGTCGAGGGCTTCCTGCACGGTGCGGGCGCAGTCCAACAGGTACTGGATCCACAGGGCGATCTGTAGGCCGGGCCTGCTGGGATCGCGGGGGCCCAGGTCGGTGCTGTCCAGGTACAGCATGTGCGCTGCGAGGCCGGCTTCGTTGATGCCGTCGGCCGTACCGGCCCCGTAGACGGTCGTCACGAGGCTGCCGAAGCCGCTCGTCCACAGCAAGGGGTTGTCGCCGACGACGGTGGTGCCCCCGAGGGCACCGCCGTTGCGCTCCAGCCCCCGGGGGAACACGGTCAGGACCGGCTCGGTCGATTCCGGCCAGTCCATCGTCCGGCCTGCGAGAACGGCGTGGCCGTTGGTGTTCCACAAGATCCTCGTGCACATGGGTGACTCCCTCGTCCCTCTCTACCTCTACGTGAGCCGTACGCATCAGCTTGCGGTCGAGGCACGTCCCCTCCGCCGCCTAACCGACGGGCCCCTGAGCGACGGGGCCCGAACGGGTGCGGGCCCGGGAGGCGGCCCGGTCGCGGAACCACGCGCACGCTCCCACCAGCACCGCCGCCCCCACGCCGTACACCGGCAGCCACAGGGTCGTCGTGGCCGCCAGGCACTCGGCAACGGCCTTGCGGGCCTGGTCGTCCTGCGCGAACGCCACGGCCGGGCCGTCACTGGCGGCCAGGTTCCCGAGCGCGGCCTCCACCTGGAGGGCGGCGTACCTGCCCACCAGCACGCAGTCGCTGCGCGTGCCCGGCATCGGGAACAGCCACGCCCGGCGCTGCAGGAGGGGAGCCAGTGCGATCGCCACGCACAGGCCGACGACAGCGAGTACGCGATGAGGCCGCGCACGTACGGTGAGCGGATGTCCGGGTTCCACTCCGCCCGTCGCTGGAAGGCGAGCATCACCGCGAGCAGGGTCACCCCGATGAACGTGGCGAACCACTGCCACGAGCCCTGGGCGAGCGCGAACGTCAGCACCGCGGCAAGTCCGATGCCGATGACCCCGGGTGCGGGAACGCCATCGGCCGCCCCGCCGGATGCCGGCCTCGTGGTCACTCGCGGTCTGGAATCACTCACCGGCTCTCCTCCAGGGCGGGGAGCCCCCAGCATGTGCCCGCGGGACGCCGCGGCCCCGGGTGCCATGCCGTACGCGCCCTGCGCCCCGCCCGGATGGCCCGCCCGGCCAGGACCTCCCGTCCGCACCGCATCCCCGCGCCCGTTCCGGCTCGACTACTCTCGGCGCCACTGATGATGTTCGTTCCGATGTCCGGGCACACCGCCTCCGGACCGCCGCTCGGGAGCCACCGCACCATGAATGCGCCACCATCGCCGCCCGGTACGGAGCGTACTGACGGATCGTCCGTCCGGATCGGCGCCCTCGTTCCACTGACTCGGCCCGGCTGGGTCGAGGCGGGCCGACACCTGCTCGCCGGACTCGAACTGGCCGTTCGCGAGGTCAATGACGCCGGCGGGATCGGCGGACGGCCACTCGAACTGGTGGTGCGGGACACCGCGGCCGATCCGCAGAGGGCCTCGGCGGCCGTGGACGAGTTGGCTCGCCTGAGCGTGGCTGCCGTGGCGGGTGAGTACCACAGCGTCGTCGCTCGCGCCGCTGCCGCCCGGGCCGACGCCCTCGGGCTGCCGTTCCTCTGCTCGTCAGCGGTTCTCGACGCGCTCACCGAACAGCCGACGCCATGGGTCGCGCGCCTCGCCCCGGCACAGTCCCACGGCTGGCAGGTCTACGCGGACTTCCTCCTCGGCGCGGGCCACCGTCGAATCGCCGTAGCGACCCAGCCGAGCGTCTACTGGGCGTCCGGGACCCGCATTCTGCGGGAGTATCTCGCTCCGCGCGGCGGCACCGTCGTCGAACTCGACGTGCGCGCCCTCGACCCCGCCGCGGTGTGCGACGAACTCGTCGAGTCCGGCGCGACGGCCCTTCTCCTCCTCGTCGGCCACCCGGAGCCGGCCGTGCCCCTCGTCCAGGCCGTCCGCCGGGACCGCCGCCTCGCCGAGATCATGATCGGTGCTCCGGCCGGGCAACCGGAGTTCCCCGCATGGGCGACGCTGCTGGGCGGCGACGGCGCCGCGGTCCCGTTCTTGCGCTACCTGCCGGAACGTCTCGGCCCGCTCGGTGCACGGGTCGGGGCGGCCCTCCGCGAGCAGCTGGGTCGGGCACCCTCCTTCGTCGCCTTCGAGGGGTACGACACGGTCGTCGTCCTCGCCGACGTGCTGCGTGCCCGGGGCGACGAGGACGAGGCACGCGTCGGCGGACCCTGGCCGCGCGTGGCGGTCGAAGGCACCCGTGGGCGGATCCGGTTCTCCCGCACGCCGGGCATCAGCGTCTGGCAATGGACTGGGGCTCCCACCCAGGTCGTTGATCGAGACCCGGCGGAACCCGATCGCTTCCGCGTCCTCCACGCCGGCTGAGGGGTCACGGAACCTGCGCGGGGTGCCCGGGGCGTGGACACCTCCTGGTGACGCGCGGCGGGGCCGGATAGCCTCGGCTTGATCATCCGCATCGTTCCAGGGGGCCGACCATGCCGAGACGCGTCGCACGACGGACTTCCGGCTTGCCGGCGCTCGTGGCCCTCACCACGCTGGCCGTCGCCGGCTGCAGCGCGAATCCCTCGAAGCCCGCATCCGCGCCCACGCCCTCCGCACCCGCCGCATCCCCCTCGGCCGCGTCGCCTTCCGCCGCGGCTTCCGTGAGCCGCCCGCTGACCGCCGAACAGCTGGTGGCGGCCGCGCTACCGACCGAGGAGGGACCGGACTCCTACGGGCACCCCGTGGCCGTCCGCGAGCCCGGGGGCAAGGACCGGAAGTCCGAGGTCTCCGACCCCGCGTGCGCACGGATGCTGGAAGCCGCCCATGCCCGGCGGCCCTCCCGCCCGTCCCCGGTCGTGGCCGTGCAGACGTTCAACTGGAAGGACGACGTCAACGGTGGCGACTCCACCCTCGCCTCGTACGGGAACTCCGGTGCAGTGGCGGTGTTCGCCGAGGTCCGCGAGGGTCTGAGCGCCTGCCGGTACTTCGAGAGCCCGGGCCCGAGCACGACCTACGAGGGCACGGTCACGGTCGACCCGGCCCCACAGCTCGGTGACGAGGCGGTGCAGTTCGAGATCACGGCCCCGAGCGAGATGGGCCCGCACGTCACCCAGTACACGGTGGTCCGCACCGGGAGCGTCATCGCCACGTTCACCAAGCTGTCGGTCGGCGGCCGTGACGTACGCGCCTTCCCGCCCGCCATGATCGCCCAGCAGATCTCCCTCCTCCAGCAGGCACAGGGCCGAGTCCGGCTGGAGATCACCTAGCCGGCGGTGGTCGGTCCCAGGGCCTGTTCCAGGGCTTCCAGGACGGTGTTGCCGAACAGCTCGGCCTTGTAACCGGTCTGCGGCAGCGGCCGGCAGCGGGCGAGGACCGTCGCTGCGGCTGCGGCAAGGACGTCGGGCGTGGCCTCGCGGCCGATCAGGGCGGCCTCCACCTCCGTGAGCCGCAGCGGCACCCGGGCCACGCCGCCCGCCGCGACGGCGGCGTGCGTGATGGTGGATCCGTCGAGCACCAGTCGGGCGGTGGCCTCGACCAGGGGCCATTCGGCATGGGCCCGGCTGATGGCCCGGTGGCAGGCCGCGCGTTCACCGGGCCAGGGCGCGGGCAGGTGGACCGAGGTCAAGATGCGGTCCGGCGGCAGCAGGTGGTCGGCGTGGGAGAGCCGTTCCCCCTCTCCGTACAAGTCGGCCACGCCGCGCGGGGATTCGCCGTGGACGTGGACCTCGGCGTCATAGGTGAGCAGGGCCATCGCAAGGGTGGACGGGTGCGGGGCGACGCACGGGCCCTCGCCGCTGACCACGCCGAAGTGGTGGTCGCCCTGGCGCGCGGGGCAGCCGGGGCCGCCCTTCTGGAGGCAGCTGAAGTGGGGATTGCGGTAGTACCAACAGCGGTTGCGCTGAAGCAGGTTGCCGCCCACGGTGCCGGCGGCACGGATCTGCGGCGTGGCCGCGGTCCCGGCCGACAGGGCCAGGGCCGGCCAGCCGGCGCGTACGCCCGGATCGGCGGCCAGCTCGGCGAGGGTCGTCAGGGCGCCGATCTGCAGCCCGCCGCCGGGCAGCGGCGTGCAGCCGCGCAGGTGGCCGGCCCCGCCGAGGTCGGTGAACGGCCCCGGGGAGATGCCGCTGCGCTGCCGGGCGGTGGTGTCGGTGCCACCGGCGCGCAGTTCCCCGCCGCGGGCCAGGACGGCGGCCGAAAGGTCGGTGAGGGCGGTCTCGGTGCTCACGTACCCAGTCCTTCCAGGAGCCGGTCGGGGCGGATGGGCATGTCGTACGGGCGCCAGCCGGTGGCGTCGTGGACGGCGTTGGCCAGGCAGGCGGCGGTGGGCAGGGTCGCGATCTCGCCGAGGCCGACTCCACCACCGGGCACGTGCTCGAAGCCCTCCTGGTGGAAGTGGACGGTGATCTCGGGGGTGTCCCCGATGCCGGGGATGCGGTAGTCCTCGAGGTTCTCGGTCAGCACCCTTCCAGTGGCCGGGTCGGTGCGCCGTTCCTCGTACAGGGCGTAGCCGATGCCCTGCACGACGGCGCCCTGGCACTGGCTACGGGCGAGGCGGTCCTCGTGGATCCGGCCCGCGGCGATGCCGCTCCACACGCTGAGCGGGCGGACGCGACCGAGCCGGGTGTCCACCTCGACCTCGGCGACCTGCACCGATCCGGTGAAGCCGCGGCCGATCGCGATGCCGCCCATGGTGAAGGGGGTCACGAAGCCCCGGCGGTCGCGGGGGCGGCGGCCGGTCACCCGTACGCCGTGCGCCATGGCCAGCCGGGCGGCGACGTCACCGCCGCCGAGCGCGTCGCGCAGTCGGGCGGCGGCGTCCGCGGCGGCGGGCACGAGGGAGGGCGTGGTGCGGCTGCCGCCGGAGGTGGGGCCGTGGACGGCGTCGCTGTGGCCGATCTCGGCGCGCACCCTGTCCTCCGGCAGGCCGAGTCCCGCGGCGACGGCCCGGCGCAGCACGGTGCGCGAGCCCGTGCCCATGTCCTGCACGGCGCAGCGGGCGACGACGATCCCGTCCTCGACGGTGAGCTCGACTTCGGTGACGGGATCGAGGAAGTACATCCAGTTGGCCGCCGCGACGCCGACGCCGCGGCGGTACCGGCCGGTGCCGCCGCGGGGGCCCGACCAGACCGGGAGCGCGGCCGCCCGCTCGTACAGGGCGTGCCGCTTGGGGTTGCCGTCCCAGCGGCGGCGCAGGGCGATCGGGTCCTCGCCGAGCCGCTGGGCCATCTCGTCGACGGCCTGCTCCAGGGCCCAGCACATGGTGGGTCCGCCCGGGCCGCGGAACGGGGCGCCCGGAGGACGGTGGGTGACGGTGTCGAAGTCGCGGAGCCGACGGGGGGCCTTGCCGTACATGAAGCGGGCCAGTGCCGCCACGGTGCCGCCGATCGAGACGCCGCCGTCGTTGTCCGCGTCCATGGCCAGCGCGCTCAGATCGCCGGCCGCGTCCGCGACCATGGCCAGCCGGATCCGGGTGCCGGGCCGGTATCCGCCGTCGGTGAGTTCCTCGTCCCTGTCCAGCACGACCCGGACCGGGGCGTCGTGCAGCCGGGCCAGTTCGACCGCGGCGACGACGTCGGAGGTCAGCCCCATCTTGCAGCCGAAGCCGCCGCCCACGTGGACGGCTCGTGCCACGACGCGGTCGACGGGCACGCCGAAGCGTTCGGCGGCGAGCTCGGCGGTGCGTTTCACGGACTGGGTGGACACCTCCAGGTGGAGGGTGCCGTCGACCCACTGGGCCAGGCAGGCGTGCGGCTCGAGGGGGGTGTGCGTCTGCGCGGCGGTGGTGTAGACGCCTTCCACCACCCGCTCGGGGGTGCGGCTGCGGGCCTCGGTGATGCGGCGCACGGCCGTGGCGGGGCGTTTGCTCATGGCGGACGGGCCCCGCAGGTTGCCGCGCCAGCGGGCGGGTACCAGCTGGGGGGTCTCTCCGGAACCGGGTGCCCGTTTGCGTGCCGCCTTGTCCGCGTAGACCAAGGGGCCCTCGCCGCTTCGGGCCCGTCGTGCGTCCAGGGCCGCCGGGAGCACCTCGTAGTCCACCGTGACCCGCGCGGCCGCCGCCCGTGCGGAGGCCCGGTCCGGCGCCGCGACCGCGGCCACCGGCTGCCCGACGTACCGCACTACGCCGTCCGGGGGCAGCAGCGGTACCAGGGGCAGGTCGCCGGCTTCGAGGGACCGTACGAACGCGTGCGCGTGCGGCGAGCGGATGATCACCCCTTCCAACAGTCCTTCGCGGCGCAGGTCCGTGGTGTAGCGGGCCGATCCGTCGGTCTTCTGCGGAGCCTCGGTGCGCGGGACCGCCGGCGCTCCCCCTGCGGCCGGGGCCGTGTCGTAGTCGCCGGCACAGGCGGCGGCCACCGCGCTGAGGATTCCCTCGTACGCACCGCACCGGCACAAATGGCCTGCGAGCGCTTCCGCGATGGGCTCCCGCCCGGGCCGGGTGCGGCCGTGGGCGGCTCGCCACCGCTCGAGGAAGGCCGCCGCCGCGACGACGAACCCCGGGGTGCAGTAGCCGCACTGGAGGGCGTCCTCGGCGGCGAAGGCACGCCCGACCGGGTGACCGGACAGACCCTCCACGGTCGTCACCCGTCGGCCGGCCAACAGGACCGCCGGCGTCAGGCAGGAGACCCGGGGTTCACCGTCGACCTGGATCGTGCAGGCGCCGCACACCCCGCCCGCACAGACCAGTTTGGTGCCGGTCAGACCCAGCCGGTCCCGCACGACGTCCACGGCGGTCGGGTCGTCGTCCACGTCCACCGCGTGCCGGGTGCCATTGACCTCGAACTCCACGAGACGCTCTCCTCACCGCGGGATGTCGCCTGCCGGACCTGGCGCCCGCCTTCACGCTCCTTGATATCCCGCTCGTGGCTCCGGCGCAGGTCGGCGCCGGCCCGACCGGGACGTCCGCCGCCCGACCATGGACCAGATGCAGCAGCTACGCGGTACCGCGGAGCGCATGCGTTGAGCCACGGGCTACAGCTGGTACCAGTCGTCGCCGCCTTCGCGGAGCGAGCGCCCGAGGTGGTCGGAGGAGTTGCTTCAGCTCCGGAGGAACCTCACGCCGAGCCGTCGCTCGGCCTCGGCGAGTTCGGGGGCATGAGACGGCTCTCGGAAGCCGACGCCGGGAAAGGCCTGCAAGGCCGTCTCCCTCCACACGATCGGAATCCTAGGGAAACCCGAGCGCCGCGGCGAGGAGCGTCGGCGCTCAGCGGGAGTCGTCGCGCGTGGCGTTCGCGGCGCGGCGGAACTCGGCGTTGATGCGCTGGGCCTCTTCGAGCTGGTCCTCCAGGATGACGATGCGGCAGGCGGCTTCGACCGGGGTGCCCTGGTCGACGAGCTCCCGGGCGCGGGCCGCGATCCGCAGCTGGTAGCGGGAGTACCGGCGGTGCCCGCCCTGGGAGCGCAACGGTGTGATGAGACGGGCCTCGCCGATGGCACGCAGGAAACCGGGGGTCGTGCCGAGGAGTTCGGCGGCCCGGCCCATCGTGTACGCCGGGTAGTCATCGTCGTCCAGCCGGCCGCCGAGCGAGTCATCCGCTGTCATCTGCACCTCTTCTTAGAACGCGTCGAAGGGCCTTGGTGCCGTACGGCACCAAGGCCCTGAAGGGAATTCAACACCATCTGTCGGCCTCAGCGCTGCGCCGACCTTCTGTTTCCGCGGTCGCGCCCGGGAGACGGGCGGGAGTGCGGGGATCGTGGATGCCTGACCGGGGACCACCTGCCGTTCGGGGTCGTGCGGTACCCGGGCCGTGCGTTCCTGCCCGGGCGATCCTGATGGTGTCTGCCTCCTCCGTTTCTTCGGTCGTCGCTATGCGAGAAACCCTAGGCATGCCAGAGCCGGATGTCTACCATGACGGAGATAGATTTTCTCGTGTCTGACGATGAGGGATCTTCTCCCGGGCAACGCGTGAGGGCCCGACCGGATGTACCGGTCGGGCCCTCACGTGCCGTGCTGGTGCTGCTGTGGGCGTGCGGTCAGGCGGAGACCGACACCTTCGCGGGCTCGCCGAGCATCGCCGAGGCCCGCTGGAACGCGGTGAGGCCGGACGTGGCCGCACCGGCGGGCGTAGCCGCACCCGCGTACGTGGCGGGGACCTGCGGCAGGCCGCGGCACGTGAAACCGAGCAGGGTCATGGCCCGTACGACCTCCGCGGCCGTGAAGTCCCGACGGTCCTGGCGGGTGACGACCTGGCCCACCTGCTTGACCGGGTAGTGCCGGCGTCCGATGATCACGGACTCACCGTCGACGGGCTCGGGCTTGACGCCCTTCATCGACTCCAGCACCCCGCTCTTGGTCAGGTCGAAGGGGAATCGGGCGATGACGACGCGCATGATGCCTCACAAGGGGAAGGAGAAGGGTTCACGCTACGGCGTCGGTGGCGGACGGCCGTGCCGGCCTGCGCCGGACGGCAGCCCCGGCGGGGCGGCGCCGGTTGCGCGGGGCGGAGCCGCTGCGCTCACGCCGCTCCGCTGCCGGGGCGGTGATGACGACCGGGATGCCGGAGGGGGCCTGGGCGCCGGTGATCCGGCTGAGGGCCTCTTCGCCGGAGCGGACCTGGGTGGTCTGCGGGGTGATCCCGGCGGCGGCCATGAGCCGCGCCATGTCGCGGCGCTGGTTCGGGGTGACCAGGGTGACGACGCTGCCGGACTCCCCGGCACGGGCGGTGCGCCCGCCGCGGTGCAGGTAATCCTTGTGGTCGGTGGGCGGATCCACGTTGACGACCAGGTCGAGGTTGTCGACGTGGATGCCGCGGGCGGCGACGTTCGTGGCGACGAGCACGCTGACGTGCCCGGTCTTGAACTGCGCCAGGGTGCGCGTGCGCTGCGGCTGCGACTTCCCCCCGTGCAGGGCGGCGGCCCGCACGCCGCTGTTCAGCAGGTGGCTGGTGAGCTGGTCCACGGCGTGCTTGGTGTCCAGGAACATGATGACGCGACCGTCGCGCGCCGCGATCTCGGTGGTGGCGGCGTGCTTGTCACCGCCGTGCACGTGCAGCACGTGGTGCTCCATCGTCGTCACCGCGCCCGCGGACGGGTCGACGGAGTGGACGACCGGGTCGGTCAGGTAGCGGCGCACCAACAGGTCGACGTTGCGGTCGAGGGTGGCGGAGAAGAGCATCCGCTGGCCCTCGGGGCGCACCTGGTCGAGCAGGGCGGTGACCTGCGGCATGAAGCCCATGTCGGCCATCTGGTCGGCTTCGTCCAGGACGGTGATCGCGACCTGGTTCAGTCGGCAGTCCCCACGGTCGATGAGGTCCTTCAGCCTGCCGGGCGTGGCGACGACGACCTCGGCGCCGCCGCGCAGCGCGCTCGCCTGACGCCCGATGGGCATCCCGCCGACCACCGTGGCCAGCCGGAGCTTGACCGAGCGGGCGTACGGGGTGAGCGCGTCGGTGACCTGCTGGGCCAGTTCACGGGTCGGTACGAGGACCAGTGCGAGCGGCTGGCGGGGCTCGGCCCGCTGACCGGCCGTACGGGCCAGCAGGGCCAGCCCGAAGGCCAGGGTCTTGCCGGAGCCGGTCCGCCCGCGGCCGAGCACGTCGCGGCCCGCCAGGGAGTTCGGGAGGGTCGCGCCCTGGATCGGGAACGGTACCGTCAAGCCCTCCGCGGTGAGCGCGGCGAGCAGTTCCGCGGGCATGGCGAGATCGGCGAAGGCCTCGACGGCGGGCAGAGCCGGGGTGATCGTCTTCGGCAGGGCGAACTCACCCTGCACCGCGGCGGGCCGGCGACCGTACCCGCCCGAACGGCTCGGACCGCCCGAACGGCTCGGGCCCCCGGAACGACTGGGGGCGGAGCCGCCGAAGCGGCCGCCGCTCCTGCCGGATCCGGCTGCGCTGTTGCGCGTACGGGCGAATCGGTCGTTGGTGCGCGTGCGGTTCATGCGGAACCTTCCTCGATACGGCGCATATCAAGGAATTCCCGCAGGCGTGCAGTGCGCGGAGAATTGCAAGAAACGGGCCGAATGGAAATGCGAAACGAACCTGCCCGGCCGGAGATCCTGGCGGGTACAGGTACGGAAAAAGAGGTGACGGCGTCAGGGCGCGCAACCGGCGTATCGACCGGGGCGTGATCCGCGTACGGAGGACTGCGGATTCCTCGATGCCGTCCCCGCGGCCGGCCCGTACGGGGCGGGATGGCGAGGCGGGGCGGAAAATGCGTGCAGCTGGGGCCCGCACCCCGAAGGATGCGGGCCCCAGCTACGAAGTGCGCGTCAGCGTCAGGCAGGAACGATGTTCTCGGCCGTCGGGCCCTTCTGGCCCTGCGCGATGTCGAAGCTGACCTTCTGGCCCTCGAGCAGCTCGCGGAAGCCCTGGGCGGCGATGTTCGAGTAGTGGGCGAACACGTCAGCGCCGCCACCGTCCTGCTCGATGAAGCCGAAGCCCTTTTCCGCGTTGAACCACTTCACGGTTCCAGTAGCCATATTATATCTCCTTTGGGGCAGTACATCGGGATCCACACTGTGAGGATTCCGTGTCGCCGCGATGATTACCCCGTCCGACAATGATCGGAGAAATAAAAGCACTCCCAGGGGCGTAGAGACACCCACCGGAGGCACTTGAAGTTTGGGAACCACAACTGCAACTGAGATCGACAGTAGCACGCATCGACACACCGTGTACGGTGAAACATTTCACGTCACCCGCCCCGGGAAAAAGACTCATGGCGCGGTTCTTCTCATTCTCATCGCGCGAACACAGATATTGTTCGACCGCCGGTCGACGTACAGCGCGATCCTCGCGGCGACGGACGGCGCCGGCCCGGGACGTGGCCGCCTCGGGCCGGCGCGTGCTGGTGGTCGCCGACACGAACGCGGCCGGGCGCGACCGGGCGGGTGGGCGCGACCGGGCGGGTGGGCTACGCCCAGCACTCCGGCATCGTCCGGGTCTCCCGCACCGCCCCCCGCTGCCGGGCGGTTGCCAGCCGGGCCGCCTGTTCCGCGACCGGCCCCAGGTCGGTGGGAGCGCTGCCCGACTCCGGCGGCACGGCACGCTCCCCCATCAACTCCACCTGGCGGGCCAGTTCCGCCGGGAACACCTCGGCGGGCAGGAACCAGGATGCGGCGCCGGTGACGTCCACCCGGTGAGCCAGGCCCTCGGCGGCGAAGTGCAGCCGGTAGCCGAGGTACTGGCGGTCGGAGTCGAAGAGCAGGCTGCCGGTGACCTGTCCGCGGCGCTCCCACGCCCACCGCGCCAGCTTGCCCACGGCGAAGGGCAGCGTACGGGCCCGCCCGATCGAGGCCGCGTACCCTTCGGCTTCCACCCCGCCCTCGACGTACCTGCCCGTACCGGTGACGGTCATCGGTCCGGGCCCGGCCCCGGTACGGAACTCCAGCCGCCCGTCACCGCCGTCGGTCGCGACGTGGCGGCGCCGCAGTTCGACGTACCGCGCCGTGTTGACCGCGGCCGCCCCGACGGACGCGGCGACCACGGTCACCCGGGCAGCCGGGTTCCCCGTGAGGAGCGCCTCGGCGGTGGCCAGCGCGTGGTCTCCGCCGCCGGCCACGATCCAGCTGTCGGCAACCGTTGCAGCGAGCCGTCCGTGCACGAGCTCGTCCCCGAAGCAGAGGGGTCCGGCGCCGTGCTCGGTGGCCCGCCGGAAGGCGGCGAACGCGCGGATCGCCTCGATCGGCGCCTCGACCAGCGCGTCGACCGGGGCGAGCAGCGCCGGATCGAGTCGGTCCAGCAGCGCCAACACGCCCGTCGGTCCGCCCCCGCGGTTGAGTACGTCGACGAGCGCGGCCGCCGCCTCGCCGGCCTCCGGTCCCCTCCTGACCAGCTCGGCCAGCAGTACGCCGGCGGCCCGGTCGAAGGAGTGGAGCGCCGGGCTGGTGCCGGGCGCGAGCTGCACGGGCAGCCCGGGGGCGAGCGTGGGTATGCCGTCCACGTCGACGACCAGTCGATCGGCGGCCCCGGTGGGGTGGATGGCCGCGACCAGGCGGCGCTCCTGGTCCACGGTCAGCTCGGCGGCGCCGTCGATCACCGGGCCGGAAACCGCCAACTGGTCCAGCCACAACCGGACGGCCAGCGTGGGCACCCGCTCCGCAGGAGCCGCGTACCTATAAGGGTCGAAGCCGAGCGCGGTCAGATGCCTCAGCTGATCGGGGGTGTGGCCGAGATCGGCGAGGACGCCTCGGTGGAACGGCCCGCCGCGATCGTCGACCAGGAGGGCACCCGCCGGGCGGGCGAGGACGGCGGGGCCGCCCCCGATCATGATCCGCACGGCCGGACTGCTGTTCTCGGACATCGCCGCGTCCCCCGCCTCAGTGATCATGTGGGTCACAGTAACCCTGCGCACCGACACGCGGCAGGGGCAGGTCGTTCCAACCTCCCGCCCGGTGCACGGAGTTGTCCTCCGCCTGGCGACCGGGTCCCATCGGACACCCGCGCGGTCCGCCGGCCCGTCCGGTTCCCGTCGGGGTGCTGCCGGGCACGGTCGGCCACGGGCGTGGCCGGGACTCGGGCGTGCCCGGGGGCGCGCGGCTCGCCGCACGGCCGTGACGGTCCGTCCCGGGGGTCGGGTGGGTTACGGTCCGTTACCTGATCTCCCCGTCACGCGGACGTCCGACCAGCTTCCCCGGAGACCACCGTGTCCCAACTCCCCCGCCCCGCGCACACCCGGCGACTCCGGTCGGCCGCCGTCGCCGTGGCCCTGCTGGGTCTGCTGCTCGCCCCGGCCGCCGTACCCTCGGCCGCAGCCCCCCGCCTCCCGGCTGCTGCGGGTTCCGCTCCCGTCGCGACGACGGTGGTCCCGGGCGGGACCGCCGCGCTGACCGGGTACGCGATCCGGTCGGCGGCCGAGGTGCCCGACACGGCGGCCGCGGTGTCCACGCCCGGCTACGCGACGGCCGGCTGGCACCGGGCCGGCCCCCGCTCCACGGTGCTCGCCGCGCTCGTCGCCGACGGCACGCACCCGGATCCGTTCTACTCCACCGACCAGCAGCGCATCCCGCGCCGCGACTTCGCCGGTCCGTGGTGGTACCGCAGCGACTTCACCCTTCCCGACACCTCGGAACGCACCTCTCTGGACTTCAGCGGGGTGATCTCCGCGGCGGACGTGTACGTCAACGGCCGTCGGGTCGCCTCGGCGGCCGAGGTGGCCGGTGTGTACACGCGCCACGAACTCGACATCACCGATCTGGTGCGGGCCGGCACCAATACGGTCGCCTTCCGGATCCAGCCCAACGACCCGCGCAAACACCTCACGCTGGGCTGGCTGGACTGGCTACAGCCGCCGCCCGACGCCAACATGGGCATCGTCCGCGATGTCCTGGTACACCGCCGGGGACCGGTCTCGTTGCACGACGCCCACGTGGTGACCGGCCTGGACGTGCCGTCCTCGGAGTCGGGCCGGGCCCGGCTGACCGTGAAGGCGCGGGTCCGCAACGACTCGCGGAAGACCGCCACCGCGACCGTCACCGCCGCCATCGGCGGGACCGGGATCGTGCTGCGCGAGGACGTCACCCTGCGCGCCGGGGAAGCCCGTGCGCTCGTCTTCGCCCCGGACCGCCACCGGGAACTGCGCCTGCAGCGGCCGGCGCTGTGGTGGCCGGCCGGTATGGGGCCCCAGAACCTGTACGGACTCCACCTGACGGCGACGGTGGCCGGCAGCCGTTCGGACTCCGTCCGCCGCTCCTTCGGCATCCGCGACGTGAAGGCACCCCTCAACTCCGCCGGCGCCCGCCAGTACACTATCAACGGCCGCCCCCTCCTGATCCGGGGCGCCGGCTGGTCGGCCGACGAGCTGCTGCGCTGGGACACGACCGCCGCGGAGGACCGGATCAAGGCCGCGCTCGACGCGGGCCTCAACACGCTCCGTCTCGAAGGCCACATCGAGCCGGACGAGTTCTTCGACCTCGCCGACCGGCACGGACTCCTGCTGCTGCCCGGCTGGGAGTGCTGCAACAAGTGGGAGGGGCCGGTCAACCCCACCGGTTCGGGCGAGAAGTGGAACGCCGCCGACCGTCTCACGGCCCGGGCCTCCATGGCCACCGAGGCCGCCCGGCTGCGCGACCATCCCAGCGTCCTGTCCTTCCTCATCGGCAGCGACTTCGCACCGGACGCCCAGACCGAGCGGGACTACCTCGACGCCCTGCGCGCCGCCGACTGGCCCGCCCCGGTGGTTCCCGCCGCCTCCGCCGTCACCACGGCCCTGAGCGGCCCGTCGGGCATGCGGATGACCGGACCCTACGACTGGGTCCCGCCTTCGTACTGGTACGACAAGCGCGAAGGCGGTGCGACGGGCTTCAACTCCGAGACGAGCGCCGGACCCTCGATCCCCACCCTCGACACCCTGCGCCGCACGCTCTCGCCGGCCGAACTCGAAACCCTGTGGACCTCGCCCTCCGCCCCCCAGTACCACCGTTCCCCCTCCCCCACCTTCAACACGCTGAGGCTGTTCAACGAGGCCCTCACGCGCCGCTACGGCGCGCCGCGCAGCCTGCGGGACTACGTGGCCAAGGCCCAGCTCGGCCAGTACGAGAACGTCCGCGCCCAGTTCGAGGCCTACGCCCGCAACGCCACGGACCCCACCGACCCGTCGACCGGGCTCGTCTACTGGATGTTCAACAGCGGCTGGACCTCCCTGCACTGGCAGCTCGTCGACCGCTACCTCGACCGGGGCGGCGCCTACTACGGCGCGAAGAAGGCCAATGAGCCCCTGCACGTGCAGTACTCCTACGACGATCGGACCGTGGCCGTCATCAACCGCCGGCCGGCCGCCGTTTCCGGTCTCAGCGCCCGGGTCACCCTGTTCGGCACCGACGGGAACTCCCTCTACGACCGCACCGTACGCGGGCTGCGGGTCGATGGCGACGGTGCGAGGACCACCGCGCTGACGGTTCCGGCCGTTCGGGCCGCCGCGGACGGACCGGACGCCACGTACCTCGCCCGGCTCACGCTCACCGACGACGCCGGCCGCGAGGTCAGCCGCAACGTCTACTGGCTCTCCACCCGCCCCGACGTCCTGGATCACGACGCCACGGACTGGTACCACACCCCCACGACCACCTACGGCGGCCTCACCGGCCTGAACTCCCTGGCGGCCGCCACCGTGACCGCGACCGCCCGCACCACGCGCCGCGCCGGCTCGATGTCCACCACCACGGTCACCATCCGCAACACCAGCAGCGGGAACACGCCCGCGTTGCTGACCGATCTCCATCTCGTCGACGGCCGGGACGCACCCGTGCTGCCGGTCCGCTGGAACGACAACCAGATCAGCCTCTGGCCCGGTGAGAGCGCCGTCCTGACGGCCGACCACCGGACGGCCGACCCGGCCGGTTCGGCACTGCGGGTACGGATCTCGGGCTGGAACACACCCACCACCCACATCGATGCGAGCTCGCCCTGACGCCGGGCACCCGGCGCACCCCCGGAGCCGGGGCCGGCACGACCCGCGATATTCGCTTGCGCGCCATCCGTCACGCGGAGCAACGTCGGCGGACACCGAACGAAGGCAGAGCCGATGACCACCGCGCATCCCCACCCCGTCGACCACGAACTCATCCGGGCCGCAACCCACGTCGCGCGCACCCGATGCCACGGCGACAACCACACCGTGGCGGCCGCGGCCCGCGCCCGCGACGGCCGGATCATCACCGCGGTGAACGCGTACCACTTCACCGGCGGTCCCTGCGCCGAGCTGGTCCTCATCGGCACCGCGGCCGCCCAGGGCGCGTACGTACTGGACACGATCGTCGCCGTGGGCGACCGCGACCGGGGGATCCTTCCCCCGTGCGGCCGATGCCGCCAGGTCCTCCTCGACTACTTCCCCGCCATCGAGGTCGTCGTCGCCGTGGGTGACCACCCCCGGACCCTCTCCATCACCGACCTGCTCCCGGAGGGCTACGTCTGGGCCGACCACCAACTCGACCCGGCATGAACCCCGGTCTGACAGGATCTGGATCATGAGTGATGCACCCTTTGACGCCGTGCTCTGCGACTTCGACGGAGTCCTGCGCCTGTGGGATCCCGATGGGATGGCCGCGCTCGACCGGAAGTCCGGACTGGCCGAGGGCACTCTCGCGTCAGCCGCGTTCCGCCCCGAGCTCCTGGACGCCGCCGTCACCGGTCGGATCAGTGACGAGCAGTGGCGCCGGCGCGTCGCGGAGGATCTTGCCGAGGTCTGCGGCTCGGCGGCCCGTGCTCAGGATCTCGTCAGCGGCTGGGCGGCCCTGACCGGCAGCATCGATGGGGCCGTCCTGGAGATCCTGACCTCGATCCGCAGCCGGGTGCCGGTGGTTCTGGTCTCGAACGCAACCACCCGGCTGGAGGCCGACCTCTCCGCGCTGGGACTGGCCGACGCGTTCGACGCGGTCGTCAACACCGCCCGCGCGGGGGTCGCCAAACCCGATCACCGGGTCTTCGAGGCCGCGGCAGGGGCGGTGGGAGTGGAGCTGCGTCGGTGCCTCTTCATCGACGACACGCCCGGCCACGTCGCGGCGGCACGGGCGGCAGGGCTGACCGGAATCCATTACCGGCATGTCGACCAACTGCGGAACGCGACCGCGGCGCTGCGAACGTGACCGTGACCGTGACCGTGACCGTGACCGGGTAAACGGGTGGACGGGCGCCTCGGCAGGATCGAAGATGTCCGGCATGACGACATGAAGAGCACCGGCCCGGTGGCAGCATTGGCGCAAGGTCGGGACCTGGGAAACGGTGCCCGAAGGGGACCGCCGCGTCTGCGCCGCCTGCGGGACGCCCGTCCGCTCGTACCAGTACCGCTTCTACCCGCCCGAGTCCGACCTGTTCGAGCGGTACATCGGATTCGCCTGGTGCTCGGGGTGCCGGATCTACTCCGGGAACATGGTGTACGTCCACCGGAAGCAGGTCCTCGTCGACGCCCTCGCCCCGCTCCCCTGCGCACAACGAGAACGGATCGCCCGTTCGGAAACCCGGTTGATCGAGTTCCTGGACCGCCGGCTCCGGGACGACCGCTGACCTCAGCAGGACTTCGGCGTGGCCGAGGCGCTCGCCGACGTGCTCTGGACTCCACGGGGACCCGGCCGGCCGAAAATCCCAGGTGGTGGCGGTGACCGGTCTCGTACAGTGCGGTGATGTCTACCGTACGAGTGATGACCGAAGCCGATGTCGCGGCCGTCTCAGAGATTCGGGTGACCGGCTGGCAGGCCGCGTATGCCGGGATCGTGCCCCAGGCCTACCTCGATCGCATGACGGTCGAAGCCGATGCGCACCGGCGCCGCCAGTACTTCACGAAGCCGGACAAGACCACGATCGACCTGGTGGCGGTGGACGCCCGGGGCGCAGTGGTGGGTTGGGCGTGCCTCGGGCCCTCGCGTACGGCTGCGGGTGAGCTCTACGCCCTGTACGTTCGGCCCTCGCTCATCGGTACCGGCATCGGTCGCACGCTCCTGCGGGCCGTACACGCCAACGCTGCGGCGCACGGCTTCGGTTCGGTCCTGCTGTGGGTACTCACCGACAACACCCGGGCGCGTCGGTTCTACGAACGAGCCGGCTACGTCGCTGACGGTGCGGTCCAGGCCGACGACTACGACGGAGTGTCCCTCCCCGAGGTCCGTTACCGGGTCGCCTTGTAGAGCGGGGTACGACCGGGAGACGGTGCGGCGGCAGTGGCCGGATTGCGGGCTGGACAGTCGGCAGGAGCCGCCGGAGCATGGCGCGCAGGTGCCAGGCCTCTCCAGGGGAAGGACCGTCAGGATGAACGTGGACGACGGGGAATCGGGCGGCCGGTGGCCTTGGCGGCGGTCGCCCGCGAACGGCGACCCGGAACCGGCGGGGCCGGTGGGAGCCGGCCGCCCCGGTGCGCCGGGAGGACTCCCCCACCAGCCGATTCCACCCGGCGCTCGAATGCCGGACGCCGTGCGGAACCTCCGTGTACTGATGATGGTCCTGGGCGGGATGCAGGCCCTCCTCGGAATCGCCCTGGTGACCAACAGCGTGGCCGTCGCCACGTCCATCTGGGGCGACGGTGACGCCTCCACTGCGTGTTGCACCACGCCGGGCGAGGACCGTGCCGGGATGGTCGTGTTCGTCGGCTTACTCGTCCTCGCGGTCTCCGCTTGGGGTGTCACCACCGCACTCAAGTTCCCCACGCGCCATCGGAACCTGCGCGTGTCCGCCGTCGCCTACGGGTGGACGGCCCTGCCCTTCAGCTGGGCGTTCTTCCAGGTGATCCCCCTCCTGGGATTCGCCTGGCTCGTGCCGGCGGTCCTGGCGATCGCCCGCCCGAACCAGCCGGAAAGCCGCGCCTGGTTCAACCTTCGGTCCCCGTGACACGGGGTGCAGCACGACCGCGGCTCCGGAACGCGGAGCTCGTTCAGCCCGGCCGCCCTTCGGGCCACCGCGTCACTCCTGGCACGCACGGGCCCACGAGCCCACGAGCCCACGAGGTCGACGGTGCTGGTGCGCCGCGGTGCGCAGCACGGCGTGCCGCGGGCACGACGGGCGCGGCCGGTCGGCCGGTCGCGGTCCCAGCCCTGTCGGCGGCCTGCCGGATCGGCCCGCCGCCCGGGCCCACCGCCCCACCCCCATGCACCCGCTTGCCCCACAGGGGAGGTGTGAGATCCGTCCCGGCCGGTTATCCGAGGGAGGTCTATCGATATTCCTGGACAAAGGGGCAGCAGTGGCGCATCCAATGCAGGAGACCCGCTCCAGCGTCGGGCTGCACGTGAACGGCCAGCGGTACGAGCTCGACGTGGACCACCGGGTCACCCTCCTGGACCTGCTGCGGGAGCACCTCGGCCTGACCGGCGCCAAGAAGGGCTGCGACCACGGCCAGTGCGGCGCCTGCACCGTCCTGGTCGGCGGCCGGCGGGCCAACAGCTGCCTCCTGCTCGCCGTCGCCCACGACGGCGCCCGGGTCACCACCGTGGAGGGGCTGGGCGGCGACGGAAACGGCGGCCTGCACCCGTTGCAGGAGGCCTTCGTGGAACGGGACGCCTTCCAGTGCGGCTATTGCACGCCCGGCCAGCTCTGCTCCGCCGCCGGCCTGCTCGCCGAGGCGGCCGCCGACCCCGGGACCGCGGACCTCAGCCGCTCCGGGATCGCCGAGGCGATGAGCGGCAACCTGTGCCGCTGTGGCGCGTACCCCCGCATCGTGGACGCCGTACAGGACGTGGCCGCAGCCTCGCGGGCCACGACCCCGGCCCCGGCCCGGACTCCCGGTGACGGACGGGTGGTCGCGTGAAGCCGTTCGCGTACGTGCGCGCCACGAATCTCCCCGAGGCCATCGCCGCCCACGGCGCGCGGCCCGGCTCCCGCTACCTCGGCGGCGGCACCAATCTCGTGGACCTCATGAAGCTCGGGGTCGAAGCCCCCGACACCCTCGTCGACCTCGCCGGCCTGCCGCTCGGCACCGTCGAGGAGACCGCGGACGGCGGCCTGCGGATCGGCTCCGGGGTACGGGGCAGCGACCTCGCGCTCCACCCCCTCGTCCGCACCCGCTACCCCGTCCTGTCCCAGGCGCTCCTGGCCGGCGCCTCGGCCCAGCTGCGCAATGTCGCCACCACCGGCGGAAACCTGCTCCAGCGCACCCGCTGTCCCTACTTCCAGGACGTGGCCAAACCCTGCAACAAGCGGGAGCCCGGCACCGGCTGCGGCGCCCGCGACGGAGTCCACCGGGACCACGCCGTCCTCGGCCACTCCCCGCAGTGCATCGCCACCCACCCGTCCGACATGGCGGTGGCACTCGTCGCGCTCGACGCGGCCATCGAGCTCCAGGGCCCCGACGGCGCACGTACCGTGCCCGCGACCGCTTTCCACCGGCTGCCGGGCGACCACCCCGAACGGGACACCGTCATCGAGCCCGGCGAGATCGTCACGGCGGTCACGCTCCCGCCGGACCGCGCCGGCCTCCCGATGCGCTACCGCAAGGCCCGCGACCGCGCCTCGTACGCCTTCGCGCTCGTCTCCGTCGCCGCCGTGCTCGACGTCTCCGGGGGACGCGTCCGCCATGTCGCGCTCGCCTTCGGCGGGCTCGCCCACCGCCCCTGGCGCGCGACCGCCGCCGAGGAACGGCTACGGGGCGCCGCGCCCACCGAGAGCGCCGTGCGCGAGGCCGTCGAGGCCGAGCTCGCCCCGGCGGAGCCGCTGCACGACAACGCCTTCAAGGTCCACCTCGCCCGCGGCCTCGCCCGCGACGTGCTCAGCTCCCTTTCCGGGAGTCCCCTCTCCCGCGGCTCCCGTTCCTGAAGACGTTCCTCCGCCCCGCCCCCGATCGCGAGGACCCGCCATGGAATCCAGCCCCGCCGCCCCGGCGCCCTCCCTCGGCCGTCCCGCCACCCGTCTGGAGGGCCGGGAGAAGGTCACGGGAAAGGCCCGTTATGCGGCGGAGTACGCCCTGCCGGACCGGGCGTACGCATGGCCGGTGCCCGCCACCGTGGCCCGCGGACGCGTCACCGCCGTCGACACCGCCGGCGCGCTGGCGCTGCCCGACGTCCTCGACGTCCTCACGCCCTTCGACGCGCCCCGGCTGGGCTCCTGCGACGACCCCACCCTCCGCGTGCTGCAGGACCTCGAAGTACCCCACCGCGGCTGGTACGTGGCCCTGGCCGTGGCCGAGACCCCAGAGGCCGCCCGGGCCGCGGCCGCGGCCGTACGCGTCCACTACGACGCCGAGCCCCACGACACCGTGCTGCACACCGGCCACCCGGCCGCCTACACCCCCGAGCAGGTCAACGGCGGCTATCCGGCCCACCGCGAGACGGGCGACGCAGCCGCCGCGTTCGCCGCAGCGCCGGTGCGCGTGGACTGCGCGTACTCCGTACCGCCGCTGCACAACCACCCGATGGAGCCACATGCCGCCACCGCCCACTGGGACGCCGACGCCGGCACCCTCACCGTGTACGACTCCAGCCAGGGGTCCGGACTCGTACGCTCCACCCTGGCCTCCCTCTTCGGGCTGCCCGCGGAACGCGTCACGGTGGTCTCCGAACACGTCGGCGGTGCCTTCGGCTGCAAGGGGACCCCCCGCCCACACGTCGTCCTCGCCGTCATGGCCGCACTGCACACCGGCCGTCCCGTCACCCTCGCCCTGCCCCGGCGCCACCTCGCAGCCGTCGTCGGACACCGCGCGCCCACCCTGCACCGCGTGCGCCTGGGCGCCCGTACGGACGGCACGCTCACCGCCGTCGCCCACGAGGTCACCACCCACACCTCCCGCGTCCGGGAGTTCGTCGAACAGGCCGCCGTCCCCGCCCGCGTCATGTACGCCGCGCCCGCCCTCCTCACCACCCACCGCGTCGTGCCCCTCGACGTGCCCACGCCCTCCTGGATGCGGGCGCCCGGCGAGAGTCCCGGCATGTACGCGCTGGAGTCGGCCATGGACGAGCTGGCCTGCGCCCTCGGCATCGACCCGGTCGAGCTGCGCGTCCGCAACGAGCCCCGGGCAGAACCCGACAGCGGCCACCCGTTCAGCAGCCGCCACCTGGTGGAATGCCTGCGCGAGGGGGCCGCCCGGTTCGACTGGGCCGCGCACCGCACGCCGCGCCAGGACGGCCCGCTGCTGATCGGCACCGGGGTCGCCGCCGCCACCTACCCGGTGTACGTCGCGCCCTCCTCGGCGCGGGCGCACGCCCTCCCCGACGGTACGTACCTCGTGCAGACCAACGCCACGGACCTCGGCACCGGCGCCCGTACGGTCCTGGCGCAGATCGCCGCCGACGCGCTGCGGGTCGCCCCGGACCGGGTGGCGGTGGAGATCGGGCACTCCTCGCTGCCGCAGGGCTCGGTGGCCGGCGGCTCGGCCGGTACGGCCTCCTGGGGCTGGGCGGTCCACGACGCCTGCACGAGCCTGCTCGCCCTGCTCGCCCGCCGCTCCGGCCCGATCCCGGAGGCCGGAGTGTCCGTCCCCGCCGATACGACGGCCTCCGCCAAGCAGAAGTCCCCGTACGCCAGGCACGCGTTCGGCGCCCACTTCGCGGAGGTGCAGGCCGACGCCGTCACGGGCGAGGTCCGGGTCCGCAGGCTCCTGGGCGTCTTCGCCGCGGGACGCATCCTGAACCCGCTCACCGCCCGCTCCCAGTTCGTCGGCGGCATGGTGATGGGCCTGGGCATGGCCCTCACCGAACACAGCACCGTGGACCCGGCTTTCGGGGACTTCACCCAGAACGACCTCGCCTCCTACCACGTCCCCGCCCACGCCGACGTGCCCGACATCGAGGTGCACTGGCTGGACGAGCACGACAAGCACCTCAACCCGGTGGGCGGCAAGGGCATCGGTGAGATCGGCATCGTCGGCACCGCGGCAGCCATCGGCAATGCCTTCCACCACGCGACCGGCTGCCGGATCCGCGAACTCCCCCTCACCCCGGACCGCGTCCTGGCTGCCCTCGGCTGAGGAGGACCGGTCGGACGGAGGATCAGCGCAGTCCGGCGAAGAGATCGTTCTCGGGTACGGCCGCGCCGGTGGAGTCCTTGACGCGTACGAAGGTCTCCATGCCCATCAACTCGCCGAACCTCTCCTTGCCCATCTTGAGGAAGAAGATGTTCTCGCCCTGACTGGCGTGTGCGGCCAGCGCGTCGAACTTCTGACCGCTGTACGCGGTGGTGTCCACCCACGTGCTGATCTCGTCGTCGGGGAGGCCGATCTCGGCCATCGCGGCGGCCTCGGCGGGATCCGGCTCCGGCATCTCCTCATGGAACTCGCGCATGATCTCCCCGAACCGCTGCATCCCCGAGCGGGGCATCGTCGTCCAATACACCTTCGGTGTCAGCTCGGTCATCTCCAACGCCGCCATCGTGATGCGGTGGGCCTGGATGTGGTCGGGATGGCCGTAGAAGCCGTTCTCGTCGTAAGTGACGACCACGTCGGGTCGGTAGTGCCGCATGAGTTCCGCGAGTCGAACGGCGCCTTCCTCCACGGAGGTCTGCCAGAAGGACCCGGGAGCGTCGTTGCTCGGCCAGCCCATCATCCCGGAGTCGGCGTAGTCCAGCACTTCCAGATCGCTGATCTTCAGGACGTCACAGCTCGCCTCGAGTTCTTGACGGCGCATCAAGGCGACGGCCGCCGGATCGTGCTCGGGATCGCCCGGCTTGGCCCCACCCGGTCCGTCGCCGCAACGGCCGTCGGTACACGTCACGAGAACCGTGCGGATGCCTTCTGCCGCGTACCGCGCGAGGACCCCTCCGGTTCCGGTGGCCTCGTCGTCGGGGTGGGCGTGCACTGCCATGAGCGTCAAGGGCCGGTCAGCCACGAAACAATCCTCCTGAGGAAGTACTTCTGGGTCCGAGTGCGCGGCGGGCGCACCGCGATGTTGGAGGGCCGGATCCTGGTGGGGCGGACGACCTCGTGGTCGCCGTGCTCCCCGCCCGTGCGGCGCCGGTCCCTCGATCAATGCAACCGCGCCGACCGGCCCGGCTGTTCCCGGCCCTGCCGCTCAGCCTTCCAGACAGCCACCGTCCTGGCCCGCCCGGGCGGCCCCGTCGATCGCCCGGGGAAGGGCTGGAAAGCGCTGTGCCGGCTGAGCTGCTTGTGGGAGGTACGACGTCCGGCAGCTGACCGTAGCCGGGGAGTCACCCGCGCCGGCAACATGCGTTCGGCCCGGGCCCGGCGCGGGGCGGTGGACTCGGTGGCAGTGTTCTGGCCTGTGCGCGGGCAGCCTTGATCGGGGCGGGCATATCGTCCGACGCTGCCCCGGCCCGGCGAGCGCCCCTCGGATTTCGTCGCCCAGGCCGATGACTCCGGGCAAGGAAGTGACACGCACCTGACCAGGACTGGCTACCAGTGCCAGGTCACACTGCCGTCGGCGTTGGTCTCCTCGCGAACCGTCTCGGCGTGATGCTTCCAGACCGGTATCTCCCTCTCGGCGGTCGCACGGAGCCAGTCGGTGAAGGACGAGCAGCTGGGAACAGGAACGTCTGCATGATCGCCTTCGGAGTACGACCAGACTTCGGGGTCAGGTCCGGTGCCTCGCATGAACTCGAACTGATATCCCTGGTGCATGGAGAAGACACGGTCGGTGGCCTCGAAGTGGAAGGACGATTCGTTCTCTTCGAGAAGCTCGCGGGCAGCCGTCCCCAGGCCAAGGATGCGGGGGTGGTAAACGTCTGTCCCCTGCATGAAACGCCCTGCGCCACCGCCAATCAGGGAGAGGAATTCTCGGTAGGCGGCTGCCATCGGAGCTTGTTGATCACGCTCGACAGCCAGGACGGCCCCGGCCGGCAGGCCCTGAAGCTGATCGAGGCGGGCGGTGGTGCCGTTGGTGATCGCCTCGACCACAGCCCGCACCCGCTGCTCCGGCGTCAGCAGACCGGCTTCATCCCATGTCGCCGGCCACTGTTGCGTCGGCAGAGGTACCGCTGGGCTCGCGTCTCGACTTCGCTTCCACGGCATCGGGCACCCCAACTCTGTCTGTGATCACGAGCTTACGTGAGCTCCGAGCCGACTCCGGCTCCGATGTTCATGCCAGCGCCCACTCAGGTGGTGGGTGCGGTCCCCGTTGGAAGGAACGATCCTCTGCGGGGCCTCACGGGTGACGCAGGAAGGCTCTCGGCACGGCCTACCGCCGTGTGGTGGTGCCCTTCACCACCATGTGCCCGTGATCCCATCCCACTTGATCGGTGCACTCTCCGCCCTCGCCCTGCTCGCGCCCGCCTCCGCGTACGCGGCCTCCGCCCCCGCCTCCGTCGCGCCCCCGGCCGCCGGGCCGGGCCGGCCCGGGGACTTCTTCGCCGACCTCCCCAAGGGTGGTGACCTGCACAACCACCTGTCCGGAGCGGTCACCACCGAGTTCCTCATCGAACTCGCCGCCGGGGACGGCCTGTGCATCACCACCGACACCACCACGGCGGTGCCCCCGCCGTGCGGTGCCGGCACCCGGCCCGCCACCGACGCCGTCACCGACGCGGCCTTCCGCCAGCAGGTGATCCGGGCCTGGTCGATGCAGGACTTCCCGGCGGACGGCAACGGCCACGACCACTTCTTCGCGACCTTCGGGAAGTTCGGCGAGGTGACCTGGCGGCACCCGGGCCGGATGCTCGCGCAGGTCGCGGGCTCCGCCGCCCGGCAGAACCAGTTCTACCTGGAGACCATGATCTCCCCGGCCTCCGGCCAGGCCCGTGAGCTCGCCGACCGGGTCGGCTACGACGCCGACCTGGACCGCATGCACGACGAGCTCCTCGCCGGCGGGGGCCTGGACGCGGTCGTCCGGCAGGCGCGCGCCGACGCCGACGGCACCGACGTCGAGTTCCGCGGCGCCGCGCACTGTGACACCCCGCAGCCCGACGCCGCGTGCTCGCTGCCGTACAGGTGGATCTCCCAGGTCGCCCGCGCCGGCACCCCGGAACGGGTGTTCACCCAGATGGCGCTCGGCATGCGGCTGGCCGAACGCGACCCGCGCTTCGTCGCCGTCAACCTGGTGCAGCCCGAGGACGACCCGGTCGCCCTGCGCGACTACCGCCTGCACATGCGGATGCTGAACTACCTCAAGACCCAGTACCCGAAGGCGCACATCACCCTGCACGCGGGCGAGCTGGTGCCCGGCCTGGTCAAGCCGGAGGACCTCACCTTCCACATCAGGGAGGCCGCCCAGACCGGCCGCGCCGAGCGGATCGGGCACGGCGTGTCCGTCCTGCACGAGGACCGCTGGGAGTCGCTCATGCGCTACATGGCCGAGCGGCGCATCGCCGTCGAGGTCCCCTTCCACAGCAACGAGCAGATCCTGCGCGTCTCCGGCGACGCGCACCCCTTCGCCACCTACCGCCGCCACGGCGTGCCGGTCGTCCTCGCCACCGACGACCCGGGCGTGTCCCGGATCGAGATCACCGACGAGTACCGCAGGGCGGCGGAGGTGTACGGACTCGGCTACCCGGAGCTGAAGGATCTGGCCCGGGCCTCCCTGGAACACTCGTTCCTGCCCGGCCGGGGCCTGTGGAACCGTGACGTCCGTACCGGCTACCGTCCGACGGGGGCGTGCGCCAAGGAGCAGCAGGGCGCCGAGCACCCGAGCGAGCGGTGCGCCCGGTTCCTGGCCGCCAGCCCGAAGGCACAGGTCGAGTGGCGGCAGGAGGCGGCCTTCCAGCGCTTCGAGGCCGATCACGCCCGCGCCACCCGACCCGGCTCCCACTGATCCCGGGACCTGGGCGGAGCCGGCCCGCGGCCCTTCACGGGCGCGGTCCGGCCCGCACGCCCGGTCCGCGGTGTCATCGACGATCGGCGCATGATGGCTGTCATGGAGAACGCGGTCGAGAAGATCAAGGTGTGGTTCCGGTTCGTCCCGCGCGAGGGGTGGTTCCCGCAGGACACCGAGGGCCTGTGGGCGATGAAGCTCGGGGATGACACCGCGAGCGTGGAGAACTGCCCCTTCCTGCAGGACGGGGTGGCCGAGGGGGATGTGGTGCGGTACCGGACCGACGCCGACGGCCTCCACTGGGCCGTCGGGCGGGTCAGTTCCTCCGGCAACTGCACCATCCGTGTGCTGCCCGTACCCACCGGCCCCCTGGGCCGCAGCCCGCAGGCGGTGCACCAGCGCCTGTCGGAGTTCGGGCTCGGCGGCGAGGTCTTCAGCGCGGACTTCCCCATGCTGGCCCTGACCGCGCCGGCCGGCGCGGACTTCGCCGGGATCAAGGCCCTCCTGGACCGGGGGCGGGACGAAGGGTGGTGGCACTACGAGGTCGGCTGCGGCACGGACGCATGGTGGAACGCCTGACCGCCGCGGCCTGACCGTCGCCTCATCCTCATCCTCATCCTCATCCTGACCGCCGCCGCCCGAGCCTCCCGCCCGCAATCCCCCTCAGGAGTGACCCCGACCTGTTCGAGCGAGTTTCAACGTCGTTCGGCCCGGGCCCGCAAGGGCCCCGCCCCGCACCCGAACACGGGTTCGCGCGATGCCCCGGGTTCGGCCGTGACGGCCCCGGACCCGGACCGTTCTTCAGAGCACCAGTGAAGGAGCTCCGATGACCGAATCCGTCGAACCGCACGGCACCGCCGCGCTACTGGTCGACTCGCGAGGCCGGTACCTGTTGCATCTGCGCGACGCCAACAAGGACATCTGCGACCCGGGCACGTGGTCGGTCCCGGGCGGAGGCCGCGAGGGCGAGGAGACGGCGGCGCAGGCCGTCGAGCGGGAACTCCTCGAAGAGACCGGCCTGACCGTGCCGTTGGAACCCTTCACGGTCGTCAGCTGCCACGGTCCCGGGCCGGACGGGCCGACCGACGGCCGCATCCAGGTGTACCTGGGGGCCTGGGACGGGGACGCCGACGAACTTCCGTGCCCCGAAGGCATCATGTTCCGCCACTTCGACGCGGCCACGATCCCCTTCCTGACGATGTGCCCGTGGACGAAGGAGGTCATCGACCTCCACCGGGCCCGGAGCCTCGCCCCGGCCGCCGTACCGGCTCCGGCCCGATCCGGCGGCCGGGCGCGACGGAACGTCGTCGGCGTTCACCTCTACCTCGAACGGGACGGGCAGATCCTGCTCGGGCTGCGGCACCCGGACTCCGCCTTCGCGGCGTCCACCCACCACTTCCTCGCCGGACACTGCGAGCAGGAATCCGCCGTCGCCTGCCTCGTGCGGGAGGCGGCGGAGGAGGCCGGCCTGGGCATCGACCCGGGCGACGTGGAACTGGTCCACGTCGTGCACGTCGTGGACCGACCGGGCGGCCTGCCCCGCATCCAGCTCTTCTTCCGCGCGCGGCGGTGGCACGGCGCACCCGAGGTGCGCGAGCCCGACCGCTGCCTGTCCTGGGGCTGGTGGCCCGTCGGCGCCCTCCCGGAACCGGTCGTCCCCTACGCCCGGGCCGCGCTCGAGGGCATCCGGGCCGGCCGCCTCTACACCGAGCTCGGGTGGGCATGAACCACCCATGACCACGACCACGACCACGACCACGATCCGGTGCACCGTCACCCGAGCACCGGACCATCCGCACGACCGCGGTCGCCGTACCCGCCGCGCCCGGACCGCACCGTGAGCGGCGGCCCCCGGCACACCGTGCCGGTCGACGTCCACCTCGTACTGCGCCGCGACGGCAACTGCGGCCCGGAGGTGTTGCTGTCGCGCCGGGCCGGGCCCGTGTACGCGACCGGTCTGTGGCACCTGCCGTCCGGGCACCTCGACCCGGACGAGGACATGGTCGAAGCGGTGATCCGGGAGGCCCGCGAGGAGACCGGCGTCCTGATCGCGGCGCCGGACGTGACCGCGGCGGTCACCGTCCACCACCGCCCGCCCCGGGGCGGCAGCTCGCGGATCGGCGTCTTCTTCGAGGTACGGCGGTGGACGGGCCTGCCCCGGGTGACGGAGCCGGACCGGTGTGACGGCATGGGCTGGTATCCGTTGGGCGCTCTGCCGGAGCCGATGGTGGCGTACTGCCGGGCCGGCCTGGACGCCTACCGGGCCGGCGCGCCCGCCGCCGTGCACTTCCAGCAGCCGGGCGACCTCGTCGAGTACGCCGCGGACGGCATCGACCGCACCCGCCTCCTGCCCGGCCTCTCGGGGAACGGTGGGGTGCGCCGAATGACCGTGGGAAGTGACGGGACCCGGCTCGTGGTCCTGCGCGGGAACTCGGCGTCGGGCAAGTCATCGGTGGCGGCGGGGATCCGCGACCGGTTCGGCCGTGGCCTGGCCCTCGTCGGCCAGGACAACGTGCGGCGGGTCGTCTTGAGGGAGCGCGATGTGCCCGGCGGCGCCAACATCGGGCTGATCGACACGGTCGCCCGCTACGCACTGGACGCCGGCTACCACGTGGTCGTCGAGGGAATCCTGTACGCCGACCGGTACGGCGACATGCTGGCGGGCCTGCTCGGCGACCACCGTGGAGTGTCCCGCTGCTACTACCTCGACGTCCCGATCGAGGAGACGCTGACCCGGCATGCCTCGAAGGCCGACCCCGACCATCTGGCTCAGGTCACCGAGCGGGAACTGCGGGACTGGTATCGCGAGCGCGACCTCCTTCCCGGTGGCGTCGAGACCGTCGTCGGAGCCGACAGCACCCTGCCCGACACGGTCGAACGCATCATGCGCGACACCGGTCTCGCGGGGTTGCCCGCGCGCATCGACTGACCCTGCTGCTCCGAGGTCCGGCCCTCGCCAGGAGTCGTCTTGACCTGAAGTGCGATTGAGCTCCTGGCGTGTCCTCAAGTTGATCACCTGACGACGGGAGAACGCGCGCATGGTCCTCGTGTCCCGTACGGGCCCGGACGCGGACGTCCTCGCGCAGCCCGGCGGGCGGGCGTCGAGCACGTGGTGCTGGTGTCGTCCATCACCGTCCAGACCCATCCGCACCTGGCCCCGCCGGCGAGAACCTCGCGGTCGACCTGCTGCGAGATCGGCCGAAGGGAGGCGCATGCCCAGATGGCCGCCGTCTTCGGGAGGAGGCTGCCAATGCGGTGCTCGACGTCGCGGGCCGAGACGTCAACGCCGAGCTGCTGGCAGTACGCGTCACCGGCTCCCCGAGCGGTGGGCCGAGGAGGACGCCCACCCGTTCCGCTGACGAGCCCGTCGGAGCGTCAGAGGGTCTCGCTCAGCGAGTCGGCCGGCCGCCGGCGTGCCGCTCGTGTCGCCGGGAGCACCGCCGCCACCACCGCGCCCAGCACCGCCCCGACGATCACGGTGAACAGTACGGGGAGCGGCGGCAGCTGGGCGATGCCCGCGCCGATCCCGCTCGACGCGCCCTGGGTGTCCACCAGCCACCTGCCGGACAGCACCCCGACCGTCGTGCCCACCACGGCGGACGCCAGCGCCGTCAGGCCGGCGGCCGTCACGATCATCGCGCCGATCTGCCGGGGCGTCAGCCCGATCGCCTTCAGCGCGAGCAGGTCCCGGCCGCGGTCCCGTACGCCGGTCCCGATCAGTGTCAGCAGCTCGATCAGCCCGATCAGCGCCAGGACCGCGATCAGGGCGGCGATCACCGCGCGCGCCGGTTCCAGCCGGTCGACCGGGTTCGGCGTCTCGCGGACCTCCAGCGCCCCGGCCGTCGCCCCGGCGAGCGCGGCGCTCACCGCCTCGGGGTCCGCGCCCTCGCGCAGCACCAGGGCGTGGAAGTCGGGTCGTAGCCCCGGATCGCGCTCGCGCAGCGCGTCGATGCTCGTGGTGATCACCCGGCCCCCGGATTCGGGTTCGATGGTGCGGCCCACGACGTGCAGGATCTGTGGTCGGCCCTCGACGGTCATCCGCACCCACGCGCCGACCCGTACCCCGAGGAGGTCGAGCAGCCCCTGTCCGGCCACCGCCTCGTCCGGACCGCTGACCGCGCGCCCTTCCACCACCTTGGCGGGGTACGGGTCCCGGGCCGTACCCAGGCCGCGGAGCGTGATGGTGCCGGTCTGACCCGGTACGAGCGCCGCCATCTCGGCGCCGGGATGGACCGCGGCGACGCCCCGGACCTCGGCGAGGGTCCGCTCCAGTTCCGCGTCGGACGCCCCGGCCGACTGTCCGGCCCGTACGGTCAATGCCGCGGGCAAGCCCATCTGCGCGGGCCGGCTGCGGAACTGGTCCAGCGTCGACCAGGCGACGAGTGCGACCGTGATGAGGACCAGCGGGAGGGCGAGCCGGGCCACGGGAACGAGCGTCCGACCGCGCCGCGGGAAGGCCGCACGCCATCCGAGGACCAGGGCGGGCGGCACGCGTACGCCGAGGGCCCGCCTGCCGAGCGCGGTCATCGGCGCGGCGGACGGCAGCGCCGCCCGGGCCACCGGCACCGGTGGGACCCGGCCCGCCCGCCAGGCCGAGAGCCCGGTCGCGGCCGCGATCAGCAGCACCGCACCGCACGGGATGCCGATCATGAGCGCGGTGTGGCCGGGCAGGTCCTGCCACACCGCCGTCGCTGCCCCGATCCGTCCGGGTATCCGGGCACCCAGCAGGGCGATGGCCGCCGTGCCGAGGGCCACGCCGAGGAGGGCGAAGGCCAGGTGCTGCACGAGGAAGCCACGGGTCACCTGCCCGGGGGTGAAGCCGACGGCCTTGAGGATCGCGATGTCCCGCAGTTGCCCGCGGACGCGGGCGCCGATCGCTCCGGCGGCGGCGAGCGCGGCCGCGAGCAGCGCACCGAGCCCGAAGACGGCGAACATCTGGCCGAGCAGCCGGTCGTCGCCGCCCGCCTCGGCCCGTGCCTGCTGCCACTTGGTGACCTGGGCGACCCGGTCGGCGCCCAGGACGGTCACGGCCCGCTGGACGGTGAAGTCGGTGTCGTCCGGGTCCTGCAGGCGCAGGCCCACGCTCTGGCCGGTGTCGCCGTGGGCGACCTCGTCGAGGGTGTCGTCGAGGACCCAGCCGATGCCGGGCCCGCCGCCCGGGTGGTAGCGCGGCTCGGCCACCTCGGCGATCCCGCTGACCTGCAGTGCGTGCGGGGCGCCGTCCGGGCCGGTGACCCGTACGGTGTCGCCCGGCTCCGCCCACAGGGCCCGCGCGACCGAGGCTTCCAGGACGAGGGCGCCGCTGCCGGTACCCGCGCCGGTGCCGGCAGCGGTGGTATCGGGTCGGGCGAGCCAGTCGCCGTCGGTGACGAGCGGCCGTCCGGTCTCCGGGGGCACGGTCGTGGCCGCGCGCAGCGTCACCCCGACGCGGGCGCCGCGCGACTCGACCGTCGTGGCCGTGGTGCGGTAGGGACCGGAAAGGGCGGCGACCCCGTCCACGCGGGACAGGGCGGCCGTGTCCGCACCGGCGCGGGTGTGCAGCCAGATGTGTGCGCCGTGGGACTGGTTGAAGACGCGCTGCCAGGGGTTGGCGGCGTAGCTGAACAGTGCGCCGGCGAGCAGGAGCGAGGCGATGATGCCGGCGCTGGCCAGGACGACGAAGAGGGCTTCGCCGCGGTGTGCGCGGAAGTCGGCGTGCGCCCAGCGCAGCGTGGCCCGCACGGTCACTCCTTGAGTTCCAGGTCCAGCACGCCGGAGACGCCGCGGGCCGGCCCGCGGCGTCCGCCGCCGAGCTGTGCGTCGTCGGCTATGCGCCCGTCGAAGAAGGAGATGACGCGGTCGGCGGCGCTGGCCATCCGGGCGTCGTGGGTGACCATCACGATCGTCTGGCCGCGCTGGTGGAAACGGGAGAGCAGCCGCAGCACCTCGCGGGTGCCCTTGCTGTCGAGGCTGCCGGCCGGCTCGTCGGCGAGCAGCAGTGCGGGGTGGTTGACCAGGGCGCGGGCCAGTGCGACGCGCTGCTGCTCGCCACCGGACAGTTCGCCGGGCATGGAGCGTTCGCGGCCTTCGAGGCCGAGTTCGGCGAGCAGTTCGGCCCGGGATGCGCGGGCGGCCTTCGGGGAGGCGCCGGCGAGCAGGGCGGGGAGTTCGACGTTGTCGGCGACGGTGAGGTTGGAGACCAGGTTGAAGAACTGGAAGACGACGCCGATGCTGCGGCGCCGCAGGACCGCCCAGCGGGCCTCGCGGTACGCGTCGACCCGCTCCCCGCCGATCCACAGCTTCCCGCCGTCGGGGCGCTGGAGGCCGCCCAGCAGGTGCAGGAGCGTGGACTTGCCGGCTCCGGAGGGTCCGGTGACGGCGACGAACTCGCCGGGCCGGACGGACAGGTCCACCCCGCGCACGGCTTGCACCGGCACGCCCTCGCCGTGGTGCGTCTTGGTCAGGCCCTCGGCCCGCACGATGGGCTCGACGGACGCGCCGGGAGCGGCGGTGGTGGCGGCGTCGCTCATTCCAGCTCCTCCTGGCAGCGTTCGAGCCAGTCGAGGTCGGCCTGCAGGTGCAGCATGGCGCCCTCGATCAGCAGTTGGGAGATCTTGTTGTCGCGGTCCTCCGCCGCGGCCAGCTTGGACAGGTCCCGCATGGTGTTGAGGTACTGCCGCCGCTGTTTGTTGATCAGTGCGACCGGATCGGCCAGACCCGACTGCGGTGCGAGCGCGAGCTTCATGAAGAACTCGTCCCGTACCCGGGGTTCCTCGGTGGTGTCCTCGAACCAGGCCAGTACGGCCTCGCGTCCGGCGTCCGTCAGCTTGTACGTGCGCTTGTTGGGGCGACCCGACTGTTCGACGTCCTCGCCCTCGATGAGGCCGCTCTTCTCCAGCCGTCCGAGGGTGACGTAGATCTGGCCGACGTTGGGCTGAGGGTACGCGGCGCCCAGGAGCTTCTCAAGGTCCTGCTTCAGCTCGTAACCGTGCGCAGGGCTACGGGTGAGGAGCGCAAGGAGCGCCAGCCGCACTCGCTCCCCCTCCTTCCCGCTCCGTAGTCAACGGTTCACTCGGCAGCGGGCCGAGTTGCGCCGCCGTCCGTCTCGTCTGCCTGGGCATCTAGTATCGCCCATGCCTAACGGGTATATATAGGCCACGATGGTCGGCGACGCAGCCGGATCGTGTACTGGGAGGAATCTATGCGGTGGATGCGTGCCGCGGGTAGAGCTCTCCTGGTCGGGGCGGTCGTCCTGGCGGGCTACACCGGTCTCGGCGTGCGTGCCGAGACGGGCGCGGCCTCCGAGGACCGGGACCGCGGCCCCCTGACGCTCGTCACGGCGGGCGATCTCACGGACTACCTCCCTCCGCTCCTGGCGGACTGGAACGACGCCCATCCCGGCGAGCGCGTCACGCTCGTCGAGCTGCCCGACTCGGCGGACGAGACCCGGGCCCAGATGATCAGTGAGCTGCGATCGGGCCGCAATCGGTTCGACGTCCTGAACATCGACGTCGCCTGGACCTCCGAGTTCGCGGCGGCCGGATGGATCTCCCCGCTCCGGCGCGAGCGCTTCCCGCTGGACTCCTTCCTGCGGCCCGTCGTCGACACCGCGACCTTCGACGGCCGGTTGTACGCGGTCCCGTACGTCACCAATGCGGGACTGCTGTACTACCGCAAGGACCTCCTGGACCAGGAGGGCGAGCAGCCGCCGCGCACCTGGGACGAGCTGATCCGCCAGGCGCGCACGATCGCCCCGAAGTACGGACTGGACGGTTATGCGGGCCAGTTCTTGCCGTACGAGGGGCTCACGGTCAACGTCACCGAAGCCGTGCACTCGGCGGGCGGATCGATCCTGCGCGACGACGGCGCCCGCGTGAGCGTGGACTCCGACGCGGCGCGCGCCGGGCTGCGCTTCCTCGCGGACGGCGTGCGGAAGGGCTGGATCTCCCGCGACGCGCTCGGCTACAAGGAGGAGGAGTCGCGGCGGGCCTTCCAGGAGGGCCGGCTGCTGTTCCTGCGGAACTGGCCCTACGTGTACGCGGACGCGGGCGCGGAGGGGTCGAAGGTCGCGGGCAAGTTCGGCGCGGTGCCGTTGCCCGGGCCCGACGGGCCCGGCACCAGCGTGCTGGGCGGCTCCAACCTCGCCGTGAGCAGCCGTGCACGGCATCCGGCGTCGGCGGCCGACCTGATCTCCTACCTCACCAGCGAGCGGGTCCAGCGGCAGGTGCTCACCAAGGGTTCGTTGCCTCCGGTGCGCGCCGCGCTGTACGAGGATCCCGAGCTGGTCCGGGCGTATCCGTACCTGCCCACGCTGCGCCAGAGCGTGCTGTCGGCGGTGCCGCGGCCCAAGAGTCCGCGCTACGACCAGGTGAGCCTCGCCGTGCAGGCCGTGGCGCAGGACGTTCTGGCGCTGCGCCAAACGCCGGAGCAGGCGGCGGCACGGCTCGCGCGCGAGCTCGGGACCATTTCCCGCAAGGGCTGATCGCACCCTTCCCCTCCCTCCTCAAGGGCCTCTACTTACATGTTAAGTAGAGGCCCTTCCTTTTACATGTGGGCAATCAGGTACAAACCACCCCAGCTTTTCACTGTTTCTGGACACATCGTTGACACCTTCCAGTCGCCGCTACTTAACATGCATGCATAACAGCGCACCGATCCGGAGCGCTCTCGCATTCAGCAGACAGGTCGACGCGAGATGCTCAGCACCCTTCCGGCCGCTACCGGCCACCCCTCTCCCACCGCCACCACCTCGGCCCCTTGGTGGCGCGACGCGGTGATCTACCAGGTCTACGTCCGCAGCTTCCTCGACAGCACCGGGGACGGCATCGGCGACCTGGCCGGCGTCCGGGCCGGGCTCCCCTACCTGCGCAAGCTCGGTGTCGACGGCATCTGGCTCAGCCCCTTCTACCCGTCGCCGCAGCACGACCACGGCTACGACGTCGCCGACTACCGCGGTGTCGACCCGGTCTACGGCGACCTCGCGGAGTTCGACCGGTTGGTGGCCGACGCCCGCCGGCTCGGGCTGAAGCTGCTCCTCGACATCGTTCCCAACCACTGCTCCAGCGAGCACCCGTGGTTCCGCAGCGCGCTCGCCGCGGAGCCGGGCAGCGCGGAGCGCGCCCGTTTCCACTTCGCGCCCGGCCGCGGCCCGGACGGAACGGAGCCCCCCAACAACTGGCGCGCGATGTTCGGCGGTCCCGCCTGGAGCCGGACCACCGGGCCCGACGGCGCCCCCGGCGAGTGGTACCTGCACCTCTTCACGCCCGAGCAGCCCGACCTGAACTGGCGCGATCCTGCCGTGGGCGACGACTTCGAGGAGGTGCTGCGCTTCTGGCTGGACCGCGGGGTCGACGGCTTCCGCATCGATGTCGCCGCCGGACTGTTCAAGCACCCCGCGCTGCCCGACTCGGACGACCCCGGAGCCGACGAGCGGGCCCGCGACGCCGTCAACCAGCTGGCCTGGAACCAGCCCGAGGTCCACGGCGTGTGGCGGCGCTGGCGCTCGGTCTGCGAGGAGTACACCGCCCGGGACGGCCGCGAACGGCTGCTGGTCGGCGAGGTGTCCGTGCCCACCGCGCGCGAGCACGCCGAGTACGTCCGCCCCGACGAGCTGCACCAGGCGTTCTTCTTCGACCTGCTGAGCGCCCCCTGGGACGCCGAGGCCTTCCGCACGACGATCACCGACGCGATGCGCGACATCGCCGGGACCGGCTCCACCGTCACCTGGGTCCTCAACAACCACGACCAGGTCCGCACGGTCACCCGCTACGCGGGCGAGCCCGGGGTGGAAGGCAGCGGACTGGGGGCGGCCCGCGCCCGCGCGGCGGCCCTCCTGATGCTCGCGCTGCCCGGCGCCGCCTACGTCTACCAGGGCGAGGAGCTCGGCCTCCCCGAGGTCCTCGACCTGCCCGACGAGGTCCTCACCGACCCGATCTTCCACCGTACGGGCAGCCGCAAGCACGTCCGGGACGGCTGCCGCGTGCCGCTGCCCTGGTCCGGGCACGCCTCGCCGTTCGGCTTCTCCGGAGAAGCGGCCGGTGCCAAGCCGTGGCTGCCGCAGCCCGAGTGGTTCGCCGAGCACGCCACCGACCGCGCCCTGGCCGACACCCGTTCCTTCTGGCACCTCTACCGCGACGGGCTGCAGCTGAGGCGCACCCTGCCGCAGCTCGGCGAAGGCCCCCTGCGCTGGCTGGACGCGCCTCCCGGGGTACTGGCGATCAGCCGCGGCGACGGCCTGGTCTGCGCGGTGAACTTCGGTACCGAGCCGGTGCCCGCCCCGGTCCCCGGGGCCCCGCTGCTCGCCAGCGGCCCCTGTCCCGACGGGGTCCTGCCCGCGGCCACCGCCGCCTGGTGGACGGCCGAATGCCCGGCCCCGTGACCCCCGGCCCCTGACCTCCTCCTCTTCTTCCCCTCTCTCCCTTCCTCCCTTCCTCCCTTCCTCCCTTCCTCCCTTCCTTCCCCGCGCAGTCCGGGCTCCGCCCCGTGTCCCGGACCTCCAGACAAGGACTCCCCCATGCGACGACCCAGCAAGACGACCCGGCGGACCGCGGCCACCGCATCGGCGGCCCTCGCCCTCGCCCTCGGTGCCACCGCCTGCGGCAACGCCACCGGACCCGCGAGCGGCGGCGAACTGAGCGGCCAGACCGTGACCGTGGCAGGCGTCTGGACCGGCAGCGAGCAGCAGAACTTCAAGAAGGTCCTGGACGCCTTCACCGAGAAGACCGGCGCCAAGACGGTCTTCGTACCCTCCGGCGACAACGTCTCCACCTTCGTCGGAAGCAAGATAGAAGGCGGCAACGCGCCCGACGTGGTGCTGGTTCCCCAAGTGGGTGTGCTCCAGCAGTTCGCCAAGGAGGGCTGGCTCCAGCCCCTGTCCGACCAAGCCGCCCGGAAGGCCGGCTCCACCCTCGCCCCGGTGTGGCGGAACTACGGCACCGTCGACGGCACGTACTACGGCCTCTACTTCAAGGCCGCCCACAAGTCGACCGTCTGGTACTCCCCGGAGGCCTTCGCCCAGGCCGGTGTCAACGAACCCACGAGCTACGCCGACCTGCTGAAGGCCGGCCGCACCCTCGCCGACTCCGGCCGCCCCGCCTTCGCCATAGCCGGCGAGGACGGCTGGACCCTCACCGACTGGTTCGAGAACGTCTACCTCTCCCAGGCCGGACCGGAGAAGTACGACCAGCTCGCCCAGCACAAGCTCAAGTGGACCGACGACAGCGTCGTGAAGGCGCTCACCACCCTCGGCGAACTGTTCAAGGACAAGCAGCTCGTCGCCGGCGGCGCCCAGACCGCGCTCAGCACCGACTTCCCCACGTCGGTCGCACAGGTCTTCGGCCCCGAACCCAAGGCGGGCATGGTCTACGAGGGCGACTTCGTCGGCGGCATCGCCAAGGACCAGTTCGGCAAGAAGCCCGGCAAGGACGCCAAGTTCTTCCCGTTCCCCGCGGTCGACGGCGGCAAGGCACCGGTCGTCAGCGGCGGTGACGCGGCCGTCGTCCTCAAGGACGCGAAGAACGGCGAGGCCGGCATGAAGCTGCTGGAATTCCTGTCCGGCCCCGAGGCCGCCGAGGTCTGGGCCCGCGCCGGCGGCTTCCTGTCCCCGAACAAGGAGCTCGACCTCACCGCGTACGGGGACGAGATCACCCGCAGCACCGCCAACTCGCTCATCGGGGCGGGCGACTCGATCCGCTTCGACATGTCGGACCAGGCCCCGGCCGCGTTCGGCGGCACCAAGGGCGCCGGCGAGTGGAAGCTCCTCCAGGACTTCCTGCGCGACCCGTCGGACCCGCGGGGCACGGCCGCGAAGCTCGAGGCCGAGGCCGCCAAGGCCTACGGGAACTGAGGCGGCTCCCATGGCTGACTCCATGACCGCCGCCCGCGGCGCGGCCGACGGGCGGCGCCGGGCCCAGCGCAGGAAACGCCGCCTCGCGGTCGTCTTCGTCCTGCCCGCCCTGCTGCTGCTCGGCGCACTGGTCGTCTACCCGGTCCTCTTCTCCGTCGGCCGCAGCCTCTTCGACGCCGACGGAGACCGCTTCGTAGGGGCCGCCAACTACGCGGCGATCGTCCAGGACCGGGCCACCCTCAAGGCGATCCGCAACAGCGCCCTCTGGGTCGTCGTCGCCCCGACCCTGCTGACCGGGCTCGGGCTGATGCTCGCCGTGCTCACCGAGAAGGTGCGCTGGGCGACCGCGTTCAAACTCGTGCTCTTCCTGCCCATGGCCGTGTCGTTCCTCGCCGCGGGCATCATCTTCCGGCTCGCCTACGACCAGGACCCGTCCCGGGGCGTGCTCAACGCCGCCGTCGTCGGTGTCCACGACGGCTTCGTGGACACCGCCGCCTATCCGACGGCCAGGGCCCGGGAGGGCCAGGGCCTGGCGGGCGGGCCGGGCGGCCCGTACAGCACCGAGGAGACCGTCCGTCCGGGCCACTCGGTCGGTCTCGGCTTCATCGGGGTGGCACCCGACGCGATGCCGGCCGGAGCGAAGGCAGCGGCCCCCGCGGCGCCCCTGCCGGACGGCATCGGGGGGGTCGTCTACCTCGACTTCGCCCCCGGCGGCGCCGGCACCCCGGGCCGCATCGACCCGGGCGAGAACGGGCTGCCCGGCATGACGGTCGAAGCCGTGCGGGACGGCCGGGTGGCCGCCACCGCCGTCACGGCCGAGGACGGGTCGTTCCACTTCACCGGGCTGGACGACGCCCCGTACACGGTCAGGCTGCCCGCGGCCAACTTCGCGGCCCCGTACCAAGGGGTGAACTGGCTCGGTCCGGCGCTGGTGACACCGGCCATCATCGGCGCCTACCTGTGGGTGTGGACCGGCTTCGCGATGGTCCTGATCGGCGCCGGCCTCGCGGCCATCCCGCGGGACGCCCTGGAGGCCGCGCGGATGGACGGCGCCTCCGAGGGCCAGATCTTCCGCAAGATCACCGTGCCGTTGCTCGCTCCGGTGCTCACCGTCGTCTTCGTGACCCTGGTGATCAACGTGATGAAGGTCTTCGACCTCGTCTACATCATCGCGCCCGGTCCGGTCCAGGAAGAGGCGAACGTGCTGGCCACCCGCATGTGGCTGGTCTCCTTCGGCGGCGGCAACGACCAGGGGCTCGGCAGCGCGCTCAGCGTGGTGCTCCTGCTCCTCGTCGTCCCGGCGATGGTCTTCAACATCCGGCGCTTCCGAAGGAGTGGAGCATGAGCGGCCACGGCACCATCGAGCGCCGACCGTCCCGGCGGACGGCAGCGGTCCGCCCCCTACCCGGCCCGTCGGCGAAGGGGCCCGCACGGGGACCCGGACGCCGGCGCGGGAAGCGGCTGTCGCGCCTGCTGAGCAACTCCCTCGTCCAGGGCGCGCTGATCCTGGTCGCCCTGGTGTGGATCACCCCACTGGCGGGCCTCCTCATCTCCTCCATGCGTTCCGAGGGCGACAACGCCTCGGACGGCTGGTGGACCGCGCTCACCGACCCGTCCCAGCTGTCCCTGGACAACTACTCGGCCCTGCTGGAGGACTCCGGGATCGCGGCGGCCTTCGGGAACACCGTCCTGATCTCCGTTCCCACCACCGCACTGGTGGTCGCCCTCGCGTCGCTCGCCGGATACGCCTTCGCGTGGCTGGAGTTCCCCGGCCGGGACGCCGTCTTCCTGGTGGTCGTCGGACTGCTGGTGGTACCCGTACAGATCGGGCTGCTGCCGGTGGCCAAGCTCTTCGGCGCCGTGGGGCTGTTCGGCACGGTCGCGGGCGTGATCCTCTTCCACGTCGCCTACGGTCTGCCGTTCGCGGTCTTCCTGCTGCGCAACTACTTCGCCGAGATACCGCGCGAGATGCTGGAAGCCGCCCGGATGGACGGCGGCAGCGAGTGGCGGATCTTCTCCCGGCTGGTGCTGCCGCTCGGCCGCCCGGCCATCGCGAGCCTGGCCATCTTCCAGTTCCTCTGGGTCTGGAACGACATGCTCGTGGCGCTGCTCTTCGCGGACAGCGGGTCCCAGCCGCTCACGGTCGCACTGCAGTCCCAGATGCGGCAGTTCGGGAGCAACATCGGCGTCCTCGCGCCCGGGGCGTTCCTGTCCCTGGTGGTCCCGCTGATCGTCTTCTTCGCCTTCCAGCGGCACTTCGTCCAGGGGGTGATGGCGGGCTCGGTGAAGTGACCGCCGCCCACCCGGCGCAGACCCCGGGCCCCGCTGCCGGTCGAGGGACCGGCGGCGGGGCCCGCGCCGGGATCAGGCGGTGGGAACGGGCCAGGGTACGTCGGTGGCCACCGCGGAGGCGTAGTCGACGCCCGGCACGGAGAATCCGTACAGGCGCTGGACCTCGGCACGGAACCAGTCGAGGTCGGCGAGGCCGGCGATGGTGTCGGTCGTGGCGGTCTCCCAGCGCTCGGCGACGGCCGCCTGGACGTCGTCGGTGAGTTCCCAGGTGTCCAGGCGGACCCGGCCTTCGTCGTCCAGGGCGAGCGGCGCGGCACCGGTGAGCTGGTCCCACAGGGCGGCGAGCTGGTGCACCGGCGGGACCAGGTCCGCTCCGAGGACACCGCGCAGCAGGCCGGTGTACAAGGCGATGCCGGGGATGGCGGTGGAGGACTGGGTGACGGCGGCGCCGTTGACGGAGGTCACGGCCCGCCCGCCCAGTGCTTTGCCGAGCCGCTCGTCCAGGGTGCGGGCGGTGGCCTCCAGGTGGGCCTTGGCCGCGCCGATGGTGCCCTGGCGGTAGATCGCCGCTGTCAGCGGCGAGCCGATGTACGACAGCGCGGCAGTGGCGAAGCCCTCGCCGAGCAGTCCCCGACCGGCCAGGTGGTCGATCCAGCGTTCCCAGTCCGTACCGCCCATCACGGCCACGGTCTGCTCGACGTCATCGCCCTCGGCCGGCCCGGTCTCGACCTCGCGCACCTCGGGAGCGCCCCGGTCGTCGAAGACGAGGGTCTTGGTGCGGTTCGTCCGGCCGATCGGCTTGAGGACGGAGGCGTACGTGGTGCCGGTGTCCGGGTCGGTGCGCCGGGGCGCGGCGACCGAGTAGATCAGGTAGTCCAGCCTGCCGCCGAAACGCTGCTCGATGAGGTCGGCGACCTCGTTCTTCATCGTGTCGGAGAACGCGTCGCCGTTGAGGAAGACCAGATCCCGCCCGGCGGTACGGGCGATGTCGGCGGTGGCGGCGGTGCGGTACCAGCCGGCCGTGGCGGTGCGCCGTTCGGTGGGGGCCTTCTCGAAGGAGACCGCGACGCCACGGATTCCGGCGCGTTTGAGTCCGGCGACCGTGGCCGCGAGGCCGTATCCGGCCGAGGAGCCGATGACCAGCGCCACCGGCCCGGCCCCCTCGGGCACGTCGACGGGGTCGGGGCAGGCCCGCCACATGTCGGCCACCAGCCGCTCGCAGCCCGCCGGGTGGGAGTCGAGGAAGAGGAAGCCCCGGTTGCGGGGGGTGAGAACGCGCTCGCTCATGTGTGCAGTCCTTGGGTCGACGGGGCCGAAGACGCGGCAACCGGTCGGGCCGCCACGTTCCGCCAGTCTGCGACAGGCCGATCACGGAACGTGGCCGCCACCACGGACAAGGATCACGAGTCGATCTTGGAGTGTTCCGCTACTTCCGCCGGAGCGAGGGATGCGTCACGACGAAGTGCCCACAGCGCGAACGTCCTTGACGCTCAGTGCGCGGAACTCCGTCGGGGTGAGGCCGTACCTCTCGCGGAATGACCGGCTGAAGACCGCCGGGCCGCTGAAACCCCAGCGCGCGGCGATCGCGTTCACGGGGTGGCCCATCAGTTGGGGGCGTGCGAGGTCGCAGTGGCAGCGCTCCAGGCGACGCCGGCGGATCCGGGCCTGGACGGTCTCGGTGTCGCCCTGCCGCCGGAAGAGCTGGTGGAGGGTGCGTACCGAGATGTGGTGGCGAGCGGCGATCGCCGACGGGGTCAGGGCCGGGTCGGCGAGGTTGTGGTCGATGAAGGCGTAGACGCGCTGGAGCAGGGCCTGCGTTCGGACCTCCGGGGGGAGCTCGGCCTCGGCGTCCAGGTGCTGGGCCAGACAGGCGGCGACGAGGTCGACCGCGACCGTACCGAGCCGGTGCAGCTCCGCCGGGGAACACTGGCCGCCGTGGCCTTCGAGTGCGTCCACGAAGGCGGTCAGGACCGCCGCCACGCCCTGGTCTCCCGGGATCCGGCGGGCGAGCAGCCGACCGAGCCGGTCCTCATTCAACGGCAATGCGTTTTGCGGAAGTTGGAGCATGGCGAGGCCCACCAGGCCGTCATCGGCGGCGGTCTGCACGTCGGACGTGCGGGAGGTGTCCCAGAGCAGGATGTCCCCGGCGCCGACGCTGCACTCGTTGCGCTGCTGGGCCAGGAACGCGCGTCCCCCTCTCATCAGGCCGAGCTGGTACTGTCCCGGGTCCCCGCGCCGGATCAGCGCGGGGGTGCGCCGCGAACTGAGTGGGGAGAACTCCAGCCTGGCCAGCCGGAGTTCGCCGAGCTCCAGGACGGCGGCCTCGGCCTGGAACTCGGCGGGCCGTTCGGTGCTCAGTGCGGTGGGGACCACTTCCCGCGAGAGCGTGTCGGAGAACCAGTCGAAGCGCTCCCCCACGGGCAGGTCACTCGCCGACACCACTGACCACATGTTCCGCCCCCCGGCTCGAGACCTCCGACAGGGGCCAGGATGCAACAGGCGTACCGCTGCGGACGCATGGTTCGGTACGGCGTGGTGTCGCGCCCCACCCCGCTCCGTCGCGCCTCGGGCCGGCCGCTTAGGGTCGGTCCATGACGTGGAGCGAGGAGGAGTACCTCGACTGCTTGCGGTCCGAGCGGCGTGGCTATGCGTGGGTGATGCGGCATCACGGTGGCCTGACGCACGAGGACGCCTGGGAGGCGGCCCTGACGTGCTACCCGCACGAGCCGGACGGTGACCCGCTCCGCGGACTGGTCTTCCACGACGAGGCGTGGCACTGGGCGATGCTGGCCGTCCATGGTGCCGGGTACGTGGTGGAGCGCCCGGACCTGGTCCACCCGTCACCGGCGTACCGGGCCCTCGGCTGAGCGGCGCATCCCGCCTCGTCCGGACCCGAGGCCTCGACCCGTTCCCGCGCGTCGGGCCCGGCCGCCGGAGGGGTGGCGCGCCGGCTTCGGCGCTGCCCCTCCGGTGCGCCGGACGGTCAGTTGCCCGGGGTGTCGCCCTGTTCCCGCATGCCCCACGGGGAGCCGTACGCGGTGAGCAGGTCCAGGAAGGGGAGCGGCGCAAGGGCCTCGGGGCCCAGGACGCCGGGCTGCGACCAGACACCGGTGGCCAGGAGTTCGAGGGCCACCACCGGGTTGACGGCGGTCTGCCAGACGACGGCCTGGGAGCCGTACTCGCGCATGGACCACTGGTTGTCGACCACGTGGTAGAGGTAGACCTCGCGGGGCAGGCCGTCCTTGGTGCCCTTGACCCAGGTGCCGGCGCAGGTCTTTCCGGTCATCCGGTCCCCGAGGGTCGCGGGGTCGGGCAGGCAGGCGGCGACCACGTCGCGGGGCGAGACCCGGACCGTGCTGCCGTCCTCACCGCGGACCGCGACCCGTTCGGTGGAGTCCAGGCCGAGGGCGTGGAGGGTCTTGAGCTTTCCGATGAAGTCGTCGCCGAGGCCGTACTTGAAGGTGACGCGGCGGGCTCCGACCCAGCGCGGGACCAGGAGGACCTCCTCGTGTTCGACGTTGACGCACTCGACGGGGCCGATGCCCTCGGGGAAGTCGAAGACCTCCGGCTCGCTGAACGGCTCGGTGGTGAACCAGCCGCGCTCGCGCTCGTAGACCACCGGAGGGTTCAGGCACTCCTCGATCGTCGTCCAGATGTTGAAGGACGGGGCGAAGTCGTAGCCCTCGACGGCCAGGTTCGCCCCGTCGCGGATGCCGATCTCCTCGATGTCGTCGAAGAGGTGGTCGGCGGCGTAGCGGGCGAAGACGTCCGAGAGTCCGGGCTCGACGCCCATGCCGACGAGGGCGAGGCGGCCCGACTTCTCCCACTCCTCGGCCCGTTCGAACTGTTCGTCGCCGAGCTTCACGCCGCATTCGCTGTGCGGGTGGTCGGGGTGCGGGCGGGAAAGGGACATGGCCATGTCGAGGTAGTGGCTGCCCGCCGCGAGCGCGGCGTTGAACAGGGGCATCACGAAGCGCGGGTCGGTGGCGTTCATCAGGACGTCGCAGCCGCGTTCGGTGAGCAGCCGGGTGACCGCCGCCTCGTCGGAGGCGTCGACGCGGCAGGCGCTGAACCGCTGCTCGTCGCCGCCCAGGGCTGCGACGGCGGCCTCGGCGCGGGCCAGGTCGTAGTCGGCGACGACGAAGTGGTCGAAGAAGTCGCGGCGGGCGGCGATCTTGGTGATCGCGCTCCCGACACCGCCGGCACCCACAAGCAGAACACGCATGGCGAGGTCCTTTCTCTGTGAGGCGTGCGCCTCAGGGGGCTGATGGAACCGTTCCGTCCGAGTTAAGGTCAATGGTGTTGGCATAAGGATGGACGGAGGCGGGCGATGGCGAAGGACGTGGTCCCTGAGGAGGCCCGCAGGCGGCGGCGCCCGACCCGGCAGGGGACGGTGCTCTCCGAACGACTGATCGTCGAGACGGCCCTGCGGATGGTGCGCGAGCACGGGAGCGCGGGCCTGTCCGCCCGGCGGCTGGGCGCCGCTCTGGGGGCGGACCCCAGCACCCTGTACCGGTACTTCGACGGCATGGACGGGCTGACCCTGGCCATCGGCGAGGAGCTGATCGGCCGGGCGCTCGACGGCTGGGTCCCCACCGGGCGGTGGCGCGACGACCTGCGCTCACTCGGGCTGCGCATCCACGGCGCCTACCTCGCCCACCCGCAGGCCGCACTGCTGACCGCGAGCCGGGTGAGCGGGCGGCCGCGCGAGATCGCGGCCGACGAGGCGATCCTCGGCAGCCTGCGCGGCGCGGGCTTCGCGGACGTGGACGCCGTACGGATCTACCACGCCTACATCGACCAGGCCCTGGCCTTCGCGACGCTCGACGCGGGGCCCCTCGCCCTGGCGGACAAGGCGCGCGAGTCGGACGAGGAGCGGTGGGAGTCGACGTACGCCCGGCTGCCGGCCGACGCGTACCCGAACATCGCGGCCACCGCGGGACTGCTGGCCGCCCGGATGCCCCACAGTGCGTACCCGGTCGCGCTGGACATGCTGCTGGACACCGCCGAGAGGCAGCTCGCCGAGTCGGCGGGTGCCGGGGGCGGGGGCGCTGCGGGGCGCGGCTGACCCGGTCTTCCGCCCGCGCTTATGCCAACACCATTGACCCCCTGTGCGGAGCACGGGTTTCCTCATCGCATTCACGCGCCGTTCACAGTGCACCAGTGAGGGACCATGGTCGAAGACACCCCGCGGACGTCCGCCGCCCCCGCCACGCTCAGACCGAACGCGATCGGATTCGTCGACGCCCTCGCGATCGGGCTGAACGCGACCTCGCCGGCGTACTCCCTGGCCGCCGTGATCGGGCCGATCGTCGCCCTGGTCGGCGTCCACGCCCCCGGGGTGATGCTCGCGTCGTTCGTTCCGATGGTGCTCATCGCTTCCGCTTTCTACTACCTGAACCGGGCGGATCCCGACTGCGGCACGACCTTTTCGTGGGTGACGCGCGCACTGGGGCCCACGACCGGCTGGCTGGGCGGCTGGGCGATCACCATGACCGGGGTGCTGGTGGTCGGCTCGCTCGCCGACGTCGCCGTCAACTTCAGTCTGCTGGCCGTCGGTCTGGACGGCTGGGCCGGGAACACGCTGATCCGCCAGGCGCTCACCGTGCTGGTGATCGTGACGATGGCGGCGCTGTGCGTCCGGGACACCCAGGCCGCGGCCCGTCTGCAGAACGTCCTCGTACTGCTGCAGACCGTCTGCCTGTTCGTCTTCGCGGGCGTCGCCCTGTACCGGGTCTACGCCGGATCCGGTTCCGCGGGCGCGCTGCGCCCGTCCGCCGGCTGGCTCGACCCGTTCGGGGCCGGGAGCACGGCGCTGACCGGCGGGCTGCTCCTGGGTGTCTTCGTCTACTGGGGCTGGGAGTCGGCCGTCAACCTCACCGAGGAGACGAAGGACCCCTCCTCCGCCCCGGGCCGGGCCGGCATCTGGTCGACCGTGGTGCTCCTGGCCACGTACGTCTCCGTGGCCTTCGCGGTGGTCGCGTTCGCGGGCACCGGCTATCTCACCGCGCACGCCGACGACGAGGAGGCCGTCTTCGCCTCCCTGGCCCGCGAGGCCCTCGGCGGCTGGGACTGGATCGTCCTCGTCGCCGTCGCCACCTCGGCGCTCGCCTCGACCCAGACGACGATCATCCCGGCGTCCCGGACCGCGCTGTCCATGGCGCGCAGGCACGCCCTCCCCCGCCGGTTCGGTCTGATCCACGACCGGTACCGCACCCCCGCCGTCAGCACCTGGTGGGTCGCCGGCACGGCCACCGTCTGGTACCTGTTCATCCACCAGGTCAGCGAGAACGCGCTCGCCGACTCGCTCACGGCCCTGAGCCTGCTGATCGCCTTCTACTACGCCCTCACCGGCATCGCCTGTGCGGTCTACCACCGGCGCCTGCTGACCGCGGGGGTGCGCGAGTTCCTGTTCATCGGCGCCGGTCCCCTCGTCGGAGCGGGAATGCTGATCTGGCTGCTCGTCGAGGCGGTCGTCGACATGGCGGACCCCGCCAATTCCTCCGGTGGGACGTCCTGGTTCGGTCTCGGCCCGCCGCTGGTCATCGCACTCGGCCTGAGCCTCGTGGGGGTGTTGGTGATGCTCGCCCGGCGCGCGGCGTCCGCGGCGTTCTGGGCGGAGCGCCCGACCGCCCACGACGGCCCGGCGGACCCTACGGACCCGGCGGACAGGACGGCGGAGGCCGCACCGGCAGAGCGGTCGGCGGGAAGCGTCGCGGCCCGGACTGCGGAGCCCGTGGCACGAGGGTGAACGCGCGGTGGGCGGGCGGGTCGTGACGGCCCGCACGCCCACTGCGAAGGGCCGGCGGCGAGCGGGCCGGGGCGGGCCGGGGCGATTGTCAGTGGCTCGCGAGAGGATCACTCCCATGATGAACCTTTCCGCCGATCAGGCGCTGTCCAGCACGTCCAGCCGCTCCGACTACGAGGCGGCGCTCGGGCGCCTGCGCGACGCATCGGGGGCGTACTACGCCGACGGCGACAGCCCGATGGACGATGCCACCTACGACCAGCTCCGGCTCGCCGTGCTGGCCTGGGAGGCGGAGCACCCCGAGGAGGCCGCCGCCGACTCCCCCACGGGGCAGGTCGGCGACGGCGCCGCCCCGGCCGGCGACGTCGCGCACACCACCCGGCTCCTCAGCCTGGACAACGTGTTCAACCCGGACGGCCTGCTGGCATGGGGCGAGTCCCTGCAGCGGCGGCTGGGCAAGGCACCTGTCGGCGGGTTCACCGTCGAGCCCAAGCTGGACGGCGCGGCCGTCGCGGCCCGGTACCGGGCGGGGCGGCTGGTGCAGATCATCACGCGGGGCGACGGCAGCACGGGTGAGGACGTCAGCCATGTCATCGGGCAGATCGAGGGCCTGCCCGAGCGGCTGCCGGTGCCGGCCACCTTCGAGGTGCGCGGCGAGGTGCTGTTCACCCAGGAGCAGTTCGAGACGGCGAACGCGGTCCGCACGGCGCACGGCGCGCAGGTCTTCGCCAACCCGCGCAACGGCACGGCCGGCACGCTGCGGGCCAAGGACCGCCCGTACCGGCTGATGATGACCTTCTGGACGTACGGCGCGGTCGAACTGGACGGAGAATCGTTCCTGCCCGCCGGGGCCACGCACGCCGAGGCCCTGGCCGCGGTCGCTCGGGCCGGAGTCCGGACGACCGCGGACACCCCGGTCGGACTGCACGTGGCCGCCACCCTCGCCGAGGTCCAGCAACGGGTGGACGAGATCGCCGCCCTGCGCGCGGGGCTGCCGTTCGGCATCGACGGCGTCGTGATCAAGCTCAACGACGCGGGCGAGCAGGAAGCCGCGGGGCTGGGCAGCCGGTTCCCCTACTTCGCCGTCGCCTTCAAGCTCCCGGCCGTCGAGCGGCAGACCGTTCTGGAGGACGTGGTGTGGGAGGTCGGCCGGACCGGGGTGCTCGCCCCGACCGCCGTACTCGCCCCGGTCCTGATCGACGGGTCCACGGTCACCCGCGCCACCCTCCACAACCCGGCTGACATCCGGCGCCGTGACCTCCACCTGGGTGACACGGTGACGGTCTACAAGGCGGGCGACATCATCCCGCGGGTCCAGGCCGCCGTGGTGGCGCTGCGCCCGGCCGGGGCGACGGAGGTACCCCTGCCCGAGGCCTGCCCCAACTGCGGTGGGGAGATCGACAAGACGCAGGAGCGGTGGCGCTGCGCGCAGGGCGCGGCCTGCGCGCTGCCGGCCCTCGTCGAGTACGCCGCCGGGCGCGAGATGCTCGACATCGACGGGCTGGGCCGGACGTACGTCAAGGCCCTGGTCGACGCCGGTGACGTCACGGACGTCGCCGACCTGTTCACCTTGTCCCTGGAGCAGCTCACCACCGCTTCCGGCAGCGCCAAGCGGGCCGCGAAGCTCGCCGAACAGATCGAGGCGGCGAAGGCCCGACCGCTGAGCCGTGTCGTCTGCGCGCTGGGCGTTCTGGGCACCGGGCGCAGCATCTCGCGACGCATCGCCCGGCACTTCGGCACGATGGACGCCGTCCGTCGGGCCGATGCCCTGGCCATGCAGGCCGTGGACGGCATCGGCCCGGAGAAGGCCCCGGTGATCGTCGAGCAGATCGCCGCCCTGGCCCCGGTCATCGACAAGCTCGCCGCGGCGGGCGTCAACATGAGCGAGCCGCAGGAAGCGGCGGCGGCGCAGGACTCGGGGCCGCTGGCCGGGAAGGTCGTGGTCGTGACCGGGAAGATGACCGGAGCGCTCGAAGGCCAGGGGCGGGACGCGATGAACGCACTGATCGAGAAGGCGGGCGGGCGTGCGGGCAGCAGCGTCAGCGCCAAGACCACCATCCTGGTCTCCGCACCCTCCGCGAGCGGCAAGCCCAGCTCGAAGGCGGTCAAGGCCGCGGAGCTCGGTGTCGAGGTCCTCACCCCGGAGGCCTTCGCCGAACTGGTCGCCGACTTCCTGGGCTGAGCCGAGCTGATCCCGCCCGGCTGCGGCCCGGCGTCCGGCACGGAAAGACCTCCGGCCGTCCCGCGTGATGCGGAGCCGGCCGGAGGTCTCAAGTCGGTGGCGAGGAAAGCGAAGAGGCTATTTTGGATTGTTGAGAAGGAAGCCCCTTCATGGCCTCGCCACGGCCACGTTAACAGTCAGGCGGGGATCAGGTCACGCAGGTTTTCGGGGGTGACGATCCGCGACCCCGGGTGCAGCTTCTCGGGCCGCTCCAGGCCGATGTAGGTGACGGGACCCGCCGGAACGGTCTTCCCGTCCCACACGGTGACGGTCGTCGCGCTGCCGGTCATCAGCTCGATGAGGTAGCGGACGGTGAGCTGCTCGCGCTCGGCGACGGCGCGCATCAGCGTCGCGACCGTCACCCGGTGGTCCTCGACCCGGTTGTACGACAGGGATCCCGTCAGGTACAGGTGCAGCCACTTGGCGATCCACCGGCCGTCGGACCCGCGCAGGAACACCAGCGGCAGCGCGACCCGGCCCGGACCGCGCAGGTCCGACTTCATGCGCACCGTACGCGGCTCGAAGGGTCGTCCCTTCTGCTCGGCCTCGCGCAGCATGAACCCGAAGAACGACTCCTCCACCTCTTCGAAGCCTTCCCCGGAGTAGATGTGGACCTGCGGGACGATGCACGTGGCGCGCACCGCGTCCAGGCGTAGGTCGATGAACTCCGAGGCCCCGTGGGGCGCGTTCGTGATGTCGCCGGAATGCGTGCCCCCGATCTCGGTCAGGTTGGTGTACGACAGCCCCGAGACGGTCGAGTAGTCGGTGTCGAGCAGTGCCGCCGACAGGTCGTAGTCGGTGCTGCGCGCGGTCTGCTTCCAGTACGCGAAGAAGCGCAGCAGTTCGCCGTCGACCCGGGACACCGAGCCGCGCGGCAGCACGCCGAACCCGGGCGCGGTCGCCTTGCCGCTGAGCGGCAGCGCCACGTCCAGGACGTCCGGGTCGATCAGCAGGTGGTCCGCGGCGGGCACCCGGCGGCGCAGTTCCGCGTCGATCGCGGCGATCATCCGCTTGCGCTCGGGCGCGAACACCGGCGGACGGGTGTCTTCGGTGACCCAGGCCCGGCCGGAGCGGTTGACGAACACCCGCTGCGCTCCGGTCTCGTGCCCGCGGTTGTGCAGGTGCTCGCGCACCGACAGCAGGACCCGGCCGGAGACGTCGGGGACGGCCTGCTCGGCGGCGGCCGCGACCGCGTCGCGCTCGTCCTGGGTGTGGGCGGAGCGCAGCAGCCGGTCCAGGGAGCGCAGCAGCTTGCCGGGCGCGGCCTTCAGCAACTCGGCCGCGCCGGTGGGGCCCCGCCGGGCATGTAGTTCCTCCACCCGGCTGTCGAAGGTGCGCGCCGCCTTCTCATCCCGGGCGACGGCGAACACGTCTGCCGCATGCGGCCACTGCGGGTACTCGTGCGGGTGCAGCCGCTCGCCGAGCCGCTTCCACATCTCGCGGTGGGCGTGCACGTCGGCGAGCTTGGCGGGCGCCGCGCCGACGACCGCGTCGAGCCCCGCGAGCAGGGCCCGGCGCACCGCGCGGGAGAGCCCGCGCAGCCGCGTCGGCTCCTGCAGGCCGACGTCGCCGCCGGCGAGCGCGCAGGCGAGTCGGAGCACGTCGGTGACCGTGTCCAGCAGCAGGCTCGCTCCGGCCTTCAGCCGGGCCTCGTTGACCACGGCCCGGTTCTCCCGTACGGGGATCTCCTCGGGCTGCGGTCCGTCCGTGCAGTGGCCGGCGAGGTCCCGCAGGTCCCGCAGGCCGTCCTCGCCCAGGGGTGTGGTGCTGCCCGCCAAGGCCAGGTAGAGGGAGGTGAGTTCGTCCTCCGGGGCCGCGCCGAGGTGCAGGACCGTCATGCGGTCGCCCGCCGCGGCGATCAGCTCGTCGTGGTGGGTCAGCATCTCGGCGTACGTGTGCCGGTAGTTCCCGTACGAGGGGAGCGTGAGCAGGTCGACGACGCCGGCGCTCAGCTGCTCCAGCGTGCTCGCGCGCGCGTCGTCGTCGGCGAGCGCCTCGGCGATGCACCGCATCCAGAAGTCGAAGGTGTCCGGCACGTTGGCCGGGAAGTCGATGAAGTACGCGTTGTGCTGGACGTGGTCGCCGACCATCTCCCGAACGGTGCCCAGCGTCCGTACGGCGGTGTCGACGACCGCCGGCCCGGACAGTCCCGACAGGTGCTCGAGGAGCTCTGCCGAGAGCTTGAACCCCACGGACATCAGGACGGCGTCGAACTGCTGCGCCGTGCCGGCGCCTTCCCCGGCGGGTCCCGCGGGACGGGGGATGCGGTGGGTGTGCCGAAGTACCAGGGGGTCGAGTCGGTGGACCATTCCGGCATGATCCCAAGGCCGCGCGGGTGGCCGCACCCGGTTTTCCCGGGGCGCACCGGGGGTCCGCGCAAACCTGTTCCGTACCGGACGGTCGGCGTCCTACTGTGGCGCGGTGACTCAGATGATCATTCTCAACGGTGGTTCCAGCTCGGGCAAGTCCGGGATCGTACGGTGTCTGCAGGCCGTGCTGCCCGACCCGTGGCTGTCGTTCGGGTGCGATGCGTTCGTCGACGCCCTGCCCGCCGCGATGCAGGCGGCCCAGGAGGGGATCGAGATCGCGGCGGACGGCACGGTGAGCGTCGGGGCGACCTTCCGGGCGCTGGAGGCGGCCTGGACGGAGGGGATCGTGGCGATGGCCCGTGCGGGCGCGCGGATCGTCGTCGACGACGTGTTCCTCGGCGGGGCGGCGTCCCAGCAGCGGTGGCGGAACGCGCTGGGCGACGTGCCGGTCCTGTGGGTCGGCGTGCGGTGCGACGAGGCGGTGGCCGCGGGCCGGGAGATCGCGCGGGGGGACCGGGTCGGGGGCATGGCCGCGGCGCAGGCGGACGCCGTGCACCGGGGAGTGACCTACGACCTCGAGGTGAACACCACGCACGCCGAATCCCTGGAGTGCGCACGGATCATCGCCTCCCACACCGGCTGACCGGGGAGTCCCTTCCCCGGCGAAGGGACTCCCCGGCGGATGCGCCCGGTGCGATCAGCGCGTGGTGCGGCCGTGGAGCAGGGTCGCGCGGGCGAGGGCGGTGAGGGCCGCGGTGCAGAGCAGGGTGCGGACGATGTTCGTGGTGACCCAGGTGGTCTTGAACCGCTCGACGATCGAGAAGTCCGTCATCTGCTCTACCGCGCCACCGTCGGCCAGCTCGTTGTTGAGCGGGATGTTCACGCCGAAGGTGATCACGAGGACGACGAGGTACGCGACCGCGGCCACCCCCACCCACAGGGCGGTGGCGCGGCGGCCGCCGCGGTACTCCACCACCGCCGAGGCGGCGGCCGCCACCAGGGCCAGCAGGAACACCGAGCCGAAGAGCGGATTGCCGTCGATGGCCTGGTTGAAGGCACGCATCGCGGTGACGTACGTCTGCTCGTCGCCCGCCGCCAGCCCCGGCATCACCGAAACGTCGAAGGCGAAGAACAGCCCGGCCATCAGACCCACCAGAACGGTGGACAGCGTGATCAGGGTGGCGGCGAGCCGGGTGCCCTGCGGCCGGCCCGGTGTCGTCGACGAGGTCGGCGGCCGGGTCGGATCGTGCGGCGTCGGGTTGGTGGTCATTCGACTCTCGTCCTCTTCCAACAGTCAGTACGGCACGGTGCGATGCAGTGCGGTGCGACACGTTCTGAACACGAACGCCCGATCGTGACATCACCTGTTCGATCTCTCGCCGGGGTTCGCCAACCCCTTGGGTGAATCTTTAGCCATTGCTGCGCACTCCCGGGGAGCGTCGGAGCCAGGGATACGCTGGGACCATGTCAGCTCTGAACACCCCCGCACCTGGACCGCTGCGCCTGGAGCCCGTCACCGGTGACAACTTCGACGCGGTCTGCGCGATACAGGTCCGCCCCGACCAGGCCCATTTGGTCTCCCCCGTGGTGAAGTCGCTCGCCGAGGCGTACGTGCACACCGCGACGGCCTGGCCCCGGGCCATCGTCGACGGCGACGAGACCGTCGGCTTCGTGATGGCCTTCCACGACATCGTGTGGGACCCGGCCGCCGACCCCGACGACCGGCGCAGCGGCATCTGGCGCCTGAACATCGACGCCCGCCACCAGGGCAAGGGCTACGGCCGCTTCGCCGTGCGGGCGGCCACCGAAGAGATCCGCGCCCGCGGCATCCACGACGTGTACGTCAGCTGGAACACCGGCGCGAACAGCCCCGAGCCCTTCTACCTCAGCCTCGGTTTCCGCCCCACCGGCGAACTCAGCGGTGACCAACGCGTCGCCAGGCTCTCACTCGCCCCCTGAGGGGGCCGTGCGCAACCGCCCTCAGGAAACGGCACGGCCGAGAACGACCGTGCCCCGCGGGCCCTGCGCCGGCGCCGCAGCCGGCGCCGTCGTCCCCGAGCGGAACTCCCGCGGGCTGACCCCGCGGACCCGCTTGAAGGCGGCGGACAGTGCGAAGGCACTGCTGTAGCCGACCTTGCGGGCCACCTTCTCGACCGTGGCATCCGGTTCCCGCAGGAGATCGGCCGCCAGCGCCAGGCGCCAGCCCGTCAGATAGCCGACCGGCGGCTCGCCGACGACCTCCGTGAAGCGGCGCGCCAGCGACGCCCGGGAGACGCCCACCTTCAGGGCCAGCTCCTCCACGGTCCACCCGTACGCCGGGCTCTCGTGCAGCAGCCGCAGCGCCGGCCCCACCACCGGATCGCCCTGTGCCCGGAACCAGCCCGGGGCGCCGGAACCGGGTGCCGCGAGCCACGCCCGCAACACCCCGATCAACAGCAGGTCCAACAGCCGGTCCAGGACCACCTCCTGGCCGGGCTCCTCGCTGGAGATCTCCGAACCGAGGAGCGTGATCAGGGTGGCGTCGGCGGTTCCGGCCGGCCTCACCAGGATCGTGGGCAGCGCGCTCAAGAGCCGCCCGCCGACCTCGCCCGGCGCCTGGTACGTACCGCTCAGCATCACCGCCGCCCCCGCGTCGGGGTGGGCGGCACCCCAGGTCCGTACGCCGAGGGCCATCGACTCCGAGACGTCCTCCCCCTGCGGCGTACTGCACCGCTGGTCCGGCCCGACCGTGATCTGGACGGGGGTGTCCGGCTGGTCCGCGACCGTGTAGGGCACGGGCCCCCGTACGACGGCCACGTCCCCGGGGCCGATCCGTACCGGCTCGGCGCCCCGGTCGTCGGGCAGCAGCCAGGCGGAGCCCTGCACCATGGTCACCACCGACAGCGGGGCACGGTCTTCGATCCGCACCGACCACGGAGGGTTGAGCACCGACTTCAGCAGGAACGCACCCCGGGCCTGCGGGCCCGCCAGGAGACCGGCCAACATGTCCATGCGCACATCCTCCCCACGACGGAACGACACCCCGGCCCGAACCCGGGCGCGGGCGTGGCCGGTCCGCATCAGACGGCCCGGACGTCCCAGACGCCGGTGGCCGCCGCCTCCCGGGCGAAGTCCGAGAAGTCCCGGGGCGGCCGCCCCAGCACCTCCTCGACCCCGTTCACGAGGTGCGCGTTGCGCCCGTCCAGGATCAGGGTGAACAGCTCGGCGAACTCCTCCGGCAGCCCGTTCTCCCGCAGCACCGCACGATAGTCCTCCATCGGGATCGGCGCATAGGCGATCTCACGGCCGGTCACCTTCGAGAGCTCCGCGGCCACGTCCTCGAAGCCCATCAGGCGCGGCCCCGACAGCTCGTACGTCTTTCCGATGTGCCGGTCGTCGGTCAGCGCGGCCACCACCACGTCGGCGACGTCTCCGGTGTCGACGAACGCCTCGACCGCGTCCGCCGTCGGCAGGACGATCTCGCCCGCCCGAACGGAGTCGAGGAAGAAGCTCTCGTCGAAGTTCTGGTTGAACCAACTCGACCGGACGATCGTCCAGTCCGCGCCGGTGGCCTTCAGGCCGTCCTCGCTGGTCCGCGCCGCCTCCTCGCCGCGCCCCGACAGCAGCACCAGGCGCCGCGCGCCGGCCGCGACCGCCACCTCCGCGAAGGCCGTCACCTGAACGGCCGCCCCCGGAAAGGCGAGATCGGGGTAGTACGTCACGTACACCCGGTCCACGCCTTCGAGCGCCGGAAGCCAGGTCGTCGGATCGTTCCAGTCGAAAGCCGGCTCGCCGCGGCGGGATCCGACCCTGACGGGGCGGCCCCGGGCCGCGAGCCCCTCGGCAACCTTCCGGCCGGTCTTGCCGGTACCCCCGATCACCAGGGTGATGCCGCCGGCGTCGGCGTGGTTCGCGTGCGCACCGGTGGTCCGGCCGGTGGCCTGAGTGGCGTTCTCGTTCTTCGTCGTCTTCGTCATGACCCCAGTCAAATCCAACACCACGAGACGCGACATAGCCGAAGAGCTCACCTGCATACGCGAACGTCCACGTCCACGGCCCGGGCTGACCGGGACCGTTCGGCGTGGGGAGCCCGATAAACGGGATGACAGGGCGGCGGGCGGGGAGGAAGACTCACGGCATGCGCGAACGTGTCGAAGTCTCCTCGGGTTTGGTGCTCCGGAGATGGGCCGTGCGCGACGCGGCACCGGTGACGGCCGCGTTCGCGGACCCCCTCATGCGTGAGCAGACCAGCCGGCCCATCGGTTCACCGGAGGACGCGCAGCGGTGGATCGCGGAGCGCACCGCCGAGTGGGAGGCCGGCTCCGCCTTCGCCTTCTCCGTCGTGGACGGCGCCGACACGGTGCTCGGACAGGTGTCGGTCGGCGCGGTGAACCGGCAGCACTCGGTCGGCTGGGTCTCCTACTGGACGACGGCTGCTGCCCGGGGGCGGGGCGTGGCCACTCAGGCCTGCCAGGCCCTCGCCCGCTGGGCGTTCCACGAAGCCGAACTGTTCCGACTGGAGCTGGGGCACCGGGTGAACAACCCCGGCTCGTGCGCGGTCGCTCACGCCGCGGGCTTCGCCGTGGAAGGACACCAGCGCCAGAAGCTCGCCTACGACGGGGTCCGCTACGACGTCGAACTCCACGCCCGCCTGGCGACGGACCCGGAGCCGCTCGCCGCGGCTCTGAAGCCCGTACGGAGGGTCGTCCGGTCGGTCAGTACACGAGCTTGTACGTGACGTCCTTCGCGACCGGCGCCGGTGCGGTGTCCGTGTAGAGGAGCCGGATCGTGGTGAAGCGCTCGACGTCCGGGTGGCCCGGCCAGGGTTCCGGAGCGCTCAGCGTCACCGTCACCGGGTAGGACCGGAAGCGGCCCGCGGCACAGTAGGGGACGCAGTCGTTCACCATGTCGGTGCCCGTGGCCGTCGCGGTCTTCGGGCCCCAGGTGTCCCAGGTCAGTCCGACGAGGCGGTTGTTGCCGTCCCCGCAGGCCAGCAGGTACTCCTCGGGGCGTACCTGGGACTGCGAGAAGCAGTCGACGACCACGAGGGGTTCCGCAGGAGCCGATACGGCCCCGGGGCCCTGCGCGGAGGCCGGGACGGCGGCCGCTGCAAGAGCCGCCGCCGCACACAGAACGGTGGCGGTCCGCACCCGGGACCGGAACCAGGACCGGGGTGCACGAATGAGCCGGCCGTCTTCTGAGGTATCCACGAGGCCCTCCTCGCCCTTCTGTCCCGCTGTCGGCGGTGCGGCTTAACCCAGCTTCCCCCATCCGGGCGTGCCCCGCACGCGCAGGGGCGGGGGCCCCGCAGCGCAGGGGCGGAGCCGCCCGTTCGGCCCGTCGGCGCCGCTGACTCCCGGCATCGCGGCGGTCAGGAGTGCGACGCCCGGGCGGACACTTCGCACCGCAGCGGACCAGCACCGCAACGCTCCGCCGCCGTGAGTCCGGTGCCGGCGGAACCGGACCTGCTCCCGGGGGCGTGATCCAGCTCAAACCATGTGATCATATTGCGGCATGACCACGAAGACCCTTCACCTGCTCTGCTCCGCCGCCCCGCCCGTCTTCGACGTCGCCCGGGTCATCGAGGACGCCCAGGCCCGCGGCTGGGACGTGTGCCTCGGCCTCACCCCCACCGCAGCGCACTGGCTCTCCGAAAGCCTCGACGGACTCGCCGCTCTCACCGGCCATCCCGTCCGCTGGCAGTACAAGCTCCCCGGCCAGCCCGACGTGTGGCCCGCGGCCGATGCCCTCCTCTTCGCACCCGCCACCTTCAACACCATCAACGCGTGGGCCCTCGGCCTCACCCACAACTTCGTGGTCGGCCTCGCCGCCGAAGCGACCGGCAAGGGCACGCCCGTCATCGCGATGCCCTGCACCAACACCGCCCTCGCGGCCCACCCCCAGTTCGACGTCTCCCTGAACACCCTGCGCAACGCCGGAGTCGAACTCCTCCAGGGCGAAACCGGATACGCCCCCGACCCCGCCGACCCCGACGCCCCGATCCACTTCCCCTGGCCCACCGCCATCAATGCCCTGGGTGCCCTCGACCGCGCCGTGCCCCAGATCTAGAGCGCCTTCCCGCGTTGCTCGCCGTCCCCCGCGCCCCGGACCTGGCGGAAGCCGGAGGCGCGCCGCGGGCCCGCAAGCGATTTCCGGTGGGCTGACCCCCGTACCGGCGGGTTCCGGCCAACCTCCCGTGCGTCTGCGCCCGGGAGCCCGACGGCGCCCGAACACGATCAGCGGCCACGGCTAGGGAGCCGTCGCCGCGAGGTCGGCCAGATCCCGCTGCTCCGGCCTTCGGCCTGCGCTGTACTCACTGCCTCCAGTTCCCGCGACCACGCTGCCGCCCCTCCGCACACCGCGGAGCCGGGCTTCTCCGGCATGCGCTGCGAGCGTCGAACCGGCCTCCAAGACAACCCAGTTGAAGGAGACGCAGGATGTCCGAGCAGCAGACCGAGCACCGCAAGACGGCCGCACCACCGGCCCCACCCGAGTTCAAGTACACCTGGGGCCAGCACAACGAGACCATGGAGGCGCTGTCGCTCGGGCAGATGGCCCGCCGGGTTCCGTCCGCCCTCCGGCAGACCGCGCGGCTCGCGCTCGCCGTCAACCGCACCGCGTTCCACGTACTGGTCGGCGCCCAGGTCCTCGGCGGGATCTGCACGGCGGCAGCGCTCGCGGCGATCTCGCGGGCGATGGTCCCGCTCCTGACCGGCGACGGCATCGAGGAACGGATCTCGGCGGCGGCCTGGCCGCTGGTCGTCGCGGCTGCCATGACGGCGCTCGGGGCGCTGGCCTCCATCGCCTCGGGCAGCGCGGCCCGCCGCCTGAATCCCGGCATGGCCACCCTCGCCGACCTCGCCATGGTCGACGCCCACATGGACGTCGAACTCGCCGCGTACGACGCTCCCGACTTCACCGAGCGCTCCGAGGCCGCCGAGACCGGATCCGCCCGCTCCGCCATGCTGCTCCAGGACGCCCTCGGCTTCACCAGCGGCCTGATCGACATGGTCGCCGTGGCGTCCGTCCTCGCGGTGGTCCATCCCGTGCTGCTGCCGCTGCTCCTGCTGTCGGTGGTCCCGCGCGGCCTCGGCTCGGTCTACGCCGCCCGCCTCGACTACCGCCTGCACAACCAGACGGTCGCCTCCCGCAACATCAAGCACATGATGCGCTGGCACCTGACCACCCCGAAGCTCGCCGACGAGCTGCGCGGCAACAGCATGCGTCCGTACGCCCACCACTGGTACGCGGCGGTCTGCGAGCGCATCGACTCCAGGATGGTCAGCTCCGCGCCCCGCTACCTCACCGTCTACCTGATCGCGGCCACCGCCTCGGGGGTCTTCGTCGTGGCGACCTACGGCGCCCTCGCCGGGCTGGTCATCGGCGGGTACATGGCGATCGCCGCCGCCGGTACGGCGATCGTCGCCATGCGGACCTCCACCGCCGCGCTCTCGCAGCTCGTCGTGTACGGGGCGGCCATGTTCCAGCACGCCCTCTACCTCGGCGACTACACCGCCTTCGTCGCCGAGGCCGCCGAGAAGTCCGGTCCGCGGGGCCCGCAGGTCATGGAGGCCGCACCGGAGAAGATCCGGCTGGAGGAGGCCACGTACACCTACCCCGGCAAGGACACCCCCTCGCTCGGACCGGTCTCCCTGACCCTGTCCCGGGGCGAGGTCATCGCCGTCGTCGGCGAGAACGGCGCGGGCAAGTCCACCCTGATCCGGCTGCTGACCTCACTGACCGCCCCGACGTCCGGCGTCGTCTCCTGGGACGGGGTCCCGACCGCCGACGCCGACCAGCGCACCGCCTGGCAGCACGTCGGCCTCGTCACCCAGTCGTACGGGTACTGGCCCTTCTCCGCCCGGGAGAACATCACGCTCGGCCAGCCCGACCCGCGCGGCGAGGAAGCCGTCTGGGACGCGCTGGACGCGGTCGGCATGCGGGCGGCGGTCCAGGAGTTCCCGGACGGCCTGGACACCCTGCTGGCCCGCTCGATCTGGGGCGGGCACGAGCCTTCGGGCGGCCAGTGGCAGCGCCTGGCGTGCGGGCGGGCGTTCCACCGGAAGCCGGGGCTGCTGGTCATGGACGAGCCGACGTCGGCCATGGACCCGCGCGGTGAGCACATGGTGTTCTCCGGGCTGCGAGACATGAAGGACGACCGCATCACGGTGATCGTCACCCACCGGATGGAGAACTGCCGCCTCGCCGACCGGATCATCGTCCTCGACGCGGGACGGATCACCGAGCAGGGCGGTTACGAGGAGCTGGTGCGACTGGACGGCTCCTTCGCCGAGCTGGTCCGGCTCTCCCAGGACCGGTAGCCCGGTGACGTCCGGGGGACGCGCCGCGCCGCACGTCCCCCGGACCCACGGCCCCGCCGAGGGCGCCTCCCGGCGTGCTCGCCCGGGGCCACCGGCTCAGCGCACCGGCCGGAAGTGCACGACCGTGATGGTGTCGGCCGGCCCGATGTCGGGGTAGTGGTACCGGAGCCTGTCGTGGAGCTCGGCCAGGTCGCGGAAGCCGTCCGCCCGGGCGTCCACGTCGCTGAGCCGGGCGACCGTCTTCTCGGTGACCTGCGTGACGACACCCGGCAGGACCACCTCCTCGTCCAGTTCGAACACCAGGCTGACGGGGCCCGCCTCCACCGGGTCACGGAAGCGGACGGTGGTGGTCTTCCGGCCGGCCCGCACGGCGTCGAGGTAGTCGGGATGGAAGTACAGGGACTGCGAGTTCATCGGCACACCTCAGATCGTCTTGTCCCGATCTTGCCCCACCCCCGTCGCAGCGGGCGAATCCCGACGGGGCCCACCGCCGCCCGCGCGCCTGGTCGATCACGGGATTCCGTTTGGGTATGGTTCATCCCGAATTTCTTTCCGACCTGACTCGATGGAGAACTGGCGGCACGGCGGTGCGGGGAACGGGGCCGCGGGGAACGGGCCGCGGGAACCGCATCACGGCCGGCGTGACGGAAGGCGGACGCGGTGTGCCCTCAGCCGGTCGTGCACGTGCGCAAGAACGTGTGGACCCTGCCGGAAGACGACCTGACCCTCGCGCACTACGCGGCAGCCGTCACCGAGATGAAGGGGCGGGACGCGGACGACCCCACGAGCTGGGCCTACCAGGCGGCCATCCACGGGACGGCCGAGACACCGCCGAAACCGCTGTGGAACAGCTGCAAGCACGGCTCGTGGTACTTCCTCTCCTGGCACCGCATGTACCTCTGGTACTTCGAGCGGATCGTCCGCGCCGCGGTCGTGGACCTGGGCGGTCCGGCCGACTGGGCGCTGCCGTTCTGGGACTACGACGCCGACCCCTCGCAGGCCCGGATCCCGCCGGCCTTCCGCGAAGAGGAAGGCGGCGCCAACCCCCTGTTCGCCGAGCGGGCGCACCGCCTCAACCTGGGTGCACCACTACCCTTCGAGATCACCTCCCCGGCCTATGCGCTGGGGCGCACCCAGTTCGTCGGCGAGGCCGAGTTCGGCGGCGGGATCACACCGGACGGCGATGCCTTCTGGAACCGGGACGGAGCCGTCGAGAGCACCCCGCACAACGCCGTGCACAGCCACATCGGCCGTTGGATGGGGAGGACCGACACGGCGGCGCTGGACCCGATCTTCTGGCTCCACCACGCCAACATCGACCGCCTCTGGCACACATGGGCGAGCCGCCCGGGACACGACAACCCGACGGACCCGCGCTGGATCACCCAGGAGTACCGATTCTTCGACGCCGACGGGAGCGAACGGACACTGGCGGCGTCCGCCATCGTCGACATCGCCGGTCAGCTGGGGTACACGTACGAGTCGCCCGTACCGGTTCCTGCGCCACCTCCAGTTCCTCCCCCGACCCCCTCCCCCGTACCCGAGGCGTCGATGAGCAGTCCGAACGAGTCCGGGCCGGTGCCGCCCAAGCGGCGCGAGATGGCCGGCGCCTCCCAGGACACCGTGCAGCTCGTCGGTCGCGCGGCGAGCGTCACCGTACCGATCGACCAACGGACGACGCGGTCGCTCGGCGCGGCGCTGGGCGTCCCCGTCCCCGAGGCCGACCGGCGCGTGTACCTCAACGTCGAGGACATCGAGGGCGAGCAGAACCCGGACACGGTCTACGGCATCTACGTCAACCTGCCCGACGGAGCCTCCCGCGAACTGGCGGAGAGCCACCGCGTGGGCAACCTCTCCTTCTTCGGCATCGAGCGGGCCCAGGATCCCCGCGGCGACGAGCACCCGCACGGTCTGCGGGTGACCGTGGAGATCACCCCGCTCGTGCGCAGGCTGGCGGCGCAGAACGCGTGGGACGACCGTGCGCTGCGCGTGACGTTCCTGCCGCTCGGTGCGCTCGGCCCGGTCGACGCGGTCGATGCGGAGACCGAGGACCCGCCCGTCGAGATCGGGCGGGTCAGCCTCGGCTACACCTGATGACGGTTCAGGGTGCGGCGCGGGTACGGCCCCCGCGGACGGCGCCGGTGCGGCGGTTGCTGCGGCCGCGCGTCTCGCTCGCCTTCGAGCTGGCGGCCGTCGCCGCCTGGATCGCCCTGGTCGCCCTGGCCGTGACCGGCGGGTCGCACGGCGCCGACGGCGCGGCCCGCGGCCTCGGTACCGGGGACCCGCACCACCACGTGTCCACGACGCACGCGGTCCACGACGTCGCCGGTTCCGGGGATCTGGCGATGTGGGCGCTGATGAGCGTCGCGATGATGCTGCCGGCGGCCGTCCCTGCGCTCGAGCACGTGGGAACGAACAGCCTGCGGCGACGCCGACAGCGCGCGATGGCCACGTGCGCGGCCGTCTACCTGGCGGTCTGGATCGGATACGGCGCACTGCTCCTGGGTCCGGCAGCGCTGTGGGCGCGGCTGCCGGACGATGTCGCACTCGCCTGCGCGCTCGCCCTCGCGGCCGCCTGGCAGCTGACCGTGCACAAGCGGCGCGCCCTGCGGGACTGTCACCGTTCCTCCCCGCTGCCGCCGACGGGCTGGCGCGCGGTGGCGGGGGCGGGCCGCTTCGGTCTGCGCCAGGGTGGCGCGTGCCTGCGTTCGTGCTGGGCGCTGATGCTGGTGATGGCCGTGGCGAGCGGCAGGAGCGGGATGCTCGTGTGGATGGCCGCACTGACCGGGATCGTCATGACGGAGAGGCTGGCCCGCAAGCCGCGGCGCCCCACGCGCCTCGCCGCGGCGGCGCTCGCCGCGGCCTCCCTGGCGGTCGCCCTCCCGGCGGCCGCCGGACGGTGGTACTGAGCGCCGGGGGGAGCGCCGCCGATCCGGAGTGCGCTCTCCCCGGCGCGGGGTGAAGCTGGTCCTGACGTCCTGACGTCCTGACGTCCTGACGTCCTGACGTCCTGACGTCCTGACGTCCTGACGACCTGACGACCTGACGACCTGACGACCTGACGACCTGGGCGCCGCGTACGACGGCCAACCCATCACCGCTACCTGAACCTGACGGCGCGACGGCCGACGGCCGGACCGGGAGGCGTGGCATGAGGGTGCGGAGGGGTCCAGTTCGGAACCCGTTCCAGACCTTCGCCGCAACGCCGGGGGAAAGGGCCGGGCGCACGGTATCTGGTTCAACCCTGGCAGCCGCACGGGGCGCTGTACGAGTTGCCGGGCGACCGCCGCGCGGTTCGCCGACCAGCTGCCCGGTGACCACCCTGTGCTGCGTTGGCTGCTGTTCGAGGACGTCGGCTACTGGCCGGCTCGCCGTAGCGCGTGCTCCACGGGCGGCGCCGTACGGCTCAGACCTCGGGAAGGGACGGATCGGGTGTCCAGGGGCTCGGTGCGGTGACGGCCCAGCGTTCGTGGTCCCGCCAGTCCCCGTCGATGTAGAGGTAGGCGGGCGAGAGCCCCTCGTAGCGGAAGCCCAGCCGCTGGACCAGGGCCAGGGACGCCGTGTTCGCCGGCTGGATGTTGGCCTCCAGCCGGTGGAGCCGCAGGTCGGTGAAGGCGTACCGCAGGGTGGCGGCGACCCCTTCGGTCATGTAGCCGCGCCCCGCGGACGGGGCGAAGGCCGCGTAGCCGAGGGACGCGCCCTGGTAGCGGCCCCGGATGATCGAGTTGATGTTCACCATGCCGACGGTCGCGCCGGTCTCCCGGGCACGGACCAGAAAGCCCAAGTTGGTGCCGTCGTCGAAGCGGCGCGTCCAGACCTGGAACTCCTGCGCGGTCGACGGTAGCTGCATCCATGGCCGGTGCAGCTCGGAGCTGGCCCGCACGAGCGTGCAGAACTCGTCCTGGTCGGAGGCGGTGAGCGGGCGCAGTTCGACCCGTGACGGCGTATTGATCATGGGCCAACGTTAGGGCCTGGCGGGCCCCTGGGGCGAGGGCGCGGATCTCGGCGTGCTTTAATAAATGCACGTTCATTTATTAAGGAGGAGCGACTGTGGCCGGACGTCCCCGCGGGGTGGAAGACGAGGTGATCCTGCGTGCGGCGACCGAGGTGATGGGGCGGGTGGGGCCGTCCGGGCTGACCCTGGCGGCGGTGGCCCGCGAGGTCGGCCTGGTCCCCGGCACGCTCGTGCAGCGGTTCGGCTCCAAGCGCGGCCTGATCCTGGCACTGGCCGATCGGTCCGTGCGGGACACGGAGGCACTGCCCGACCGGATCCGCGGGGAGCAGGGCTCGGCGCTCGGCGCCCTGGCCGCCCTCCTCGCGCAGTGGATGACTCCGATGGTCTCGCCGGAGACCTTCGCCAACCACCTGGCGTTCCTGTGCACGGACCTCACGGACCCCGAGCTGCACGAGCGGGCCCTCGCCGTGCACCGGGCCCAGCGCCGGGCGGTCGGAACGCTGCTGGCGGCGGCCGTTTCCACGGGCGAGCTCCGTGCCACGACGGATGTCGAGGCGCTGACCGCCACCGTGCAGGCCGTCACCTCCGGGGCGGGTCTCATCTGGGCGCTCGACCGCGAGGGCGCCCTCGTGCAGCGCGTCCGGCACGGGCTCGACGCCGTACTGGCCCCCCACGTCGCCACCGCAACCGACGCCGCCGCTGCCACCGCCGCCTCCACCACGTGAATCCGCTGGAAGACATGGAGGAAGAGATGACGACGAAGACACCACGGCTCGCCGGAAGGGTCGCACTGGTCGCCGGCGGCACCCGGGGCGGCGGGCGGGGTATCGCCATCGAGCTCGGAGCCGCCGGGGCGACCGTCTACGTGACCGGCCGCAGCAGCGGAACCTCGCGCTCCGACCTCGACCGCCCCGAGACCATCGAGGAGACGGCGGAGAAGATCACCGCCGCCGGAGGGGTGGGCGTCCCGGTCCGCACCGACCACAGCGACCCGGAAGAAGTCCGGGCCCTCGTGGCGCGGATCGCGGCGGAGCAGGACGGCCGGCTCGACGTCCTGGTCAACTCCGTCTGGGGCGGCGACCCGCTCACCGACTGGGAGCACCCTCTGTGGGAGCAGGACCTGGACCGGGGCCTGCGCCTCCTGCGTCGAGCCGTGGAGACCCATGTGATCACCAGCCGGTACGCGCTGCCCCTCATGGTCGCCCGCGGGAGCGGCCTGGTCGTGGAGGTCACCGACGGCAACACCGCCCGCTACCGCGGCTCCTTCTTCTACGACATGGCGAAGTCGGCGGTGATCCGGCTGGCGGTCGCGCAGGCCGCCGAGCTGCGGCCGCACGGCGTCGCGGCCGTCTCCCTGACGCCGGGCTTCCTGCGCTCGGAGGCGCTGCTGGAGCATTTCGGCGTCACCGAGGCCAACTGGCGCGACGGCGCCGCCGAGGACCCGAACTTCGCCCACTCCGAGACTCCCGCCTACCTGGGGCGGGCCGTCGTGGCCCTGGCAGCCGACCCGGACGTCATCGCCAGGAGCGGCCGGGCGCTGGCCACTTGGGACCTCTACAAGGAGTACGGGTTCACGGATGCCGACGGCACCCAGCCCGACTTCGCCGCGCACTGGGCCAAGAACTTGGAGGCGGAGTACGGCCCCCTCGGCGACCCGCTCTGACCCCACCGCGCCGACGGGGGCGCTGCTGTCATGCTGGAGGTGCCTTCCTAGCCGGAGGTGACACCGGCCAGGTGGGACAGACAGGACATTGAGGGGGCTTCTGACCAAGCTCCTATCAGGTCATGTTCCACCTGGCCGGAGCCATGAAGAACGGGCCCGGCAGCCGGACGGTACAGCGGGAAGACAGCCCAGCAGGGCGTCAGTCAGTGGCAGAGCCACGACCACCGGAACCCGCTACGAGTATCAATGTCAGTGGCAGCGTCTAGCCTTCATCACATGATCAAGGGGGAATTCGCCGTACCGTCACTGAGTGCGCTCGCCGACGAGGTCGCGGCCGTGCTGGCCGGTCGCCACGACCCCGGCGTGGTGCCGTTCGAACGGGTGCTCAACGCCGTGGTGAGCCACGACTTCCGGGACAGGGAAGCAGTGGCCGCCTCGCTGGGCTCCGTCCCGCGCGAGTTCAAGGTGAAGCCGCACGGGCAGGTGCGGTGCATAGCGGGCATCGTCGGCGCGGCGGTCGGTCCGGTACGGCCGGAGGAGCCCTGGGAGAACACCCGGGCGGGCTGGCTCGAACTGTGCCAGCACGTGGCGCTGGACTACGTGGCGGGCGCGCGCGCCGACGAGGTCGCCGCCCGGTTGCGGGCCGGTGACCCCGTGCCGTTCCTGCTGTCCGTACCGAGCCGGCCGACGGGCGCGGTGGAGCCGTACGAGCTGGTCGAGCGCCTCGCGGAGTACGAACGCCTCGGTGTCCGGCCCGGACCGGCGGACCTGGGGCAGGCACTGCTGCGCTGCGGCGGCCGGGTGGACCCCGAAGCGGTGCGTGCCGCGGAGGGGTTGGGGCTGGCGGAGGGGACCCGGGTGGCCGCCTGGCTGCGACAGGGCGGTCTGCCCCGGCCGGCGTGGTGGCGGGAGCGCGAAGCGGGTGAGGCCGAGCGTCCCAGCAGGCGCCGGGGAGCACGCATCGGCCGCCGGATCCTGGTGGGACACGAGGCCATCGAGGGCCGCGGCGCGTTCCCCCGACAGTTCTGGTCACTGTTCCGCGTCTTCGAGCCGGCCATCTCCTGTCCGCACTGGTCCCTGCCGGACTACCGGGACGCGCACACCGTCGCGACCCTGCCCTGGCACCCGGAGATAGCCGCGGCCCGGCTCCTGACGGGTGTCGCGTCGGCGGCCGACCAGGACGGCTGCGGCTCCCCCGCCTTCCTGGAGGCGCTCGCCCGGGCCGACGGCCCTGCCGGGCCCGCCGTGCATCTGGCCGTGGCCTACGGGCTCGCCGCCGTCCCCGAGCCCGAGCGGGAGGCCGCGGGGCGGGCGCTGGTGGTGCTGGCTTCGCGTGGCCGGCTGGACGGCGAGCTGCTGGGCCGGGAGCTGACCGAACTCGTCGGGCTGGGCACGCTGAGGGTGCCCCTGCTGACCGAGTCACTGCGGGCGGCCGTCACCGTACCGGAGGGCGCCGGGGCGGTCTGGGCGGTCCTGGCCACCGCCCTGCCCGGTCTGCTGGCCCGCACCCGGCCCCAGGTGCACGGGGCGCTGCTGGCCGTCGCGGCGGACTCCGCCCGGCTGTCGGGCGCGCGCGGCGAGCTGCCTGAGGTGACGGCGCTCGCGCAGCGACCGGGTTCGTCCCAACTCCTCAGACAGGCAAGGAGGTTGCGGGACGCGCTGGCGGGGGTCTGACCGGGGCCCAGGAACGGCGGCCGGAACGGGGCCCGCGGCGGTCAGCCGTGCTGGTGCTGCTCGGGCAGTCGGCTGTCCGGGTGCACCCACAGCAGTACGTTGTCGAGCCGCTCGTCGCGGAAGAAGTCCAGGACGTCCTGGTCCGAGTGACGCAGGCTGAAGTGGGTGAGGACGAAAAGGGTGTCCGGGTGGGCCTCGACGACGGGCTTCAGCCGGCTCCAGACGGTGTGTCCGACCCGGTCGGCCCGCTCCAGTTCGGCGTCGTCGAGAAACGTGCACTCGGTGATGATCACCGGATACTCGAAGAGCCACGGATTGTCCTCGAAGACGCTGACATGGGTGTCGCCGAGGAAGGCGAACAGCGGCTTGCGCACCTCGCGTTCGACCTCGGCGCCCTCCTTGCGCCGCCGTGCCAGGATGCGGCCGAACTCCGCGCCCCGGCCCTGTGCGGCGAGGTCGTGGCGCAGTTCCTCGTACTCGGGCAGCAGGGCCTTGCGGCGTTCGGCGAAGGCGTACCCCACGCAAGGCACCTTGTGCACGCACTCCACCACCCGTACGTGGTGGCCGCGGCGCCCGAAGGTGAACTCGTCTCCGCCGCGCACCCCGTGGAGCCGGCAACCCGCGGCGAGGGCCGGATCGTAGGCGGTGCCGTGGTTCAGTTCGGCGGAGGCCCGTAGAAAGGACTCCACGTACGGCACCGCCGCGGCGGGCAGGTGGATGTCGACCCCGTCGGGCCTGGCCGCGAGGTGGTCGAGGTCCTTGGAATGGTCGTGGTGGGTGTGGGTGAGGAAGACGGTCTCCGGCTGACGCCCTTCCACCAGGCCCGCGTCGAGCGCGCAGCGCAGTTCGGGGACGTGGAAGAACGTCTTGTCGTTGGCGCGCGAGTACCCGGTGAGCGTCAGCTCGGTGCCGGGTATGCGCCAGGTCTTCCACTGGCGGAACGGGTGTCCTTGCTCCAGCCGTTCGGGATGGGCGGGTGTCCGCGAAGGGGCCAGTGTCATCGGTGCCTCCGTCGGGACCGCCGTGATCGGGTGGAGGCCCGATCGTAACGGGGTGCGCCCCGCCGCGGCCCGCCGTTTTCCGGGCGCCGGACACGACGCAGTCCGGGCCGGCCCGTTACCACGGCCGAGTGGCACGGACAGGGACCGTGAACGCGAATGATCGCGTGGGATCCATATCCATCGCGAGCGAGATCGATTGTCGATCGCTTCAAATCGGCCTCATCGACAGCCAGTTACGCCTCACGTTAAGATGCGCGACCGTGAAGCCAGACAAGACGCGATCGCAATCCGTCCAGAATCAGGTCGACACCACGCGCCTGGGGCGCGAAGGCCCCGAGATCACCCGCCTGGGACTGGGTACCTGGGCCATCGGCGGACCGTACGAGCACGGGTGGGGGCCGGTCGACGACGCCGTTTCGGTACGGACCGTCCTGCATGCGGTCGATCGCGGCCTCAATTGGCTCGATACCGCGCCCGCCTACGGGTGTGGCCACTCGGAAGAGGTCGTGGGGGCGGCGCTGAGGCAACTCAATCCGTCCGAAAGGCCTTTGGTCTTCACCAAATGCGGTCGCGTCTGGGACGCCGAGAATCCCGGAAAGGTCGTGTCCGACCTGCGGCCGAGCAGTATCCGCCAGGAGTGCGAGGCCAGCCTGAAACGCCTGGGCGTGGACCGGATCGATCTCTATCAGATCCACCGGCCGGATGCCCGGACCGGCACGTCGATCGAGGATTCCTGGGCCACGCTCGCGGAACTCGTCGACGAGGGCAAGGTCCGTTGGATCGGGCTGTCGAACGTGGACCGTGACCTGCTCGACCGCTGCGAGGCGGTCCGGCACGTGGACTCGTTGCAGCCGTCCCTGAGCCTTCTCGACCGGAAGTCGCTCCCGCTCCTCGACTGGTGTCAGGAGCACGGCACGGGCGTCATCGCCTACTCGCCCCTGGCCTCCGGGTTGTTGACCGGAGCCTTCGACCACGCGCGCGTCGGGGCGCTCGCGCCCGACGACTGGCGCAAGAGGTCCTCGAAGTTCGCCGAGCCCGCACTGACCCACAAGCTGGCCGTCGTCGACGCGCTGCGGACCATCGCCGACCCGCTCGGGCACACGGTTTCCGAGCTCGCCCTCGCCTGGGTGCTCACCCGGCCCGGGGTGAGCGGGGCGATCGTCGGCGCGCGCCTTCCCGGCCAGGTCGACAGTTGGGCGGGCACCACGAAGGTGACCGTGTCCGACGACACCCTGCGGGAGATCGAGGCCGTCGCCGTCGTGCCGTAGACGGGTGCCGTAGAAGGGTGCCGCATTTCCCTCACGCATCCCTCGGAAGAGGAAGAGGAGGCCGAGTGGTGTCCGCACCGGACGCAATGGTCGAGGACGACCGGGCACAACGATTCCTCATCCCCTATCTCCAGCAGACCGAGCGCTTGCTGCGCGATGCCCTGCGGACCCTGGACCGCCGGGCGGACTGCCGCGTGAGCCCGGCCGCCGACTTGGGAATCCCCTACGACGTCCTGCGGCTGGCCGGGGGATTCGCCACCGGATGCCTGGTCGAATGGGAATGCGGCGTGCCCGTGGTTCCGGTGGACACCACGATGAACATCGACACGTCGTCCATTTTCTGGCTGGACGGCGACCCGGCGGAGGTGTTCACGGAGAAGGCGGTGAACACACTGCGCGGGCGCATCACCGAAGACAGCAGCTACGAATGGAACTTCGACCGCGGGAACCACTTCATCCTCACCTGTCGCAGGGAAAGCGACGGCAGGTACGCGCTACTGCTGCACAGCAACGAGAAGGAGTTCAAGGACCAGTTCAACGGATTGTGCCCCACACCGGAGAACTGGTTCGCGGACTCGGTGCTCACTTTCGGCGGAGAACGACGCATCCGGCTCCTGGTCGGGAAGAAGGCGGAACTCTTCGCCGATCTCGCGCAGATGTTGCTGCGATTCAACGTCCTGCGGCACCGCTTCGTGGCGACCATGCTGCTGGACGGACAGATCGAAACGGTCGACGAATACCACAAGCACCACTACTTCATGCCGACTCCCTCCTCCGCGGTGATCGGCTGCTATCTGTGCGAGCCGGACGAGGAGGTCCCCGTGTTCAGTGCGCCGGGACGGCCGATCGCCATGTTCCGGCCCTCCGTCGGCGGCCTCAACGCGGTACGCCTCCTCACCGGGGAGGACCGGCTCGTCGTACCGCACGGCTGGGGGATGTCTGTGTCGCGTCCCCTCGACGTCACCCAGTCGGCCGACCGGCTGACCCTCAACGGTCGGACCTACGACCTGGCGCCCGGGGTCTCCTTGCTCGAGCATCCCGACGTCGCCCCGCGACTGTTCGCCGGGGGGACGCGGGAGTTCCTCGCCGCCATCCGGAATCACACCCCCGGTCGGCTGGTGACCGAGCTGGTGCAGACGGCGTCGTACTCGCGCCACGGCTTCGTCCGGCACGGCCCCGGTGGTGACCCGGCCGACGGCGCCTGACCGGTCAGTCGTCCTCGTAGGCGAAGAGGTACAGCCCGCCGTTCCCCGCGGCGGCGATCATGGAACCGGTGCCGGTGCCCGCGGCGGACCAGGCGCACCGGTGCAGCGGATAGGCGACCCGGATGCCGGTGAGGGGCGTGCCCGTGGCCACGTCCCACACACCCAGGTAGCCTTCGTCGCCGCAGGTCGCGATCTGCCGTCCCGACGGGGAGAAGGCACAGCCGGTGATCCGGTCGCCGCCGATCGGGACGGACGTGTCCACCGTCCGATCTGCGGTCGACCACAGGGTGAGCGCCGTCGCCGGCGAACCGACCGAGGCCAGCAGGGAACCGTCGGGCGAGAAGCAGCAACTCCACAGCGAGCTCTCCCGGCCCGTCGAGAGCGTCGACCGCAGGCGTCCGGTGCGGCTGTCCCACAGTCGCAGCGTGCCGTCGTCCCCGACGGAGGCGATGAGCTCTCCGTCGGGTGAGAAGGCGCAGCCGAGGGCGTGTCCGTCGTGGTTCACCAGCTCGCTGAGAACCTCTGTGGTGCGCAGGTCGTGGACCCTCACCACTGCGTCTTCGCCCGCCGACGCCATCCGGGTGCCGTCCGGTGAGACGGCGCACCCCCAGACCCGGCCCGAATGGCGCTTGAACCGGCGCCGGAGCTCGCCCGTGGGCGCGGCCCACAGCGCGAGATCGCCGTCGGCGCCCGCGGTGACGACGTCTCCGTCGGGCGCGACCGCGCAGTCCAGGACCCTGCCGTCGTGCCCGTCGACCTCGAAGCGCACCCGGCCGGTCGCGATGTCGAAGAGCTGGACGACGCCGTCGCTGTGGCCGGCCACCACGTGCCGTCCGTCCGCGGAGAACGCGCAGCACCCCACGGCCCGGCGCGTCGCACGTACGGTCCGGGGCGGCGTGTCGGCGGTCACGTCCCACGTCCGCAGCGTCGCGTCCCCGCCGCAGCTGATGAGGGTCCCGCCGTCGGCCGTGAAGACCGATGCCCCCACCCAGTCGGTGTGTCCGTGCAGGACGCGGACCTGGCGCCCGCTGGCGGTGTCCCACAGCCGGATCGTCCGGTCCTCCGAGGCGCTGGCCAGCAGAGTGCCGTCGGGCGAGAACGCGCAGGCCCGGACCCGGTCGGTGTGCGCCCGCAGGACGTGCACCAACTCCCCCGTGCCGGTGCGGAGCACGCGGACCGTCGCATCGCTGCCCACCGTGGCCATCAGGGTGCCGGAGGGGGCGACCGTGCAGCAGCGGATCCTCCCCTCGTGGACGACGGTGCTCCAGCGCGCGACACCGCGGGCGGTGTCCCACATCCGCAGGACACCGTCCTCGCCGACCGACACGAGGCCGTCTCCGTCAGGGGTGAAGGCGCAGTCCCACTCGTTTCCGCTCGGGCTGCGCATCTCGCGGCGCTTCTCGCCGGTACGGGCGTCCCAGATGGTCACCGTGCCGTCACCGGTCGTCGAGGCGGCCCACCTGCCGTCCGGGGACCACGCGCATCCCAGCACGCGGGCGGAGTGCTCCCCGAGGGTGTGCAGCGGACGGCCGTCGACGACGCTCCAGATCCGGACGGTTCCGTCGGTCGCCGCGGACAGGAGTCGGGATCCGTCCGGGCTGAACGCGCAGGCCCGGACCCGCTGACTGTGCCCGCGCAGGACGTGGCGGACCCGGAGGGTGGCCGCGTCCCACAGGATCACCAGCCGGTCGTCGGACGCGGTGGCGATGACATCACCGCGCGGTGACACCGCGCAGTCGCCGATGGGACCGGTGTGCCCGTCGTCGGTGGCCGCATCGGTGTCGGGCAGCGGCCAGTGCGCGCGCAACAGGGGGCGCGCCATCCCGTCGAGGTAACGCTCGACGACTCCGTCCAGTTCCGCGGTTCCCGCCAACCGGCTGGCGAGGGTCGCCCCGACGGCCGACGGGGCGGCCTCCGGGACGAAGACCTCGACGTCGCGGTCGAGTACGGCCACCAGCGCGGCGGCCCGGGCGGTGTCGATCCCGGACAGGGTGGAGACGGCGAGCACCACCGAGCCCAGGTACCGGATCTGTGATTCGATCCACCGTGGATCGCAGGCGAGTTCGGCGAGTTCGGCGTGCAACCCGGCCGCTTGGAGGTGGTAGGGGAGGTACTGGAGCGCGAACTCCTCACGTGGCGGCAGCAGCCACCACTGGGCGGCCGCACCGGCGGGCAGCAACGTGCGCAGCGCGGCCACCAGCGACCGGTTGCGGGTCACCAGGTCGTGCGGGGACATCTGGTGGCGCACGTACGACCGCAGGACGTCGTGGACGGCGATCGCCGGCTCGCCGTCGCACCACCGCTGCGACACCAGACGCAGGGTGGAGAGCAGTGCCGTCATCCTGCGGCTCTCGGTGCGGTCCAGTCCCCCGGTCACGCTCCACAGCAGGGCCACGACGTGTTCGGGTACTTCGGCGTCCTCGTCGAAGACGGCCAGATCGAAGTAGCGTTCGCGTTCCTCGGCGGAGAGCAGGTCGAGGCTCGCGCTGACCGTCGCGGCGACGGTGGAGCGCATGTGGGGCGGCATCGTGGCGTCGAGCGCCTCGGGCCCGTCCGAGGCGACGAGGTGGGCGACCCAGGCGGCCACCTCTGCCGGCGGTCCGCCGGCCCGGATGTGGGCCCGTAGCGAGGCGTTGATCAGCCCGAGCAGGACGGGCCAGCCCTTGGCGAAGCGCAGCAGGCTCTCCAGGACCGACGCGTCGAGCTCGGGCAGGCCGGCCGAGGCGGTCGCGCGTGCCTCGTCCTCCGTCATCTGGCCGACTTCGACGATCCGGGCGACGGCCGGCGCGAGGCCTCGGTTGCGTGCGGTGAACATCCGGGCGGATCCGATGCCTCCGACGAGGAAGGCGTTGACCTGTTCCTCCGTCCAGACGTCGTCGACCACCACGAGGGCGGGACCGCCCTCGTCGAGGATCTCGCCGAGCAGGGCGCCGACCAGGAGGGGATCGGTGGTCGTCGGGCGGCGGCCGGACAGGTGCTCGCAGATGTCCGCGATGTGGTCGGCCAGTTCGGGCCCGGTCCGGGACTGGCCGATGACCGTCCACACCACTCCGCCGGGGAAGCGTTCGGCCACTTCCGGAAGCCAGCAGGTCTGGAGCGCGACCGTCGTCTTCCCGATCCCGCCGTACCCCTCCAGGAAGAGCACCGGTGCCCGGCCCCCGCACTCCCCGTCCGACAGCGCCTCCTTCACGGAAGCGCTGATGCCCGCGCGGTTCGCCGTCTCGCCGAGCGGCGGGGGTGCGAGTTGCCGGCGGCGGGGCGGCTCGGGGCCGGGGGGCCAGCCGACCACCACCTGTTCGATCAGGGTGGCGCTGCTGCCCGTACCGATGGCATTGCCCATCATGTGGCCGCCGGCACCGAGCGCGCCCCGGTCCGCGCGGACCTCGGACCGTCCGACCTGCCCGCCGGGATCGGCCCCGCGCGCGGGAGCTGGCGGGCCCGCCGGGTCCAGGTGCTCCCCCGGTCCCGGTCCCACCGCACGCCCGTCAGGCGCCTCCGGTGCGGGTGGCGGTGGCGACGGACGCGGTGCCCGGGAGTCCCGCCGCCAGGGCCACAGCCTCATCGCTCGCTGTCCTCGCCCATGGCGTTGTCGACGATGTCCCCGCCCGCACCGACGGCACCCGCGCCGCGCGCGCTGACGTCCTGCCCGCCCCGGGCCGGGCGGCCGCCGGCCGGGGGGCCGGCCGCCCCGGTCGCTGTGGACCGGGCACCGATGGCGTTGCCCCGTAGGTCCCCGCCCGCGGCGATGCTGCCGCTGCCGCGGGCCCGGACCCTGACGGTCCTGCCACCGCCGGGGCCGGAGCTTCCGCGGTCGCGCAGGAGGGTGATCCCGGACAGGCCGAGCCCGATCACCGCCACGACGGCGGCGACCACACTGGCCGTGCTGTCGGCGACGGGCAGATCGACCGCGGCCGTCACCACGAGGCAGATCACCACGGCCGAGCAGACGGCGCCGACCGACCACGCGACGATCCGGCGTGCTCCTGTGGACACGTTCAGGCCCTCCCCGCCTCGTGTGCCGCGGGCCCCCGCGACCGCACGTGTGGCGTCGGTGCCCGAACGGACCATTGTGAGGCAAAGGCGCTCGCATGAATAGCAGTTGGCCCATTGCGGAAGAAACCGCAGGCAACGGGTACCTCGCCTTCGGACGGGATCAGGTGCTCACACCGTCAGGCGCCGCATCAGCAGGTCCATGGCGCGCGCCGCGTCCCGGTAGCCGTACGTCAGGCGGAAGAAGCGGTCGGCGGACGGTGGGAGCAGGGCGCTCGCCGCGCAGGGCTCGGTTCCCAGCCAGCGGACCCGTGGCGGCAGGACCTCCTGCCGAAGGAGCACCAGGCCGGCGGTCGGGTCCAGTTCCTCGCACCGGACCGGCACCGACGGTGTGCCGACGCACGCCAGGACGACCGATCGCAGGGGCAGCGGGTCCACGACGACACGATCGGCGTCGCCCGCGAAGTACGCGGCGAGCGTGGCGGTCCGTTTCGGCCGTCCCGGAGCATCGATCACCCGAATGGGATCCGTCCAACCCCGGATGCGGGTGCCGCCCGCATCGGTACGGGCGTACAGCTTGTCGTTGGCCACCATGCGCGCGCCCGCGGCGACCGCAGCGAGGACGGTCGAGGTCTTGCCCGCACCCGCTGGTCCCGCCACGGCGACGGCCCCGCCGCCCACGGCGAACGCGGACGCGTGGACCGTCGACACGCCCGCCGCCTCGAACTCCGTGGTCACCAGCTGCTTGACGACCCGCAAGGCGTCGCGCGTGCCCGACTCGACGTCGGGGTTCACGACGCGGACGTCACTGCCCGTGATCAGGAACCGGCTGCCGGTGTGCGGGTTGAGGACGAGCCGGTCCACGCCGGGTACTCCCGTGTACTCGACGCCTTCGTTGAAGTCGGGGACGTGACCGTCGGGGGACGCGTAGAGCGTGACCGTCCGCCGCGAGGCATCGGCCGTCAGCCCCGGCGCGATCCGGCCCGGTACGAGTGTGACCGCGGGCAGAGCGGGGTGGGCTGGCACCGGGCGCGCCTGCGGCCACAGATACCGGGCGGCCGCTTCCACGAACGCGTCCGGCCCCGCGAGGACGACCTCGCACCGGTCGTAGAGCCGGAGCCCCAGCCTCCGGCCGTCCTGCGCACCTGTTCCCGGACCTTCGAAGCGGATCGTGGCCTCCATGCGGACATTCTGTCCGCCTCCTCCCTGCCGAAGCATGACATCACGTCACCACCGCGTGCGGCCGCCGTGGACCGGGCCCGAGCCCACCGGTCGGCCGGGCCGGTCGGCCCTGGCTGGTCGGCCCTGGCACGTCAGAAACCCCCTCTCGTGTGGTCCCTCGTCCCACCCTTCCCAATGCGCCGGAACCGGTGGACGCCCGTTCCCCGGGGACCCGAAGATGGGGCCGGCCCGCGCCCGTGGGCCGCGGAGGGAGTGCCATGACGACGTCACCGGTGGCCGGCAGGCCGGCACCACCGCCGAGCACCGCCAAAGAGGTCCCGGACAAGAGCAAGTGGGCCGTCAAACCGCTGAACGACGGCAAGCTGGCCTACGCGTTGCCCACCGAGTGGAAATCCGGTGCACTGCACCACAAGATCTCCAAGGAGCGGCTCAGCTCGATCGCCGAGCAGCTCACTCCGGCCTGGAACGCGAAGGACCCCCGGCTCCAGGGGGCGGCGCGGGCGTTCTGGAACCTGTGCTGGACGGTGGCCGGCGAGAGCGTCGCCCAGGCCGTGGCCATGGCGGGGCACAGCGGCAGCCCCAACCCGCACCGGCTGCTGTGGAACCTGCCGCTGATGGTGTCGCTCGGCCCGCAGAGCCCGGCCAACGACCCGGGCATGAACTTCGACCCCGACACCGAGCCGGTGCCGGGCGGCCCGGGCACCCGTCGGATGGACGCCGTGTCGATCGCGCTCAAGGAGCTGGAGACCGCCTGGCTGACCGCGGCCGATGCGGACCACGGGCGCGGCACGTACGACGCGGCGCTCTGGACCACCTTGCACCGGCACCTGCAGACCGCGCACACCGCCGCCGAACGGATCGAGCGCGGTGAGCGGGTGCTGTACCCGCCGCTGCGCGAGCAGTGGGTGTACGACTCCACGACCAAGCAGAACCTGCGCAAGGGCCTGACGCCGTTCCCGACGCCCGAGCAGGGCCGGCGCCTGTTCGCCGGGGCCCGGTCGAACGCGCCGTCGATCGCGGCGTACGCCGCCTCCGGGGCCGCCGCCGCCACCGCCACGGTCCGGGCCGCCGTGGGCGGGCGGCAGGTCACCCTGCGGCTGACGGCGGCCGAGGAGAACGTGCACCACGTGTGCGTCCGCCACACGCTCACGTTCTTCGACTTCACGGACGCGTCCCGGCCGCGGCCCGTCAACACCTTCTGGCCCGACGTGCGCACCTTCGCCGACGCCACGGCCCTCGCCACGACGCTGCTGCCGGGCATCGGCCGTAGCGCCCTGCGCGAACTGGACCGTACGTTGGGCAACGTGGCCCACGCGGCCGACTGGCTCGACGAGGTCCTGGAGATCTCCAACGAGGACGTGGACGGCCGGCTCGTCTTCTACAACGTGCAGTTCACCGAGGTGAACGGCACGGACGCGGCTCCCGCCGTCGAGGCCGTCATCGAGTCGTTCGCCCCGGACGGCTCCGACGGTCCGGGCTTCACCCGCGGGGACCTGGACCTCATCGCCGGACAGCTGTAGCGCCGGCCGGGGGGAGGCCAGGTACCCCGTTCGTACCGTCCGGTCCTCGCCGCCGGTGACGACGGAGGACCGGACGACGGAAGGCCGGACGACGGACCGTGCCCTCCCCCGCCGTACCCTGAACCCCGTGCCGCCCTCCCGTCTCCACCGCGTAGCCGTCCTCGTCCTCGAGGGCGCGAAGCCCCTCGACGTGGGCATCCCCGCGCAAGTGTTCACGACCCGCGCGAGCATGCCGTACGAGGTACGGGTCTGCGGGGCGGCTCCCGGCCTCGTCACGGGCGGCGACGGCCTGTCGTACCACGTCACCCACGGGCTCGACGCGCTCGCGTGGGCCGACATCGTCTTCGTCCCCGGCTACCGCTTCCCCGACCGCGAGGACCCGCCGCAGGCGGTCATCGACGCGCTGGTCGCCGCCCACGGCCGGGGGGCGCGGCTGGCCGCCATCTCGACGGGCGCGTTCGCGCTCGCCGCCACCGGTCTGCTCGACGGCAAGCGCGCCACGACCCACTGGCACTACGCGCGGGCCCTCGCCGCGAAGCATCCGCTCGTCCGGCTCGACGAGAACGTCCTGTTCGTCGACGAGGGCAGCGTGCTCACCTCGGCCGGCGCCGCCTCCGGCATCGACCTGTGCCTGCACATCCTGCGCCGCGACCTCGGCGTGGCCGCCTCCAACCATGCGGCCCGGCGCCTGGTCGCGGCTCCCTACCGCAGCGGCGGCCAGGCGCAGTACGTGCCGCGCAGCGTGCCCGAGCCGCTCGGCGAGCGGTTCGCCGCCACCCGTGAGTGGGCCCTGCACCAGCTGGGCGAACCGCTCACCCTGGAGGCGCTGGCGCAGCACGCGGGGGTCTCGGCGCGGACCTTCTCGCGGCGCTTCGCCGAGGACACCGGATACACGCCGATGCAGTGGGTCATGCGGGCCCGGATCGACGTGGCACGCGAGTTGCTGGAGCGTTCGGAGCGCAGTGTCGAACAGATCGCGGACGATGTCGGCCTCGGCACCGGCGCCAATCTCCGCCTGCACTTCCACCGCATCCTGGGCACCACCCCGACCGAGTACCGGCGCACCTTCACCCAGGGCGAGTAGCCCGGGGCCGTCGCGTGGCGAGATCCTTACGAACCATGGCGATCTCGCCGCTGTCGCGGACGGTGACCGGAAGCGAACCTGATGGCGAACGAAAGGGACATCGTCATGACTCGCATTGCCATCAACGGATTCGGCCGCATCGGACGCAACGTGCTGCGTGCGCTCCTCGAGCGCGACACCGCCCTCGAGGTCGTGGCCGTCAACGACCTGACGGAGCCCGCCACCCTCGCGCGGCTGCTCGCGTACGACACCACGTCCGGCCGGCTCGGCCGCCCGGTGACCGTCGAGGGCAACGTTCTCGTCGTCGACGGACACCGGATCACGGTGCTGGCCGAGCGCGAGCCCGAGCAGCTGCCCTGGGCCGAGCTCGAAGTCGACCTCGTGCTGGAGGCGACCGGTCGCTTCACCTCGGCGGAGGCCGCCCGCGGCCACCTCAAGGCCGGTGCGCGCAAGGTGCTCGTCAGCGCTCCGTCCGACGGCGCCGACGTCACGCTCGCGTACGGTGTCAACACCGACGCCTACGACCCCGCCCTGCACACGATCGTCTCGAACGCGTCCTGCACCACCAACGCGCTCGCCCCGCTGGCCGCCGTGCTCGACGAGCTCGCGGGCATCGAGCACGGGTTCATGACCACCGTGCACGCCTACACGCAGGAGCAGAACCTGCAGGACGGCCCGCACCGCGACCCCCGCCGTGCCCGCGCCGCCGGCGTCAACATCGTGCCGACCTCGACCGGTGCGGCGAAGGCGATCGGCCTCGTCCTGCCGCAGCTCGACGGCAAGCTGTCGGGCGACTCGATCCGCGTGCCGGTCCCGGTGGGCTCGATCGTCGAGCTCAACACCACCGTCGCCCGCGACGTGACGCGCGAGGAGATCCTGGAGGCCTACCGGGCCGCTGCGCAGGGCCCGCTGGCCGGCGTGCTGGAGTACTCCGATGACCCGCTCGTGTCCTCCGACATCACGGGCAACCCCGCCTCGTCGATCTTCGACTCGGAGCTCACCCGCGTCGACGGCCGCCACGTCAAGGTGGTCGCCTGGTACGACAACGAGTGGGGCTTCTCGAACCGCGTGATCGACACGCTCACGCTCCTCGCCGCGGGCTGACCCGACAGCGGTCCCCGGTGGGGGCGGGCACGGCGCCCGCGCACGGTAGGTCCGGTTCATCGATCCCGGTGAACCGGACCGGCCGCGCGCGGGCGCTTCGGCCTTTCCGCCCGGCCGCACCCGGCGCTCCGTACGTGCTCCGTACTCCTGCGGCCCGCTCAGCGCATGCGCGGAAGGCGGAGGCTGAGCAGTACGGTCAGCGCGATCAGGCCGAGTTGGACGAGCAGGGTGGTGGACACCGCCGCGCGCAGGCCGGCCGTCGGGACCAGGGCCAGGAAGAGGCTTCCGAGCGTGGCGACGCCGAGCGCCAGGGCGGACTGCTGGGCGGTGATCATGACGCCGCCGCCCACCCCGGCCCGTTCGGCGGGGACATCCGACAGCATCAGGCGCATCAGCACGGGCAGTTGGAGGCCCTGGCCCAGTCCGGCCAGGGCGACGCCCGGAGCGAGTTCGGCCACGCCGAGGTCCGGCCAGCCGTGGCGGAGCGTGGCCAGCAGGAGGGCGATCCCGACCGCCTGGACGACGCCTCCGGCGGTGACGATCCGGCTACCGAAGCGGGAGACCAGGCGCGGCCCGGCCAGCGCGGCCCCGAAGAAGGCCACGGCCATCGGCACCAGAGCCAGGCCGGCCGTCACCGGGTCCATGTCCAGGCCCTGTTGGAAGGTCACGGCGAGGACGAACATGAAGCCGCTGAAGCCGACGGAGAACGGCAGCAGGAGCACCAAGCCGCGCCGCAGCGACTCCAGCCTCAGCAGGCTCGGCGGCACCAGCGGCGTGCGGCCCCGCCGGTCGGCCCGGCGCTCGGTGACGTAGAACGCCGCGGCGGCGACGGGGAACACGCCGAGCGAGATCCAGGTCCACAGCGGCCAGCCGGCGGCCCGCCCCTCGGTCAGCGGCAGCAGCAGCGAGACCAGCGACAGTGCGAGCAGCAGGGTGCCGGGCACGTCCACGGCCGCGGGCCGGCCGGCCCGGGTGTCCGGGACGGTGCGCACCGCGAGGACCAGTCCGAGGACCACCACGGGTACGTTGACCAGGAACACCGCTCGCCAGCCGGTTCCGCCGAGGTCCGCGGCGACCAGGACGCCGCCGAGGATCTGCCCGGCGACCATGGACAGGCCCCCGGTGGCCCCGTACAGGCTCATGGCCCGGGCCCGGCGCGGGCCCTCGGTCGTGGCCTGGATGGTGGCGAGCACCTGCGGCAGCATGAGGGCGGAGGCCGCGCCCTGGGCGACGCGGGCGGCGACGAGGGTCCAGGCGTTCGGGGCGAGGCCGCAGGCGAGCGAGGTGATCCCGAAGGCGGCCATGCCGATGAGGAAGAGCCGGCGGCGGCCGAGGCTGTCGCCGACGCGCCCGCCGAGGACCAGCAGGACGGCGTACGCGACGCCGTAGCCGCCGACGACGAGTTCCAGGAGGGCGGGGCCGGCGGCGAGGTCGTGCTCGATGGACGGCAGTGCGACGTTGACGATGAAGAAGTCGATCAGGGGCAGGGCCGCGCCGAGGAGCACGGTGAACAGGCCGAGGCCGCCCAGGTGGGGCGCGGCGGGCGCGGGAGCGCTGTGCACGGGGTTGGTGTGCACGGGGCCGGTACGTACGGGGTCGCTGCGTACGGGGTTGCTGCGTACGGGGATCTGAGTCACCCTCCGACGATCTCCCGACCGTCAGACGGGTACCAGAGTGTCCTTATCCGGGTACCAGGAGTACCTGGCAACGGGATGGGCGGTGCGGCAGGCTGGGAGCATGACCACTATGGCTCCTGGAAGCGATGTCCGCCGGAACGAACTGGCCGAGTTCCTGCGCACCCGCCGCGAGCGGATCGCTCCCGAGCAGGTGGGACTGGTGCGCGGGCCGCGCCGGCGGACCCCGGGGCTGCGCCGCGAGGAGGTCGCGCACCTGTCGTCGGTGGGCGTGACCTGGTACACGTGGCTGGAGCAGGCGCGCGACATCCAGGTGTCGGCACAGGTGCTGGACGCGGTCGCGCGGGCGCTGCTGCTCGACGTGAGCGAACGGGAGCACTTGTTCGCGCTGGCCGGGAGCCTGGACCCGGCGCCGCCGGCGGCCTGTCCCAGCGTGACGCCGGCCGTGCGGGCCATGCTCGACCAGCTGGGCCACATCCCGGCGTGCGTCCAGAACAGCAGGTACGACATCGTCGCGTACAACGCCACGTACGGGCGGCTGCTCGGCGACTTGAACGGCAAGCGGCCGGAAGACCGCAACTGCATGTGGCTCGCCTTCACCGACCCGGAGTGGCGGGAGTCGGTGGTCGACCTGCCGAGTACGCACCGACTCATGGCGGCGAGGTTCCGGGCGGCGATGGCCGAGCACCTGGGGGAGCCCGCGTGGAAGACGCTGCTGGCCCGGCTGGAGGGGGCGTCGGCGGAGTTCCGGGAGGTGTGGGCCCGCCACGAGGTGGTGGGCGGGCAGCTCGCGAAGTCGAAGTACATCCGCAACGCTCACGTGGGCCTGCTGCACCTGGAGCACACCAACCTGTGGCTCGGGCCGCGGACCGGGCCGAGGCTCGTGACGTACGTACCGCTGGACCAGCGGACGCGGGAGCGCCTGGAGGAGCTGGAACGGCTGACGCGACCGGTCGGTGCGGGGCTCCACGGCTGACGCATCGTCTCCTTCGTCCGTGCTCCCCCGGCCGGGGGAGCACGATCGTCCTCCCGACCGACGTGGCCGGCCCGGATCGTGCGGCACCGTCGTGTACGCCATGACGATGCGGGCGAGCGAGCGAGGGTTACATGACACAGCGGACCGAGACGGCAACCCCGCCGAAGTGGGCCACCGGAGCGGGCTGTGCAGCCTGTCTGGCACCGCTGATCGGCTTCGTTCCGTTACATGCGTTGTGGGCCTTCGGAGTTCCCGTGTGGGCGTACGAGGAGGAGTTCGACGCCTGGTACGCGGATGGCGGCGGCCCCTACCTGGGGCTGCTCTGCGTCCTGGCCCTGCTGGGCTCCGCGCTGGCGGTGGCCCTGGTCCATCCGTGCGGACACCGCGTCCCCCGCTGGCTGCCCGTGCTGGCCGGCCGGCCGGTGCCGCGGAAGCTGGTGCTCTGGCCGGCCGTCGCCGGCTCCGCGCTGCTGGCGGTCTACGGCCTGTGGGGCACCGGACTCGCGCTGTACTTCCTCTTCGCAGACCGGGATGACCTCGTCTTCGACGCGTGGGCCGGCGCCGGAACCATGGCGGTCATCCTCGCCTGGGTGGCCGGGCTGGTACCGGCCACCTGGTCGTACCACGTGCGGACCGCGCCGGAGCGGCACCGCACGGGGCGGCCTTCGGCCTAGGATCCCTGCCCGCAGCCTCATCTGCGCCGGGGCGCGACCCGTCCGGGATCCGCTGCCGGGTCCGGTTCGAGGCGGGCCAGCACATGGGCTTCGAGGAAGCCCCGTTCGGAGGCCGGGTCGTGGAGCAGCCGGGCGAAGGTGGTGAGCCCGGCCCCGGCCAGCAACTCGGCGAAGCGGTCCGCCGGCCAGCTGTAGGCGGGCGCCACCTTGTGGTCGAAGCGGACCGGTTCCGGTCCGTCGGTGGCGAAGAACGAGACGAGGAGCAGGCCCCCTCGCGCCAGGACGCGTGCCTGCTCGGCCAGGAGTGCGGGCAGCTCCCCGGGCGGGGTGTGGATCATCGAGTAGTGGGCCAGCACGCCGCCGAGCGCGCGGTCCTCGACGGGCAGGGCTTCCATCCGCGCCTCGGCGAACCGCAGTTCCGGATGGGCCCGGCGGGCATGGTCGACCATGCCCGGGGAGAGGTCGATGCCGAAGGCGTCCAGCTCCAGGTCGTGCAGCAGGGCCGTCAGGTGCCCGGGCCCGCACCCGACGTCGGCGGTCCGCCGGTTCCCCGTCGCGCGCACCAGCTCGGCGAAGGTGGCGACCATGGCCCGCGCGAACGGCTGCGTCTCCAGCCGGTCCGCGAACATCGACGCATAGAGCTCGACGACCCCGTCGTAGGCCGCCCTGGTCACGTCCTGGTGTTCCATCACGGGGGAAAGCTAACACCTGCGCCGTTCGCGACTCCTAGGCAAACGGGCCTTCGGCCGTGAAGCGGCGCAGGTGGCGGGCGAACGTCTCGGCCTCGCCCGGGGGCCAGTCGGACAGGCTCGCCGCGATGTGGTCCGCCAGGCGCGCACGCAGCTCTGCGACGACGAGCCGCCCCTCTTCGGTCAGGACGAGGAGGTGTGCGCGCCGGTCCGTGGGGTCCGGTTCGCGGCGGACGAGGCCCGCGGCCTCCAGCCGGGAGGCGCGGCGGGTCACGCCGGAGCGGTCGATCCCCACGTCGTGGGCGAGGTCCGCCGCGCTGCGGGAGCCGGTCCGGGCCAGGGTGCTGAGCACGGGGTAGGTCACGTCGTCCACGGCCTCGCCCATGCCTTCCGTGAGCCGCTGGTGCAGGTGCGTACGGGTCGTGCGCTTGAGCAGGATGCCCAGCGCGTCTGCGATCTCATGTCCGATCTCGTTGTCCACGACGAAAAGAATAGCGTGCGCCGCGCACGCATCACTGCTACGGTGAGCGAAGAGCGTGCGCGACGCACGCATCGCCGATCCGCTCCACCTCGAAAGGCAGTCCCATGACCCGCACCGGAATCACCGCCGCCCTCACCGACCTGCTCCTCAACCGCGACCTCACCGTTCAGGAGGCCGCCGACCGCCACTTCGCCCCGGAATACCGTCAGCGCACGGACGGCGAGTGGGCGGACCGGGCCGGCTTCATCGAGCACATCGCCCACCTGCGCACCGTCGTCGACCACGGCCGCGTCGAGGTCCACGAGGAGCTGTACGACGGCCGCAAGTACGCCGACCGGCACACCGTCCACGTCACGAAGACGGACGGTTCGACGGTGCGCACCGAGGTCTACCTGTTCGGCGAGTTCGCGCCCGACGGCCGCTTCAGCCGCATCGAGGAGACCACCTTGATGCTCGAAGGATCCGAGTCCGACCGCGATCTCGGCAGCGCCCGCTAGACCCTGTCGGGCGGCCTCGGGTCAGGGGCGGAAGCGCAAGGGGTGGTCGGAGGGGACCTCCACCACGGCGATCCGGACGCCGTCGGGGTCGACGATCCACATCTCGATCAGACCCCAGGGTTCACGCTCGGGAGGCCGCACCACCTCGGCGCCCCGGCCCTGCAGTTCCTCGTACGCCGCCTGCACGTCCGCGACCTGGAGCCACAACCGCAGGCCAGGCGCGGGCGGTGCCTCGGCACGGCCGGACAGTTCGAGGAAGCCGCCGCCGAGGAAGTAGACGGTGCCGCGGTCGGGGCCGGTGCCGAACTCGCGGTGGACGGCGAGCCCGAGGGTGTCGCCGTAGAAGGCGCGCGAGCGTTCGGGGTCCGTGGGACGCAACAGAACCCTGCTGCCCAGTACGTGCACCATGGCCCCTGCCTTCCCTCACCCACGGCCTTGCCGCGGCCGCTTCAGCGACTTCCAGCGCCTGCGCCGCGAGCGGGTGTGCTGGTCGAGTTCCTCCAGCAGGCGCTGGGAGCGCTTGTCCACGCCCAGCTCGTCCAGGACCCGGTCGATCTCGGCGAGCAGCGCCCCGCTCAGCTGCCAGTGTGCCGGGTCCTCGCGGGCGGAGGCCAGCAGCAGGACCGCGAGTCGATCCCGGTGGGCCCGGGCGACGGCCAGTTCGCCGGTCAGCCGGGCCTCCGCCTCTTCCGCGTTGGCGCTGACCTGTGCGGTGATCAGCTGGGCGAAGCTTTCCACCGCGATGGCCGTGTGGCGGAGCACCTGCCGCAGCGCGGTCGCGGTCGCGGGGTCGAACAGCGGACCGTCGGGGCGGGCCCGGGCCAGGTCGGTCAGCGTCCGGCAGGCCACGCGGAGCACGACCGCGCAGATCTCCAGGGTGTCCAGGCCGGTCCGCAGCACCAGCCTGAAGAGCAGCCCCTCCTTGACCCGCGGATTGAGCCGGAGGCTGTCCTCGGCCTGCCGGAGGGCGGCGTCGACCTGGGCGATGTCGTTGTCGAGGCGGCGCGCCTCGTGCAGCCGGGCCGCGGCCTGCTCGAACCTGGTCGGTCCGGAGGGTTCCTCGCCGAGGTGGTCGAGCAGCCGGCTCATGCGCCGGGCGAGGTCGGTGATCGCGGCGCCGGCCGGGCCGACCCAAAGGGGTGGTGCCACGAGCAGGTTGACCAGCAGTCCGACCACCGCACCGATGATCGTTTCCAAGACCCGGTCCCAAGCGGTGTCCGTGACCTGGGTGACGCCGAGGACGAGCATGGCGCTGATCGCGACCTCGGGCACGAACTCGTCCACGCGCACCAGGTGGCCCACCACCAGCGAGGCGAGGATCAGCAGCCCGAGGCTCCACCAGGTCAGACCCACCAGGGCGCTGAAGCCGATCGCGATCAGCACGCCGACGACCACGGAGTTCACCCGGCGGATGCTGGTGGTGAGGGTGGAGTACAGGGTGACCTGGACGACGAGCAGGGCGGTCAGTGGCGCGGTCAGCGGAAGGGGCTCGCTGCTCAGGCGGAGCGCGACGACGTAGCTGATCACGGCGGCGGCGGTGGAACGCAGGGCCTGGACGGCGACCGGATCACGGCGGCGACGTGCGACACGGGTGGCGAGGCTGCTGATCGTTTCCGGCATGCGGGGCGCCTTCCCGCTGCTGGGCCGGATGACGCATGGCGTGGCCGCTCGGTCCCGATCGGCCGAGGATGGGCCGTACGAGGAGGGCGACCCGGCCGTTCGCGGGCAGGAGGTGGGCATCCGGGGCAGCCCCGGTCACCGAGATCCACGAGTACGAGGGAGAGAAAGCCATGGCGGGTACGGAGGACAAGCGCAAGAAGTCGGGAGAGGGGCGTGCGGAGCAGGCACAGGAGCACCCCGGTCCGGACCCGGTACACCCCGAGGCCAGCAAGCGGGTCGAGGGCAAGAGCCCGGAGGAACTGAGGCGGCGGCAGGAGCGCAAGACGACCCGTACGAGCGACGACGACGCGGAGTAACGGCGCCGGGCCGGCCGTCCGGCCGTCCAGACGACTGAGCGGCTGGACGGCCGCGGGGCAGGGAACGACGGCGAGGTCCTACGGGCCCTCGTCGTAGGTCCCTGCCTCGATCTCCAGGGCGAGCTCCTGGAGCACCCCGATCGAGGAGATGTCCGTCCGCCCGCTGTCGTGCACCATCGCGAGGCTGGTGAACGCCAGGCTGAAGCCCGAGACCATGGTGTGCAGGGCCGGCCCGAGCGCCTCCGCCACCAGGGCGGCCACCTCCTGCGGAGACGCGTCCGCCGGCACCCTGATCGACGGCAGCATCTCGTTCAGGAGCAGGGTGGCCACACCGGCCGTCGGCGGCGACCCGGCGCCGTCTTCCCCGATCCCCCCGCTCTCCCCGGCCTCGCCGCTCCCGTCGCCCTCCCCGGCCTCGGCGGCCCGGCGGATGTCCTGGGCGTCGGTGAGGATGGCGATCACTCGCTTGAGTACCTCGGCGCGTTCCATCTGCGGAGCGTATCCCCGAGCCCGGGGCCGGGGCCGGAGTTCGCCCCCACCAGGCCTTGCCCCGACCCTGCCCCGGCCGCGCCTCACGGGGCATCAGCCCGGATCGGGGGCGGGCGTGTAACCGCGGCCGCACCGGGCAGGCGCGCGGTGACGAAACGGATCGATCGAGGGAGCTGTTCCGCTCATGTCTGAGAACGTCTGGGCCTACCGCGTCACCGTTGACCGCATCACGGACGTGGACCTGTACGGCTACAAGGTGGAAGCGGCCGACGGCAGCATCGGCAAGGTCGACAAGCATTCCGACGAGGCGGGATCGGCCTATCTGGTCGTGGACACCGGCCCGTGGATCTTCGGCAAGGAGGTCCTCCTCCCCGCGAGCACCATCACCGGCATCGACGTGGAGGAGAAGCGGATCCGCGTCGGGCTGACCAGGGAACAGGTCAAGGACGCCCCGGAGTTCATCCGGGACGAGCACCTGGAGAGCACTGACTACCGGCAGCTGCTGGGCGGTTACTACGGCATCATCCCGCCGCGCTGGCTGTGATCCACGGCCGGAGGGCGTGCCGCGCCGCCCGGACCGGGTCGCGGCACATACTGGACACATGGCAAGGGCGACGACGGTCCAGCGGATCAGGCGGCACGCCGGCGAGGCGGTCTTCCTGCGCGTGGCCGGGCCGGACGGGCCCCGGAACAGAGCGCGGATCCACACGACGCCCGGACCCCGGTGGTTCGCACCGGAACGGCCGGTGCGGCGGGTCCACGGGGACGCGTCGATGTTCGTCGGCGGGCTGGCCGCCCTGTTGCTCCAGTCCCTGCACCCCCTCGCGATGGCCGCCGTGGCGGCGCACTCGGGTTACCGGGGGGACCCGTGGGGGCGGCTGCACCGCACCAGTACCTTCCTGGCCGTCACCACGTTCGGGACGAGCTCCGACGCCGAGGCGGCGGTGGCCCGCGTACGGGAGGTGCACGCGCGCATCCGGGGGCGGACGGCCGACGGCATCCCGTACCGGGCCGACGATCCGGAGCTGCTGACCTGGGTGCACGTCGCCGAGGCGGACTGCTTCCTGCGGGCCCACCAGCGGTACGGCAGAAGCCCGTTGGATCCCGCGGGCTGCGACGCGTACCTCGCCGACACGGCCCGCGTGGCCCGCGCGCTGGGCGCGGACCGGCCGCCGGAGAGCCGGCACGAGCTGGCTCTGCGGATGGCGCGGTACCGGCCCGCCCTGCGGCCGACTGCGGCCTCCCGGGACACCGCGCGGTTCCTGCTGACCGATCCCCCGCTGCCGGGGGCCGCCCGGTTGCCGTACGCGCTGCTGACGGCGGCGGCCGTGGACCTGCTGCCGCCCTGGGCGAAGGCGGCCGTGGCCGCCGAGGTGCCCGCGGCCGCCCGGATGCCGCCCCTCGCCGCTCGCGCCGGCGGCCGGGCCGTGACCCGCGCGATCCGCTGGGCGCTGCCGCCGGCTCCCCCGCCGCCCCCGCCGGGCTGAGGGCGGGCCTCTCAGTACTCCTCGTCCGGGTAACCCCAACGGATCTCCGGCTCGGCTCCTGCCGCCACCGCGGCGACCGCCGCCGCGAAGACCCCTTCGAAGTGCGGTTGCCACAGGTAGAAGCGGGAGATGCCGAGCGGGAAGTCCGAGTCCCCGGAGACGAAGTGCGCGCCGGCATCGTCCACCGCTACGCCGATGCTGACCTGGTTCGCTATGTCCTCCTCGTACATCAGCTCCTGCAGGGCGCGGACGATCGCCCAGGCCTGCGGCTCGTCGGCGACCCGGGTGACGGTGAAGGCAAGATCGATGTTCACTGACATGCCGGAAGGATAGGCGGGGCCACCGACACCGGAACCGTCCGGACTACGGGCCGGCGGCGATCACGAGGGAGTGGCGGCCCGTACGAATCGTTCGCTGATTACCGAAATCATCAGGCATCCTGGACGCATGAACGAGACGCATCCCGAATCGACGTCCGCGGGCGCGGCGGCCCCCGCGGCCCTGCTGGCCGCCTTCGCCGCGGCTCTGGCCGACGAGACGCGGGCCGCGATCTGCATGACGCTGCTGGAGGGGCGCGCCTGGACCGCGGGCGAGCTGGCCCGGATCACCGCGGTGGCGCCCTCCACCATCAGCGGCCATCTGACCCGACTGCTCGACGCGGGCATCTGCGTGACCGAACGGCAGGGCCGCCACAGCTACGTGCGCATCGCCGACGGCGCGACCGCCCGCCTGCTCGACGAGCTCGCCTCGCACGCCATTCCCGACCGGGACGCGGCGCACGCCGTGCCCGTGGTCGCCGCGCCGGACCCGCTGGCCCGCGCCCGGACCTGCTACGACCACTTCGCAGGGCGGCTCGGCATGGCGGTGACCGACGCGATGGAGCGGCGGGGCCTGCTGCGCACGCAGGACGCCTTCGAGCTGACGGAGGCCGGCCGGGCCTGGTGCGCCGAAGCGGGCATCGGCCTGGCCGGGGAAGGTCGTAGACCGCTGGCGAGCTCCTGCCTGGACTGGACCGAACGGCGCCGCCACCTGGGGGGCCTCGCCGGGGCGCGGCTGTGCGCGCGGGCCTTCGAGGAGGAGTGGGTGGTGCGCCCGGCGGGCGGCGGGCGGGCCCTGGAGGTGACCGGCGCAGGGGAGCGGGCCTTCGGAGATCTGCTGGGGCTCGCACCGGAGGCGTGGAGCTGATCCGCATCACCCCACACGAACGGCCGTCAATTCGGTCGACACCGAAATGTTGCGGCCTTAGGGTGGGCGCATGACGTTCCGCTCGAGCTCGATCCCGCCCGGCGTCCTCACGGTCGGCGCCGTCACCTTCACGGTGTTCGCCTGGGCCTCCGCCTTCGTCTCCATCCGCAGCGCGGGTGCCGCGTACTCGCCCGGCGCCCTGGCCCTCGGCCGACTACTGGCCGCCTCGCTGGTGCTCGTGGTGCTGCTCCTGATCAGCCGCCAGGGCCTGCCGCCGCGCGAGGCCTGGCGCGGCATCCTGGTGTCCGGCGTGGTCTGGTTCTGCGGCTACACGATCGTCCTGAACTGGGGTGAACGGCTGGTCGACGCGGGCACGGCGTCGCTGCTCGTGAACACCGGGCCCATCCTCATGGCGCTCCTCGCGGCCCGCCTCCTCGGCGAGGCGCTGCCCCCGCGGCTCCTGGTGGGCATGGCCGTCTCCTTCGCCGGAGCGGTGGTCGTGGGCCTGTCCATGTCGTCCGGGAACGGCGGCTCCACCTCGGTGCTCGGGGTCGTGCTCTGCCTGCTCGCGGCGGTGGCCTACGCATCCGGTGTCATCGCCCAGAAGCCCGCGCTCTCCTACGGCACTCCGCTGCAGGTCACCACCTTCGCCTGCCTCACGGGAACGGTGGCCTGCCTGCCCTTCTCGGGCCGGCTGATCGCGGAACTGCCCGAGGCTCCGGCGTCCGCGACCCTGAACATGGTCTACCTGGGTGTGGTACCGACCGCCCTGGCCTTCACCACGTGGACCTACGCCCTGGCCCGCATGCCCGCCGGCAAGCTGGGGGCGACCACGTACGCCGTACCGGCCATCGTCGTGCTGCTGAGTTGGGTCCTCCTGGGCGAGGTACCGGCTTGGCTGACCCTCCTCGGCGGAGCGCTCTGCCTGGCGGGTGTGGCCGTCTCCCGGTACGCGCCGCGCGCCTCGCGGACTCCCGTCGGGGACAGCCCGCTCGGTGCGGGCCGGACCTGACCCGTCCCCGTCTCCTCCCCTCCCCTCCCTCGAAAGGAACCCCTTCATGCGGATCCTCACGGTCGGCGCCGGCGCCGTCGGCGGCTTCTTCGGCGCCCGGCTCGCCACGGCGGGCCAGGACGTCTCCTTCCTGGTCCGACCGGCCCGCGCGAAGGCCCTGGAGGCCCGCGGCCTGCGCGTGGCGGGACAGGGGGAGGAACTCCGCCTCACGCCGAAGCTGGTGACGGCCGGCACCGTGGACGGACCGTACGACCTGGTCCTGCTCTCGGTGAAGGCGACCGCCCTGCACACGGCCCTGGCGGACATCGAGCCCGCGGTCGGCTCCGACACCGCCGTCGTGCCCCTGCTGAACGGGGTCGCGCACCTCCACGCGCTCGTCGCACGCCTGGGGGCCGGAGCGGTCCTGGGAGGCGTCGCGAAGGTGGTCACCACCTTGACCGACGACGGCGACATCCTCCGCATGGCTCCGCCGGCGGTCATCCTGACCGGCGAGCTCGACGCGCGCCCGTCGGCCCGGGTAGACGCGATCCGCGGCGTACTGGCCGAGGCCGGCATCGACTCACCGGCGACCGGGGACATCGTCGCGGCCATGTGGCACAAGTGGGTCTTCATCTCCGCTCTCGTCGCCCTGACCTGCCTGATGCGCGGCACGGTCGGAGAGGTGAACGCCGTTCCGGGGGGCGCGGACCTGGCCGCGGCGCTGATCTGCGAAACCTCCGCGGTGGCGGAGGCCGCGGGCCACCCGCTGACCGAGGCGGAGCGCGCCTTCACCACGTCGACGCTCACGAGCACCGGCTCCCCGCTCACCCCGTCCCTGTACCGCGACCTCGTCGCCGGGGCGCCGACGGAGGCCGACCACGTCCTGACCGACCTCACCCTCCGCGCCCGCGCGCTGGGGGTGGCCACTCCCCTGCTGGACCTCGCCGCCCTCCAGCTGCGCGTCCACGAACACCGCCTCGCCGCGGGACGCCCCTGAGGCCCTCGTGGCCCTGTCCGTCCGCGGTCACCCGGATGCCCCGCCCATCGGGCATCCGGGTGAGCCGGGCCTTTGACTGGGAGGTCCGTAGGTCCGGAACACCCGTGGAGGCATGGTGACGACGGTCGCGTGGATGCGTGGTGCGGCAGGTGCGGTGGTGCTGTCGGTAGTGGCGCTCGGCGCCGCGGGCTGTTCGGACGGTGACGGCAACCCGGCCGGCGCCGTGTCGAGCGCCGCGTCGGCGGTGAAGTCCGCCGGCGAGGCGGTCTCGTCGGCCGCGGCCGAGGCCTCGAAGGCCGCCGAATCGGCGGCCGCCGTAGCGAAGGACAAGCTCGACGGGGTGAAGGACGGGGTGAACGCCAAGGACCAGGTGTCCCTGGGGGCGGTGACCACCGACGGCGACGGATACACGACGGTCCCCGTGACCGCACGGAACACCGACGACGCGACGAAGTCCTTCGCGGTGCAGGTCGAGTTCAAGGACGAGAGCGGCAATCTCGTCGACACCGTGGTCGTGACGATCACGGACGTCGCCGGGAAGGGCACGGGGCAGGGAACGGCCCGCAGCACGCACAAACTGTCGGGCACGGTCTCGGCGCAGAACGGTTCGGCCCTGCGCTACTGAAACCCGGACCGCATCCGGCTGCGCTGCGCGCCTCCGGAGTCAGCAGTTGTCGCCCACCGCATCGATCTTCGAGCCGAAGCGGCCGCCGTAGTTGCTCGCGTAGTCGCCGCTGCGGACCGGTCGGCACTCCTTGCCGGTCGCCCAGTCGATGAAGGCCCCGCTCCTGTTGGCCCGGAACGACCCGACGTGGTTCACGAACCTGCTGGGGAGGTCCACGTAGCCGCCGCGCCAGACGTAGAGGTCCCCGGTCCCGTCCTGGTACCGCCACAGACAGATCGCGTTGGCCGGGCACGCGGGCAGGGCCTGGGCGGGTGGTACGGAAGTGAGTGAGACCAGCGCCGCCGCGCCGACGACCAACAGCGTGCGCAAGTGACGTGCCCTCATGCGGATCCTCCTCTTCGTCCCCGTTCGTCTCCCATCGTCCTCGTCCGGGCGCCGGCGCGGACGGCAACGCCCCGATTCGCCGGGCCTCTTCACCACATCTCCCCGAACGTTGCGGTGATACTTCTGTGGTGCTGTTGACATGGATATCCGAAGTGGCGCAAGAGCCCTTGACGCTGAACCCGGCTGATCGGCGCACGGAGGTGGAGACCAACACCTGGCTGCTCAGCGCGGACGAGGAGGGCCGCGCGTCGTTGAGCGTCACCGAGGTGGTGGCCGCCTTCCACCGCACTGCCGCTGCCATCCGCGGCCGCGTCCGCGAGACGGGCCATCGCGGGGTGGCCACCTTCTACGTATGGCACGACGCACAGGCCGGGCAACTGCGGTGCTCGACCGGCTCCGTGTCCCCGCAGGCCCTGCCGTTCGGCGGCCTCTACGCGGCCTCCGACGATCTCGACGCGATCGTCGCGGAGTACCTGACCGACGAGGACTCCGGCTTCGTCCCATGGTCGGACCCGGAGGACGTGAACAACGAGGCGGAACAGGCCGAGTTCGAGCCGGAGGTCCCCTTGAGCGTCTGGGTCAGCGACGTCGGAGACGGGGTCGGCACGCGTCCTGGCCTCCGGTGACCGTTCCTTCCTCGGTACAGCGACGCCGGCGGCCCACGCCCGGCCAGGCCAGGCCATCTCATGGAACCCGGATGGCTCCTCGCCGCTACCGTCGGCGGCGCCCCGGGTGCGGTATATGTCCTCCGGGGTGACCCGATGCCGGCGAAGGGAGTGGGTTGCATGGAACGGACCACCTGCTGTGTGGTGGGAGGAGGGCCCGCCGGGATGGTGCTGGCCCTGTTGCTGGCCCGGGCCGGGGTCGAAGTGACCGTGCTCGAGAAGCACGGCGACTTCCTGCGCGACTTCCGCGGCGACACCGTGCACCCGTCCACCCTGTCGCTGCTGGACGACATCGGCCTGGCGGAGCGCTTCGCCCGGCTGCCCCAGCGACGGGTCAGCACGGTGCAGCTGCCCATCGCACCCGACCGGTCCCTCGTCACGGTCGGGGACATCGGGGCGCTGCGGGGGAAGTACAACTACATCGCGATGGTGCCGCAGTGGGACCTGCTCGACCTGCTCGCCGACGAAGCGGGCCGGGAGCCCTCCTTCCACCTGCGCATGAACACCGAGGCGACGTCCTTCCTGATCGAGCGCGGACGGGTCACGGGCGTGCGGTACCGGACCTCGGACGGTGGCACCGGTGAGCTCAGGGCCTCGCTGACCGTGGCCTGCGACGGACGCGGCTCGCTGGCCAGAACCCTGCCCGAGCTGGGGTTGGAGGAGTTCCCGTGCCCCATGGACGCCTGGTGGTTCCGGGTGCCTCGGCGCGAGGAGGACCCCAGCGGGCTCGTCGGCGGCCTCGGGGACCGGCTGTTCGTCGCCCTCATCGACCGCGGCGACTACTGGCAGTGTGCGGGGCTCATCCCCAAGGGGTCCGACGCCGGGCGCCGCGCCGAGGGCCTGGAGTCGTTCATGGCGCAGTTCGCGGACGCCGTCCCCTGGCTGGCCGACCGGGCCGGTGCCGTCACCTCCTGGGACGAGGTCAAACTGCTCGACGTACGGCTCGACCGGCTGCGCCGCTGGCACCGACCGGGGCTGTTGTGCATCGGGGACGCCGCCCACGCCATGTCGCCGGTGTTCGGCATCGGCATCAACCTCGCCGTGCAGGACGCGGTGGCCGCGGCCCGCCACCTCGTGGGCCCGTTGCGCGAGGGCACCGTGGGGCTGCGGGACGTACGCCGCGTGCAGTGGCGGCGTCTGCCCACCACCGTGGCGACCCAGGGGCTCCAGCGCCTCGCGCACGCCAAGGTCATCGGGCCGCTGTTGGCCGGCCGTTCGGCGTTCGGAGATCCCCGGCGGGCGAAGCGGCTGACCGAACTCCTCACCGACTCGCGCCGGCTGAACCGGCTGCCGGCCTACTTCCTCGCCTACGGAGCCCTGCGCGAGCGGCCCCCGGGGGAATCGCTCCGCTGACCTCGACCCGGTCCGCCCCGGCCCGTCCCGACTCGGCCCCGCCTCGGCCCCACCTCGCCCGAGGCCGAAAAGCGACGTATCGGGATGGTCAGGCGGATAACCTCGCTACCACAGCGAGGACGACACGCTCCGGGAGGCCTCATGAGCGAGCAGCAGCCGACCCTTCTGCCCTACGCCGACCCCGCCTTCGTCGCGGATCCGTTCCCCTTGTACCAGCAGCTGCGCGAGGAGGGCCCCGTGCGCCGCGTCGTCGTCGCGGGCGGCCTGGACGCCTGGCTCGTCACCCGCTACGAGGACGGTCTCGCGGCCCTGTCCGACGCCCGCCTCAGCAGTGACGTACGCGATGCCTCGGACAGCCGGATCCTGCGGCAACTGCCCGATACGGAACGCGATTCGATGCTGAGCAACATGCTCCGCAGCGACCCGCCCGACCACACCCGTCTGCGCCGCCTGGTGTCCAAGGCGTTCACCGCCCGCCGTGTGGCGCAGATGCGGCCACGGATCCAGGCCATCACCGACGGCCTGCTGGACGCGGTCGCCCCGGCCGGCCGCGCCGACCTGGTGGCGGACTTCGCGCTGCCGCTCCCGGTCACGGTGATCAGCGAACTGCTCGGCGTCCCGGTGGACGAACGCCACGACTTCCAGCACTGGACCGACCGGATGCTCAGGCGGGGTGCGGAGCCGCCCGATCCCGCCGTGGTGAACGAGGCGTGGCAGCACATGCGCGCCTACCTGACGGGGCTCGTCCACGCCAAACGGGCGCAACCCGGCGACGACCTGCTCAGCGACCTCGTCACCGCCCGCGATGCGCAGCAGCGGCTGAGCGAGGCCGAGTTGATCGCCATGGTGTTCCTGCTGCTCGTCGCCGGTTACATCACCACGGTCAACCTGATCGGCACGGGCATCGCCACGCTGCTGGCCCACCCGGACCAGCTCGAGCTGCTGCGCTGCGACCCCGACCTGCTGCCGGGCGCGATCGAGGAGTTCCTCCGCTACGACGGCCCGGTCAGTCCCGGCATCGCGCGGTTCGCGCGCGAGGACGTCGAGATCGCCGGGGTGGCCGTCCCGCGCGGTGCGACCGTCCTGATCGGCTCGGCCGTCGCCGACCGCGACCCCGAGCGGTTCCCCGACCCCGACCGCCTCGACATCACCCGGCAGGACAATGCCCACCTCGCGTTCGGGCACGGCATCCACTACTGCCTGGGAGCTCCCCTGGCCCGGCTGGAGGGTCAGATCGCCATCGGCACGGTCCTGCGCCGGCTCCCCGGGCTGGCCCTCGCCGCGGACCCGGACGGGATCCGCCGGCGCCCCGGCGGACTGCGCGGACCCGAGAGCCTGCCGGTGACCTTCACCCCGGGCGGCTGAGGCCGGCCGCCCCCGGGCGGCCTCAGCCGCCGTCCTCGGAGAAGTGCTGGTAGTCCGGCGGGCTCCAGCGACCGCCCCAGTACCAGCCGACCTCCCGGAAGGCCCGGGTCACGACCCCGTCGGGGGTGATCGTCCCGGGGCTGGTGCGGCCGCGGTCGAGATGGCTGCGGCCGTTGGGCGGATGGGTGGTGCCCCGGACGTCGACGTACGGGTTCTCGACCGGGTTGATGTCGATGGCGTCGCCCCAGGAGTGCCGGGACATCCGGCTCGGGTCTCCGGTGACCTGCCGGCAGTTGAAGGCGGAGGTGTTGTCGTCGGCCATCGCCGCGGCGTCGCTGCCGCCGTACTCGGACATCACCCGCATCCGGCGGATCGGGAAGCGGGCGGCGAAGGCCTTCCCGAAGGCCCGCAGCACCGGGGCGACCACGTCCTCGTGGACCACCAGTTCGCCCCGGTGCACCTTGCCGTCGAAGCCCCAGTGGTTCATCCGGACGAGCCGGAGCTGCCCCGGCGACACGGGACAGCCGGGGTGGTGGGTGGCGGCCAGCTTCTCCGGGGGGACGGCCGTGACGTGCGCGGACAGCGTCTTCACCGCGGGCTGGCGCGCGACCTGGAAGTGCGCCTCGGGCAATGCCCCTGTGCATGACAACGCCGTCGCGCAGAGGGTGCCGGTCAGGGCCACGCAGGCGAGGCGATGGCTCACCGTTCCACCGTAGGTTGGCCCGGCCCTCCGGGCATGCCGGAGGGGACGGCTCCGAGGTCCGTGGGCGGGCGGGGACGGGCGCGGGCGGCGAGTACGGCGACGTCGTCCTCCGCGTGCTGGGCGTCGAGGCCCTCCACGACGGCGTCCACCACCGCGTCCGCTCCCGCCCCCACCGGGGGCCGCACCGCCACCAGCCGGGCCAGCGAGACGTCGATGTCCTCGCCCCGCCGCTCCACCAGCCCGTCGGTGAACATCAGCAGGGTTTCCTGGGGTGTGATCGCGCGCGTGACGGCTTCGTAGCCGCCGATGCCGGTGCCCAGCGGCGGGCCGACCGGGACGTCGACCAGCGAGGCCGAACCGTCGGCCCCGAAGACCGCCGGTGGCAGGTGGCCGGCACCGGCGAACATCGCGACGCCGCGCGCGGGATCGACGCGTACGAGCAGGCAGGTCGCCGGCCTGCGGGTCGCGTCGCCGGCGGCCAGGGCGTCGAGCTGGCGCAGGACGCGGTGCGGGGCGAGGTCCGTCGAGGCCACGTCCCGCAGGGTGGAGCGGTACGCGTTCATGTCCACGGCCGCGTCGAGCCCGTGGCCCATCACGTCTCCGACGACGAGGAGGGTGCGCCCGTAGTGGAGGCGGATCGTCTCGAACCAGTCGCCTCCCACCAGCGCCCGGGGGCCGGCCGGCAGATAGCGGCTGGCCACCTCCAGGTTGGGGTGCGGGCGGCCCGGTTCCGATACGAGCGCCCGCTGGAGGTGCGAGACGGTGTCCTCGGTGGCGGCCAGCTGCCGCGCGTGCCCCAGGTGCACCGCCGCCAGCCGGGCAGCGAAGTGGACCGTCGCCGCCTCGTGGTCGCCGAACCCCGCCCGGGCCCGTACGGCGGTCAGCATTCCGTGGACCCGTTCCCCGTCCGGCAGCGGGACGGAGAGGACATGGACCGGAACGCCGTCGGCGACCGTCGCCCACTCGGAGAGCTGGTGTCCGCCGTCCGACGCCCGTACCGCGGGCGGTGCGTCCACGCTTGCCGTCAGCAGCCCGACGGCTCCCGCCGTCGCCGCGCGGTGGGAACCACCGTCCTCCGCCATGAGGTCCACGGCGACCGCGTCGCACACGTTCCGGGACAGGAAACGGCCAGTTCCCGGCAGGTGGTCACCGCGTCGAGGGTCGTACCGATCTGTCCGACGGCGGCCTCGGCCGCCCGGACACGTGCCCACAGCCCCTCGGGCCCACCCGCGGACCCGGTGGGCCCCCCGCCACGCTCCGGCAACGGACCTCCTCGCCACGGACCGCCGAAGCAGCCATTCCAGCAGGAGTACCGGTCACGGGCACGCACGCCGCGCCCCGCGGGCCTCCGGGCTCACGGGGCGGGGTCGATCGACTCCGTGGGCCGCCCGCGTTCCGGGGGACCGGGCGCCGCACACCGGGTCCCTCGAACACGTTACCGAGACAGCCAACTCGCTTACCCCGCACGGCCGATGGCCCCCGGCGCCGATGCCCGCCGGCCGGGCGCGAGGGCGTATCGTGCCCGCATGCCCGCTGATCTGATCCGTATCGTCTCCCGCGATTCACCGATGGCCCTCGCCCAGGTGGAGCGCGTCCGCGCCGAGCTCGCCGCACTCCACCCGGGGATCAGGACCACCGTCCTGCCGGTGAAGACCACCGGCGACAAGTGGATGGGAGACCTCTCACAGGTCGAGGGCAAGGGCGCGTTCACCAAGGAGGTCGACGCCGCGATCCTCGCTGGTGAGGCCGACCTCGCCGTGCACTGCGTCAAGGACGTCCCGGCCGACCGTCCGCTGCCCGCCGGAACCGTCTTCGCCGCGTTCCTGGAACGCGACGACATCCGCGACGCCCTGATCCACCCGCAGGGGCTCACCCTCGATCGGCTCCCGCCCGGCACCCGCATCGGGACCTCCTCCGTGCGCCGGATCGCCCAGCTCGCCGCCGCGTACCCGCACGTGGAGTGCGTGCCGATGCGCGGGAACGCCAACAGGCGCCTGGAGAAGCTCGCCGCCGGTGAGGCGGACGCGCTCCTCCTGGCCGTCGCCGGACTCCACCGCATCGGCCGCGCGGACGCCATCACGGAGATCATCGCCGTGGACACCCTGATGCCGCCGATCGGCGCCGGCGTCCTCGCGCTGCAGTGCCGGGAGGACGACGCCGAGCTCATCGACACCGTCAGCGCCCTCGGTCACCCGGACACGCATCGCGAGACGGTCGCCGAGCGGATGCTCCTCCACGTCCTCCAGGGCCACTGCAACAGCCCGATCGCGGGGTACGCGCGGGCGGAACGCGGAGGGGACCTCTCCCTGCGCGCCTGCGTGTTCTCGCCGGACGGCAAGGAGGTGCTGAACGCGCACGAGTGGGCGGGCCGCCTCGACCCGGCCACCCTCGGCACGTCCGTAGCCGTCGCCCTCCTCCGGCAGGGTGCCCGAGAACTGATCGACAGCATTCCGCACTGACCCCACCCCCGTGCGGGTCAGTGCGTCCGGACGGACCCGGCGCGGGCCGACGGCCGTGCTCGGCCCTCGTCGGTCCCCCGCACTGCCCAGACCCCCGTCCGGGGCAGTGCGTTCGCCGGGCGCCCGGCCGACGTCACGCCGGGCGCGGCGCCGTCGTGACGGACACGGTGACGGTGTCGTGTGCGGCCGCCGGGGCCGGAACCAAAGCGGCCAGCGCGACGTCGTTTCGGGTCAACTCCACGGACACTCCTCGTAGAACGGATCATTGGCAGGCCCTCGGACGCGGAAAGCGCTTTCGGGCAGCGGCTCTTCGGCGCGGTGCACCTGGCCGGCGGGCCGGCCGTCCGCACCCCGCGAGAACGATCACCACGCTATGGCCGCGCGAACCGTCGGGCCAGGGCAGCTCACGCCAGCCAGGGGACCGTCCGCGCCACGGTGAGTCTCCACGGGCCGAGTTGGGGACGTCCTGCGCCGGTCCGGGCTGATGACCTGGACGTTCCTGCTCGTCTATGCTCGGCCCCTGTGATCACGCGAGCACACCACGGAACCACCTCCTCCGCCATCACCCGGCTGAGCATCACCGCGGCGCGCCTGTTCGACATACCCGCGCACGGGTACGCACACCTGCTGGGCCTGGCGCCCGAGCACCTCAACGACGACCTGTGCCGGACGCCCGCGGCCACGGGCATCCGCATCGCCGAACTGACGACCGTCCGCGTGCCCTGGACCGAGTTGTCCCTCCTGCTGGCCGAGCAGTCGAGCATCGGCACCCTCGGCGTCTGGGACTACCTGATCACCTCGGCGCCCACTCCGCTCGAGGGGATCCGGGACGCCGCCGCCTACCTCTCGATCGTCGCCGACCCCGGCACCGACACCTTGCGGATCACCGAGGACGGCGGGCAGATCGTGATCAGCCACGTCAACGAGGCGGATCAGGGCTACGAGCCTGCCTGCGCCATCCGCGCCTTTGCGCTCGGCCTGTACCAACGGCGCCTCAGCGCTGCCGCACAGCGCCGCCTCGTCCCCCTCCGGGTCACCCTGGCCGCCGGGACACCCCGCCGGCACGACGCCCTGATCGAGCTGTACGGCACCCGCAACATCGAGTTCGAGGCCCCGAGCAGCTCCCTCACGTTCCTCGCCGCCGACCTGACCGGGCCGACACCGCACGCGCAGCCCGGCCTGTCCACCGTGCTGCGCAGACACGCCGACCAGACCCTGGCCACCGCGATCCCGCTGCACAGCTGGCTGGACCTCTTCCGCACCGCGCTGGCCTCCGTCCACGACGAGACCGTTCCGACGCTGCTGGCGGTGGCACGACGCATGGCCGTCAGCCCGCGGACCCTCCAGCGCCGCCTCGACGAACACGACACCACGTGGAGCAACGAGGTGGAGGCCGCGCGCCGGGACCACATCACACGGCTGCTCCACAGCACCGACCTCAGCATCGACGCGATCGCCGCCCGCAGCGGCTACGCCGACGCGCGCGCCCTGCGCCGGGCGGTTCTGCGCTGGTACGGCACCACGCCCGCCGCCCTGCGCCGCACCGGTCGCCCGGACCCGGCCGGCACGTCCGGGGAGCCCGCCCCGCAAAGCCGTGGCCCGCTGGCCCGGTCCGTGACCAGATCGACCCCATGACGGCGCGCTGTCCGCCCGCCTGCGGGGCGGGGCCGTCGGCCGGCCCTACCGTAGGCGGCATGGCCCCTGACGAGACGCCCCCGGCCGGGTCCCCCGGCGGTGCCATCCCCGGCGCCGACGACGAGCGGGCCTTCGATCGCGATCCGCACTTCGCGGCCGCGCGGCTGAAGGAGCGGCTGTACGCGACCATCACCATGATCTCTGTGGCCCTCGGGCTCGCGGCCTCCGATCACGTCAGCGTCACCGGAGCCGCCGCGACCGTCGTGACCACCGCGCTGGGCCTCTGGCTGGCCGCGCTGGTCGCGGACCAGCAGGCCCACCGCGTCGTCCACGGCCGTCTGGCGACCGGCCACGAGCTGCGCCGCATGCTGTCCGTCAGCAGCCCCCTGCTGCTGTCCGCCGCGGGACCACTGGTCCTGATCGGTGCGGCGGCGCTCGGGCTGATGGCGGTGGACACCGCCCTGCTGGTCTCGGCCGGGGTGAGCGTCGCCGGACTGTTCACCTGGGGGTGGTACGGCGGCATCCGCATGGGCGGCGGCACGGGCCTGGCCCTGCTGGCCGGCACCCTGGACGCGGCCATCGGCACCGCGGTCGCCCTGGTCAAGGCCGCCGCGGGCCACTGATCGCCGCCACCGGGCCGCCCGGCCGTCCCGCGCTGCCGCGGGGACGCGAGATTCCCGGAGCCGCCGTAGCGTGGAAGCATCAGAGGCACTCCGCGGTGAGGGGCGATGCGCCATGACCTGGGCTTCGTGGACGACGACAGGAGTCTTCGCCGGACGGGGCGGAGTACGCACCGACGAGGCGGGAGTCCTCACGGGCGACTTGACCGTGCACACCACCTGGTCGGACCCGGAGGCCCACGTGGCGGTGCAGTACAGCGGCGGCTCGGACTGGTTCACCGTGACCGGCAGTCCCGTGCGCTGCGAGTCCGAGGAGTTCAGCCGCCTCCTGCATCAGACCGTCGTGGACGCCGTACGCGCCGACGGGGCCGCCACGGTCCCTCAGGACCTGCCGGAGGAAGCCCGCCGGGTCCCGCGCGCGCCGGCTCCCTGATCGACCCCGCGGCGGCGGGGTGCCGGCACCGGCCGCCAGGTGCCGGTCGGTCACTTCGCCTGGGCGAGCCGCACCGCGTCCGCACCGGCCGGGAATCGCAGCTGGCCGGTCGTGTCGTGGACGGCCCGCCACACGGTCTCGGCGACGTCGCTCTCCCTGGTGTAGAGGTCCTGGCCCATGAATTCCTCCATGGCCTTCTTCGCGAAGGCCGCGTAGGGCGCCGGAACCAGTTCGGCCGGCGACTCGCCGTTCGTCGCCCTGCGCCCGAAGTTCGTCGTCAGGCAGGCACCCGGCTCGACCGTCTTGGCCCGTACGCCGAAGGGCGCGAGTTCGAGTGCGAGGGACGCGGTGAACCCCTCGACGGCCATCTTGCTCGCCTTGTAGACGGCCGAGAGCGGCATGTGGCCCAGCACCACGCTGGAGGTCACGTTGACGACCACGCCGGATCCGCGCTCGCGGAACCGGGGCAGTACCGCCTGTGTCATCGCCATCACGCCGAATGTGTTGGTCTCGAAGACCTCCCGCACCCGGGCCATGGGGGTGTCCTCGAACACTCCGATCGAGGGGACGCCCGCGTTGTTGACCAGGGCGTCGACGGGCCCCGCCGCATCGAGCGCGGCACTGATGCTCGCGGGCTCGGTCACGTCGAGCTCGACGACGCGGAGCCGGTCCGACTCGGGCAGGACGCCCGTACGCGGCGTCCGCATGGTGGCGATGACGTTCCACCCCTGCTCGTGGAAGTAGCGTGCGGTCTCCCGGCCGTAGCCGGAGGAGGTACCGGTGATCAGAACGGTCTTCATGGTGTGCCCCTTGCGATGGGTAGGGATCCGCGGGCAGACAGGCATTTTCCTGCTCCCCGGAAGAACTTCTGATCCCATTGAATCGCTCTGACCTGCACGAACAGTAGACCTATCCTCGCCTCTCCTTGCACGATCCTCCCCGGTCACCGGCCTCGATCAGGGCAGGGCACTGACGGGGACCGGGGCGCGTACGGTGCTGCGCAGGCGGGCCGCGTCCCGGCTCGGGGGTGCGCCGAACTGGCGGCGGTACTCGCGACTGAACTGCGACGGGTTGTCGTAGCCGACGCGGTGGCCGACCCCCGTGACGTCACCCGGGTGCGTGGCGAGCAGCAGCCGGGCCTCCTGGAGCCGGATCTGCTTCTGGAACTGGATGGGGCTCATCGCGGTCACCGCTTGGAAGTGCCGGTAGAACGCTGAGACGCTCATGCCGGACAGCCGCGCCACGTCCTCGACCCGGAAGGGCTCGGCGTAGTGCTCGCGGATCCAGCGCACGGCCCGGGACACGTGGCTGAGGCCGCTGTCGGCGAGGCCGAGCTGGCGCACGGCCGCCCCCTGCTCGCCGGTGATCAGACGCCACAGGATCTCCCGCTTGACCAGCGGGGCCAGCACGGCCCGGTCGCGGGGCTCGTCGAGCAGGCGCAGCAACCGGACCACCGCGTCGAGCAGGGCCGGCGGGGCGTCGCTGACGGCCATCCCCGACGGCGCGGCGCCCGAGGCGGTCCGGGGGGTGTCCCCGGGACCGGCCTGGAGCAGCAGTTCGGCGACGGCGGACGGGTCGAGCACCAGGCCGAAGCCGAGGGCCGGCCGGTCGGGGGCGGCCTGGGTGAACTGCCCGGTGACGGGCAGGTCGACGGATGCCACCAGGTACTGCCCCGCTCCGTACTCGTAGACCCGTTCGCCCAGCGCGATGCGTTTGGCTCCCTGGGCGATGACGGCCAGGACGGTGCCCGACATGGAGGGCGCGGGCGGATCCGGCCGGTCGACCTTCGAGATCAGGACGCCGTCGACGGCAGTGGTCCAGTCGGGGCGGGCGTGCCGCGCCAGCAGGGTGCGGAGCTCTTCGAGGCACATGCCCCCATTGCAGCACCCTTTGCGTTCACATCTCCCGGGAGTGCGAGGATCGTGCAAGCAACGGCGCGCATCGCTCTACGTTCTCGCAGGTCGGCGGCGTCGGACGGATCAGCTCCCGCTCCCTCGCGCTCGCTCCCTCCCTCACGGCTCGATCACGAGGATGCCGTACGCGACGAACGTCGCCGCGGTGAGCAGCAGCAGTGCGAGGCGGCCGGCGGAAAGCCACAGCGGGAGGCGTCGGGCCCGTTCGGCCCCGGCCCGTGACAGCAGGGTCGCCGTCACGGCCAGGGACGCGATCAGCCCGAGGGCGGCCGCGAAGAGGGCGAGAGCCGTGGGCGAGGTGGGCCCGGTGGCGGGACCGTAGTCCTCCTCGACCCCGGGCAGCAGGAGACCGAGACCGCACAGTCCGATTGACGCCAGGACAGTGGCCAGGACATCGAAGGCGAGGGTGAGGGCCCAGGCGACGGGCAGCTGCCGGCCGGGGCGCGCCCTCTCGTGCGCTGCCATGCACTTCTCCGTGGGATGTCGGGACGCCCGGGTGTCGGGACGGTTGCTCTCGGACGGTCATTCTCGGCGCGCACGGCCGAAAATGACCAGTCCGCATCAGAACCTAGTACTGCAACGGTGTTTGCCGTGACGGTTGGGCAGGTGGATCGTTTGTCAGTTCATGGGTGGGGAACTTGCTGATGCCCGGTTGTGGGCTGGTGAACTGAAGGCTTTGCATGAGCGGTTTGTGCACCGTTTCTCCAGGTCAGAGCCGCGGGAGTCGGCTCTTGCCTATATGCAGGGGCTGATAGCTCCGTTGGAGCGGAAAAACGGTTGGACGCTCGCGGAGGAAGCGGGGCATGCGGGTCCAGATCGAATCCACCGGTTACTGAACCGGATCGACTGGGACGCGGACGAGGTCCTGGACGACGTGCGGGTCTACGTCGTCGAGCACCTCGGCGATCCGGAGGCGGTGCTGATCGTGGACGACACCGGGTTCCTAAAGAAGGGTGTCCGCTCGGCCGGGGTCCAGCGCCAGTACTCCGGAACCGCCGGTCGGACGGAGAACTCCCAGATCGGGGTATTCCTCGCCTATGCCAGCGGCCGGGGCCGCACGTTGATCGACCGGCGTCTGTATCTGCCCACGTCATGGACGGACGATCGGGAACGGTGCCGGGCCGCCGGCATCGATGACGCCATCGCCTTCGAGACGAAGGTGGTGATGGCCAAGGCCATGGTCCGCCGGGCGATCGCCGAGAAGATCCCGTTCCGCTGGGTGACCGCGGACGCCGCCTACGGCTTCTCCAAAGGCTGGCGCACCGAGCTCGAGCGGGCGGATGTCTTCCACGTCATGGCCACCACCCGGCATGACACCGTCGTTTCCCGCTGGGCCCTGGACCATCCCGTCCACGACCTGTTTCCCGGGCTGCCCCGGCAGAAATGGAAACGCCGTTCCTGCGGCGACGGCGCCCACGGCCCGAGGACCTACGACTGGGCCAGGGTGGAGGTCCGGCCCTGGCACCGCAAGGACCGCAAGCACTGGGTGATCGCCCGCCGAAGCATCCGCCGGCCCGAGGAGATCTCCTACTACATCACCTACTGCCCAGCCGAAACCACACTCGACGACCTCATCCGTGTCGCGGGAAGCCGGTGGGCGGTCGAGGAATGCTTCCAGAGTGCGAAACAGGAGTGCGGCCTGGACGACTACCAGGTCCGCCGCTACGACGGCTGGCACCGCCACATGACCCTCGCGATGGCCGCCCACGCCTGCCTCACCGTCCTGAAGGCCCGCGAGGCTGACACAGGGAAAGCAGAAACGGATCCTCCCAGCTCATACCCCTCACCCTCCCCGAACTCCGACGCCTGATCCACCGCCTCACCCACCGCCGCCCAGCACCCATCGAGCACGTCCTGCACTGGTCAAACTGGCGCCGCAGACGACAGTTCCAAGCCCGCCTCAGCCACTACAAACGACACGGCCACACACCACCAGAACCCAACAAACCATCACTGCAAACACCGTTGCAGTACTAGTCCGCGGCAGCGCCGAACCACGTGGGCAGCCGGTCGAGCAGGTCCTGCTGATCGTCACCGACCCACGCCACATGGCCGTCCGGCCTCAGCAGCACCGCGGGCACGTCCAGTTCCTCGCTGACGTCGACGACGTGGTCGACGCGGTCCGCCCAGCCCGCCACCGAGAGCCGGCCCGTCTGGTCCAGCAGCAGTCCGCGCCCCTCGTGCATCAGCTCGTACAGGCTCCCGCCCTTCAGCGCGACGTCCCGCATCCGCCGGCCGAGCAGGTCGTGGCCCCCGCCGAAGTCGTAGCGGAGCCCGATGGCGGTGATCTTCTCGATCAGGTACCGGTTGACGTCCTCGAACTCCATCAGCTCGGACAGCAGCCGGCGCACCGCCCTGGCGCCGGGCTCCGTGGACATCAGCTCCATCTGCGCGCGGGTGTTGTCCAGCACGTCGGCGGCCACCGGGTGCCGTTCTGCCTCGTAGCTGTCCAGCAGCCCCTCCGGCGCCCAGCCGCCCACCTCGGCGGCGAGTTTCCAGCCGAGGTTGAAGGCGTCCTGGACGCCGAGGTTGAGGCCCTGACCGCCGGTCGGCGGATGGATGTGCGCCGCGTCGCCGGCCAGTAGCACCCGGCCGACCCGGTAGCGCTCTGCCTGCCGGGTGGCGTCGCCGAACCGCGACAGCCAGCGCGGTGAGTGCGCGCCGAAGTCGGTGCCGCCGACGGCCCGCAGCCGTTGCTTGAACTCCTCGAAGGTCGGCGGGACGGCCCGGTCCTGCGCCAACCCTTCGGCAGGCACGACGACGCGGTACACCCCGTTCCCGAAGGGCGCCGCGCCGAACCGCAGCTGCGTCTTGCGCACTTCTGCCATCACGGCGGCCAGCGTTTCGGGCTCCGCGGTCAACTCCATCTCGCCCAGCAGCGTCTCGACCCGGGAGGGCTCGCCGGGGAAGCCGACGCCGAGCAACTTGCGCACCGTACTGCGGCCGCCGTCGCAGCCGACGAGGTGGCGCGAGCGCAGCCGCGTACCGTCGGCCAGCTCGACGCCCACCCCGTCCTCGTCCTGGCTCAGCCCGACCAGTTCGCAGCCGCGCCGGACCTCGGCGCCGAGCTCGGCGGCGCGCTCGGCCAGCAGGCGATCGGTGATCGTCTGCGGGATGCCGAGGACGTACGAGTGGGCAGTGTCCATCCGCTCGGGCCACGACGTACCGAGGCCGGCGAAGAAGCCGCCGACCTCGTAGCGCCGGCCGTGCGCGAGGAACCGGTCGAGCAGGCCGCGCTGGGCCATCACCTCGATGCTGCGCACGTGGAGGCCGAGTGCGCGGACGTACGGGGTCGGCTCCGTCTCCTTCTCCAGCACGAGCACGTGCACACCGTGCAGCCTCAACTCGCAGGCCAGCATCAGACCGGTCGGCCCGCCGCCGACGACGATCACGTCAATCATCAAGATCCCCCATTCGCCCAGGTTGCGTCTCGCCAGCCGCCCCGCGTCCCGCGGGCCCGTACGTCGGCATGGCCGTACGCACTTCGCGAATCCCTGATTACGGCAGGTTCTGGCTTCGATCGGAGATTCTGCTCCACGACCCGGGTCTTGCCGCAAGGCCCCCCGTGCGCTATATCTTGAAAGTGGCAAGGAGTGCGTAACCTCCTTGCCCTTTCTTTTTGCCGAACGCAACGCAGCGGGGGCGACCGCCCTGTGGTCGCCCCCGCCCGTTCATCGCGGCTCAGAAGTCACGTGCCGTTCCACGGTGTCAGAACTGGAGCGCCCACGAGTCGATCTTGCCGGTGTCGACGTTCGCGTTGTCGTTCACGCGGAGCTTCCACACCCCGTTGGCGACCTCGGAAGAGGCGTTGACCGTGAAGGTCTTGATGATGTTGTCCGCGCTGCCGCCGGTGCGGTTGTGCAGGGTGTAGACGGTGCCGTCGGGTGCGACCAGGTCCACCTTGAGGTCACCGATGTAGGTGTGCTTGATGTCGACTGCGACGGCCAGTGACGCCGGGGCGTTGCCCGCGACCCCGGCGACGGTGACGGGCGAATCGACGGTGGCGTTGTCGTTGATCGCGTAGTCGGCGGTGTTCTCGAACCGCTTGCCGGGCGGGACGGTGCCGCCCTCACCCACGTTGAGCAGCAGGTTCGGGGAGCCCGTGCCGGGGCTGGTCACCACGTTCGGGGTCGCTGCGCCCACCAGGCCGTCGCGGACCTGGGCGGGCGTGCTGGCCGGGTTCTGCGCCAGGTACAGCGCCGCCGCGCCGACCACGTGCGGGGTGGCCATCGAGGTGCCGGAGATGGTGTTGGTGGCCGTGTCGCCGGTGCCCCACGAGGAGGTGATGGAGGAGCCCGGCGCGAAGATGTCGAGGACGGTGCCGTAGTTGGAGTAGCTGGCCTTGGCGTCGGTGTTGGTGGTGGCGCCGACCGTGATGGCCTCGGCCACGCGCGCCGGGGACTTCGTCGAGGCGTTGGTGGACTCGTTGCCCGCGGCGACGCCGTAGGTGATGCCGGAGGCGATGGAGTTGCGCACGGCCGTGTCGAGCGCGGAGTCCGCTCCGCCGCCGAGCGACATGTTGGCCACCGCCGGCTTGACCGCGTTGCGGGTCACCCAGTCGATGCCCGCGACGACCTGGGCCGTCGTACCGCTGCCGTTGTTGTCGAGCACGCGGACGCCGACGATCTTGGCCTTCTTGGCCACGCCGTACGCGCCGCCCGCGACGGTTCCGGCGACGTGCGTGCCGTGACCGTGGCCGTCCTGGGCGGTGTTGTCGTTGTCGATGGCGTCGTAGCCGTAGGAGGCGCGGCTGCCGAAGTCCTGGTGCGTGATGCGGACACCGGTGTCGATGATGTAGGCGGTGACGCCCTCGCCGGCCTTGTCCGGGTAGGTGTAGCTCTGGTTGAGCGGGAGCGCGCGCTGGTCGATGCGGTCCAGGCCCCACGACGGCGGGTTGGGCTGGGTCGCGTCGACGGTGAAGACGCGGTTCTGCACGACGGACTTGACCGCCGGGTCGGCGGCGAGCTTCTTCGCCTGGGCCTCGGAGACCTCGACGGAGTAGCCGTTGAGGGCGGCGCTGTAGGTCTTGTCGATCCTCGCTCCGTACCGCTTCGCGACCGCCTTGCCGCTGTCGGCGGTGGAGCGGGCGGCGGAGTCCTTCAGGGTCACGATGTAGCTGCCGGAGACGGTTCCGGCGGCACCGGCGTTCTCGATCACGCCCTGCACGCCGGTGTCGGCCGCCGAGGCGGGTAACGCGGCGGCCGCGCCGAGCGCGAGGGCGGCGACTGCGGTCGCGCTGATGCCGGCGAGCCTCCGGCGGGTGTGACGCATCACGGACATGTGGGGGGTCCTCCTCTGGGTGGACGCTGCGGGGTGGAGCAGCGACCTGACGGAGCCATGGATTTAGGCATGACCATGACAATGCGAAGCCCGACCGGCTATCGCCTACGAAAGGTTGACCCAGCCCTGTCGCACCCACAAGAGGCCCACGGATGCGTAACATTCCTGCCATGCCCCGGTCATGATTGAGCAAAGGCGCTCCGCACATGACGTAGGCACGGACCGGTCGGACCGGCCCCGGGGCGGGCAGGCGTGCCGCCCCGCGGACGACACCCCGGCCTTGCCCGGTGCGCGGTCCGCCCGCGACCACGATTTCCCGCCGGACCCGGCCGTGCTGCCCGGACCGGCCGCGGGGATCGAACTCGCTGCCGCAGTACGGGGCCGGGCCGCCGCGGCCTGGGACGTTCCCGGTGGCCCCGGAGGAGTGGCCCACCTCGACCGCGCCGCCGACCGGGCGGGTTCACGCCAAACGGGAACGCCTCGTGCCGAGCCCGCCGTGCGGGGCCGGGGCGCGCGCACGCACGCGGATCCGGGGCTGCGGCCGTCTGCCGGAGCCGGCCGCGGCCGACGGTGGCGACCCCGCGGGAGCACCGTGGCCGCGTACTGCGCACGGTCCGACCCGAGTTGTGAAATTTTCGTGCTCGCCGTCCTCGCCCGGCCCGACCCGGTGGTCCTGTGGTATCCCGGCGCCTCCCTCGGACGGGGGAGGCGAGTGCGACAGGCGGGGGATGCGACCGCTCGGGGCCAACCTCGAAGATGGGATTCCATCTGGTGGAAGGGGAGTTCGGGTGGAACGGTGGGATCGGGTCGGGCGGCGAGCCGCGTACGGGGCGGCACTGGCGCTGCTGCCGTACCTGCTGATCAAGGTGTCCTGGGTGGTGGGTTCGCTCTTGGGGCTGCTGCCGGTCGGCAACGGGTTCGGCAAGGCGGAGTGGGTGGTGCTCAACACCGTCACCGTCGGCATGGCCGCGATCGGAATCGCACTGGCGCTCGCGCTGGTGCGGCCGTGGGGCATGCGGATACCGGGGGCGCCGGTCGCGTTCTGCGCGTGGGTGGGGTCGGGGTTCCTCGTCTCGATACTCCCGTTCGGCGTGCTCGGCGCGCTCCTGGACACGGGCGCCGACACACAGGGCGGCGGGGCCGGGAGTCCGGCCGATCCAACCGATCCGGCCATGCCGGTCTGGGAGGGCTTACTGGTCCAGTTCGGCTTCGTGGGGATGGGGCTGGGGCTGACCCTCGCGGTCCCCGCGTACCTGCGGCTCCGCTGGCCGGACGTGTTCGCCGGGCGCATCGGCGGGGGCCCGCGCACGGCCCTGCCCTGGGCGGCCGTCGTCGGTGCGGCGGTCGGTCTGCTCTGGCTCTACTGGGCGGCCGGCGGCACGGCGGGCATCGCGCACCCGGTCGAACGGAACGCCGACTGGTACGTGCTGGGGGCGGTCTCCGGATTCTGGGCGCTGGCCGCCTCCGCCGCCGTCGGAATGATCGCCCGGGCACGCCCTGCGCGCTTGCCGCGCCTGCTGCCCCTGGTGTTCGGCTGGGTCGGGTCGGGTTCGCTGTTCGCGTGGAGCGGATGGAAGTTGCCCATCACCCTGTACGTGGCCTGGGCCGAACCGGTCGGCGCACGCCCGCCCGAGAACCTCGCCGTCGCGGTGGTGCTGCACGGGTGCGCGGTGGTGGCGGGCGCGGCGATGCTACGGACGCTCGTCCGCCCGCACGCCCGCACCGCCGAGCCCCGTGCCCGAGGCGACGCCGCTGCTCGGCCCGCGGCTCGAGGGGCTCGAGGGGCTCGAGTGCCTCTGCGCCGACAAGACGTTCCCTAGGGGGCGAGCTGCCACCACTGGTCGTCGTAGTGGTCGCCGCAGGACGTCTGCGCCGCGGGCCGGGCCGCCTCGCGGCCCTGGACCGTCAGGCACTTGGCGTTGACGGCATTGCGCAGCACGAACTGGTCGGCCCGGTCGCCCCTCCCCCACTGCAGTTCCCAGTGCTGCCCGTCGTTCCGGGCGGCGGTGCAGGCGAACTGACGGGCCGGGGCGAAGTTCTCCGAGCCCGTCACGGCCAGACACCGGCCGCTGTGCGCGTTGCGCAGCGTGCGGGTGTCACCGCCGCCGTCCTGCAGGGCGAGCGTCCAGGTCCGGTCGGCGGCGTCGGTGCAGGTGTCCTGCACGGGGACGAGGCCGTCGTCGGTGCCGGGGACCCGCAAGCACAGCTTGCTGTCGTGGTTGACCAGCCGCCCGGTGAGGACCGACGGATCCGCCGTACCCGTACCCGTACCCGAACCCGGACGCGGTGCCGGGGACGAGGCCGTGCTCTTGGCGGGCGGGGTGACGGCCCCGGTGTCCGGGTCCGCGCCGCCCACCCGGACGGCGATCACGGTGGCCACGCACACCAGGGCGACCGCGCAGGCCGACAGGATGCCGGCGCGGTGCTCGTGGAAGTTGACCTGGAGGTTCCCGCTGCCGCGCTGTACCCCGGTCGGGCCCCGGTAGGTATCGCCGCGGCGGCCGTCACCGCGCCCGCCGTCGCCCCCGTCGGGCTCCGCCCCGCTCACGGGCGGGAGTGGAACCGGTTCACCTGGATGTTGCCGTGCCCGGACTGCGCCGCCGTCGGGCCGAGGAACACGTTCCCCGTGAACCCCGCTCCGCCGGCGGCCGGGCGCGCCGCCTGTGCGGCCTCGTCGAGCAGTGCCCGGAGCTCCGCCGCGGCTGCGGTCCGTGCGTCCGGATCCAGCCCCTCCAACAAGTCCTCGGTACGGGTCCGCCAGGCCGCGCCGTGCCTGCTCCGCTCCTCGTTCCCGTTCCCCTCCGGCCCGTTGCCGTCCTGTCCGACCGCCGTCAGCTCGGCCGCGGTCCGGTCCAGGCGTTCCAGCTGCACGGTCTCCTGCTGCCGGTCCCCGCGGCCGAACAGCCGGGCCAACCGGTTCCGCAACGCCGACCAGGCGTCCGTTCCGGCGGCCTGCACGACGCCCGAACCGACCGAAGCCGCCAATGCGACCATCGCCTCGTCCAGCATGAAGCTCCCCCTTCGCCGTCCCCTGGCAACAGCGTCAACGGTAGCCCCACCGGGCCGCGGGTCAACAGCGCCGCGCAGCTTCGAGGCCGGCACCGCGCCTCGCGGCGCATCCGAAAGAGGAGACGACCTGGCTAGTCGGGTCCGGCCCAGTCGAAGGTGATGTGCTTGCTGGAGCGGCCTTCGCGGCTCCAGAGGAAGCCGTGGGCATCGGCGCGGTCCACCGTCGAGCGACCCCAGGTCGCGACCTGGCCCGGTCCGGTCTCCGCACCCGGCAGGTTGGTCGACTGGACGCGCGCACCCTCAGGGGTCGTCGGTCCCGTGAGCGCGGCCGCGCTCGCCTCGACCCGGCCCGGTACCACGGCCCGCCAGCTCGCGAGGTCGTCGGCGACCTCGACCTCGATGGGGGCGAACTCCATGCCGCGCATTTCGGCGCCCATCATGCTCACCATCTCGGCGGGCCAACTGCCCGCCTGACCGCCGAAGATCATCTGAAGCGCCTCGCGCTGGGCGTCGTCGGCGCGCTCGTCGACGAAGACCGCGGCGTACGCGTCCGTGTGCTCGGCCCAGATGTTGCCGACGAACGAGGCCAGCATCAGCACGTTCAGGCCGTCCAGCCGTACGTCACCGTAACGGCCCTCGCGGATGTGCCAGGCCAGGATGCCGTCGCAATCTCCGTGGGTGGGCAGCTGTGCGAACGAGCAGGGGCAGGGCACGTTGCACTTGCAGGTGTCGAACCAGTCGCCCGCAGCGTGCCACCGGGGAACGGTCGCCGTCGTCTCGGACATCTCCGTGCCTCCTCGTGACCGTGCCGGGACGTCGGTCTCGGTAGGACGGCAAAGCCCCCGGGAACCATCGCCGGCCCACGCCCGGGTCGTACGGGTATCCACTCCGATTGTCCCACCGCAGGGTCACGCGGAGCGGATGCTTTCCGCGTACACGTGTTCCCGCGCGCACGCGCAGGTCCGCCGTGATGTGCTGGAGGTGTGCGCCTCGACCGGAAGGCCCTGTCACCCCCTCTGCGTCCGACGAACCTGCTGTCGGCCCGGCAGCTCGCGTTCGCCTGGTCCGTGATGGCGTCGATCGCCCTCCTCGCGTGGGTGCTCGTGGTCGACCAGGCCCGTGGCATGGGGGTCGAGCCGGGAACCATGGGCATGGGCGTCCCGCTGTTCCTGCTGCTGTGGCTGGTCATGATGATCGCCATGATGTTCCCGTCGGTGGCCCCGGTGGCCGTCACCTGGGCGCGGGCGATCGGGCGCCAGTCGCCCACGGGAGTCGTGCGGGCGGCTCGTACCGCCCAGTTCGTCGGCGGGTACCTGCTGGCCTGGACGGCCTTCGGCCTGATCGCCTACGGGCTCCTCGCCGGGACCGGGGCCCTGGTGGACGAGCGCCCGGGCGCCGGGCGCTGGATCGGCGCCGGAGCCTTCCTGATCGCCGGGCTGTACCAGTTCGGCCCGTGGAAGGACCTCTGCCTACGGCACTGCCGGAGCCCGATGGGCCAGCTCGTGCACTACGCGGGCTTCCGGCCCCGGGCGCGCGACCTGCGGGTCGGGGCGCACCACGGGGCGTACTGCGTCGGCTGCTGCTGGGGGCTGATGGTCGTGCTCGTCCCGCTGGGCGTCATGAACGTCCTGGCCATGGCCGCGGTGGCCGTGGTGATCTTCGTGGAGAAGCTCTGGCGGCTGGGCCCCGTCTTCTCGCAGGTCGTCGGGGCCGCCTTCCTCGTGCTCGCGGTACTGAGCCTCTTCCAGCCCTGGCTGCTGCCGGGCTTGATCCCGCCCCAGTCGCCCATGACCGACATGCTCCGCCCCTAGGCCCTGTCGTCAAAGTCCCGTCGGGCCCGCGACGCCACTTTGACGACAGGACCTAGGTGTATTGAGTCGTGATCAAGTGGGATGGGTGGGGCCTTCGGTCCAGAACATCGAGGCCTGGTGCCGAGGACGGGGCGGGCGTCCTGAGCGGCCGGGTGTCGAGCCGGCTGCGGGGGTCGGCCGGTTGTCAGTGACCCTTCCTATGCTGACGCCATGGAGATCACCAAGCGGACACTTGCGGAGGCCTGGCAGCGGGTGGCCGCCGGACACGCCCTGCTCGATGGGGTCGGGCTGCCGCCCGTGGCGCTCTCGGACGACGAGCTGGAGGAGTGCGCCGGGCGCGCCGAGGAGACGGAGGACGACGGCCTGTGCCTGCTGCTACACGAAGACGGCACGGTGCGCGGCCGTCACGGTCCCTACCAGGAGGTCTTTGCCACCCGCGACCTCGAACAGGCGCTTTACCTGATCGCCGAGGCCGCGATGCGTCGGCACGGCGGCAGCCTCGAGGAGGTGGCCGACGCGCTGGACCGGATCGATCCGGTATGGGGCAGACGGTTCCGCAGTGGCGGCCTGGACGACACGGGGACGGTCGAGGCGTGCGGCCGCGACCCGCTGGAGGGGCTCGCCTGGATAGCCGGGTCCTGGCGTGAGCAGGCCCCGTACACGACCCTTGCCTTCTTCCGCTCGGCGCCCGGGCGAACCATTGACGCCGAGCGGCTGGCACTGCTGTACGGGGCCGATCCCGCGCAGGTCGCGGCCGGTACGCGCCTGAAGGACCTGCAGGCCGTGGACAGCGGTCGGGCCCACTGGGACCGCCAGTGGGAGAGCTGCTGTTTCGGGCGGGCAGGCGGGTGGACGTTCCTGCTCCACCACGACACGCCGCCCGGGTCCTTCGCCGACAAGGAGGCGTACGCGGCGCTCGGGATCAAGGAGAGCGTATGGCTGACTGCCACCTCCGCGAAGGCCATCTACACCTTCGACTACATGAGGGACGGTCGCCGCGTCGACGACGACTGGGGCGTGCTGGAGCTGATCTGGTACGAGCGCGGCCGTGCCCCCTACCTGAGGGGCGGCGAGCTGGACTTCCTCAACCGTGCCGTGCGTCGTGCAGAGCTGGACCACCCCGAACTGACTAGCACGTTCGAGCTGTACTTCCACGCCTTGGAGGAGTCCCTCGGCCTGCGTCTGCCGCGCCGGGACTTCGCGGAGGGGGAGGTGCGGGCCGCGTACTGGGCCTCCTAGCCGGTCGGGCGCCGCGGGGTGCTGGCCACGCCGGTGGGGCGGCCGCTGAGTTCGGCGTCCAGGGTCTGTTGGGCCGTGCGCATGGCTGCGGCGTACTTCGGCTCGGACATGCGCCGCCAGGCCTCGTCCGGTGCGACCTCCTCGACCCGGCTCATCACCCACCAGATGTTGCCGAACGGGTCCCTCACCCGGCCCCCGCGGTCTCCCCACGCGCTGTCGGCGGCCTCGGTGACCACGCGCGCTCCGTGGGCGACGGCTGCGGCCATGGCGGCGTCCGCGTCGCGCACGTAGATCCGCAGCATGGAGGGCGTCACCGGCCAGTCGGGCCGCCGGTCGAAGGCCAGCACGACCGTGTCGCCGACCCGGATCTCTCCGTGGCCGATGCTGCCGTCCGCGACCGCGACCCGGGCGATCTCCTCGCCTTCGAACGCCGCGGTGATGAAGTCGAGCAGCGCGCCCGTGTCGTCGGTGACGACCCACGGCGCGACGCTGGTGTACCCCTCGGGGGCGAACTGGTCCATCGGCCTCTCCCTCTCCTGTCGCTCCTCGTGACACCACCACCGTAGGCGTGAACGAGGTCAGATCTTGTCCTCGTTCCCGCTCCGATCCCCCACGGCGGTGCGGTCTGCCCGGCCGGGTGTGTCGGTGGTGGCCGGGACGCCTTCCGTCCGGCACGGTGGGCGCGATCGGTGGCCGTCGTGCGCCCGTGCACCCGTGCGCCCGTGCGTCGGTCGCGCAGCGCGCGGGAGAGGTTCGCATGACCGAGAACGGCAGTTCCCCGACCAGCCGCCGTACCCTCCTGCTGGCCGCCGGATCGGCCGGGGCCGCGGCCCTCGCGGCGGCCTGCTCCGGCCCGACCGGGACGCGGGGAGCTGCAGGGCAGCCGTCCGCGTCACCGTCCCCCGCGCCCTCCCCCGGTGGCAGCAGCCCGGCCTGCGTCCTCGCCGTGGAGGCCGGCGCCGGCCCGTACTACCTGGACCTGGACCGGGTCCGCTCCGACATCACCGAGGGCCGCAAGGGCGTGCCGTTCCGGCTGGACCTCACCGTGGTACGGGCCTCGGCGGGCTGTCGGCCGGTCACGGACGCCGCGGTCGACATCTGGCACGCCGACGCCTCGGGCGCCTACTCCACCGGCGGAGCCACCTTCCTGCGGGGTACGCAGGTCACGGACGGAGCCGGCCGCAGTACGTTCCGCACGATCGTGCCCGGCTGGTACGCGGGGCTGGCGCCGCACATCCACTTCAAAGTGCGTCCCGACCGCCGCACCGAGACGACCTCGCAGTTCTTCTTCCCCGAGGACCTCCTGGTGCGGGTGTACGCGCGCCCGCCGTACGCGGAGCGCCGCGCGCCGCAGCACCCCAACGCCCGCGACAGCCGCTACCGCGCTTCCGGGGCCGCGATGACGCTGGCCCTCGTTCCCGACGGGGACGGCTACCGCGCCGCGTACACCGTGGGGATCGCCTGAGCATCAGAGGAGCGCGAGGCCCTCGATCAGTTCGGCCCCGGGGATCTGCGCGAACAGCTTCCCGGGGGCGATCAGCTTGCCGCGTCGACGTCCGCTGCCGACGAGTACGTACGACATGTCGGCGACCGCCGCGTCCACCAGGAGCGGCCATCCCTCCGGCAGGCCGAGCGGGGTGATGCCCCCGTACTCCATGCCCGTCAGCTCCACGGCCGTCTCCATCGGCGCGAACGACACCTTGCGCGCGCCCAGATGGCGCCGGACGGCGCCGTTGACGTCGACCCGGCCGGCGGAGGGCACGAGGCAGGCGGCAAGGGTGACCGCGCCGCCGCGCTTGGCGGCGACGACCACGCAGTTCGCCGACCGGTCGAGGAGCTCCGGCCCGTAGTGGGCGACGAAGGCACCGGTGTCGGCGATCGCGGGGTCGGTGTCCACGTAGACGATCTGGTCGGCGGGCACGTCTCCGGCCCAGCCGCGGACCGCTTCGGCGACGGGCGCGGTGAGTTCCGCGAGGCAGTCCGGAGCCGGCACCGCGTTGTCGAAGGACCCGAGGGGAGCGCGCATGCCCGCACGCTAGCACCCGTCACCGGGTCGGGGTGGTGCGCACCGTCCGCGGTCCAGCGGCCGGCGTCGTGGCGGAGGTCCAGGCTCCGGGTCGCGATTCAGCCGACCTGGATTCCGATGACGCAGGTGTCGTCGTCCGTGTCGGACCGGCTCTCGGCGAGCAGGCGGTCCAACTGCCGGTCCAGGTCTCCGGCGCCGGCGGCCGCCGCGTTCATGAGGTGGCCGAGCGAGTCCTGCACCGAGGAGTCCCGCCGCTCCACCAGCCCGTCCGTGTACATCAGCAGGGTGTCGTCCGGTTCGAGCAGTACCTCCCGCTCGGCGTAGGTCACTTCGGGGAGCGCGCCGAGGAGCAGGCCTCCGATGAGCGGGAAGGCTTCGGCCTCGCCGCCGCGGACGAGTACGGGAGGCAGATGCCCGGCTCGTGCCCATCGCAGCACCCTGGTTCGGGGGTCGAAGATCCCGCAGACCGCGGTGGCCGTTACGTGCTTGGCGAGGTGGTGGGTGACCGTGTTGAGCCAGGACAGCAACTGGGCGGGGCCCGCTCCGGTCACGGCGAGGCCGCGGAGCGCGTTGCGGAGGACGACCATGCCGGTGGCCGCCTCGATGCCGTGTCCGGCGACGTCGCCCACGGAGAGCAGGACCAGTCCGGAGGGCAGGACCACGGTGTCGTACCAGTCGCCGCCGACGAGGGACTCGGTCTCCGCCGGCCGGTAGCGGACGGCGACGCGCAGTCCGGGTGCTTCGACGGCCGGCGGGGTGGGGGGCATGATCGCGTGCTGGAGCTGTAGGGCGAGGCGGTTGCGTTCGGCGGATTCGGCCTCGGTGTGGGCGAGTTGGTCCCGGGTCGCGGCCAGGGCGACCTCGGTCCAGTGCTGTGCGGAGATGTCCTGGTAGGCGCCGCGGACGGCGTGGAGCCGCTGGTCGGCGTCGAGGACGGGCTCGGCGACGACGCGGATGTGCCGGGTGATGCCGTCCGGCCTGCGCAGGCGCAGGTTGACGGAGGACGGACGGCGGTAGCGCAGCACGGCCCGCAGGAAGCGGTCCAGGGCGGCGGAGTCGTCGGGGTGGGCGTAGCCGGGCAGTTCCCGCAGCCGCACGGGCGCGGCGGTGGTCGGCAGTCCGTGCAGCGCGTAGAGCTGCGCGTTCCAGGTGATCCCGCCGGTGACGAGGTTCTCCTCGAAGCCGCCGATCCGGCCCAGGCGCTGGGCGTGCTGGAGGAGGTCGGCCAATCGTGCCGTTTCGTCCTCGACGCGCCAGATCAGCAGGACGGCTGCCCCGTGGCGGCTGACGCTGATGTCCGCGACCGAGGTGAGGGGGATCTGGTCGACGAGCGCGGTCAGGCTCATGCGTTCGGCGCGGAAGGGCTCGCCCGTCGCGTGCACGTGCTCGACGATGTCGAAGAGCCCGCTCTCGCCCCCGGCCATCGGATAGGCCTCCAGCAGCAGCGCGCCGTTCACGTCGCCGCGCGGCCGCCCGGCGGGATCGACGAACCGGCTGCTGGCGTGGCGGATGCGGAAGTCGATCAGCCGGCCCTCGTGGTCGAGTACCGGGGTGAGGACCACGGCGGGGTCGTGCAGGCCTTCGGAGAGGTCGATGAGCTCCGCGACGTCCGGGAGCACCGCGTCGAGCGTGCCGGGATCGCCGGTGGGCGCGGCGTCCATGGTGCGGGCGCACAGTTCGGCGAGGGCCTCGACCTGACGCTCGATCTGCGGGGGCTGCGGCGCCAGGGGCTGCGGCCAGCAGATTTCGAGGACGCCGTGGATCCGTCCGCCGGTCCCGGCCGGTACGGCCATCCGCCCGCCGTCGGGCCGCTGGAGTTGGCCGATCGAGGGAGGTCCGTTCTGCTGGAGCCGGGTGAGGGTGACCAGTCGGCGCTCGTGCAGTGCGAGGCGGGCGACGGTGGAGACGCCCGGGGGTACGTGGCGCCAGCGCGCGGCTTCCCCGGGCGGGAACCCGGCGTGGCCGGCGAGGGCCAGGGAGCCGTCGGGTGCCGCGCTCCAGACGGCGACGGCGTCCGCGCCCAGCGGTCCGAGGGCGTTTGTCAGGAGGGACTCGGCCACCGCCTGGGTGTCGTCGGCGGCGGCCAGTACCCCGCTTTCGGCCGTGCGGAGCCGCACGGAGACCGTGGTGGCCTCGGCCGGTTCCGGCGCGCCGGTGCGCCGGGCGAACGCCGCGGCGACCTCGCTGACGTGGTCGCGGGAAGCCTGGTTGACGATGTCGGCGGCGAGTTCGAGCGCGGACAGCCCGGTCTCGCGGGACAGGTCGTCGAGCTGGCGGGCCGCCGCGGCGGGGGTGCAGCTCAGCTGTCCGATCAGGATGCCCTTGGCCAGCTCGATCAGGGCCCTGCCGTCCGCAGCAGCGTGCGCCGCCCGCACCTCGCGGCGGAGCCGTTCGACGGTGGCGACCAGGCGCCCCAGGGGTGTCGGCGCAGGGTGCGGGGCCGGGTTCGAGGACGGCTCCTCGGCGGCCGTTCCGGGGGCCGTTCCCGCAGCCGTTCCCGCAGCCGTGACCGGGACCGTTCCCGCGCCCGTTCCCGGCGGGCGGGCGTCGTCGTGGCGCCGTGTGCCGGGGGTCATCCGGTGAGCCAATGCCGGACGCGGGCGATGAGGTCGTCGGCGTCGACCGGCTTGGTCACGTAGTCGCTGGCTCCGGCGGCGAGACTCTTCTCGCGGTCGCCCGGCATCGCCTTGGCGGTGACCGCGATGATGGGCAGCCCCGCATAGGCGGGCATCCGCCGGATCTCGGCCGTCGCCGCGTAGCCGTCCAGTTCCGGCATCATCACGTCCATCAGGATCAGGTCGACGCCCTCGTTGCGGATGAGGGTGTCGATCCCCTTGCGGCCGTCCTCCGCGTGGAGGACGCGAACACCGTGCAGTTCCAGCACCCCGCTGAGCGCGAACAGGTTGCGCGCGTCGTCGTCGACGACGAGGACGGTGCGGCCGGCCAGGTCGTCGTCGACGGGATGGGCGTTCTGCCGGTCCTGCGCCTCCTCGTGGACGAGGGGCAGCACGTCCCCCGGCCGCTCTGCGGACAGGTGCAGCACGATGCGTTCTCGGAGCTCGTCCAGGCTCGACAGCAGTTCCAGCCGGCGCGACGCGGCCCGGTCCCGCAGCGCCCGGTCCTGCCCTGTCTTCAGGCGGGGGTTGTTGTGCGCGAGGACCGGGAGGGAGGAGAGCGCCGGGTCTCCGTCGAGCGCGTCGAGGAAGCGCAGGGCCTCGCCGCCGGGCATGTCGAGTTCGAGGACGACGCAGTGGAAGGAGTGCGAGGCCAGGGCGGCGGCGGCTTCCCGCGAGCTCGTGGCGTTGACCACCTGGACGCCCTCGCGCTGGCCCGCCGGCGGCAGGTGGTCGGGGGTGAGGTCCCGGTCGGCGCTCTCGGCGACGAGGGAGAGCAGGCCTCGGGGACGCTCCTCGATCACCAGAAGACGGCGGGGCCGCCGCTGCTGCGGTACCGGAGCGGTCGCGCCGACGGCGCCGGCCGGTACGGGACGTCCGGCGGCGGCAGCGTGCCGGGCCGCCGCGGCGTCCTCGGGGAGGGGTTCCTCCTCGTAGTCCGCCCGGCTGACCGGCAGGTAGAGGGTGAAGGTGCTGCCCTGGCCCGGTGTGCTCTCCGCGATGACGGCACCACCGAGGAGTTGGGCGATCTCGCGGCTGATGGAGAGCCCGAGCCCGGTGCCGCCGTACTTGCGGCTGGTGGTGCCGTCGGCCTGTTGGAAGGCGCCGAAGACGGACTCCAACTGCTGCTCCGGGATGCCGATGCCCGTGTCCCGCACCCGGAAGGCGAGCAGGGGCGCGCGGCCGGGGAGCCCGGAGGGAACCTCGGCCGGCGCCGCGGGTTCGATCCGCAGCTCGACGCCGCCGCGCTCGGTGAACTTGACCGCGTTGGAGAGCAGGTTGCGCAGGATCTGGCGCAGGCGCGCGTCGTCGGTGAGCAGGTCGGCCGGGGCGTCGGGGGCGGTGGTGACGGTGAAGTCGAGGCTCTTCTGCGTGGTCAGCGGGCGGAAGGTGGCGTCGACGTACTCCAGCAGCTGCGGCAGGTCCACCCGCTCGGGGTTGACGTCCATCTTCCCCGCCTCGACCTTCGAGAGGTCGAGGATGTCGTTGATCAGCTGCAACAGGTCCGAGCCCGCCGAGTGGATGATGCCCGCGTACTCGACCTGCTTCGGGGAGAGGTTGCGGGTCGGGTTCTGGGCGAGCAGCTGGGCGAGGATGAGGAGGCTGTTGAGCGGGGTCCGCAGCTCGTGGCTCATGTTGGCCAGGAACTCGGACTTGTAGGTGGAGGCGCGCGACAGCTGCCGGGCGCGGTCCTCCAGTTCCTGCCGGGCCTGTTCGATCTCCAGGTTCTTGGCCTCGATGTCGCTGTTCTGGCTGGCGAGGAGGGCCGCCTTCTCCTCCAGCTCGGCGTTGGAGCGCTGCAGTTCCACCTGCTGGACCTGGAGTTCCTCGGAACGTGCCTGGAGCTCCCCGGTCAGCCGCTGGGACTCCTCCAGGAGTTCGTCGGTACGGGCGTTGGCGACGATGGTGTTGAGGTTGACCCCGATGGTCTCCATCAACTGGCCGAGGAAGTCCCGGTGCACGGGGGTGAAGGCGGAGAAGGAGGCGAGCTCGATCACCCCGAGGACCTGGTCCTCCACGACGATGGGCAGGATGATCAGGCTGCCCGGGGTGGTGTGGCCGAGCCCCGAGGAGATGACGTAGCCGGCGGGGACCTGGTCGGTGGCGATGATCCGGTGGCTGCGCGCGGCCTGCCCCACGAGGGACTCCCCGAGGGCGAAGCCGGTGCCCTCGCCGGTGCCCGCGGGGCGGCCGTAGGAGCCGACCAGGATGAGCAGGGGGCCGGCGGGGCCGTCCTCGGCGAGGTAGAAGGCCCCGTACTGGGCGGCGACGAGCGGCGTCAGTTCGTCCATGACGAGTTCCGCGACGGCGGCGAGGTCCCGGTGGCCCTGCATCAGGCCGGAGATCCGGGCCAGGTTGGACTTGAGCCAGTCCTGCTCCTGGTTGGCCCGGGTGCTCTCCCGCAGCGAACCGACCATGGAGTTGATGTTGTCCTTGAGCTCGGCGACCTCGCCCGAGGCGTCGACGGTGATCGAGCGGGTCAGGTCGCCCTCGGCGACCGCGCTGGCGACCTCGGCGATGGCCCGGACCTGGCGGGTGAGGTTGCCGGCGAGCTCGTTGACGTTCTCGGTCAGCCGCTTCCACGTGCCGGAGACGCCCTCGACCTCGGCCTGGCCGCCGAGCCGGCCCTCGCTGCCGACCTCGCGGGCGACGCGGGTGACCTCGGCGGCGAAGGAGGACAGCTGGTCGACCATCGTGTTGATGGTGGTCTTCAGCTCGAGGATCTCGCCCCGCGCGTCCACGTCGATCTTCTTGGACAGGTCGCCGTTGGCGACGGCCGTCGTGACGAGCGCGATGTTGCGGACCTGGCCGGTGAGGTTGTTCGCCATGGAGTTGACGTTGTCGGTGAGGTCCTTCCACGTGCCCGCGACGTGGGGAACCTGTGCCTGGCCGCCGAGCCGGCCCTCGGTGCCGACCTCCCGGGCCACCCGGGTCACCTCGTCGGCGAACGCGGACAGCGTGTCGACCATCGTGTTGATGACGCCGGCCAGCGCGGCGACCTCGCCCTTCGCCTCCACCATGATCTTCTGAGAGAGGTCGCCGCGGGCGACGGCGGTGGCCACCTGGGCGATGGAACGTACCTGGCCCGTCAGGTTGGACGCCATGACGTTGACGTTGTCGGTGAGGTCCTTCCACGTGCCGGAGACCCCGCGGACCGTGGCCTGGCCACCCAGGTTGCCCTCGGTGCCGACCTCGCGGGCCACCCGGGTCACCTCGTCGGCGAACGCGGAGAGCTGGTCGACCATCGTGTTGATGGTGGTCTTCAGCTCCAGGATCTCGCCCCGCGCGTCCACCCGGATCTTCTGCGTCAGATCGCCCTGGGCCACCGCGGTGGTGACCTCGGCGATCGAGCGCACCTGGGCGGTCAGGTTGTCGGCCATGACGTTGACCGACTCGGTGAGGTCCTTCCAGGTGCCGGACACGTCCTTGACGTCCGCCTGACCGCCGAGCCGACCCTCGGTGCCGACCTCCCGGGCGACCCGGGTGACCTCTCCGGCGAAGGCGGACAGCTGGTCGACCATCGTGTTGATGGTCTCCTTCAGCTCCAGGATCTCCCCGCGCGCGGTGACGTTGATCTTCTGCGAGAGGTCGCCCTCGGCCACGGCCGTGGCGACCTGGGCGATGGAGCGCACCTGGGCCGTGAGGTTTCCGGCCATGAAGTTGACCGAATCCGTGAGGTCCAGCCAGGCGCCCCCGACTCCCGGTACGTCCGCCTGGCCGCCGAGCGTTCCCTCGGTGCCCACCTCGCGGGCCACGCGGGTCACCTCGGACGTGAACAGCGACAGTTGGTCGGCCATCCCGTTGAACACGGTGGCGATCTCGCCGAGCAGCCCGTCCGCCGTATCGGGCAGCCGGGTACGGAAGTCCCCGTCCCGTACGGCCGTCAGGCCGGCCAGGAGTTGGCGCAGTTCCGATTCGCCGATCCCGTCCTCGCCGGGGAACTCCGGTGACCCGCCCGGCGCCTCGGTGCCCGCCCGCTCAGCCATCCGCCAACCTCACTTTAGACAACGACCGTGCCGGCACGGTGGACAGGACGTGATGGGGATCCGCGATCGCCGCACGACCGGTGATGAAGGTTATCGTCGACGGAAGCACACCTGATCACCCGGTCACGGAGACGGTGGGGGACGGCGGCCCGGCCGGTCACGACCCGCCGACGGCGTCCTCGACGCTCGGGTGGAGGGAGAGGACCGTATCGGCGCCCGTCAGGGCGAAGAGACGGCGGAGTTGCTCGCCCGGGGCGGCGATGCGCAGCGTAGTGAGGTGGTGCATCCGCAGCAGCAGGTTCAGGAACGAGGAGTCTCCGAAGGTGATGGAGCCCGCGTCCAGGACCACCAGCCCGTGCTGGTCCGCGGCAGAGGCGAGCGCCTCCTGGAGCGGGGCCAGCGTGTCCTGGTCGAGCTCCCCGTGCGCCGCCACCACCCACCCGGCTCCGGCCAGGTAGCTGTCCCCGACGACGCCTTGGTGGTTCGCGTCCCCTGCTCCGGTCATGTCCGCCTCCCCGGATCGTCACCTGTACGGCTTCCGCAAGGGAGTATGCCTGCTCGCCGGCCGATCGAGGGTGCCGAGCCCCGCGGCACTCGCATCCGGAGGTCGGCGCCACCTCTTCGGCGGCAGCCGCGGAGAAAGATTGTTCGCGAGGGGCGTGTAAGGGCGTGAAGTGCGGGCACAAGCGCCCCAGCAGCCGTCAGTCAATCGGGAGGGAACGGCCACCATGTCTCGCTCGGCCACCGTCGCAGGCCCCATTCGTGCAACAGACGCGTACCTGACGCCCGCTGTGCCCGGCGCCGTGGAGGCCCCACGGCAGGACGTGGAACTGCCGGAGGTGCAGAACGCCCGGGAGATGGCGCCCGCCGACGCGCGCGAGCTGTCGAAGCTCTTCTTCTTGCAGCTCGGCGCCCTGGAAGAGGGCACGCGCGAGTACCAGTACGCCCGCAACACCCTGATCGAGATGAACCTGTCGCTGGTTCAGTTCGCCGCGCGGCGCTTCCGCTCCCGCGTGTTGGGCGGGGGTCTGGACATGGACGACATCATCCAGGTGGGGACCATCGGTCTCATCAAGGCCATCGACCGCTACGAGCCCGAACGCGAGGTCGAGTTCTCCACCCTGGCCCTCCCCTACATCACCGGCGAGATCAAGCGCTACTTCCGTGACACCACCTGGGCGGTGCACGTCCCGCGCCGTTTGCAGGAACGGCGTACGGAGCTCGCCAGGGCCCAGGAGGCCCTGACCGAGCTGCTGGGGCGGTCCCCCACGGTCAAGGAGGTCGCCCAGCACCTCGAACTGACCGAGGAACAGGTCGTCGAAGGGCTGGTCGCCGCGAACGGCTACACGAGCGGTTCCCTGGACACCTGCGCCGAGGGCGACGAGCCGTCGACGACGACGAGCCGGACGACGCGTCCGCTGGCGGACCGGCTCGGTGAGGTCGATCCCGCCATGGAGCTCTTCGAGGAGTTCCACACCCTGGCGCCCCTGCTGGAGCAACTGGACGAACGTGACCGGACGATCCTGCGGCTGCGCTTCGGCGAGGACAGGACGCAGGCGGAGATCGGCGCGGAACTGGGCATCTCACAGATGCAGGTCTCGCGCCTGCTGTCGCGGACCCTGGCCCGGCTGCGCGCCGGAATGCTCTCGGTGTAGGCAGCGGGCATGCCCTCACCCCACCGGAACGACGGATCCGTCCCGCCCGTCCCCCTCGTCCCGCCCGTCGGCGCGCAGGCGCTCTACGACGACGGGACGTGGGCGGACGCGGTCGTGCGGAGCGCCAACGCCTCGACGGGTACGGCGGCGACGCTGACCGCCCGGCCGTTGCGCGACCGCCCCGGTGCCCTGCTGAGCGGCAGCTGCGACCTCGACACCCGGGCGATCCTGGGCGCGGCGCTCGGCGTCGTCACCCGGATCCCCGGCCCGGTCGTCCATCTCGACCTCTCCGCCGTGCCCTTCCTGGACACGGCCGCAGTGGCCGCCCTGGTGCAGGCCAACGCCACCGTTACCGGCCAGGGGCGTCGCCTGCTGCTCCACCACCCGCCATACTCGCTCCGCAAGCTCGTGGAGATGTTCCCGGACGAATGCGCCGCGCTGGAGGTCGCAGCATGATCCGTCTTCCTGCGTCCGGCGCCTCCGGGGCCTTCGTCCACCCCGCCCTCTTCTACCGGGGTGAGGCGGACTACCTGGCAGGCGTGGGCGGGTTCGTACGGGCCGCCCTCGCGGCCGACGAGCCGGTGCTCGTGGCCGTGCCCGGCCCGCGGCTGGACGCCCTGCGCGAAGACCTCGGCACCGCCGCGACCGGGGTCACCTGGACGGACATGACGCACCTGGGCCGCAATCCCGGCCGCATCCTGGCCGCCCTGCAGGAGTTCGCCGACCTGCACGCGGGCCGGCCGGCCCGGATCGTGGGCGAGCCGATCTGGCCCGGTCGCTCGCGGGCCGAGGTGCTGGAGGCCACGCGTCACGAGGCGCTCATCAACACCGCCTTCGCGGGGCGGCAGGCCGCCGTCCTGTGCCCGTACGACGTCCTCGGCCTGCCGGCCGCCGTGGTGTCCGATGCCCGGCGTACGCATCCCACGCTGCTGGAGGACGGCACGACCCTGACGAGCCCGGACTACGCGGACGCCGCGTCGGTCTGCGCCGACTGCGACGACCCCCTGCCCGAGCCCGACGGCGCTGCGCCCTGGCTCGCCTACACCCGCGGGCAGCTGGGCGAGGTGCGTGCGTACGCCGAGGCCTTCGCCCGGGGCGCGGCCCTGAGCGCGGCGCGGCGCGGCGACCTCGTCCTGGCGGTCGGCGAGGCCGCCGCCAACTCCCTCGCCCACGGGGGCGGGAGCGGCGCGCTCCGGCTGTGGAGCACCGCCGGATCCGGTACGGGTGCGGGTGCCGAGGTCGTGGCGGAGATCCGCGACGGCGGTCACCTCGCCGACCCGTTGGCGGGCCGCCGCCGCCCCTCCCTGGCGTCGGTCGACGGCGGCCGGGGCCTGTGGATGATCCACCAGCTGTGCGACTTGGTGGAGATCCGCGCCTCGGACGGCGGCTTCACTCTGAGACTGCACATGACAATCTTCTGAGCGACCGGCGGTCCCCTTAGACTGTCACTCGCGTACTCGGGTGTCCTCGGCCCCACGGGGCCTGTTCGTTCCCGCGAACAGAGACCAATGTCAACGGTGGGGGTGAAAGACCACAGTGGAAACGATCGGGCCGGAAACCGGCGATCGTAGGCCTGCCGGGTTTTCCGTCGCGGGGCAGCGCCGTCGGCTCGCCCTGGCGGGCGTACGCGGGCCCGTGGCCAAGGGCCGCGACTTCACGCGCCAGGCCCTGCTCGACTGGGGCTGGAGCGGGACCGAGACGTCCGAGGACGCCTTGCTCCTGGTGTCCGAGCTGCTGACCAACGCGTCACTGCATGCGGGGGGTTGCATCGAGCTCGCGCTCTCGGCCGGTGAGGTCCTGCGGATCGAGGTCTTCGACGGCACGACGACGCCGCCCCGCCGCCACCCGTCCCCGCAGCGTGCCCTGCCGGGCGGCCACGGCCTCTACATCGTGGAGCGCGTCTCCGATCGCTGGGGCACGCACACCCATGAGCACGGCAAGGCCGTCTGGGCCGAGATCGAGGCGTCACGGCTGACCTCGGGCAGGTCCACGGGGCTGTGACCCGGCCGGGCCGCGCGGGGCCGCCCGTGCCGCCGGGCCGGGCCGCCCCCGCGTACTCGTCCCCGTACCCGCTTCGTTGCGCGTGACGGGGGCAGGCGCGCGGTATGACATCCCACGCGCTCGACTCCCTGGCCCTGACCCCGGCGCCCGGCCCCGCCTGGCTCCATCTGGCCGTCATCGCGTTCGCCCTCCTCGTCCTGCTCCACAGCCTGGCCCGGCACCGGTAGGCGTCTGCGGAGCGGTGGCCCGACCATGCGGCGGGCGCGGGCGAGCAGGCCGGGGCGGCACGGCACGAATTCTTTCCCCCGGTCCTGTTTGAGCCCCCGATTCGGGGCCAGACGCGTAGATGTCGGCGGGTCGCCGTTTCGAGCGGGGCGGCGACCCGCCGAGATCCGCGGCCGCACGCCGGTGCCCCCTCCCCCCGGGCACCGCGTGCGGCCGCGGTCCTACAGGGTCCTGGCGGCGGTGACCGGCATCGCGGGACGCGGGGCGGGGCCGCCGACGACACGGAAGGGGTACGCATGTCGCACGTCGAGGAGTACGTCGAGGTCAACGTTCCGGCACGGACGGCTTACAACCAGTGGACGCAGTTCGAGGAGTTCCCCGCTTTCATGGAGGGGGTCGAACGCATCGAACAGCGCACGGACACGCTCACCCACTGGGTGACGAACGTGAACGGCGTGCGGCGTGAGTTCGACGCGCAGATCACCGAGCAGTTCCCGGACCGCCGCGTCGCGTGGATGACGGTGGGCGGGGAGACGCGCCAGGCCGGGTTGGTGACCTTCCAGCCGATCGACGCGACCACCACCAAGGTCGTCCTGCACATGAACTGGGTGCCCGAGGGGTTGGCCGAGAGCGCCGCCGACAAGCTCGGCTTCGTCAAGCGCCAGGTCGCCGGGGACCTGAAGCGGTTCAAGCAGTTCATCGAGTCCCGCGGAGCCGAGACGGGCGCCTGGCGGGGCGAGGTCTGACCCCGATGGGGAACGGCCGCGCACGCAGCGGCGTCCGGGCCGCGTCCCGCGGTGGCGGGGGCCGCGAGGTCACGGCGCGCTGCGGGCTGCTGGCCCGCGGGGTGCTGTACGCACTGGTCGGAATGCTGGCCCTGCGCGTGGCCACGGGTGATCCCGGGGGCGGGGGCAAGGAGGCCGACCGCCAGGGCGCCCTCGAGGAGCTCGTGGGAAAGCCCTTCGGCGGCGTCCTCGTCTGGGCCGTGGGCATCGGGCTCGTCGGCATGGTGCTGTGGCGCCTGTCGGAGGCGGTGTTCGGCGCGGCCGGGCCCGAGGGGAACGAGCCGGTGAAGCGGCTGGCCGCGGCGGGCCGGACCGTCTGCTACGCCGCGGTCGCCTTCTCCGTCCTGTCGTTCGCGGCGGGCGGGGGCGGGCGATCCGGAGACCAGCAGTCCCGTGACGTGACGGCGCGGGCGCTGGACCTGCCCGCCGGCCAGTGGCTGGTGGGTGCGGCCGGGCTCGGGATCGCCCTCGCGGGCGCGGTCATCGCGGTGCAGGCGGCGCGGCGCAGCTTCCGCAAGCACCTCGCCATGGGCGGGGTCTCGGCGCGTTGGCGCGCGGCCGTCGGCTTTCTCGGGGTGACCGGCGGCCTGGCCCGGGGCGCCCTGTTCGCGGCGGTCGGCGGTTTCGTCGTGTACGCCGCCGTGCGCTTCGACCCGGCACAGGCGAAGGGCACCGACGACACCCTGAGGTCCTTCGCCCTGACGCCGGCGGGGCCGTGGCTGCTGGTCGCGGTCGCCCTCGGGCTGATGCTCTTCGGGGCGTTCTCCTGGGCGATGGCCCGGTGGCGCGAGGTCTGATCCCGGGCGGGCGGGCCGCTGCACGACCCGTCCGGGCTCAGCGGTGCCACCAGTGCCTGCGGCGAGGGTGTACGGCCCGCCCCAGCCGCAGACCGATGAACACGTACCCGATGAGCGCTCCGGCCGTGTTGAGGATGACGTCGTCGATGTCGAAGACGCGTCCGGTGATCAGGGCTCCCTGGGTGAGCTCCACCAGGGTCATCAGGGCGACCGTCACCACGCCGACCCGCACCAGTCCCCGTGCCGGGGGCAGCAGGACCGGCAGGAGCACCCCGAACGGCAGCCCCAGCAGCAGGTTCCCGCCCAGCTGGCGCACCGCCTCGATCGTCGACGTCCCGTCCAGATAGGCACCGATCGAATGACCGGGTCGGACATTGCTGTGTACGAGGGCCTCCGACGCGGCGGACGGTTCGAGCGTCAGCCGTGCCAGGACCGCGCCGAACAGGACGGTCCCGACGAATGCGATCACCATGGCCAGCGCCCGGACCGCCGGGTGCGCCGGACGGCGTTGCCGCGCGCCGGCCTCCGCTGCTCCTTCCCCGGACTTTCCGGTGTTCTCGGGTCCCTCGAATTCCTCCGGTGCCTCACCACGCCGTCGTGCGTACCTCCATGTCATGCGGGCACGTTTACCCTGTCGGCCGCTGCATACGCGTGGTCCGCCGGCAGTCCGGCACGACCGCACGGCAGTCTCCCCGCATGCACGACGGCCCCGACGGACACGAGGAGGCTTCATGGCACACGATGCCCGAAACGGGCGGAGCGAGAGCGCGGAGGAACGCGCGGACCGGCAGTGGCAGGAGCTCATCCAGGAGATCCGCGTTGCGCAGACGGGCGTGCAGATCCTCTTCGGCTTCCTGCTGACCGTCGCCTTCACCCCGCACTTCCAGGCCCTGCCCCAGACCGACAAGGTGATCTACATCGTGACCGTGGTGCTGGGCGCACTGGCGACGGGGGCGCTGATCGGCCCGGTCTCCTTCCACCGCATCGTCTCGGGCCGCCAGATCAAACCCGAGGCGGTCGCATGGGCCTCTCGGCTGACCTTCACCGGACTCATCCTGCTCCTGGCCACCTGCACGTCCGCCCTGCTCCTGGTGTTGCGGGTGGCCACCGACGACGCCGTCGTGCCGTGGCTGGTCGCGGGAGTACTGGCCTGGTACCTCCTGTGCTGGTTCGTCCTCCCCCTCTGGGCGCGCGTTCGCTACACCGCAGCCGACTGAGCGGCGGACGGCCTCAGAAAGCGGGTGCGGCCGTCGTCGTGTCGGCGCAGCCCAGGACCACGCCGGCAAGATCACCTCGCTCGGCCAGCAACGCGCGTTGGACGCGGGCTCCGTTGCCCCGTTCCAGCAGGGTGGCGATCTCCGCACTCACCCGTTCCTGGTCGCCGTGATCGACGAGCGCCTGGCGGACGTGCTCCTGGAGGGCCCGTACGGCGTCGGCGGGAGCGGTCTCCCGCATCGTCAGGGGATGCAGCAGCGGTCCGTCCAGCCCTGACCGCCCGGCCCGCCAGCCGGCCAGTCGCAGCAGGCCCGTATCGACCCGGGCGGGCGGCTCCCCGGCCCGCCAGGCCCGGGCGGCCGTTTCGACCAGCGCGCGGACGAGAGCGGCCAGGAGCACCGTCGTCCCCGCCTCCAGGCACACGTCCGCGACCCGGATCTCCACCGTGGGGTAGACGGCCGACAGGCGCGCGTCGAAGTAGATCATTCTTTCGTCGTGCAGCACGCCCGTGTCCACCATCGTGCGGACCTGCTCGTGGTAGCGGTCGGCGGACCCGAAGACGTCCACCGGCCCGGCCGAGGGCAACCGGTTCCACACCCGGCTCCGGTAGCTTCCGTATCCGCTGTCCGTGCCCTGCCAAAAGGGGGAATTCGCGCTCATCGCGATCAGTACGGCGAGCCAGGGGCGGATCCTGTCCAGGACGGCCACGCCCTCCTCGTCCGACTCGACCGAGACGTGGACGTGGCATCCGCAGGTGAGCTGCTCCTGCGCGGTCAGACCGAACTGCTCGGCGATCCACTCGTACCGCTGGCCGGCGCTGCGCGAGGGCCGCACGGGCAGGGGTGACGTGCCGAGGGCCGCCACGAGGGCTCCGGCGGACGCCGCGTGCCGGGCCGCCTCCGTACGCCACCGGACGATCTCCTCCCGGAGCTCGCCCATCTCCGTCACGGGCTTGGTGCCGAACTCCACCTGCTCCCTCTGGAGCTCCTTCTCGAAGACGTGCTCCTTCGCTCCCCCGCCCTTGGAACACTCCCCCGTGCAGTGGTCCGCCGCCGCCAGGACCGCGCCCGAGACGGCCAGCGGCTCACCGGTGGCAGCGTCCACCAGCAACAGCTCTTCTTCCACGCCCACGCTTCGCATTCCGCCGCCGCCCATCGCTCCCTGGTTCAGATCGATACAGGTGGCCGCGTTCGAGGTGAGCGCCCCGATGCCGCACGCACCCGCGGAAACCTTGCCGTCTCACGTTCACACGTATCGCGGTCGCGTGCATCCGCCGTCACGGACGGTACCGCCGTGGACGTGCCGAGGTCCCGCACCCGTGGTGGGTGCGGGACCTCGGCGGAGAGGCTGGTGCGCGTCAGCGCTTGAAGACATCCTTCATCTTCTCCTTGGCCTGGCGGGCGTCGCCCTTGGCCTTTTCGGCACGGCCCTCCGTGGTCAGGCGTTCATTGCCCACCGCGCGCCCTGCTGTCTCTTTGAGCTTTCCCTTGGCCTGCTCGGCCTTGGCGCGGCTCTTCTCCTTGTCCGACACAGCTGATCACTCCCTGGGGAATCGAACCGAAATGGGGACTGCGTGCGTCTTACTGCGTCTTTCATCCGGCCGGAATTTCGATGGCCGAAGTCAGAGCCCCGGCATCGCTCGTACGGCGTAGGGCCGACCGACTAGTAGTAGTGGCGCCGGCCGCCGACCGCGTGCCCGACCGAGCCCAAGATCCACAGCACCGCACCGACCACGAGCAGGATGATCCCGATGGTCCACAGGATGGAGATCCCGGTCAGAAATCCGACGAGCAGTAGAATAAGCCCGACAACAATCATGATTTCCTCGTTCCCGCTTCGGAATTCGGCGGAACAGTTGGATCCGCCGGGGCTTCTATGAGGCGTCTACCCTCGAAATCCACTTCTATCGGTTCGATGCCCACCAATTTTCAGTGACGGGAAATCCCGGCGCGTCGAGGGCGCGTTACTCATCCGCGGTGGCTGCCCACCGGGCCTTCGCCGGGCAGCCACGTGATGCCGTAGTAGCTGCCTACTTCCTCGCGGTAGCCGGGGTCCTGGAGGTGCTTCTCCCGGTGGAACTCGGGGGCGTTCTTGATCCGGTCCTTGTCGGCGTTCACGTAGACCTTCTCCTCCTCCAGGTCGATCCGGGACACGGTGCTCGCGGGGAGGAGCACCTCCTTGCCGAAGATCCACACACCGGTGTCGACGACCAGGTAGGCATCACCCACGTCGTAGGAGTGCTTGTCGACCTTCCCGATGTGACCGTCGGTCGCCTCGACCTTGTACCCGGTGAGATCGGCCCAGGTCAGGTGGCCCGATGCCGGCCGGAAGCTCCACACATGCTCGGTCACGCGAAACAACTCCTCCCGGTAGGTGTGACCCGTCGCGTCGCGTTCCCGACCGACCGGTCACGGACGCACCGCGACACGCCGGACCTCCGTCGTGGGGCCCTACGTGTTCACGCGGCTGCCCGCCCTGCCGTCGGCCAAACACCGGAGCGGGCAGCCCGGGGCCCGCCACACGGCCGAAGAGGGACATCGCCCGGTTCGAACCGCGCCTCGCGGCCCAGCGCCGCCGCCCGGTCTACGGTGGAAGGGTCCCGTCCCCCGCCAACGGCAAATGAGGCTGACAGCTGTGTCGACTTCGAGCCACGAGATCTTCGGTTCCCCGTGCTGGGTCAGCCTGCTGGCCCGGGATCTCGAATCCACACAGCGGTTCTACGCCGGGGTGCTCGGCTGGGACTTCCGCCCCACCCACCTCGGCGGGGGCATCATGGTCGCCTTCCGCGACGGGGCGCCCGTGGCGGGCATCGGCGCACTCGCCGGGAGCGCCGGCGCGCCGGTGCTGTGGACGCCGTACTTCGCGGTCGAGGACGCCGACGTGACCGCCTCCCGGATCCTCGAACGCGGCGCCACCATGGCGGTCGGACCCGTGGCCTTCGGCACCGGCCGCATCGCCCTGGCGGCGGACCCCGCCGGGGCCGTTTTCGGCTTCTGGCAGGGCGAGGTCGTACCCGACTGGTCGGTCGGCCGCGGGAGTGCACCCGCCTGGCTGGAACTGCGGACGCGGGACGCGTTCGCGGCCGCCATCTTCTACGGGGAGGTCCTCGACTGGGCCGGTTCGCGTCCCGGCTGCTGCGCGGTCTCCTACGAGCACGCCCACGTCGTCCTGCGCCACGGCCACGACACCGTGGCCCGCATCAGCGGCGGCGCGCTCGAAGAGGCACCGGACCCCGAGGTCCGTCCCCGATGGCACGTCCACTTCCGCGTGCCCGACCTGGAGGCGGTGGTCGAGGCCGCGATCCGGCTGGGCGGCAGGACCGCATCACCCGTACAGACGTCCAGCGTGAGCAGGTCGATCGTCCTCGCCGATCCCGAGGGGGCGCTCTTCACCGTGGTGACACCGCAGGATTGACCGCCCTGACCTGCTCGACCAGGGCGAAGGCCGTGCCGATGGATTCCCCGACAGGAGAGTTCTATCGTGGGAGCGACACCTGGAGCGGCCATGCTCGTCACTTCACCCCCGGCCCATCGCTCCCGGTCACGGAACAGCGGTCGCCACGACCCGTCCGGGCGTGACCCGGCGATATGACCGGGTCGGGCGGGCCCGGTCGGCTGTCGCCCGTCGGACGGATGCGCAGCGCGATACGCCGTGTGCGGGCCGGACACCACTGGGGGCGCATCCAGGACGTCGAACTGTGGCAGCGCTCCCTGGGGTTCTCGGCACTGGGGTTCCTGACGCTGGTACCGCTACTGATCGTCGTATCTGCAGCGGACACCGCCACCGGACAGGGCTTCGCGCAATGGCTGGGGGACGGGCTCGGTGTGTCGCCGGCCGCCAGGGCGGAACTCGACCGGCTGTTCGCGCTGCCCGGCCAGGCATGGCGGACCACGACGGCATTCGGCCTCGCCGTGCTCACCGTGTTCGGGCTGTCCTTCGGGACCATGCTGCAGAGCGGCTACGAAAGGATCTGGGACCTGCCCCCGGCCCGCTGGTGGGCCAAATGGCGGCACGTGGTCTGGCTCGGCGTGCTGGTCGGCGTCTTGTACTTGTCGGCCATCACACCGCCCTGGCGTGAGTCTCCGGCCCGCGGGTTCGTCACGGTGGCCATCGGCACCCTCTTCTTCTGGTGGTCACAGCGATTGTTGCTCGGCGGCCGGGTGGCATGGACCGCTCTCCTGCCCGGGGCGGTCGCCACCATGCTCGCGCTGCTCGGGCTGCGGATCTTCTCCCGGCTCGTCTTCTCGCCGCTGATCGCTTCCAACGCCGTCACGTACGGCCCCTTCGGAACCGTCCTCGTCATCCAGACCTGGCTCGTCGGCGTCGGCGTCGTCATCTTCGGTGGCGCACTCGCCGGCCGTCTGCTCCACGACGGACTACTGCGCCGGTCCGGCCCTCCTCAGCCCGGGTAGACGATCGAGCCCAGCGGCGGACGGGGAACGGGCACGGGGTGGTCCCACGAGTCGTCGACGGACCGAGGCCGGCCTGGCCGGAGCTGAGCCGGAAGTCCGCCGTCACGGGGCCTGTCGCGGTCACGGCCGCCCGTGCGCCGGGCCAGCGGGAGGACCCGGGCGTCACCGCCGTCACGGGCGGGGTCGGCGTGGCCATGCTCGGGCTGGCGGACCGCGCAGGGATCGCATCCGCCGACCTGCTCCGGGAGGTACCCAGGGCGGTGGTTCGCCGTTGGGCAGGCCCGTCCGTCCCGGAGCGCCTTGGCGTGCGGTCCGATCCGCCGTCCCGAAAGCGGCGCCGGCCGGCGGAGTCGCCGGCTAGGACGGCTCCCCACCCCGCACCGGCTCCGCCCCGCGCCATGCCGGGATCAGGGGATCCGCCTGTACGACTGCAACGGGTCTGCGGCGCGGCGTAGATCCCTGGGCGCCAAGGTGCGGACCGTCCGGGAGACTTCGAGCCGTACGCTCGCCGCTGCCAGTGGACGCGAGCGTCAACGGCATTGTCGTACCGCCCTGTTACGGTGCACACGCAAGGGCGCCGGACCCGGGTCACACCCAAGTAGTTGCAGACCACACCCAGGTGATGGGGCGCGGATTGCGGCGTACGGGACACGCGGCATGCGGGTGGGACGGGGGGCCCGCATCCGCTGCTAAGGTGTCATGCGCCCATCAAGTCGGGCTCTCGCATACTGATATTTCAACGGGGTTGACGTGAAGCTTCGCCATGTCCGCGCGGTAGCCGTATTCGGTATCGCAATCTTCGCACTCACCGGAGCCCGTGGCTCCCACGGCGGCAGCTGCGGTGGCAGCAGCCACAGTTCCAGCTCGAGCTCCGGCGGTTCCAGCAGCTCCAGCGGCGGCACCAGCAGCGGCAGCAACGGCACCGACAGCACGAGCGGCAGCACCGGCAGCAGCTCGGGCAGTTCCTCGGTCACCGGCGGGTCCAGCAACAACAAGGCCGAGCGCGACATCAAGATCGACGCGTGCAAGATGGACGCCTCGGGCAAGAACCTCGTGGCCAAGATCACCGTCACCAACAGCGGCTCGGTGGACTACACGTACAACATCACGATGAAGTTCCGCGGGAGCGCCGCCTCGGCGGCGACCCCCGCCCAGGCCAAGGTCGCCGCGCTCACGGTCAAGGCGGGTGCGTCGAAGCAGGCCGATGCGACCACGGCGTACACCGGTAAGGGCGACGGCAGCGAGTACAAGGAGTGCGTCGTCGACAGCGCGTCGAAGAGCGTCCTCTGAGCCGTTCCTGATCGAGTGGAGCCCCCTCTCCCGGACGGTTGGAGCGGGGGCTCCGTCATGTTCGGACGGAGGCGGTCCGGCCGCTGGAGCGGATCACGGACTGACCCGCGCCCGGGCCCGGCCCCGGCCGCGGGCCCGCCGGGCACCGGCGCGGGATCCGACGGGCGTCGGGGTCGGGCCGGAGTCGGTACGTGCCCGGGCGGCGGAACCGCGTCGCCGGTGGAGCAGCGCGTCGAGGGACAGGACCGGCGCGCCGGCGAGGATCAGCGGGGTCCAGGCCAGCAGGTAGATCACGTCCGCACCGAAGTAGTACGGGGTGGTCGACCAGCTCATGGTCAGCCACAGGCTGAGTGAGATCAGGGCACCGCCGAGAGCCGCGATCCGGGTCAGCAGACCGGCCAGGGCGCCCAGTCCGACGGCCAGCTCGCCGGCGGCGATCGCGATGCCGAAGGCGACCGGTCTGGTCAGGGAGAGGTCGATCAGCGCAGGAATGCCGGCGGCGTCCCGCACCGCTTCCATCTGCTGGCCGATCGAGCCGTCGCCAGTGGCGGACAGGAACGCCGGGTCGGTCAGCTTGTCCAGACCGGCGTAGACGAAGGTGACGCCGAGGAAGAGGCGCAGCGGGAGGAGTGCGTACTCGGAGGCTCTCGCACGGAGGCCGGCAGAAGGCGTGTTCATGACCCTCACACGAGGACCCCCGCCATCCGGTTCGACCGTCGGAGCCGGGGGTGTGACCGAGATGCGCGCCAAAGGGGCAACGGGATGATCTTGAAGCCTTGAGCGCCCGTCGGCCGTCACCATTCGGCTCAGTGTCGTTGGTGGTGATGTTGAGCGTCGTCCGGGGCCCGGGGGTGGGTTGTGACATCGATTGAACGGACCGCGCTGAGCATCTGCTGGCGCTGCCAGGAGCGAGCCGGCATACCCCAGAATCCTGCTGCGCGGGTCAGCCTCCAACACCGTGGCCTGGGCGGGCGATCCGATGGCTCTGCCGTGGGGACGGGGTTCCTGACCCACATCGGCCGCTGGAACCTCGTCGAACGCACCACCCCCGACATCGAGGCCGACGTCCGTGCCGGCGCGCCGGCGCGCCGCCGTGCCGCCGGGAACCGTCGCCGGACTGGACATCACCGCCGATGCCAGTGGCCTGACGCTGTTCGCGACGGTGCGGCGCGCTGACGAGCCGGGGTGATCCCCGCAGTCGGCTTCGTGTTCGTCGCCGACGCAGCCTCGATCGTCAGTCGAGGCCTTCGATGATGCGGAAGTCGCGCTCGACGCCGTCAGCAAGTGCGGCCAGCGCCTCCTGGTAGGCCGCACTCGCGCGTGCGGCGACCGCCTGTTCGAAGCTGTCGAACTCGACCAGGATGGTGCGCTCGGCGATTCCGGCGTCGTGTGCGACGACCCGGCTACCGCGGGAGAGCAGCCGCCCGCCCGCGGCCCTGACGGCTGGACTGGCCAGCTCGTCGTAGGCAGCAAGCCTCTCGGGGTCTGCGATGGTGCGGTAGACGCTGACCCAGTAGCCCTTGGCCACGGTACCTCCTGTGTTCGGAATTGATGCTCAGAAACATGTCATGCTCAGATTCATGGGCGCGCCGTGGGTCAGCGAGCCGACGGAGACGACGTCGGAGTCGGACGGCTTCGATCCTCAGCTTCCGGTTCGACTGGTCCCGGGTGAGCGTCGGCGGGCGAGGGCGAGGCTGACCATCGTCGTGATCGCCATCGCGGCGACGCCGACCAGCGCCGCGGTCGTGTAGGCGTCTTCGTTCGGGAAGAGGCGGCCCGTGGCGGTGCCGGCGGCCAGGACCAGACCGCCGATGGCGCTGCCCAGGGAGTACCCTACGCTGCGGACGACGTAGTTGAAGCTCATGGCGCTCGACGTCTCGTTCTTGGGGGTGACGGCCAGGATGACGCCGGGCATGGCGGCCGAGAAGCTGCCGACGCCGAAGCCCAGCACGCCCATGGCCGCGAGCAGTTCGGCTGGGTTGGACCGGGCCGTGGCGAACAGGACGAACCCGCCGCCGACGATGGCGGCGCTGCCGGCCAGGAGCAGAGGGCCGTCGATCCGTTCGCGGACCCGCGGCGTGAGCTTGCCGGCGACGAACCCCAGCACGGAGAACGGGATGAGGACCAGCCCCGCCGCGAAGGTGGTCAGTCCGAAGCCGTAGCCGGCGGCGTGCGGCGTCTGCGCGTAGCGGGTGATGAGCGTGAGCAGGAGGTACATGCCGCTCCCGCCGACGAACATGGCGATGTTCGCCCCGGCGACCGCCGGGTGCCGGACCGCCCGGACGTCGACCAGGGGCGTCTCGGTTCGCAGTTCGGAAACGGTCCAGACGCAGAGCAGGAGTACGGCGGCGACGGCAAGGGTCACCGCCACGGCGAGGTGTCGGCTCCACAGGCTCCTCTCGCCGGCCAGGAACAGGACGAGGAGCAGTCCACCCGCCAGGACGAGCGCACCGGCCACGTTCACGTGAGCGGAGCGGCCTTCGGGAGCTGCGGGCACGGAGCGCCACGCGGTCACGAACGCGATGGCGGTGACGAGCAGGCCGAGGCCGTAGGCGGCCCGCAGTCCGCCGAACTCGGCGAGCAGCGCGGCCAGCGGGTAGCCGACGCCGGCTCCGATGATGGAGACCACCGAGATCAGGGCGATCGTGGCCGCGCTGCGCTCCTCGGGAAGATGGTCGCGGGCCACGCCCATCAACAGCGCCGTGAGACCGAGCCCGACGCCTTGGGCCGCTCTGCCCACGAGCAGCCAGGCGAACGGCAGCGGCAGCACGGTGAGCGCGCTGCCGACGACGACGATCGCCAGTGTGGCGTGAATCGTGGCCCGCCGGTGCGGACCGGCCCCGAGCCGGCCGAGGACGGGTGTGGCGACGGCGCCGCTGAGCAGGGCGATGGTCAGCGTCCACTGCGCACTGCCGAGGGAGACGTGGAACGTGGTCGCCACACTGGTGATGAGCGGCGTCCCGAGGCTGGCGACCGCCGCCACGACCAGGGCGATGAACATCAGGGCGGGGACCAGTAGACGTGCTTCGGAACGTATCAGGGCAGGGCTCATGGGCTGGTCATGAGCCTGGGCCGCGGTCACCGCTCCGACTCCTCTCGGGCGCGGCTTTCGAGCTCCGCCAGATGCAGCAGCGCCGGAAGGGCTGCGGCCAAGGCCTCGACCTCGTCAGCGGTGAGTTCGTCGATCAACCGCGCGTACGCGTCGACGCCCGCCTGGCGTCGCGACCGGACGTACGACGCGCCGGCCTCGGTCAGGCACACCAGCGTGACCCGCTTGTCGGACGGATCGCCCTTCCGCTCGACCAGCCCGGATTCCTCCATCACCCGGACCAGGACGGTCATCGCGGGCTGGGTGACGCCCTCGGCCACCGCCAGATCGGTGATCCGTCGCGGGCCGGTCTTGTCCAGGGTGGCCAAGGTGGCGGCGGACGTCAGGCTCATGTCGCGGGGAAGGCGTCTCACGGCCCTGGTGGCCAGACCGTAGAGGGCTGACCCGATGGCATCGGAAGCGCCGTGCGCGGCGTCTCGGCGACTCATGCCAGAAGCATAGCAACTTTATATGAATCGTCTATGTATCTCTGGATCGGGGCTCACGGCCGCCATCGAGTGCACCGTGCCAGCCGCGTTGAGCGCGGCCGAGGGATCTTCTACGTGGGTGTCGAACCTCTGGACCCGCTGGCAGGAGTCCACGCCAGCGTTGAACCCGTCGATCGGTTCGTGACGGTTCTCGTGAGCCCTCGCCGCATTTCAGAGGGATGCCCGCGCTGTTCTGCCAGCGGCAGAACAGCAGCCGGACCGGGCTCGACGATCACTGCGCTCGGACCAGAAGGCACGGGGCTCAGCGACGTCGAGCGCCGCCGGGCCGATGGTCTCGCCGAACTGGGATACGTAGCGCTTGCCTTCGACCTTCACGACGGGCGCCATTTGGGCGACCCCGAGGAGATGCTGGCCCGTTGCCTGCCGCTGCTCGCCGATCCCGACCGGATGCGGGGCATCGGCCATGCGGCGCTCGACGTGTTGCGCACCGAACCGCGGACCGACCCGACCGGATCGCCGCCGTCGGCTACGGCACCGGGGGCGCCGTCGGGCTGGAACTCGGGCGCGACGGCGTCAACCTGCGCGCGATCGGGACGGTCAACGCACTGACCACGGGCCGACCGGACGAGGCGGCGCGCATTCGCTGCCCGGTGTGGGCCGGGGTCGGGTCGGAAGACCCGATCGGACGAGGGGCTGCTGGAGTTCCGGCGGGCCCGCGGGCGATCGTGGCAGGTGGCCCGGACGGGCGGTCGGCGTTGCTGGAGCGGGTCCGGGAAGAGCGCCCGGGCCGATTCCGGTCGGCCCAGGGCGCCGAGCAGCAGGTCCCCGGGGTAGAAGTACGCGTCCAGCAGCGGGTCTTCGAGGAGCAGGCGTACCGCGAGGGGCAATGCGTAAGGGAGGCCCACCTCTTGCGTGATCAGCGTGCGCAGGTCGGCCGGGGTCAGGTCGCCGAGGCGTTTGCGGCGCAGGGCGTGGACCTTCGTGACCAGGGTGGTGGCGGGCGAGGGCGGCGGGGGCCACGGCGGTCCGTCGAGCTCGTCGAGGGTGCGGTCGAGGTGGAGAAGACGGGGCATGTGCCCGTTCTCGAGGGTCGGGCGGACGGGGCCGGGGGACCGGACCCGTCCGCCCGGCCCCGTCCGGGCTGCGGCCGGGCTCCGGTTCAGTGGAACAGCATGGAGGCGTCCCCGGCCGGGGTGGTGACCGATCCCGGGCACAGGAAGCTGCCAGAGGTCTTGGCGGCGGTGAAGGCCCGGTTGACGTACTTCCGGCTCGTCGCGTCGCGGTCCCACACGATGCCCGTCGCCTTGTAGCGGCAGGAGATGAAGCTCTGCCTGCCGGTGATGTCGATCAGGTCGGTCCGTGCCGTGCCGGCGGCGTCGTCGAAGGTGAAGGCGGGGTTGTTGTTGAGCGTGGCGGCGATGCCGCCGCCACAGGCCAGGTTGCCGCCCGGGGTGTTGATCGTCGTGCGGTCGACGGTGAGCGCGTTCGGGGGGACGGCGCTGGTGCTCGCGTTGGTCCAGCTACAGCTGTTGCCGGCGACCACCATCACGCCGTCGACCTTCTGGTCGACGGCCGAGGAGCCGGTGCTGTGCGCGAGGGCGGTGCCGGTGCCGGTGAACGCCGCCGCGACGACCAGCGTCGCGATACCGGCGAAGCGTGAGATGCGGGTGCCGTGGGTGCTGTGCCTCATGGTTCGCTCCTCCATGCCACGTACTGGTGGGGGTGGGCGAGGCGTGGGGCCTCACAGAGTGTGCGGAGTGCGTGCCGGGAGAGTCCCACAGCCACCCTGAACTGTCAGGAGCATGTCAGCGTGATACCGAGAAATGGCCGAAAATGCCGAGCCGTCGACCCTGCCGAGTCGCACACCCCGCGGGCCCCGTAGCCTCGCCGCATGCTCCGTGATCGTTTCGAATGCCGCTGCGTCCTCTGCCACGACTACGGCGACCGCGCCGAGGCGGACCGGGTGGGCGGGCGCATCATCGCCGACGTGCGACGGCACGGCTGGCACGTGGTCATGGTCCCCGAGGACGAGATCGGGCCCGGGTTCGCCTACACGATCGGTCTCGCCCACACGCACGGCGCCCCCGAACTGTGCACGTTCGGACGTGATGTCCACGAGATGCACCGCATGCTCAACGTGCTCGGCGAGCTGGCCGCCACGGGCGCCGCGGCGGCGGACGGGCAGGAACACGAGGGCGTGGTGGACGGCGGGCCGGTGCGACTCCGAAGCGTCGACATGCGTTGGTGCCGGACCTTCTTCGGCCGGGCCATCGGGTTCTACCGGCGGCCCCCGCTCCCCTTCCTGCAGGTCACGTGGCCCGACGCGGGTGGGCGCTTCCACTGGGAGGAGCGGGCGGGCGAGGTCCACCGGGCGTCGCAGCCCCGGCTGTGGCTAGCGCCCGACGACCACCCCGTGGGGGTCTGGACCGCCGAACTCTGACGCGGTCACGGCCCGGCGCGCTCGATCAGCGCGGCGGCCTGCGCCTGCGGCGACAGGGCGCGGCCGCGCGCGAACGCGGTGGCGAAGCCGTCGTCGCCCAGCCGCGCGCGGAGGCGGGCCGCAGCCCGGTCCACGTCGTGCCGTTCCGCCGGCGGCAGCGGGGTACCGAGGGACTCCCGCAGCGCGGCGGCCGTACCGAGGAGCGCCGCAGCCGCGGCGGCCCGGTCCCCCGGGGCGGCGGCCACGGACCCGGCCCCCGCCAGCCCCTCGAAGGCCAGCGCGAGGGCGCGCGGGTCACCCGACCGGCGGGCCGCCGCGAGGCCGTCCCGGTGCAGGGCCTCCGCGAGCGGGGCGTCACCGCGCAATTCGGCCACGTACCCCAGCTGCGCCAGGATCAGCGCGACGCTGATGTCCACCCCGAGCCTGCGGCTCCAATCGAGCCACGGCCGCAACCACGCTTCGGCGGCGTCCAGGTCGCCGTCCCGGCGGGCCCCGAGGGCCAGGCCGATCTCCGCGAACTGCTGGGCCGGCCGGTGCGACTGTTCGTCGGCCAGCCGCCGGGCCTGCTCGTGGAGGTCCGCGGCCCGTGCGGTGTCCCCCGTCAGCAGGGCGATGCGGCCCTGCTGTGCCAGCCGGAAGGAGACCTGGGTGAAGAGCTCCAGTTCCCGCGCGCTCCGTACGCCGTCCTCGTGCAGCCGGGCGGCCCGTGCGTAGTCGCCGCTGATCTCGGCGAGGACGCCCAGCTGCTCCGAAGCCTGTAGCCGGCCCCACTGGTCGCCGAGTTCCGCGAACAGCCGTGCCCCGGCCTCGGCGTTGTGGCGCAGCTCCGTGAGGTCGCCCCGGTACAGGGCCCGGGTGGCGAGGCCACTGAGCGCGGCGGCCTCGCCCCAGCGGTCGCCGAGGCCCCGGAACACCGCCGGCAGCCCTTCGAGGACGTCGTCGTCCCCGGCTGCGGCGGCGACGCCGGGAGCGGCATCGACATCGGACCCGTTCGTGAAACCGATCCGGGCGAACTCCAGCAACCACCTCCCCCGCGGGTCGGCGCCGTCGAAGTCGCCGCCGAGCAGGCCGTCGTCCCCGGCGAGCACGGCGAAGGCGGCCAGCCGGGCCCGCGCACCGGCGACGGCCGGCCCGTCCTGCCCTCCCGCAGCGGCCGCGCACGCCAGCGCGGACCCCAACGCCGTACGCGCCTCGCCGATCCGGCCGCGCAGGAACCAGTACCAGGCCGACGCGTTGACCAGCCGCAGTGCCGCACCGGTCGCACCGGCCGCTCCCGCCTCGACCGCCGCGTCCAGCGCGGCACGCAGGTTGAGGCCCTCGGAGTCGAGACGGCGCAGCCATCCGCGCTGTTCGGGACCGTGCAGGTGGGCCGCGGCCCGCTCGGCGAGGTCGGCGAAGTGCTCGGCGTGCCGCAGCCGTGCGGCCGCGGCCTCGCCCGCCCCCTCGAGCCGCTCCAGGCCGTACGCGGTCACCGATTCCAGCATCCGGTAGCGCGGCGCCCCCGCATCGCCGCCGCCAGCGTAGGGGGCGACGACCAGGGAGCAGTCCACCAGCCGCGTGACCAGGTCCAGGACGTCCTCGGCGGCGGTGTCGCCCGCGGCGCACACCGCCTCCGCCGACTCAAGGGTGAACCCGCCCGAGAACACGGCCAGTCGGCTCAGCGCCGTCTGCTCGGCCGGGGCGAGCAGCTCCCAGCTCCAGTCGATCACCGCCCGCAGGGTCCGCTGCCGGGCCGGCGCGTCCCGTCGCACCTGGTTGAGCAGCCGGAACCGGTCGTGCAGCCGCTCGGCGAGCGCGTGCACGCCGAGCGCCCTGACCCGGGTGGCGGCGAGTTCGAGGGCGAGCGGGAGTCCGTCGAGGCGGCGGCACACCAGGGCCACGGCCTCGGCGTTGTGCGGGCCCAGGGTGAACCCGGGCGTGCCGGCGGCGGCGCGGGCGGCGAAGAGCTCCATCGCCTCGGCCCCCTCGAGCGGGGCGACGGTTTCCAGTGTCTCGCCGGCGAGGGCGAGCGGCTCCTGACTGGTGACGAGGACACGCAGCCCGGGGGCCTGCCGCAGGAGCTGCCCGGTCAGAGCGGCCACGGATGCGACGACGTGCTCGCAGTTGTCGAGCACGAGGAGCAGCCGGCGCGTTCCGAGCGCCGTGGCCAGCCGGTCCCGGGCGGCGGCCTCGCCTCCCGAACCGGTGCCGGCGCCGGTGCCGGTGCCGGTGCCGGCGCCGCCGTCGGCGTCCTCGCGCACGCCGAGGGCTGCCGCGATCACCGCGGCCACGCCGCCCCGCGCGCCCGCGAGTTCGACGAAGCGGACGCCGTCGGGAAACGGACCCGACCCGGCGGCGGCGAGGCGGGCCGCGGCGGCGAGCGCGAGGCGGGTCTTGCCGACGCCACCGGGGCCGGTCAGCGTCACCAGGCGGCCGGCCTCGACCGCCGCGCACACCCGGGCGACGGCCTCCTCGCGCCCGACGAGCGAACTGACCGGAGTGGGCAGGTTCGTCCCGGGCCGGAACGGCCGCGCCTCCACGACGGCGGGCACCGGCACCGGCACCGGCGCTGGTTCCGGCACTGACACTGACACCGGCACCGGCACCGGCCCGGCCGTGAGTTCCGGATCCTGCCGCAGGATCGCCTCGTGCAGCGCGCCGAGTTCGGGGCCAGGGTCGACGCCCAGTTCCTCCGCGAACCGTTTCGTCAACTCCCGGTAGGCCGCGAGCGCCTCGTTCTGCCGCCCCGCACCGTAGAGCGCCCGCATCCGGGCCGCGTACAGCCGCTGCCGGAGCGGATGCTCCGTGATCAGCGTGCCCAGTTCGTCGGCCAGTACGACGTGTTCGCCCAACTCCAGCCGTGCCTCGGCGAGGTCCTCCTGCGCGGTGATCCGCCGCTCCTCCAGCCGGACGGCCTCGGTCCGTACGAAGGCGGCGTCCGGGAAGTCGGCGTAGGCGGGACCCCGCCACAGCCCGAGTGCCTCCGACAGCAGCGCGGCCCGCGCCCGCGCCCCGTCCTCCTTGCGGGCGAGCGCGGTCAGTTCGGTGAACCGGCCCGCGTCCACCGCTTCGTCGGCCACCCGGAGCGCATAACCCGCCGGACCGAACCCGACCAGGGCCCGGCCGCCCTCCTCGGCCCGTGCCAGGATGCGCCGCAGCTGGGAGACCTTGGTCTGCAGGGTGTTCCCCGGGTTGCCCGGCAGGTCCTCGCCCCACAGCTCGTCGATCAGCCGGTCCACGGGCACGGGCCGCCCGTACCGCACGAGCAGAGCGCCCAGCAGCGCCCGGACCTTCGCCTCGGGCACGGGGACGGGGGTCCCCTCGTCGGTTCGTACGGTCAGTGGTCCCAGCACCTCGAAACGCATGCCGCAACGTTACTTCTTCCTCGTCAACAGGCCGCGGGCAGAACGCCGGTGGCCCCGGAACCCCGCGCGTCCGCAGCGCGTGCGCGGCCCGTGCGTCATCCGTGCGTCGCCCGTGCGCGGCCCCTTGCAAGGTGTTCCTGTGACCGCGAACGAGCGGTCCTCAACCGCACCGGAAGGAACGCGCCATGACCGTCTCCCGTGAGATCCGCCTCGCCTCCCGCCCCACCGGTACCCCGAAGCCCGAGAACTTCCAGCTCGTCGCCACCCCGTTCCCGGAGCTGGGCGAGGGGCAGATCCTGGTGCGCAACACATGGATGTCGGTGGACCCGTACATGCGGGGCCGGATGGACGACGCCCCCTCCTACATGCCGCCGTTCGCCCTCGGCTCCGCCCTCGAAGGCAGCGCGGTCGGCGAGGTGGTCGCTTCCCGGTCCGCCTCGGTTCCGGTCGGGGCGACCGTCTCCCACTTCCTCGGCTGGCGGGAGTACGCGGCCCTGGACGCCGGCGCCGCCACCGTCGTCGACACCTCGATCGCCCCGCCGACCGCCTACCTCGGCGCGCTGGGCGCGACGGGCCTGACCGCGTACGTCGCGCTGACCCGAACCGCGCCGGTCGAGGAGGGCGATGTCGTCTTCGTCTCCGCGGCGGCCGGGGCGGTGGGCAGCGTCGCCGGGCAGCTGGCACGGCAGTTGGGCGCGTCCCGGGTCGTCGGCTCGGCCGGCGGCCCGCACAAGACCAAGAAGCTGCTGGACGCGTTCGGCTACGACGCGGCCGTCGACTACCGCCGGGGCGATCTCCCCGGACAGCTCGCCGAGGCCGCCCCCGAAGGCATCGACGTCTACCTGGACGCCGTCGGCGGCGACCACCTCCAGGCGGCCATCGGCGCGATCCGTCCCGGTGGGCGGATCGCCATGGTCGGCGCGATCAGCGGCTACAACGCCGTGCGGCCGGCACCTGGTCCCGACAACCTCTTCCGGGCCGCGGCCCAGGAGGTGACCCTGCGGGGGATGCTGGTCTCCAGCCACTTCGACCTGTTCCCCGAGTGGATCGGCAAGGCGGCCGGCTGGCTGGCCGACGGGACCCTGCGCACGGAGCAGACCGTCGCCGACGGGATCGAGCGGGCGGCCGACGCCTTTCTCGGAGTGCTGAGCGGCGCCAACACCGGGAAGATGCTGGTCCGGCTGGGCCCGGACCACTGAGCCCGGACCACTGGGCGCCGGCCGCTGAGCGCCGCCGCCCCGGGCGGGCCCCCGACGTGCCGGCGGCGGTTCAGATGCGGTGCGCAGCGGCGGAGGGGCCCGGGCCCTCGGTGCGCAGCAAGAGGAGGGCGATGTCGTCGCGGCGGGGCCCGTCGCGGTGGGCGTGCTCGATGAGTTCGTCCGCCAGGTCGGCGAGCGGATGGTCCTCGGGGGCATCGCCGATGAGGCCCGCGACCGCGCCGATGGCGTCCTCGATGTCCCGGCCGGGGGCCTCGACGAGCCCGTCGGTGTAGAGGGCGAGGAGGGTTCCGGGGCTGAAGGGAATCTCGACAGCGGTGTACGAGGCCCCGGGCTCGATGCCCAGGAGGAGTCCGGCCGGCAGGTCCAGCATCTCGGTCGTCCCGCCGGGGTGGCGCAGCAGCGGCGGCGGATGGCCGGCGGAGGCCAGGCGGACGGTATGGCCCACGAGGTCGATGTGGGCGTACAGGCAGCTGGTGAACAGTCCGGGTTCGAGGTCGGTCAGGAGCCGGTTGGTGCGGGCGAGGACCTCTTCCGGGGGTGCGCCGGCGCCCGCGTGGACGGCGGTGCGGACCTGGCCCATGAGGGCGGCTGCATTCACGTTGTGGCCCTGTACGTCACCGATGGCGGCCGCGACGGTGGTGTCGTCGATGCGGATGAGGTCGTAGAAGTCGCCGCCGATGTCGAGGCCGTACGCGGCCGGGAGGTAGCGGGCGGCCACGTCGAGGCGGGGGACGCGCGCCAGGGTGTGGGGCAGGAGGCCGGTCTGCAGGCTGCGGGCCAGCTGGTGGGTGGCGTCGTAGAGGCGGGCGCGGTCGAGGGCCTGCGCGATGAGCCCGGCGATCGAGGTCAGGACGGCGCGCTCGCCGGGGGCGAAGACTCGGGGGTGTGCGTAGGCGAGGACGAGGGAGCCGATGGGGCGGTTGGAGGCGATCAGCGGCAGGAACGCCCAGGCGGCCATGCCCTCCTCGACCACCGCGTCCGGGTGGGCGGCCAGGAGCTCGCCCACGTCGCCGAAGAACAGGGGGGTGGAGGTGCGCAGGATGTGGGTGATGGCGGTGTCGGCCGAGACGGGGGTGCCGTCGAGCTCCGCCAGGTGTTCGGCGGAGTACCCGCGGTGACCGACGATCCGCACCCGCCCGTCCTGCTCGGCCAGCATGGCCAGGGCGTGCGCTCCCAGGGAGGGAACGATCTGGTCCGCGGCCTTCTCCACGACGTCCTGCGCGTGGGCGGCCTCGGTGAGGGTGACGGCCAGCATCATCAGCGGGTAGAGCGCGGTGGCCCGGCTGGGTGCGGTCTGCTCGGGGTCCGCCGGGACGAGGGGGGCCGGTGAGGCGGCCCGATCGCCGACCGGGGTGATGCGGACGCTGATGCCGGTGTTGTCCGGGTAGAGCTCGAAGCACAGCTGCTGTCCGGTGGGACGTCCGGCGGTGAAGCTCCGGGGCAGCCGGCTCATCGCGGTGGCCCGGTAGTGGTTCTCGATGGCGGGGGTGTCCATCCAGGGAAGGGCCTCCCAGGGCAGGGCTCCGAGCAGGCCGGAGACGGGCGCGCCGAGCAGGTCGGCCGCCTCCTGGGTGATGAAGGTGATGGTGCCGTTCAGGTCGAGTGCGCAGTTGCCTCCGGGGAGGCGCCGGACGAAGGCCATGGTGGCCGCCGCCTCGGCCGGGCCCGGTGTGGGTGCGGGGAGCGGCCGCAGGATGGTCGGATGCGGTGTCGGCCGCAGCGGCAGGCCGTCGGCGGCGGCGCGCAGCAGGATGCGCGTCAGGAGGCCGCGGGCCGATTCCAGGGCCTTGCGTTCCCGCTCGTCGAGCTCGGGCCCGTGCGAGCCCGGCCACAGGAACAGCAGGCCCGCCCCGGTGGGCTCGGTGGCCCTACCTGCGGCTTCCCCGGTCAGGGGGACGGCGGCGAGCGCGAAGTCGTACGGGAGGACGAGGCCGAGGCGCGGATAGCGGCGGGCCGTGTCCTCCTGGCCGCCGAGCCAGACGAGCCGGCCCTCACGGACCGCGTCGGCCACTGGAATGGGGTCGTCCAGGGCGACCCGAGACCAGGGCGCCGCGAACTCGCGGGAGAGCCCGGAGGCCAGTGTCAGGTGCAGTACGCGCCGGGTGGGGTCGGGGTCGGGCAGGTAGAGCATGCCGATGGACGCTCCCGCATCGGCACAGGCCCCGACCAGTGCCTCTCTCAGCGCACGCCGGTGGGCCTGCTGATCACGCCCGGGAACGTTTCGCACCTGACCATGGTCTCTCCATATCCCCCTTCCCGTCGGTACCCGCCCGTCCCGGCGAGCCCGTACGAGCCCTCTTCGGCCCCGCCCGGGGCCTCAGGCCGGTCCCGGGGGCCCTAGGTCGGGGTGGTCCTTGAGCAGGCCGGGCGGGGCGGCCTGGCGCCAGGAGTCGACGACGATGGCACGGAGCTCGTCGCTGTCGTCGAGGGCCGCCAGGCGCGCCCGTACCCAGGCGAAGGACGCCTCGTGGTCCGCGACCCAGAACTTCTCGGGCTCGGCGCGGACGAGCTCGTCGCGTTCCTCCTTGGGGCAGCGGACGGCCAGCGACGTCTCGTCGTCGGGCAGCGTCAGGAACATCTTTCCGGCGACCCGGAAGGTGGGCATGGCCCAGGCTTCCTTCTCGGTCGTCTCCGGGAGGGCGAGGGCGATTTCACGGACTTCGTCGGACGTGCACACACCCTGACCGTACGACAGGCCACTGACATTGATACTCGTAGCGGGTTCCGGTGGTCGTGGCTCTGCCACTGACTGACGCCCTGCTGGGCTGTCTTCCCGCTGTACCGTCCGGCTGCCGGGCCCGTTCTTCATGGCTCCGGCCAGGTGGAACATGACCTGATAGGAGCTTGGTCAGAAGCCCCCTCAATGTCCTGTCTGTCCCACCTGGCCGGTGTCACCTCCGGCTAGGAAGGCGCCTCCAGCATGACAGCAGCGGACACAGCGGGCACGAGCGGCCAGTGGGTGTTCGGCGGTGTGGACTCGCACGCCGACACCATCCACGTCGCGGTCATCACCGACAACGGCGGCCACCTCGCCGACGCAGAGTTCCCCACCACCACCGCCGGATACACGGCAGCCCTGGCCTTCCTCTGCGCCCACGGGGACGTGATCGCGATCGGCGTGGAAGGCACCGCGTCCTACGGAACCGGGTTCACCCGCGCCGCCGTCGCCGATGGCCTGAGCGTGCTCGAAGTCAACCGCCCCGACCGCGCCGAACGCCGCCGCAGCGGCAAGTCCGACCCCATCGACGCCTACGCCGCCGCCCGCGCCGCACTCTCCGGACGCGCCTCCAGCGCGCCCAAGGACGAGACCGTCACTGGCATACGCGCCCTCCACAACGCCGCCCGGTCCACGGTCAAAGCCCGCACCGCCGCCATGAACCAGATCGGGCACATCCTCGTCAGCGCCCCCGAAACCATCCGCGCCCGCTATCGGGCCCTGCGGGGAAAGCCGCTCATGGATGCCCTGGCACGACTGCGGCTCACGGCAACGACAGACGCCGTCCACACCGCCGTGCTGAGCGCTTTGAAGAGCCTCGCCCGACGCGTCCAGGCCCTGACCGCTGAACACGACGAGCTCACAGCAACACTCGACAGTGTGGTCACCGAACACAATCCGGGCCTGCGGGGCGCCTACGGCGTCGGCCCCGACACCGCGGCCCAGCTCCTGATCACCGCAGGCGGCAACTCCGACCGTCTCCGCACCGAAGCTTCCTTCGCGGCCCTGTGCGGGGTCGCCCCCGTTCCTGCCTCCAGCGGGAAGACCAACCGTCACCGCCTCTCCCGAGGCGGCGATCGCGCCGCCAACGCGGCCCTCTACCGGATAGCCCTCGTCCGCATGGCCAGCGACCAGCGCACCCGCGACTACGTGGCCCGCCAGACCGCGGCCGGCCGGACCAAGAAGGAGATCATCCGCCTCCTCAAACGGGCCATCGCCCGGGAAGTGTTCCGCTACCTCACCACGACGGTCGCCGTCCCCGAGGTCGCGGACCTGCGGCCCACACGCCAGGCCAAGAACATCACCCTCACCGCCGTCGCCCACCACTTCGGCGTCTGGCCATCGGTCATCTCATGCATCGAACGCGGCACCCGCCGCGACGACAACCTCGCCAACGCCTACCGCGACTGGCTCACCACTGCTTGACAGCCAATAGGAGCTTCATCGGGCCTCGGCACGGACGCGCGGACCGCTCGGGCGTAGGCTTCGACCGGCACGGACGCATCGGGGGGCGGGGTACATGACGGCGGATACGGCACAGCGGTGGGTTTCGACCCTCGATTCGGTCGTGGTGTACGCCCAGGGCGCGGTCTGCCGCCGGCTGGTCCGGGGCAGCGTGCCGGCGGACGGACGGGTGCGCGTGACGGGGCTGCCCCGCTCGCTGGACCCGGGGTCGCTGCGGGCGAGCGTGCTGGGCGCCCCCGGGGTGCGCGTGACCGAGGCCCGGGTGGAGGTCGAGGCCGAGCCGCGCGCCACCGGCGCATCCGATGACTTGCGGCGCGAGGTCGAACGGCTGCGCGACGCGTACGCGGCGGCGCAGGGCCGCCGGGACCGGCAACGGGTGCTGGTCGACGAGGTCAGGGCCCTGCGGCCGGTGCCCCCGGCCCCCGACCCCGAGGCCCCGCACCGCCGCACCCCGGTCGATGCGTGGCTGGAGCTCGCCGACTTCGCCGAGGAGCGGCTGACGGGGCTGCACGCCCGCCTCGTCGAGCTGGAGGACGCGCTGCGCCTCGCCGGGCACGAGCTCGGTGTGGCCGCGGACCGGCTCGCCCGCGCCTCCACCGACGCTCCGCAGGCGCACGTGGAGACCACGGTCTCCGCACTCCTGACCCTCGACGCCACGGGAGACGCGGAGGGCGCTGCCGGGGACGTCGAGCTGGAGCTGGAGTACGGGGTTCCGGGAGCCGTCTGGGTGCCGGCGTACCGGCTCACGCACCGTCAGGGCGACGGCGACGGCCGGCTGGTGCTGCGCGCCTCGGTCGCCCAGCGCACCGGCGAGGACTGGACCGGTGTGCGCATCGCCCTGGCCACCGCCGACCTCCGGCGCCGCACCGACCTGCCGAAGCTCCGTTCGGTCCGGATCGGGCGCCGGCAGCCCGCCCCCGCGCCGTCCGGCTGGCGCGAGCCTCCGGCCGGTCTCGCAGACCTGTTCGCCGGCTATGAGGCGGCCGATCGCCGCCGCCCGGCTCCGACCGTCGTGCCGCCGTCCGTCAGGGTCGGCTCCGCAGCCGGGCCCGTACCGCCGCCCCCGCCGCCACCCGCCCCCGCAGTCGCGGCCGCTCCCGCGCCGCAGGCGTACGGCGCGCTCCCGGTGCCCGGCGGCGCGTACGACGCCTCCCCCGATTTCGCCGGCGCGATGCCCGCCCTCGCCCAGCCGGCCCGCCCGCGGCCGGCCGGCAGGCCGCGGGGCGGCGGTGCGGCCTTCGGCGGGGCACCGGCCCCCGCGGCTCCCGCGGCCCCCGGCCGGGCCGCTCCGCCGTCGCCCGCGCCGGCTCCGGTGCCGGAGCCGGTGGCCGGTCCGCCCCAGCCGAGCGGCGCCGAGCTCGACTACGCCGCCCTCGTCCTGTGCGGCCCCGACGAGCAGGGCGGTCGCAGGGGCCGGCTGTTCGCCGACTCCCCCGCCGACCCGGTGGCGGCCGAACACCGCCGCCGCGCCGAGGCGGTGGGCGGGCTGCCGCTGCCCGGACACGCCGTGCGGCCCCGGGAGTCGGCGGGTTCCTTCGACCACCGCTTCGACGCCGCCGCCCGCGCCGACGTTCCGTCGGACGGCACCTGGCACACCGTCACCGTCGGGGAGATCCCGGTCGGTCTGCGGACGGAATACGTCTGCGTGCCGTCCGTGGAGCAGACCGTGTACGCGACGCTGGTGCTCTCCAACGCCACCGACCAGGCGCTGCTGGCCGGCCCGGTGGAGGTCACCGTCGGTGAGGACTTCCTGCTGACCGCCGCCCTGCCCACGCTCGCCCCCGGTGGGGTCCGCCGGGTGGGGCTCGGACCCGCCGAGGGCGTCCGGGTCACCCGTCGTACGAACCTGCGCGAGTCGACCGCGGGCCTGCGCAACAACATCACGGTGCTCGACCACCAGGTCCACGTGGAACTGGCCAACCGGCTCGCCGGACCCGTCACCGTCGAGGTCCACGAGCGGGTTCCCGTCACCTCCGATCAGGATGTCCGGATCGAGGAACGCGCCGGCTGGACGACGCCCGAGGACGGCGCCGGGCCGGAACGGCACGCCCCGGGCACCCGCGTCTGGCGGGTGGACCTGCCCGCCGGGGGGACCACCGCCCTCGACGGCGGCTACGAGATCCGCATCCCGGCCGGCAAGGCCCTGGTCGGCGGCAACCGCAGGAGCTGACACCCATCATGTCCACGGCCCCGAAGCCGATCGCCCTTCCCGTCACCGCCGTCACCTGCCTGGAGGACCGCGCCCACATCGAGCGCTCCGCCGTACTGGACCTGGAGGCGGGGGTCCAGCGGCTACGGCTCGGTCCGGTCAGCGCGCTGGCCGTCGACCGCACCCTGCACGCCGAGCTGGCCGCCGAACACCGGGCCACCGTGCTCGACGTACGGATCGTCCGTAGCTGGGAGCCGCGCGGACCGCTGCCGTCCGCCGACGAGGACTCCGCCCTGCGCCACCGCGTGCACGTCCTCGAAGAGGAGCAGATCGCCCTGGGACAGCAGCGCGACCGGCTGCTCGCCCGACTCGACGTGCTCGGCCGCCTCGCCGCCGATCTGCTGCGGGAGATCGGCGAGGGCTCCGGCTCCGGGGAGACCGACGGGCCCCGCTGGGCCCGCGAGATGGACCGGGTGGACGGCGAGCGCGATGCGTACGGCGAGCGACTGCGTTCCGTGGACGCCCGGTTGGCCGCCCTCGCCGTCGAGCTCGGGGAGACCCGGCAGGCCATGGACCGTGCCGAGACCGAGCCCGCCGCGCTGGTCGGTCACGTCGAACTGACCGTGGACAGCGCGGCCGCCGGTCCGGTCCGGCTGCGCCTGAGCCACCTCACCCCGTGCGCGCTGTGGCGGCCCGCCTACCGGGCCGTCCTGGACGGGGACTCGCTGACGCTGGAGACCGACGCGATGGTCTGGCAGCGCACCGGCGAGGACTGGTCCGACGTACGGCTGACCCTGTCGACCGCCCGGTCGGCGCTGGCCACCGAACCGCCGCGGCTGGGCGAGGACCGCCTCACGCTGGGTGACCGCACGGCGGCGGAGCGCCGCACGGTCGACGTCGAACTGCGCGAGGAGGAGATCGGGGACCTCGGTCCGGCGGCCCAGGTGCTCGGCCTGCCCGGGGTGGACGACGGGGGCGAGGCGCGGGTGCTGCACTCCCCCGTACCGGTCTCCGTACGCGCGGACGGCCGTGCCCACCGGGTGCCGCTCTCCGCTTTCAGCACGGCCGCGAGCAGCGAGTACGCCTGCTCCCCCGAGCTGTCCCCGCTGGTCACCCGGGTGGTGTCCTTCGGCAACCGGTCCGGTCACGCGCTGCTGGCCGGTCCCGTGGACCTGGTCCGCGGCAGCGGGTTCAGCGGCCGCGGCACGCTGGACTTCACCGCCCCGGGCGCCCCGGTCGAGCTCGCCTTCGGCAGTTGCGACGACCACCGGGTGGTCCGGTACGCCGAGGAGTCCCGCGACTCGGCCGGATTCACCCAGCGGACGGTGGTCACCCGTACGGTCCGGCTGCACCTGTCCCGGTTCTCCGCCCCCGGAGACCACGGCGAACGGGTGGTCGTCGTCCGGGAGCGGATCCCGGTCTCCGAGGTCTCGGCGGTGGAGGTGCGCCTGCGCAAGGAGGCCTGCTCGCCGGCGCCGGACTCGGTCGATCCCGAAGGCATCGCCCGCTGGGACGTCCCGCTCGCGCCGGGCGGCCGGCGGACGGTCACCCTGGTCTACGAGCTGTCGGCGAGCGCCAAGGTCACCGGGCTGTGAGCGGGACGGTACCCGTGACCGACGGCCGCCCCGGACGGCTGGGGGCGGCCACGACGGCGTGCTGAACCTCCGCCCCCACGCGAGGTGTTGGCTCGACCGGTCCTTCTTCTGGATCTGACGCCGCTCAGGGCGTCACGAGGCGGTCGACCTCGGCGGCGAAGAGCAGGGCCGGGTCGAGGCCCATGCCGGTGAAGTGGCCCGCCAGTTCCAGGGACAGCACGCCGTGCAGACGGCTCCAGAAGGTCAGGGCCAGGTGCAGCGCCGACGGCGGGGCGTCCGGGTGGCTGCCCGCCCATGTGCGGTGCGCGGCCAGGTGGTCCGCCACGTCGTGCGGCTCCGCGTCCGGGGTCGTGGTGGGTACGGCGGCGGCGCAGGCGTCCAGCAGGACCGACATCAGTTCCGAGGCGATCACGGTGACGTCCGGCGGCGCGTGGTAGCCGGGCACCGGTGTGCCGTAGACGAGGAAGTAGCGGTGCGGGTCCGCGAGGGCCCAGGTGCGCAGCACCCGTGCCAGCCCGGCGAGGCCGGGCCGGCCCGCTCCCCCGTCGCCGCCGGCGGCGACGAAGGCGTCGGCGAGGCTGCGGTAGGCGTCGCGGATGAGTTCGGTGATCAGCTCGTCGCGGTTGGCGAAGTACCGGTACAGCGCCGGGCCGCTCATGCCCATCTGCTTGGCGATCGCATTGAGGGAGAGCGCCGAGGCGCCGGAGCCGGCGATCTGCTGCCGGGCCTTCTCCTTGACCTCCTCGCGCACCTGCTGCCGGTACCGCTCCCGGGGGGTCTTCGTGCTGCCCGTCATGCCCGCCGCCTCTCACCTGCTCGACCTGCACCACCAGATGAGTTAGAGGCTATCACTATCAGCAGAGCCCATCCCGATCGGACGAGCCACTCTCTTGACATCGACGAGATAGCCAATCACTCTAGTTACAGCTTCTAACGAACACGAGAAGCAGGAACTCAACTGGAGGTCGTCATGACGAACACCGTCGAGCGGGTCGAGGTCGTCCTGCCGGGCAAGGTCGAGCCGGAAGGGCTGCAGTTCCACCGCGGCCCCGTTCCGGTACCGGCGGCCGGCCAGGTGGTCGTCGCCATGGAGGCGACGGGCGTGTCCTTCGCCGAGCAGCAGATGCGGCGCGGCCGGTACTACGACCAGCCGCCGTTCCCCTTCGTCCCCGGGTACGACCTGGTGGGCACGGTGCTCGCGGTGGGTGAGGGCGTCGGCTCGGCACTGCTCGGCAAGCGGGTCGCCGCCCTGACCAAGACCGGGGGCTGGGCGAGCCACGTCGCGCTCACCGCCGCCGACGTGGTGGAGGTACCCGACGGCGTCACCCCGGTGGACGCGGAGACCGCGGTGGTCAACGGCATCACCGCCTGGCAGATGCTCCACCGCAAGGCCCGGGTGCGCGCCGGCCAGACCGTCCTCGTCCACGGCGCCAACGGCGGGGTCGGCTCGATCCTGGTCCAGCTGGCGCTGGCCGCGGGCGCCCACGTGATCGGCACCGCCTCCACCCGCCACCACGAGGCGCTGCGCGCTCTCGGGGTGACCCCGATCGACTACCGCTCCGGGAACGTCCCCGCACGGGTACGGGCCCTCGCGCCCGGCGGAGTGGACGCGGTGTTCGACCACGTGGGCGGCGACGGCATCGTCGAATCCTGGCGGCTCCTGGCCCCCGGCGGCACGCTCGTCTCCTACGGCAGCGCCGCCACCCGCGACGACGAGGGCTCCGGCTCGTGGCCGGTGCTCAAGCTGCTGGGCCGGGTGTGGGTGTGGAACGCGCTGCCGGGCGGCCGCCGCGCGTACTTCTACAACGTGTGGGCCGGGCGCGCCTACGCCAAGGACCGCTTCCGGGCGCGCCTGCGCGCCGACCTCTCGCAGGTGTTCGCCGCCCTGCAGCACGGCGAGATCACCGCCAAGGTCGCGGCCGAGATCCCGCTGGCGCGCGCCGCCGAGGCGATGCGCCTCGCCGAGTCCGGCACGGTCGCCGGGAAGGTCGTCCTCGTCCCGTGACCCGGTCGCCGGTCACCGCGTCGCCGGTCGCTTCAGGAGAAGGGCAGCCGGTCCGGCTGGCAGGTCGTGCCGGGCGGCGGGAGCGTGCCGTCGATGAAGTAGCGGCTCTCGTGGGCGTTGATGCAGGTGCTGTTGTTGTTGAAGAGTGCGGTGTGGCCGAACCCGTTGTTCGTGAGCAGCCGGGCGTCGGCCAGTTCCTCGGCCATGGCCTGGGCGTCCGAGTGGGGCGTCGAGGGGTCGTACGTGGTGCCGATCACCAGGACGGGGTTGGCCGTGGGCTTGTTCCAGGGGCCTTCGTACCGGTTGGCGGCCCGGGCCGGCCAGGTGGCGCACGGCTCACCGGACCAGGTCCAGTAGCGTCCGGCGTCGCCGGCCCGCTTGGCGCTGTCCTCCTCCAGACCGTGGTAAACGGCCGGGTCGCGCGGGTTGGGGCTGTCGCCGCACCACACGGCTCCCGCCTGTTCCTCGCCCAGGTACGGATTCGGGTTCGCGACCGGGGGTGGGGGCGGGTACTGGGCCGGCTTCGGGGCGCGGCCCTGCCAGAGCTCCTGGAGCCGGGCGGCGAGATCGGTCCAGCCGGGGCGGACGATGTAGAGGCTGCTGACCGCGTTGGCAACGGTGTTGGCGTACGTCCACGGTCCCACCGGGTGCTCGCGCAGGCGCCCCATCAGCTGGTCGAACTTGTCGCGGGTGGCTTGCGGGCTGCCGGCCGAGAAGGCGCAGTGGGCGGTGGTGGCCGATCCGCAGAGGTCGAGGAACTTGTTCAGGGTCGTCGCCGCGGTGCGGTCCGAGCCCATGCGCAGGAGGGTCGTGGTCCGGGGTTCGCTCGTCGAGGCGTTGTTCGTCCAGGCCAGCGGGTCGATGTTGCTGTCGAGGACCATGGCGCGGACCTTGTCGGGGAACAGGTTGGCGTAGGTGGCACCGAGGATCGTGCCGTAGGAGACGCCCAAGTAGTTGAGCTGCGGCTCCCCCACGGCCCGGCGGAGCAGGTCGAGGTCCTGGGCGGTGTCGGTGGTCGAGACGTGGCGCAGGAGGTCGGGGTCGCGCTTCTCGCAGCGGCGGCCCAGGTCCTCGTACGCATCGATCCAGGTCGTGCGCTCCTTCTCGCCGACCGGGAAGCCGCCGGGCTTGGACGCACCCCAGGCCCGGGCCTCTTCGGGGCTGTCGAAGCAGTTCACCGCCGTGCTGTTGCCGATGCCCCTGGGGTCCCAGCTGACGATGTCGAACCGTTCGCGCAGGTCCTTCGGGAAGGAGTCGTAGTTCTGCGGCACCTGCACCGTTCCGGGGCCGCCGGGGCCGCCGGGGTTGACGAACAGCGTGCCCAGGCGTTTCGCGGGGTCGCCAGCCGTGCGGCGGATGACGGCCAGGTCGATGGTGCGGCCGGCGGGCGCCGCGTGGTCCAGAGGCACCCGAGCGGTCGCGCAGTCGTACGGGCTGTCGGGTTTGCAGGGGCTCCAGTCCAGCCGGGGGACGGTCTGCGAGGGCGACGGCTCCGCGCGGGCCGCGGCGAGTTCCGGGGCGACGAGCATCGAGGAGCAGACCGCCGCGACGGCGAGCGCTGCCGCGCACCGGCGGCGACCGGACATCGGGCGGGGCGCGGGTCGAGGTACAGGTGCGGGTGCGGCTCCAGGTCCGGGCATGGTCCGCCCTCCTCCGGCACGTCGGGGGCGTGGTGCGGCGGCCGGCGCCCTCGCACCGGCACGCGCCGCTTGCTCATGGTTCAACCAAACCCCTTTTCGCCGACGCGCGCGAGCCGGGCCGCCGGCCGGACCACGGCCGCAGTCGTCCGCAGGGGGGCGGATCCACGGCCCGCGCGCTATCCTCCGCGCCATGCTGATTGACATGGACATGCGCTTACGGGTGCGGTCGCGCGCCCTGGTGTGCCTCCTCCTACTGGCACTCCTGGGCACGGTGACCACCGCGGCCGCCTCACCCCGGACCGCGGCCCCGGCTCCCCTCACGGCCACGACCACGACCACGCCGACGGCCGAGAAGGCCCCTGCGGCCACCTCGAGCACCGCCTCCGCGGCGGCGGCCCGCTGGGGCGACCGGCGGCTCGACGAGGTCGCCTTCCTGACCACCCACAACGCCTTCACCAACTACGAGGACTCCCGCTGGAGCTCGGTGAACCAGTCCGAGTCCGTACGCGCCCAGCTCGAGGGCGGCGTGCGCGGTCTGAGCCTGGACACGCACTGGTACGAACGCAGCACCTGGCTGTGCATCATCAGCTTCGGCAGCGACTGCTACCCCAGCGACGTGTACCTGTGCCACGGCGACTGCAAGACCTTCGCCGGAGCCACGTACGCCCTGCCGCGGCAGACCTTCCACGGCACGATGCAGACCGTGGTGGACTTCCTCGCCGCCCATCCGCAGGAGGTCGTGACCGTCTTCCTGGAGGACTACGTCGGCGCCGATCAGCTGCAAGCCTCCCTCGGCCGGGTCAGCGGGCTGCAGGACATGGTGTTCCGGCCCGACCAGTGGGGCGTGCGGCAGCACGGCTGGCCCAAGGTCGCCGACCTCGTCACCTCCGGCAAGCGGTTGCTGATCTTCTCCGACCGCTCCGACCGGGAACACCTGGGCGTCATGTACGACAAGTCCTGGACCGTGAGCAACTTCTGGAACCTCGGGGACCTGGGCAACGACCTCTCGTGCGTCAGCCGCTGGTCCGACGTGCCGCTCGACCGCCAGGAGCCCGGATTCCGGCGCCTGTTCACGATGAGCCACCACCGCAACGTACCCACCGTCCTCACGGCGGCCCTGGACAACGGCGCCAAGCTGCGGGACCGCATCGCCCAGCAGTGCCGGTCGGCCACCGGGGGCCGCGACCCGAACTACGTCTCCGTCGACTTCCACCGCCTGTCGGACGGAAGCGGCCACACACCCGCCTCGATCGTCGCGGAACTGGGCGCGCGCCGCTGAACGCGCCCGTCGGCCTGCCGGCCGGGTGGACCGCCGCCTACGGCGCGGCACGGCGCACCCGGTCGGTCAGCCCGCCTTGCGCGCGCCCAGCGCCCGTCGCTCGTCCTCGGTCAGTCCGCCCCACACCCCGTACGGCTCCTGCACGCGCAGCGCGTGGCCCAGGCATTCCGTCCGCACCGGGCACCGTGCGCAGACCTCCTTGGCCTCCTGCTCCCGCGCGGAGCGCTCCTCACCGCGCTCCCCCGCCGGGTGGAAGAACCGGTCCGTACCGAGCTCCCGGCACGCCGCGTCCTCCTGCCACTCCCACAGGTGCTCCGCACGGCCCGGCAGGCGTGCCACCTTCGACATGTCCCGACTCCTCTCCTGCGCCTTGCTCACGTCTTTCGACTCCTTGCTCACGCGTCTGACCCGGGTGCCCGTTTCGAAACGCCGTCCGCGTACGCCGACGGGACGGCGGCCGCGGACGTGGAGACCCGCGGCAGGGCGTACGGGTGCTTCTCGGCCAGCCAGGCGACGAGCTGTTCGCGCACCGCACAGCGGGCGGTCCACAGGTCGTCCGCGTCCTTCGCGGTGACGATCGCCCGCACCACGATGGCGCTGGGCGTCGTGTCGGTGACCGCCAGGTCCCAGCCCCGGCCGTCCCACGCCTCGCAGCCCTCCAGGATCTCCTGGAGCTTCTCGCGCATCAGGGCGACGGGGGTGGTGTGGTCGCAGTGCAGGAAGACCGTGCCGGTCATCTGGACCCCGCCGCGCGACCAGTTCTCGAAGGGGCGCCCGGTGAAGTACGAGACGGGCATGGTGATCCGGCGTTCGTCCCAGGTCCGCACGGCCAGGAAGGTGAGCGTGATCTCCTCCACCACTCCCCACTCGCCGGCCACCACGACCGTGTCGCCGATCCGCACCATGTCGCCGAAGGCGATCTGGAATCCGGCGAAGAGGTTGCCGAGGGTGGACTGGGCGGCCACGCCCGCGACGATGCCGATGATCCCGGCCGAGGCCAGCAGCGAGGTCCCGACGGCACGGAGGTCGGGGAAGGTCAGCAGCATCGCGGCCGCGGCCACCACGGCGACCACGGCGGTGACGATCCTCATGATCAGCGTCACCTGGGTACGGACCCTGCGTACGCGTGACGGGTCGCGCGTGCCGAGCGCGTAGCGGGCGTAGGAGGACTCGACCACGGCGGAGGTGACGAGGACGACGCACCACGCGCTCGCCCCGATGAGCACCAGTGTCAGGACCCTGCCCACGGCCGCCTCGTGCTCCTGGAGCGGCTCCCACGCGATCTGCCGGTACACGGCGCGCAGCACCGCGGCGAACAGCAGCACCCGTACCGAGGTTCGGCAGCGGCGCAGCATGTTCCAGAGCGGTGTTTCGGGGTGTCGGGCATCCGCGCGCCGCAGCAGCAGGTCGGTGACCCTGCCCGCGGCGAAGGTGAGCAGGATCGAGCCGCCCACGACGGCCAGTACGTGCACGAGGCTGTTCATGACTCCTCTGGATGGGTCTGGGGAACGGGTCCCGTCGCGCGTGCCCGGCCCTCGCCCGGACAAACGGGGCGTCCGTTCCGTAAAGGCGGGTACAAGCGACCACGACACGACAGCCGAGGACGAGGTGAGTGCGCAGTGCAGACCATCGGACCGGACACCGGCGGGCCCGTACCGGACGCGCGGGGGCCGGCCTTCCCACAGCTCCGTCGACTCGCGCTGCGCGACGCCCTCCGACAGGTGGCGCGCGGCCGCCGGTTCACCCGCGAGGCGCTGGAGGACTGGGGGTGGGACGGTCAGGAGACCGCTGAGGACGCGGTCCTGGTCGTGTCCGAACTCGTCACCAACGCCACGCTGCACGCCGGCGGCTGCCACGAGCTCATGCTCCGCGCCGGGGACGCGTTCCGCGTCGAGGTGTACGACGGGTACGGAGTGCTCCCGCGACCGCTACCCGCTCTGCGTCCGGGCCGACCGGGCCGACCGGGCGGGCACGGTCTGCGCCTGGTGCACCTGCTCGCCGACCGCTGGGGCGTCCAGGCGATCGGGCACGGCAAGGTCGTCTGGGCCGAGTTCGACGCCGAGCGCCTGCGGACGGGCCGACCCGGGCGTGCCTGAACCCGCCGGGCCGGCCCGGCGGGTTCGGGTTCGGGCGCGCCCGGGTCGGGCGTGCCGTTCAGGCGTGCAGCAGCTCCTCGCGCAGGGAGCCCAGCGTGCGGGTGAGCAGGCGGGAGACCTGCATCTGGGAGAGGCCGATCTCCTCGCCGATCTCCGCCTGGGTCATCTCCTGGCCGAAGCGCAGCTCCAGGATCTGGATGGAGCGCTCGTCCAGGTCGGCGAGCAGGGGCGCGAGGGCGTGCCGGTCCTCGACCGCCTCCAGGGCGGGGTCGATGTCACCCATGGTCTCGGCGAGGCTGCGCGTGGTCCGTGCGGCGGCGGACGCCTGGGTGCCGCCGGCGGCACCGTCCTGGGGCACGTCGAGGGACTGCGTGGAGTAACCGTTGGCCGCGACCAGGCCCTGGCGGACCTCGTCCTCGGTGAGGTCCAGCCGCTCGGCGAGTTCCGAGGGGGTGGGCGCGTGGTCGGTCTCGGCGGTCAGCTCCTCCGTGGCCTTCGCGAGCTCCAGGCGCAGCTCCTGGAGGCGGCGCGGCACCCGCACGGCCCAGGTGGTGTCCCGGAAGTGGCGCTTGATCTCGCCCGTGATGTAGGGCAGGGCGAGCGTGGTGAGCTGCGTGTTGCGCTCGGGGTCGTAGCGGTCGATCGCCTTGATCAGTCCGATGATGCCGACCTGGACGATGTCCTCGTTCTCGGGACCGCCGGGGCGGTCGCGGAACGGCCGGGCGGCGAACTGCACCAATGAGATGTTCATCTCGATCAGCGTGTTGCGCACGTACTGGTACTCGCGGGTGCCCTCTTCGAGGCTCTGCAGCCGTTCGAAGAAGACACGGGTCAGCTCCCGGGCGTCGCGGGTCGACAGTTCCCGTGGGCAGGGGACGTCCGGCAGCCCGCCCAGTGCGGGGGCTTCGCCGGTGCCACCGCTGGGGGTGGCCGTCGTCGGGATCGTCGTCGGGGTCATGGCCTCGGCCGTGGCCGTGAAGGTCATCGTCTTCGCTCCTTGGGCACGTGTGCTTGCGGTGCGGTGCGTCGCTCGTTAGCTCTGGTCACGCGGAACTCTGCTTCCGCTTCCCCCGAACCCTGTCGGGGCCGGGGACGCACGTCAAGTAATACCGGAAAACTGGTTCTGGAATTGCTTTTCGTGAGTCATCCCTCAAGAATGGCGACGTGGAGAGCGAGCACACAGGGACCCGACGCAACGGCTGGACCTTCCTGACGAACCATGCCCGGGTTCTCATCGCCATCGCGCGCGACCCCGGCATCCGGCTGCGCGACATCGCGGCGGACTGCGGCCTGACCGAACGCACCGTGCAGGCGATCGTCACGGACCTGCAGGCGGACGGGTACCTCAACAAGACCCGGGACGGCCGGCGCAACCGCTACGTCGTCGCCCCCGGCGCCCGCTTCCGCCACCCGGCGGAGGCCGGCCACGAGATCGCCGGCCTGCTGGCCTACCTCGCCGGCCCACTGAGCACGCCGTCGCCCGAGGTGGCGCCGTCCGCCGAGGTGGCGAACGACACACCCGGCCACGGCGAGCCCCGAACGACGGCGTAGACCCCCGGCGGGCGACACGCCCGCGTCAGGAGCGCCCCAGAGAGGGCCGCCCGAACCGTACGGGGACCCCCGGCGAGTAGAGCACGCTCACGGGCGGCCCGGCCGGAGCCGGCAGACCCGCCGCGACCACCAGGTCCTCGTCGCAGTCGAGGAGCTCCGCGCGGTGCAGCGGCCAGCGCGGATGCGCGTTCGGGACGTACAGCGGCCGACCGAAGAGCTCCGCGTGCATGCCCCAGCGGGCGGTGAGGAAGTGCTCCAGGGCGGTCGGCTCCGCGATGCGCCCGCCCACGCGTACGGCGATCCGGCTGTGCGCGCCGCGCGGACCGGGCAGACGTCGACCACTGGTGTACGTGACGGTGTCGCCGTCATGACGGACCGTCATCCGGGACCAGACGTACGGCAGTCGGAACGCTGCCCGACCGACGGCCACCGGGATCAGCCGGGAGGCGTCCAGCGAACGGAAGACCACGGCCCGGCGGCCCCGGGCGTCGACCGAGTAGAGGCGGACGTTGGTCTCGGGGAAGGAACCCAGGTAGGGGACGCCGGGAAGGCGGAACCAGCCGACCTCGTGCATGCGGAAGGCCACCAGGCCGACGTAGGTGACCCCGTCCAGGGTGTCCGGCACGGTGCCGGCCGGCAGCAGCGGGGCGACCCGGGCCGGGTCGACAGCCCAGTGCAGGAACGCCAGGTCGAGCCAGGACTGGGTGAGCAGGGGGCGGTCCACCGGGTGCGGCGGGTCGGCCGTGATCGGCTCCGGGGCCACGGCGGGCGGCGGCGTCTGACGCATTGAGCCAGTATTCCCCGCGCACCGGATCAGCCGTACCGCGCTCAGCAGCGTCTCGTGCGCGGCCGCAGCGTCGTCCAGACATCCCGCGGCCATGGCCCGGTCGTAGAGCATCAGCAGCGCACCGGCGGCGGACTCCGGGGCGTCGTGCCCGAGGTCGGTGAGCAGGCCCTTGAAAGGGCGCGGATCCGTTCCCTCTGGTCGGCGGCCGAGAGGCGCACCGGGTGGGTGGCCGGTGCCCGGTGCGTGCCGTGCCGCCCGGCACGGCAGGCGTGCGCGACCGGTCGGTCGGTCGGCCGGTCGGCCGGTCGGCGAAGGCATGACCGGGCCGGTCTCGGCGTACGGGTGGTCGATACGGGTGGGCGAAGGGAACGGCGCACCGTTCACGGCCCGGTCCCGGGCAGGGTGGGCGAACCGGAAGGCATCGGCTCGCTGTTGGCGGGCGCACCGGAACCGGGCGGTCGACGACGGCCGTTGGGGCCGCCGAGGAAGGGACCACGCAGCGCGTGGTCGCGCGTCGTCAGACGCGCGGAGCGGTGCGGCCGGGTTCAGGCACGCTGTCGCGGGCCGCGTTGTCTATGCGGGCCGCCCTCGCGGGGCGTACGGGCCGCCGGTTCGGCGACTGGGCCGCGGGCAGCTCCGGGGCATGGACGTCTCGACCCATGTCGTGTCCCCCCGTTCGCACCGACGTCCTGACCGGACGACAAGAAGCCCTCAAGAAAGAGCACTTGTCCGCCGGGCGGAACGTAATGGCTCGGTAAAGAACTTTACCGCATGACCGGCGCACGGCCGTGCCTGCGCCCGCTCCGGGCCGAGGATCTCCGCGGCGGCGACGGGACCGCCGCGGCACGCCGCAGCACGGCGACGACGGACGCGCCGGTCTCGGTGCGCATCCGCGTCTCCCCCAACGCCCTCCCGTTCCACCGGGAATGCGCGGACAGCTCGATCGTCGGGATCTTCACGGTGGTGCGCGCACGGGGTCCGCGTCCCGTCGCGGTGGGCCACCACCGAGATGCAACGGTGCTCACGCGTGGTCAGGTCGTAGCGGACGCCCATGCCCTGCAGCGGTGTTCTGCTCGGACGCGGAGCGGACTCGGGAAACCCCCGGTGTGTGCGGTGACCGAGGGAAGGGAGCCGCGAAGTCTCCACCCCGGCAACCACTTTGACGACGCGTCGTTCGGGCGTCCCGGAGCGAACCGTGCAGCGGAACGGGCCCGCTCACGGCCCCGGGTGTCCTCCCCCGGTGGTGCATCATCTCCGAGAGCCCCGACGGCGGGGCATCGCGCGGAGGAGGCGTCGCATGGTCGAGTGGAAACGGATCAGTTCGGGCATTCGTCCCGTACCCAGCCCTGCCGCGACCACCTCGGTCTGGGCCGCGGCAGCCGCCCTGGCCGTCATCCTGGTCGCCCTGCTCAACCTCCTCGACGGGCCCGACGACCCCACCGTCGACCTCATGGCGCTCTCCCTCGCCGTGGCCGCGGTGAGCACCGGAGCCCGCCTCACCGCCGCCCCGGGGACCGCCCTGCTCTGCTGGCTCGTCCTCAACGTCTTCGCGACCGCGCCCGTGGGCGAGCTCAGCTGGGAGACCCCCTACGACCTGGTGCGCCTCGTCTGCCTGCTCGCCTCGGCAGGCACGGGAACCGTCATCGCCCGCCTCCTCCACGCGCGCGCCGCGCACCGGCGGCTCACGCCGTAGGAGCGCGGCGGCCCCCGATGCCGTGCGTCAGCCGGCGGGCACGGCTGCTGAGGTCGTGCGCAGCACGCCTATCTTGTCGATGCGGTGCTCGGGGTTGCCCTGGGCGTCCTTCCAGAAGTTGCCCTGGGCGTGGTCCTCCGGCGTGGCACAGGTCGAGATCGTGATCCTGGCCTGGGTGGGGGCGGCCCCGGGCGCCCCGGGCACGGCGGCGCGCTGTTCGCTCAGCGAGCGCTCCGACCGGAAGGACGTCTTGCGGGTCGTGGTGATCTCGTAGGTGTACACCACCTCGCCCACGGTCACGAGGACCGTGTCGCCCGGCCCGACGGCGGGCAGGTCCCCCAGCGGGCCACCGGCCGACATGCGGTGCGCGGTGACCAGGAAGTTGCCCACCTGGCCCGGCCCGACCCCGCCCCGCTTCCCGTACGGGCTGGCCGCCGCGCCGAGGTCCTGGATACGGGTTCCCGCCACGTCGTCGGTGGTGCCCTCGTACGGGACCACGCGCAGCCCGGTGACACCGGCGGCGGGTATGGACAGCGTGGAGGCCACGGGCGCGGGGGCGGCGGGTGCAGGCGCAGGCGCAGCGGCGGGGGTGACGACCGCCGGGGGCGTGGCAGTCGGGACGGAAGCCGGTACCGCGGCGCCGGCGGCGGTCGAGGGGGTGCACGCCGCCAGCAGGGCGGTCACGGCACCGGCCAGCACGGCCGGGACGGCTCGGTACGGGAACGGCAAGGACATGGGCGTTTTCCCTGTCGGTCGGGCGGGCGGCCGGGCATGCGGCGGGTGCGTGCGGTGGGCGCGCGGGTGCGTCCGACGGGCGGGTGGCCCGACGCGCCCGGCCAGAGTGACATACGGAGCAAGAGGTCCATAAGGGCCCAACCCTGTGACCTCGCTCCCGATGCTCGTGGGGGCGGACACACGAAATCGGAAGGTGCGGGAACTTCCTTCCGCTCCTCTGCGACTACCTCGCCGGAGGAAGTGCCGTCCCGGCTCCGGCACGGCCCGATCGGCACCTCGTCCGTCTGGAACCGAGTACAAGAATCCGGAGAGACGATGACGGACCGGCTTGAGTACCCGACCCTGGCGATCACCGCGCTGAAGCGCTGGGCGCCGCCGCCCGCTCTCGCCGGCTTCGTGGCGCTGCTCATAGTGATGTTCGGCGCGGCGTACGCGGTGGGAGCGGGCGCCGGCCCGGTGGCGCCCGGCATGCAGTCCACCGAAGTCGAGAGTCCGGCCTTCGTCGGGGACCTGGGACGGCCGCACGGGCACAGCGGCGGTACGGGCGGCACGCGGTGACGGCCGAGCGGACGGAAGTGGTGGTGGGCACCACCGATCTGGTCGTCGGCGGGATGACCTGCGCGGCCTGTGTGAACCGTGTCGAGAAGCGGCTGGCCAGGATCGAGGGTGTGAGCGCCACGGTCAACCTCGCCACCGGGCGGGCCCGGGTGCTGCATCCGTCGCACGTGACGGTGGCAGACCTCGTGTCGGCGGTCGAGCGGGCGGGCTACAGCGCCGAGGTGCCGGCGCCGCCCGAGCCCGCGGAGGACCGGACGACGCCGCCGGCGGCGGGCACGGAGGGTTCCCCGGGCGGTGAGGAGGTGCAGCGGCTGCTGATCACCGCCCTGCTGTCCGTTCCGGTTCTGGCGCTGTCGATGGCGCCCGCCCTTCAGTTCCGCAACTGGCAGTGGCTGTGCTTCGTGCTGGCCGCGCCGGTCGCCGTCTGGGGTTCTCTGCCGTTCCACACCCGGGCGTTACGGGGGCTGCGGCACGCGGCGGCGACGATGGACACCCTGGTGTCGCTGGGCGTCGTCGCTTCCTTCTCCTGGTCGGCGTACGCACTGTTCCTGGGCGGGGCGGGCGATCCGGGGATGCGGATGCCGTTCAGTCTGCTGCCTTCGGCCGGCGGAGACGTGGCGCACATCTACCTCGAGGCCGCGGTCGGGGTCCCGCTGTTCGTGCTGACCGGGCGTTTCCTCGAATCCCGGGCCCGCCGCGGCACGGGTGAGGCACTGCGCTCGCTCGCCGGTCTGGCCGCCAAGGACGTGACCGTGCGGGAGGACGGCCGCGAGCGGCTCGTCCCGATCGGGCAGTTGCGGGTGGGGCAGGAGTTCGTCGTGCGGCCGGGCGAGCGGGTGGCGACGGACGGGGTGGTGGCCTCCGGCGGTTCGGCCGTCGACCTTTCCCTGGTCACCGGCGAGAGCGAGCCCGTCGAGGTGGGCCCCGGCCGGGCCGTGGTCGGCGGTGCGGTCAACGCGGGCGGTCTGCTGACCGTCCGGGCCACCGCTGTCGGCGCGGACACCCAGCTCGCCCGGATCACCCGCATGGTCGCCGAGGCGCAGTCCGGCAAGGCCCGGGCCCAGCGCCTGGCCGATGCGGTGGCGGGGGTCTTCGTCCCGGTGGTGCTGGCCCTGGCCGTCACCGTTCTCGGCTTCTGGCTCGGTGCCGGGGCCGAGCCGCAGGCAGCCGTCACGGCCTGTGTGGCCGTCCTGGTCGTGGCCTGTCCCTGCGCGCTGGGGCTGGCGACCCCCACCGCCCTGCTGGCGGCGACCGGCCGGGGCGCACAGCTGGGTCTGCTGGTCAGCGGCCCGCGGGCGCTGGAGACCCTGCGGCACGTCGACACCGTGGTCCTGGACAAGACCGGCACGCTGACGACCGGCCGGATGACCGTCGCGCGCGTGACGGCCGTGCCCGACGGGACGGGCCGGGAGCGGGCCCTGTGGCTGGCCGCGGCGGTGGAGCAGGGTTCCGAGCACCCGCTGGGCCGCGCCGTGGTCGCGCACTCCCTGCAGGATCCGCAGCGTGGCCCGCTGGCCGAGGTGACCGAATTCCGGGCCACTGCGGGCATCGGCGTGACGGGAGTGGTGGAGGGGCACCGCGTGGAGGTCTGCGCCGCCGGTGCGGATCTGCATCCGTCGCTGGACCGTGCCCTGGCCGAGGCGGAGGCGGCGGCGCACACGCCGGTCCTGGTCCGGGTGGACGGCGCCGACCAGGCCCTGATCGCCCTCGGGGACGTCCTGCGCCCCGGCAGCTACCGGGCCGTCGACCGGCTGCGACGGCTGGGGGTGGAGCCGGTACTGGCCACCGGTGACCGCGGGGCCACCGCGGCCCGGGTCGCCGCCGCGCTGGGGATCCGGGACGTGCACGCGCACTGCTCGCCCGAGGACAAGGCGCGGCTCGTCAGGGAGTTACGCGGTCAGGGGCGACGGGTCGCGGTGATCGGCGACGGGGTGAACGACGCCGGCGCCCTGGCCGGGGCCGACCTCGGCATCGCCATGGGGAGCGGAACGGACGTGGCCATCGGCGCGGCCGACGTCACGCTGGTGCGCGGCGACATCGAGGCGGTCGCCGACGCCGTCGAGCTGGCCAGGCGGACCCTCAGGACGATCCGGGCCAACCTCGTCTGGGCCTTCGGCTACAACGTCGTCACCCTGCCGCTCGCCGCGGTGGGGCTGCTCAACCCGATGGTCGCTGCCGCGGCGATGTCGGTGAGTTCCCTGATGGTGGTGGCCCACAGCCTCCGGTTGCGCACCTGGCAGCCGGCACCGCACGTACGCCGGGCGGGTACGAGCAGCCGGACGGGGGGTACGGGACGATGACGCATTCACCTTCGGAGCGGACCCCGGGCGGCCGGCTGCCGATCGATCGACGCGTGCGCGAGGGGCTGCGCGCCGCGCTCGTCCCCGTGGTCGCGTGTGCGCTCGCGCTGGCGGGTCTCACGGCGTGGACCTCGGCCGGCGCCGCGGGCACCCCGCCGCAGATCGCCGCCGGGAACGGCCGCGTGCTCCTGCCCGACGGCAGGGGCCGGGACACGGCCGCCTTCTTCGACATCACCAACATCGGGGGCGCGGACGACCAGTTGACCGAGGTGACGTCGTCCGGCGTCGAGAAGACGCTGCTCAGCCGGCGGGTGAGCTCCGGGCTCGGGCCCGACGTCGTACGGAGCGCGGCTCCGGTGCGGGTGCCCGCGGGCGGCACCGTCACCATGTCCCCCTTGGACCTGAGCGTCACGACGCTGACGAAGGAGACCCGCTGGGAGGCCGGCGACATGGTGCCGTTCGTCCTCCACTTCCGCTACAGCGCGCCGGTCGAGGTGATGGCGGTGGTGGTCCGGCCCGGTAGCTGACCGGCTGTCGGGTGTCCGCCCGGTCCCGTGACCGGGCGGACACCGTACGGGATGTCGGGCGAGGCCCCTGCGATCATGTGCCCCATGGGCGAACTGGTGGAGCGGGTCGATGAGCAGGATCACGTCGTGGCCGTCGTGGACCGGGCGGAGGCGATCCGGGAGCACTGGCCGCACCGCGTCGCGACGATCGTGTGCCGCGACGACGACGGCCGGATCCTCGTGCACCGTCGCCCGGACGACGCGTCACGGTTTCCCGGGCAGTTCAACTGGATGCTCGGTGGCGCCGTCGACGTCGGCGAGTCGTACGAGGAGGCCGCGGCCAGGGAGCTGGCGGAGGAGCTCGGGGTCCACGCCGTTCCCCGCTTCGTGCTCAAGTTCCTGTGCGACGGGGCGATCAGTCCCTACTGGCTGGGTCTTCACGAAGTCGTGATCACCGCGCCGGTCCGGCCCGACCCCACGGAAGTCGCCTGGTTCGACTGGCTGACCGAGCCCGAGCTCGACGAGCTCGTCCGCAGCCGCGCGTTCATACCGGACGCCCGGGAGGCGTTCGACCGCTATCGCGCCCTGGGGCGCCCGCCCGCACACGAAGAGTGACGCACGGCCACGGCCCGCACAGCTTCAAGCCCTCGTGAGCGGGTATGGGGCTTTGAGGGAACTCCCCGAGGAGGCTCCATGCCTGCCACTCTCCGTAGCCAGCCCGGCTCCGCGCCGCAGGATCCCCGTGAGATGCGCGATCCGCGGTCCGTGAGCACCGCCGATGCCCACGACCTGTCGGTCACGCTCTTCCGGCGGCTGCACGAACTGGACGAGGGGACCGCAGAGTACTCGTACGTGCGCAACACCTTGGTCGAGCTGAACCTGAGCATGGTGAAGTACGCGGCCACGCGCGTCCGGCACGTCGGCGCGCCGTGGGAAGACGTCTTGCAGGTCGGCACCATCGGTCTGATCAAGGCCATCAACAGGTTCGATCCGGAGCTCGGGTTCGAGTTCATGTCGTTCGCCCTGCCCACCATCGTGGGGGAGATCAAGCGGTACTTCCGGGACACGAGCTGGGCCGTCCGCGTACCGCGCCGGCTGCAGGAGCTGCGCATCGACCTGGCCAAGGCGAGTGACGCCCTGGAGCAGGAGCTGGGCCACGTTCCGGGTGCGCGCGAGCTCGCCGAGCGGCTGGACATCACCGTGGAGGAGGTCCGCGAGGGCCGGCTCGCGGCCAACGGCTTCACCAGCCTGTCCCTCGACGTCCCGGTGACGGCGGAGGACGACGAGGCCCCCGGCGTGTCGTCCCGGAGCCTGGGCATCGAGGAGAGCCGCTTCGAGACGGTCGAGGACCTGGAATCGTTGAGGCCGCTCTTGGGCGAGCTGTCCGAACGGGACCGGACGATACTCACCCTGCGTTTCGGGGAGGAGTTGACCCAGGCCGAGATCGGCGAGCGCCTGGGCATGTCGCAGATGCACGTCTCCCGGCTGCTGGGCCGCATCCTGGGCCGGCTGCGGGAGGGGCTGCTCGCGGAGGAACCCCCGACCGAGTCGGCATGAGGCGCCCCCTTCCGTACGCCGCGGACGGGCATAGCCCGCCGGAACCCGGGCAGGTGCAGAAGTGCACGACGGGAAGGGTGATGCCGGATGGTGCCGGAAGCGGAGAATGAACGCTTCACCGTCGCGGTGAAGACCGTGGACGGAGCAGTCGTCCTCACGCTCGCGGGGGAACTGGACCACGACACGGCGCAGCCGCTGCGGGACGCGCTCGACCGGGAACTCGCGCCGGGCCGTCGGCTGCTGGTCGATATGGCCGGCCTCGGATTCTGCGATTCCACCGGGCTGAACGTGCTGCTGAACACGCGTCTCGCGGCACAGGAGGCGGGAGCCGGCCTCGAACTGGCCGGTCTGCACGGGCCTGTCGCCCGGATGTTCCGCATCACCGGTGCGGACGGCGTGTTCCCCGTCCACGCCGATGTGACGGAGGCCCTGAGGACGCCACACGGCGGAGGGACCTGAGCATCATGGAACAGCGCGGGCCGTCCGACCGGATCTGGAGCCTGATGCTGTCCGGAACCACCGATGTCGTCTCGCGCAGCCGTGACTTCGCCCGCCAGGCACTCACCGCCTGGCGCTGGCTCCCGGGGACGGGAGAAGTCGACCGCGAGAGCGCCGAGGACGTGCTCCTGCTGGTGTCGGAGGTGGTGGCCAATGCCTGCCTGCACGGCGGCGGACCCCGCGCGCTCGTCCTCGACTGCTCGGCCGAGCGACTGCGGATCGAGGTCACGGACTGCAACCCGGCCCCGCCGGTGCGGGTGCCGGCGCGCAGGCCGGGCGACCGGGGCGGACCGGTCGGTCACGGACTGCTGATCGTGGAACGTCTGGCCCGGGAATGGGGCTCCGAACCGGGGGTGGACGGCAAGCGCGTCTGGTGCGAGGTTCCGTGCCCGCCCGGGATCCGCGTTCCCGGATGACGGCGGCGACCCGGTGGCGCACCCGCGCCGGCGGACCACCCCGTGTCACACGCTCGGCACGGCCCGCACGCTCACCCGCGATGCGGGTTCCTGGTGGCCGCCGCTCGCGATCATGCGTACGTCGCCCTGGTCGCTGATCTCCGCCTGCACGATTCCGGTCTCGTCGGCGTAGATCGGATGGCCGCCGGGGCCGGTCCGATCGGTGCGGTGCACGAGGACCGATTCCTCGCCACCCGGTACGGCATGGTCAGGGGCGGCGAATACCAGTTCGTACCTGCTGTCCCGTACCATTCCGGCCTCCTTGCGTACGAATACCCCGTCGCCCCCATTATCGGGCAGAGCGACTCGACTGCGCGCTCCCGGACACGGGCTGCGGGGAGGAAGCTTCAGCAGGAACAACGCCCCGCGCACCCTCTGGATTCCGGCTCGCGATGTGATCTTCCGCCACCCCTGCACGCCTTTCCGGCACGGCTTCCACCTGCGCATACTCCAGGACCCGCCTCGCCCCGAACCATCGGGAGTCGATGGCCGATCGGATGGAGTTGATCAATCAAATGACGTCGCACACGGTTGCCGCGGCAGCTTCGGGCACATGGGTGCTCGGTGATCTCACGGTCAACCGGATCGGCTTCGGCGCCATGCGCCTGACCGGCAGCGCGGCCTTCCACGAGGGCACTCACAGCGACCGCGGCCGGGCGATCGCCGTACTGCGCCGGGCGGTCGAGCTCGGCGTGGACCACATCGACACCGCCGCGTTCTACTTCTCGCGGCTGCGCTCGGCCAATGAGCTGATCAACTCGGCACTGGCGCCCTACGCGGACGACCTCGTCATCGCCACCAAGGTCGGCCCCGCCCGGGACGCCTGCGGCGGGTGGGCCGAGTCGGCCCGGCCCGACCAGCTGCGCGGCCAGGTCGAGGAGAACCTGCGCCAACTCGGCCGGGACCACCTCGACGTGGTGAACCTCCGCGTCATGGGCCAAGAGTCCGTCAGCGAGCACTTCGGAGCCCTGTCCGAGCTGCGCGACGCCGGGCTGGTCCGCCACCTCGGCCTCTCCAACGCCCGCCCGGAGCACCTGACCCAGGCCGAGGCGATCGCACCGGTGGTGTGCGTCCAGAACCGCTTCGGAATCGACGCGCCCGACCGGGCCGGGATGCTCCGCGCCTGCGCGGCGCGCGGCATCGCCTTCGTGCCCTTCTTCTCCATCGCGGGAGAGGGGGCCGAGGCCGGCGCCGTCCGGACCGAGCACGACGCGGTCCTCGCCGTCGCCCGGGCGCACGGAGCATCACCGGCGCAGGTGAGGCTCGCCTGGATCCTGGGGCAGGGCGACCACGTTCTGGCCATCCCCGGGACGGGCAACCCGGACCACCTCGCCGACAACGTGGCGGCGGGGGCGCTCCGACTCACGCCGCAGGAGCTGCAGCTCCTCGATTCGATCGGCCGCTGCGCATCCTGATGCCGGCAGCACGCCCCCCGGGGCCCACCGGGAAGTCAGGGCGACAGAACACCAGAACCACTCGCGTGCGGGTGTCCGAAGAAACGGTTGGAGCACTCGTTACAGGCCCCTGAACCCGTTCGGCGCAGAGCGGGAGGGGGTCATGGGGCGGGACGTCCGTGCGGAAGTGCCCCTCTCTCCGGGCCCGCCAAGGCACGTTCGGTGCGCTCCCACCGTTCGCGTCAGCACGGCATTGACATGTGTCCGATACACGGGAGAGTCACCGATACATCCGCATTTCGCAACACGCCCCGAATTGGTGGCTTTTGATGGCGGTTGGGGGTCAGAGTGTGGCTCCTCGGCAGGACGCCGAGAACGGTTCCAGGCCCACCTGCCGCACACGAGGCGGGACCGGGCTGCTGTCTGTTGAAGGGGTCATCTTCATGTCTGCTTCTCTCGCCACCCGCCGGTTCGTCGCCGCGTTCCTGGCCGCGGGCGCCCTCGTCGGCGCCGCCGCCCTCCCGGCCTCCGCCGACGACCACCGGCGCGACCGCGACCACCGGGCTCCGCACTCCTCGATCGTCATCAGCGACGTCCAGTACGGCAGCGGCGGCCGCGACCGCGACCGCTCCGACCGTGCGCTGAACCGGGAGTGGGTCGAGGTCGAGAACACCGGGCGCAGGAGCGTCAACCTGCGCGGCTTCACCCTCACCGACCGGCAGGGCAACCGCTACCGCTTCGGCGACTTCCGTCTGGACGGGGGGTCCAGCGTGCGGGTCCACACCGGCCAGGGTCGCGACACCCGCCACGACGTCTACCAGGACCGCCGCCACCAGATCTGGGACGAGCGCGACACCGCCACCCTGCGCGACAACCGTGGCAACGTCCTCGACACCGACTCCTGGAACGGCCGCCGGCACCACCGCAACGGCTGACCCGGACGGGTCACCGGCCTGACGCGCGCCCGCACTCCCCGCACGGCGGGGGTGCGGGCGCGCGCCGATATCGGGCTGCAACTGTCAGAGGGGGGTGGCAGGATCATCGGCGGTGATCCGACCACCTACAGGGGGCAGGGATGGGGAGCACGACGTTCGAGTGGCCGCGCGGCGCGGAGGCACGGGACACGGCGGCGCTGGAATCGTGGCTCGCCGCGCACGGCTGGGAGGTCGACCCGACGGTGTTCATGGCCGGCGGACTGGGCCCGGCCGTACAGGTGCAGCCGATCGGCGGGGCGGGTCAGGACGGGGAACCCGGGCTGCTGATCCTGCCGGGCGAGACCGTGGAGTACGCGGGGGACCGGATGCGGATCGCCCCCCGGGCGGCCGCTCCGGCCGCCTGCGGGGCCTCGTAGGACCGCCCGGAGCCCGCGCCCGGTACGTGACTCAGTACGTGACGACGATCCGGCGTGCCGGGCCGTCCACCCGGATGCGGCCTCCGACGGGGATCACGACCTGCGGGTCGGTGTGGCCGAGGTCGACGTCGAACACCGCCATGATGTCGGGGGCGTACTGGCGCAGGGCCCGGAGGACGGCCTCGCGCTGTTGCCGGCGGAACTCGACCTTCGCCCCGGCGTCGAGCCGGTTCTCGAACGACCAGCTCTTGGCCCTACCCATGAGCAGCGCGGGGAACTGCCGCAGCAGCCCGCGTTCGCCCATGCCGCGCAGGATCCGGTAGACCCCTTCGGCGGGCATCATTTCCTCGTCGGTCTCCAGGAACAGCACGTTGCCGGCGTAGGAGTCGACCGGCCCCGCCACGCGGTCGGCCATCGACAGCCAGGAGATGATCTCCAGGTTGCCGCCCCAGCTGATGCCCTCGACGACCCGGTCGGCGTTGTGCCAGGACCAGCCGTCTGCGGGTTCCATGTCCGGCTCGGAATCGAAGGTCAGCGGGTCGTCCCAGGGCCTGTCGGTGTCCCCGCAGGCGCTCGCCGCGGTGAGTTCGTACGCGCCCGAGGTGAACAGCGCGGCCCGGAGGGAGTCGGCGGTCGACGGGTGCATCGCACCGGGCCGTCCCAACCCGACCATGACCGACCCGCCGTGGTAGCCGACGATGCCCAAGTCCCGCAGGAACAGCAACAGGTTGGTGTTGTCGCTGTAGCCGAAGAACGGCTTGGGGTTGGCGCGCAGGAGGTCGCGGTCGAGGTGGGGAAGGACGGTGATCTGGTCGTCGCCGCCGATGCTGGCGATCACCGCCTTGATCTCGGGGTCCGCGAAGGCAGCGTGGATGTCCGCGGCCCGCGCCTCGGGCGTCGCACCCATCGTCCGGGTCGTCGGATACTCCACCGCCTTCAGCCCGAAGTCGTCCTGGAGTCTGCGCAGCCCCAACTCGTAGGGCTGCGGGAACAGGCCGGGGAGGCCGGACGAGGGCGAGAGCACGGCGACCAGGTCTCCGGGTCGGGGCTTCACGGGATAGCGGGGATTCTCCATCCGATGATCATAGAAGTCGGCGGATCCGACCTCGCATCGATTATCCGGGGCGAGCCCGCAACGGCGCAGTGGACCGGCGTGTCGGGCGTGCCCATATGACGATCGTTCAGACCTATGATCTCGAATCGAATGCAAAATCGAGACAAATGAGACTGTGTCCCGCGTTGTTCGGCGGATCCCGTCGGAGAAAACTGGTCCGCCGTCAGAGCCATGACGTATCCGACGGAGAACAGGACCCCGACCACTGATCTGACTGTTGCCCGCCAACCGACTGCGGAGGTATCACGATGTCCTGCTTGAGGACCGACTTCCGAAAGGCCCCCAAGGGCCTTCTCACCACGTGTTGTTGCTCCAGAGCCCGCGCCATACTCTCCTTGCTGCTGCTGACGGCCGCCGTAACGACCGGCCCCCCGGCCCCGGCGCATGCCGCCGCCCCCTATGGCGCCAGAGCCGTCGCGGTGGCCGCCTCCAAACAGGGCTCGCCGTATGCCTACGGCGCCACTGGACCCAAACGCTTCGACTGCTCGGGCCTGACCCTCTATGCCTTCAAGAAGGCGGGCAAACGACTGCCCCGCACCGCCGAGCAGCAGTACGAGCACACCCTGCACATTCCCGAGGCCGATCGCGCGGCCGGGGACCTGGTCTTCTTCCCCAGCGGCGCGACCATGACCCACGTCGGGATCTACGCCGGCGACGACCGCATCTGGCACGCTCCACGTCCCGGCACCCGGGTGCGCCTGGAGCGGATCTGGAGCTCAGCGGTCCGCTACGGGCGCGCCACCTGATCGGGCGCCCGGCCGGTCCGGGCCCCTCGGTCCTGGTCTCCCGCCGCGACGGCGGCCGGACCCGGGTCCGCGGGCAGCCTGCGTACCGCCCGTACGCTCGGGGCGAGCAGTAGCACCAGGCTCGCCAGGACCATCAGTGCGGCACTCCAGAGAAGGACGGACTCCGTACCGAGGGACGTGGCGGCGGCGCCCACGACGAGGTAGCCCAGCGGCACGGACATGAGCTCACCGGCCGAGCTCAGGGAGCTGACCCGACCGAGCACCTCGGACGGAAGCTGTTCCTGCACGGCGGTGTTCCAGCACACGATCGCGATGTCGAGGCCGATGCCCGCCATGGCGCTCGCCCCGGCCAGCACGGCGAGCGGCGCGCCCCAGGCGAGCGCGAGGAACGGCAGCGCGAGAGGCAGGTTGGCGCACACGCACACGACCATGAGCCTGGACGGCTTCCATTTGAGTGACACGATCCCACCCAGGAGCAGGCCCACCGCGAACGCCCCCTGGACGATTCCCCAGGAAGGAGCACCCAGATGACTGTTCTGGGCCATCACCGGGCCGAGGAGCTGATAGCCGCCGAGCCAGAGGGCGACGACCACGGTGCCGGACAACGTGTAGGACCAGATCCAGAAGAGACGGGAGAACTCCTTCCAGCCGTCCTTGAAGTCACGGAAGACTGAAGCCGCGGTCTTGGCTGGTCCGGACACGTCGAGACGGCTGCAGAGGAAGGCCGCGACCGCGAAACTGACGGCGTCCCAGCCCAGGGTCAGTTCCGGGCCGACGAAGGCGACGAGGGCGCCGCCGACAGCCGGCGCGAGGATGCGGATGAGATTGAGGGGCAACCGCATCAGCGCGTTCGCCTGCTGCAGCTCGCCGGGATCGACGAGCTGCGGCAGCAGGCTGTTCATGGCGGGCTGGGTCAGTGCCGACGCACAGCCCGCCAAGGCCGCGAACAGCGCGATCCGCCCGGTGGTGGCCGTTCCCGTCGCCACGAGCAGTGCGACACAGCCCTGGGTGACGGCAGGCAGCACGTTGCCGATGACGATGACCCGTTGCCGGGAGAACCGGTCCGCGAGCACTCCTCCGACGAGGAGCAGGACGAGCTGCGGGGCGGTATTGGCGGCGAGGACGATCGCCAGGGAGGCCGGGCTGCTGTCGAATCCGAACACGGCGAAGGCGAGGGCCACGGGGGCCATCGCCGTTCCGCTCATCGAGATCAGACGTGCAAGGAGGAATAATCTGAACGGCTTGTGCCGCAGCGTGGAGAGGGACCCGTGTCGAACCATTCGACGGAGACTAACCTGCTCCCGTGCAGGTGGCGGAGCCAGGGGCGGGCAAGGAGGGGCCTGCGCCTCAGAGCGATTCGCCGGGCCGCAGATAGCGGTAGCCGTGCGAGGTCTCCTCACCGAGCCAGCCGTTGACGCTGCTGAGACCGCGGTCGTTGATCTGCGCGTCGTGGATGGCGAACGCCCGCTGCGGTCCCACGGCCTTGACGAAATCGATCACCTCCGCCATCTTCAGCCACGACCCCTGCGCCGGCACCAGCAGCGTCTCGATGTCCTGCTCGGGCACGTGCAGCGAGTCACCCGGGTGGTAGACGGCGTCGTCGACGACGTAGCCGAGGTTCGCGCAGTCGGGTTGGCCGCCGTAGATGAAGGCGTGGCGGCCACCGACCGCCCGTATGCTGAAGCCCGCGGCGGTGAACTCCGTACCGGAGGAGACCCCGATGACGTCCAGCTTCGGGATGTCCGCCTCGGCGGGGGCGTAGACCGGTACGCCGAGCCCCGCCAGGCGCAGTACGTCGACGTGGTCGATGTGCTCGTGGGTCACCAGCACGGCGTCCGCGCCGGCCAGGGCGGCCGGTTCGCTCCACGTACCGGGATCGATGACGAGGACCCGGCCGTCCTGCTCGATGCGGACACATGCATGGGTGTACTTCGTGATGCGCATGGCTTCGGACCGTACCGTGCCGGCCCCGCCGTCGCCCGGCAATTTTCCGGGTCACGGGCGGGGTCACGGGCGGGACCGCGGCGGGGTCAGGGCGCGGTCATTCCCCGGTCGTCCCGTCGATGGCCTCGCGCAGCAGGTCCGCGTGCCCGTTGTGGCGGGCGTATTCCTCGATCATGTGGGCCAGGATGTAGTGCAGCGAGTACGACTGGTCGCCGAAGTGCCCCGTGACGTCGAGGGACTCGGCGGCGTCCACGATCGCGCGCGACCGCTCGCACGTCTCCTCCCAGATCCTGAACGAGTCCGCCGCGTCCGCGTCCTCGACGAGGAACTCCGTCCGCTCCCCCGCCTCGTTCTCCGGGAAGTAGCCCGCTACGTCCTCCCCGCCCAGGACGTTGCGGAACCATCCGCGCTCGACCTCCGCGAGGTGCCGCACCAACCCCAGCAGGCTCAGCCGGGACGGGGCGACCGCCCTCGTCCGCAGCTGCTGCTCGCTCAGCCCCGCGCACTTCATCATCAGGGTGTCCCGCTGGCCCTGCAGGACGCTGGTCAAGGTGGCGCGCTCGTCGCCCGTCAGCACGGGCCGGGTCCGCTGTTCGTCGATCACCGGGCGATCATCACATCCGGCCCGGACCGCGGCCATGCGTTCTCACATGCTGGTCAGCGCAGTTGCCGGAAGAAGGCGCGGATGTCGCCCACGAGCAGATCGGGCACCTCCATGGCGGGGAAGTGGCCGCCCCGGTCGTACGAGGTCCAGCGCACGATGTTGTCGGTGCGCGCGGCGACGTGGCGCAGCGGGATGAAGTTGTCCCGGGGGAAGTCGGCCAGTGCGGTCGGGGTGCGCGACACCTCGGGCGGCCGGCCGGCGTACGCGGCGTGGGCGCGCTCGTAGTAGATGCGGGCCGCGCTGCCGGCCGTTCCGGTGAGCCAGTACAGCGTCACGTTGGTCAGCATCTGGTCCCGGTCCACCGGGCACGCGGGATCGCTCCACTCGGTGAACTTCTCCGCGATCCAGGCGAGCAGCCCGACCGGCGAGTCGTTGAGCCCGTACGCGAGGGTCTGCGGCCGGGTCGCCTGGATGTCGGCGTACCCCTGCCGCTCTCGCGCCCACATCCGGTACCGCTCCCAGGAGGCCAGCGTCCGCTCCCGTTCGGCGGGGGACAGCGCGGCCAGTTCCTGCGGCCGGGGTTCGGCGGTGGCCCCGCCCCCGGGCAGCAGGTTCAGGTGCACTCCGATCACGCGGTCCGGCCGGATCAGCCCGAGTTCCCGCGAGATCGCGGCGCCCCAGTCGCCGCCCTGCACCCCGTAGGTCCGGTGCCCGAGGCGGTCCATCAGCACGCCGAAGGCCCGGGCCACCCGCTTGAACTCCCAGCCCGTCTCGGTCGTGGGTCCCGAGAGGCCGAAGCCGGGGATGCTCGGCAGCACCAGGTGGAAGGCGTCCGCCGGGTCGCCGCCGTGCGCCCGGGGATCCGTGAGCGGGCCCACGACGCGCTGGAACTCCACCGGCGAGCCCGGCCAGCCGTGGGTCATCAGCAGCGGGGTCGCGGCCGGCTCGGGCGAGCGGACGTGCGCGAAGTGCACCCGCGCGCCGTCGATGACCGTGGTGAACTGCGGCCATTCGTTCAGCCGCGCCTCGGCCGCCCGCCATTCGTACTCCTCGCGCCAGTAGTCGACCAGCTCCCGCATCTGGGCGAGCGGCATCCCGTACGCCCGGCCGACTCCGGGCAGCTCGTCGGGCCACCGCACCCGGCCCAGCCGCTCCCGCAGGTCGTCCAGCTCCCCCTGACCCACATCGACCCGGAACCGGTGCATCCGCTCGTCAAGATCACTCATGCCGCGCATGCTAAGCCGTCTCTTCCGGGGGTGCCGCACCGTCCCGGCGGGCCCGTGCGTGACGTCAGTTCCCGTCCGCGCGGCGGGTCATCAGCAGTTCGAGCCCGTCCAGGATGCGACCCAGCCCGAACTCCAGGGCCTGGTCCCGCCCGCCGTGTTCCGCCGCCGAGGCCAGCGCCGCCCCGAGTGCGGGGAACCGTTCCCCGTGCGTGCGCATCACCTCGCCCAGCACCGCCGCGAGCTGGGCGTCCGGCCCCTCCCCCGCGGCCCCGGACCCGGGTCCCGCGCCGGCGGCCCGCTCCTGCTCCGCGATGCCGCGTACGTGCCCGGCGAGCAGCACCACCGCGTCCATCGCCTCGGCCCCGGTCAGCCCGCACCCGTCGAGCGCGGCGAGGGCCCGCTCCATCCACTCCAGCTCCCGCGGGCCCATGACCCGTACGCCGACGGTCGCTTCCAACAGCCACGGGTGGAGCCGAAGGCCCTCCAGCAGCCCCCGCGCCCATTCCTCGAGCCGCTCCCGCCACGGGCCGCCCGGCGACTGCGCCGCCGCCGCGGGCATCGCGCCCTCCACCATCAGCGCGACCAGTTCGGCCTTGCCCGGCACGTACCGGTACAGGGCCATCTTGGTGACGGCCAGCTCCGCGGCCACCCGCTGCATCGACGCGCCGCCCAGGCCCTCCGCGTCGGCGATCTCGATACCCGCCCGGGCGATCCCCTCCAGCGTGAGCCCCCGCTTCGGTCCGCGCGCGGGCCCGGCCGGCGGCGGCCACCACAACAACCTGACGGCCGGTCCCCACTGATCGCTCGTCATCGCCATCACCTTGCGCTCGTACCAAAACTGCGTCTACCGTACACGGTATCGAATCTGTGTCCGCTGGACACAGTTAACTTCCAGGCCAGGAGTCCTCCATGACCGCACCGTTCGAGCGGACCGCCAGCCCGCGTACCGACGGCCCGCGCCCCGCGGCCCGCACCGTCCTCATCTCGGGCGCCGGCGTCGCGGGCCCGGCCCTCGCCCACCGGCTCGCCCGCCACGGCCTGCGGCCCACCGTCGTCGAGATCGCCCCCGCACTGCGCCCGGGCGGCCAGGCCGTCGACTTCCGCGGCGGGACCCAGCTCCGCGTCCTGCGGCAGATGGGGATCTTCGACGAGCTCCACCGCGTCCGGACGGGTGGCAGCCCGATGACCTTCGTCGACGCCGACGGCCGCGAACTCCTGTACTTGCCCGCCGAGTTCGCGGGTGGCGACATCGAGGTCCTGCGCGGCGACCTCTCCCGGATCCTCTACGAGGCCTCGCTCGAGGCCGGCGCCGAGTACGTCTTCGGGGACTCCCTCACCTCCCTCACCGAGACGACCACCGGCGTCGACGTCACCTTCCGCCAGGCCCCGCCCCGCACCTTCGACCTCGTCATCGGCGCCGACGGCCTCCACTCGAACGTCCGCCGCCTGGCCTTCGGCCCGGATGCCGACCACGTCACCCACCTCGGCCACTACGCCGCCACCTGGAGCCTGCCCCGCCACTCGGGCCTGGACCTGGACCTGCGCCCCGGCGCCGGCTCCGTCGGCCACAACACCCCCGGGCGCCTCGCCAGTGTCGCCGCGGACCACACCGACCCCGCCCGGGCCCGGGCGTTCCTCGTCTTCGCTTCCCCCGAGCTCGCGTACGACCGCCACGACCCCGAGGCCCACAAACGCCTCCTGCGCCGGGCGTTCGCGGGCCTGCCCTGGAAGGTGGACCGCCTCCTCGACTCCCTCGACACCGCCGACGACCTCTACTTCGACTCGATCAGCCGCGCCGACGCCCCCGCCTGGTCCGCCGGCCGGATCGCCCTCCTCGGGGACGCCGCCTGCGGCGCGACCATCGGCGGGATGGGCACCGGCACCGCCGTCCTGGGTGCGTACGTCCTGGCCGGCGAACTCTCCCGCTCGCCCGGGGACCACCGGACCGCCTTCACCCGCTACGAATCCCTCCTGCGCGGCTACGCCCAGGACCGCCAGAAGGGCGGGGACCGCACGGGCCGCTTCCTCGCCCCCTCGTCGAAGCTGGGCCTGCACCTGCGCAACACCCTGCTCGGCAAACCCCGCATCCTCTCCTGGATGCTCAAGGCGGCGAAGGACGCCACCGCACTCGCACTCCCCGACTACCCGGACCGTCCGGTCAACTCGCCTTCGAAGCAGGCCCATTGACGTCCGCACACACTCGCCGCCGAAAAAGAATCACGCAAAGGGCCACACAACTCCCCGAACCGCTCCCCGCCTCCGCGAAAAAGTACCTGCCGACTGGTTTCCTTTCGCATCGCCCGACTAGATTGACGGGACACCGCGGCGAACACCGCTCGGGCAGTGACCAAGGGGACGAGCAGAACGTGGCGAGGGCCAGACAGGAGCGGGCCGAGATCACCCGCCAAGCCATACTCGACGGCGCGGCGACCGCATTCGACCTCAGCGGGTTCGAGGGCACCAGCCTCAGCGACGTCGTCAAGCACGCCGGAGTCACCAAGGGCGCCCTCTACTTCCACTTCCCGTCCAAGGAAGCGCTCGCCCGCACCCTGATGGACGAGCAGTTCCAGGTCTCCGAACGCGTCCCCACCGTCGAGAACCCGGGCCTGCAGACCGTCATCGACCTCACCCACCAGATGGCCCACGGCCTGCGCACCGACGTCCGCATCCGCGCCGGTATCCGCCTGGTCATCGAGTTCGGCTCCTTCACCCACCCCGACCCGACCCCGTACGACGCCTGGATCGACACCTGCCGCAGCTGCCTGACCCCCGCTCAGCAGCGCGGCGACATAAACCCGTCGCTCGACGTCAAGGACCTCTCGACCCTGCTCGTCGGAGCCTTCACCGGCATCCAGGTCACCTCGCACGTCCGCACCCGCCGCGAAGACCTCCACACGCGCGTCACCGACCTGTGGAACTTCCTCCTCCCCACGATCGTCCCCCCGCAGCGCATCACCCGTTTCCACCCCACGGGCACGCCCGAGACGGCCCCGCCCTCCCCCACCCACTGACGCAGGACGGCCCCGCACACGCCGTGGCGAACCACGGGGGTGCTCGCCACGGCGTGCCCGAGACCGCCCTGCCCCGAACGAACCGACCCGGCCCTACGGCCGGGGACCCTCCAGGACGTACGCCTGCTTGGACGCACAGGTCCAGATCACCGGCTGGACCCGGTTCTGCGCGTCCAACGCGGCTCCGCCGACCCGGTCGTCGTCCGTGACGGCGAAGGCGGCGGTGAACAAGGAGGGGCCCAGCCCCGGCAGGACGCGCATCGACCCCTTGCCGGTCCAGTACTGCGCCCGGGCCGGCGGGCTGTCCGGCGGGCGCGGCGACGCATAGGTGAACTCGGCCAGGCCGACCGCGACGCCGGTGTTCGGGCTGATCGCGTCGAACGTTCCGCCGATCGCTCCGGGCGCCCGGGGCGCGTACACCGCAGGGCCGTCGGGTCGGTTCCACACCACGGCGTACTCCGCGCTGTCGGGCCCCTGGCCCCGCCGCGCGTAGCCGACGATCCGGCCCGAGTCGTCGATCCCCCGGGTGACGTGGTGGTCCCCCGTGTCGTCGAAGGGCGCCAGTACCGAGGGCGTCGAGTCCGGGTACGCGGGCCAGTAGAGCCCCGGGACGGCGAGGAACTGGCGGCCGGGGCGCCGTTCCAGCTCCCAGGCGTTGCCCGACACCTGCCCGGCGTTGTTGAGGCCGGACATCATGGAGAGCACGTATCCCGCGGGCGGGGGCAGTTCGCGGCGCGGCCTGCCGTGCGACCATTCCACGCCGATGGTCCGGTTCTGGGCGGCGTCCCGGACACTGCCGATGATGACGCCGAGGTCGTTGACCCCGCTCGCCTCGCCCCCGCCGGGCAGTATGGTGACGGCGGGATCGCCGTGCCGGTAGCTGAACGCCTTGCTGCCCTCGTCGGTGGTCACCTGCCCGACCATGAGGCCGGACCGGTTGACGTCGTTGACCCGGCCCGTGCTGGAGCCCTCGGGCACCGGCACCGCGTACACCTGTTCCCCGATCCAGTACGCCGGCTTCATGCCGGACATGCCGACCGCCAGGCGCGAGCGCCCCGGTGCGATGGCCGAGACCTGGGTGTGGCGCACCCAGGGGCTCGGATGCGGATCGTCGGTGGCGGGCAGCTTCTGAAGGACCTGGACGGACGGCTTGCAGGATGCAGCCGTGGCCCCCGCGGCCGCCTGCGCGGGAGCCGTCATGCCGAGGGCGGCGAGGAAACTGCCCGTCACGGCGAAGCCCGTACGCCTCGTACGTCCTGCGCCCCTCGCGCTTCTGGTGCGTCGCGTTCTCGTTGTCATGAATCCCCCCGGATCACGTCACGTGGAAAGCCGAACCGCAGGGAGACATCCTTGCCCCGCCGGACCGGGATGAACAGCAACGATCCGGACAAGCGACACGTCACTTCCGGACCTGTGCACGGACTCCGGAGGCGCCGGGCCGGGCTCGGGCGCCGGGCGTCCGATCCGGAAGGCCCGGGCACCCAGCCGGGCCCACTTGCGCAGCTCGGGCACGACGATGACCGTCCGCTCCGACCACTTGGCGAGGCGAAGCTGACGAAGAGGCTGACGAAGACCCGGGCGGAGAAGCGCAGGCCCACCTTCTCCAGGCCGCCCGGCTCGTCCAGCGCCGCGTCGAGCCACCGGGTCGCACGCTCGGGCTGCCACATGGCTTCGCGGTGGATGCTGCGGCCGGCGTCACCGGCCCCGCCGAGCGCCTGGAGCGCGTCGCCCGCGGCGAAGTACCGGTCGCACAGCTCGTCGCTCACATGGCGGCCGATGCCGCGGCGCGGACGGGTCGGGGCGGCGTTCTCGAGCGCGGGCACCTCCGGCCTCCGAAGATCCACCCTTCGTCATGCGAACGCACCACAAGACTGGTACAGCGGTACCATGAAAGGGTCCGGGCGGCCCGGACCGCGAACGCACCACCGACGGGCGGAGACAGGACACATGCCGAAGCGCGTGGACCACGAGGAACGGCGCGCCCAGATCGCCGAAGCGCTCATCCAGGTGGCCGGACGACGCGGACTGCACGCCGTGGGCATGCGCGACGTCGCGGCAGAGGCGGGGGTGTCGCTGCGACTCGTGCAGTACTACTTCGAGACCAAGGAGAAGCTGCTCTTCTACGGACTCCAGCACCTCACGGACCGCTTCACCGCACGCGTGGGCGAGCGCCTGCGCGCCGTCGGCCCGAACCCGGGCCCGCGCGCGACCATCGAGGCACTGCTCCTGGCCTCCCTCCCCACCGACGACGAGGGCCGCACCTTCCACCTCCTCTACAGCTCGTACTCGATCCTGTCCGTGACCGACGAGGCGCTCGCCGCCCAGCCGTTCATCGACAGCCCCGACACCGCGGAGAACGCCATCACCGGCCTGCTCCAACAGGCACAGGAGAGCGGCCTGGCCGATCCGGGCGTCGACGCGCGCATCGAGGCGATCAGCCTGCTCGCCATGACGGCGACCATGGGCACGAGCATCCTGGTGGGCCAGCGGAAGCCCGAGTCGGCCGTCGCGGTGCTCCACCACCATCTCGACCGGATCTTCACCACCGCCTGACCTCCACCCCCAGCACTCCCCCCGACCCCACCCCCGACCGGCGCCGGCCCGGCCGCCCCGGCGAGTTCCAGGACTGTTCACCCCCACGTGACCCGCACCTTCCCGGACCTACCGGGCACGGCCGCTCGAATGGCGACCAAGAGGTCTGGACCATTGAAGTCGCGCCAATCCGTGGCGCATTGGCTCCGGTGCCACACTCTCGCAACAACTGGTCTATACCTTTGACATTAGGATGGGCCACCTGAAACGGGTACATGCACAGCCGTGGGGGGCTTTATGACCTTTCATCATCTTCCGCAACCACCATCCGACGAAGAGCTCTACTGGTACTTCGGTCCGCAGCGCCGCTGGGTCCTCATCAGTACGTCGCTCGCCTTCGTGTTCACGGCGGCGACCATGTTCGCCTTCGCCCTGCGGACACCGGCCCTGTGGGCGTTCCTCGCCGTCCTCGGCCTCAACCTCGTCGCCCTCGTCCTGTCCTGCGTCAACAGCCTGCGCCAGCGCCGGCTCACCCGGCAGTCGCACGAGGTGCTCATCCAGGCCTGGCGGCCCGCCGCCCTGCCGGACGTCGATCTGTACCTGCCCACCTGCGGCGAACCGCTCGACGTCCTGGGCAACGCCTACCGCGCGGTCGCGGCCGTCGACTGGCCCGGAGCGCTGACCGTCTGGATCCTGGACGACGCCGACCGGCCGGAAGTCGCCGCGCTGGCCGCCTCGTACGGCTACGCGTACGTCGTACGGCCCGACCGGGGGCACCTGAAGAAGGCCGGCAACCTCAACCACGCGCTCACCCTGAGCAGCGCCGAGTTCATCGCGATCCTGGACGCGGACTTCGCCCCGCGGCCCGACTTCCTGCGCCACCTCGTGCCCTACCTGGCCGACCCGGCCGTCGGCATCGTACAGAGCCCGCAGTGCTTCGACACCGACGAGACCATGGGATGGATCCAGCGGGCCGCCGGCTCCGCGCAGGAATGGTTCTTCCGCTGGATCCAGCCGTCCCGGGACGCGAGCGACGCCGCCATCTGCTGCGGCAGCAACGCCGTGTACCGGCGCAGCGCGATCGACCTGGCCGGCGGCTTCGCCCGGCTCGACCACAGCGAGGACCTGTACACCGGGCTCGCCCTGCACGAGCAGGGGTTCCGCACCCTGTACGTACCGGTGCTGGTCGCCAAGGGCACCTCGCCCGACCGGATCACCTCCTTCGTCAACCAGCAGTACCGGTGGGCGATGGGCAACCTCCACCTGCTCGGCACGCCCGTGCTGCGGCGGATGCGCGCGCCCTGGCGGATGCGGCTGTGCTTCTACGAGGGCATCGTCGGCTATCTGACCACCGCGGTGAACACCTTCGCGGCGCCGTTGCCGCCGCTGGTGATGATGTTCTGGTTCCCGGACCACATCCGGCCCTGGCACGTGCTGCCCCTGCTCGCCCCGCTGTGGCTGTGGCACGTGCTGCTGCCGCGGATCAGCCGCACCCGCTGGCGGGTGGAGGTCATCCGGGCGAACGTCCTGACCAGCGTGGCCGCCGCGACCGCGTTCGTGCACACGCTGCGGGGGCGCACCGCCGCCTGGGTGCCCACCGGCGCGCGGAGTGCGGGGGCTCCGGGCGGGATGGCCCGCCGGGTGGTGGCCGTCTCGCTCGCCTGGCTCGTCCTCTCCAACGGCGCCGCGGCCACCGGTCTCGCGCTGGCCGTGGCCCGCAACGGCTGGGAGCCCAACTGGGGGCTGCTCCTCTACCTCCTGGTGCAGTGCCAGATCAACGTCCCCCTGATCCGGGACCTGGTGGCCGAGCTGCACCCGGAGGCGGGGCCGGTGCGCGCCCGGGTGCGGGCCGCGCTGCGCTCGCGCGGCGGCGTGCTGCCGCGCCGCTGGCCCGAGACCGTCGCCGCTTCCGCGGTCCTCCTGCTGACCGGCCTGCTGGCATCGGGGTGGGTCGACCCGATGCTTCCCTGGCTGAGTTGAAAGGCACCATCCGCATGTCCTTCCTCGTCACACCCGGCCGGCACCTGCCCCGCGGGAGCGCTGCTCCCGGGGCCGGAGAGCTGCCGTCCGGCTCCCGCTCCGGCAACGAGTCCGGGCCGAGCCCGCACCGGTCCGCCTTCCGGCCCGACATCGAGGGCCTGCGCGCGGTCGCCGTCCTCGCGGTGCTCGCCTTCCACGCCGGCCTCCCCTGGGCGACCGGCGGTTTCGTCGGCGTGGACGTCTTCTTCGTCATCTCCGGCTACCTCATCACCGGCCTGCTGGTCCGGGAGGCGATCACCACCGGCCGGATCCGCCTCGGTGACTTCTTCTCCCGGCGGGCCCGGCGACTGCTGCCCTCCGCCGCCGTGGTGCTCGCCGCGGTGGCCCTCGCCGGCGCCTGGCTGACCGTACCGCTGCGCCGCACCGACATGGAGCACGACGTCGTCGCGGCGGCCCTGTCCTTCGCCAACTGGCGGTTCGTGGCGCAGCGGACCGACTACCTCGCCGCAGGGCACGACCAGAGTCCGCTGCTGCACTTCTGGTCCCTCGCCGTCGAGGAACAGTTCTACCTGTTCTGGGCCCCGCTGCTGGCGGTGCTGGTGCTGTGCGCGGCCCGGGCGGTCCGCCGGGGCCGGGCCGTACGGCTCCTCGTGGTGCTGGCCGCCGCCCCGCTCACGCTGGCCTCGTTCGCGCTGGCGGTGTACTGGACCGAGCACTCCGTATCGCTCGCGTACCTCGGAACTCCGTCGCGGGTCTGGCAGTTCGGCGTAGGGGCCCTGCTCGCCCTGCTGCCCTGGCACCTGATGCGCGGTCCGCGCCCGCTGCGGCTGCTGTGCGGCTGGGCCGGGGCCGCGGCGATCGGCTGGTGCGTCGTGTCGTACGACGCCGGGACCCCGTACCCCGGTTACGCGGCGCTCGTGCCGACCCTGGCCACCGCCGCCGTCATCCTCGCCGCGATACCCGGCCGGGGCGAACGCCACGCGCAAGGGCCGTGGGACGTGGGGCGGCTGCTGGCGGGGCGGGCTCCCCGGGCCGTCGGGCGGCTCTCCTACACCCTGTACCTGTGGCACTGGCCGGTGCTCGTCCTCGCCGAGGCCCGGCTCGGCACGCTCGGCTGGCCCGCGAAGACCGCGCTGACGCTGGCCGCCGTACTGCCGGCCCTGGCCACCATGCGCTGGGTCGAGCAGCCGCTGCGCCGCAGCCGTACGGTCTCCGAACTCCCCCGCCGCGGACTGTCGGTGGGCGTGTCGGCGATCGTGCTGCCGGTGGTCCTCGCGCTGGTGGTGGGTACGACGACGCTGCGCGTGCTGGGCCCGGCCGGCCCGGTCGACACCCAGGGGCTTCCCCCGGGCGCCGCCTCGGGCCCCACCCTCCTGGCCCGCACGGCCGGTACGCCGCTCGTCGACGGGCCGGTGGTACCCAGTACCGCCCAGGCACGGGGGGACTTCCCGCCGGACGGGGCCTGCGAGGTCGCCCCGGCCGCGACGCGCAGCCCGGACTGCCTGTTCGGCGCGGTGGACGGCCCGGACCGGATCGTGCTGCTGGGCGACTCGCACGCCGGGCAGTGGTTCTCCCCGATGCTGGCGCTGGCCTCGCAGCGGGGCTGGGCACTGCAGGAGCTGGTGAAGCAGGGCTGCCCGCTGCCGGAGCTGGCCGTGGACAGCCCCCAGCTCGGGCGCGCCTACCGGGAGTGCGACACCTGGCGGGCGGACTCCCTGGAGCGGCTGCGGCAGCAGCCGAAGCCGCGCCTCATCGTGATCTCCTCGCTCAACCGGTACACCGACGACGCGAAGCTGCTGGCCGAGGCCTGGGAGAAGACGCTGACGCCGCTCCGGGCCCTGGGGGCGCCGATCGTCTACATTGAGGACACGCCCGTACCCGGCCGGGACATCCCGGCGTGCGTGTCCGGCAGTCCGGGATCGCCGGCCGACTGCGCGTTCAGCCGCGCGGACGCCCAGTGGCCGGATCCGCTGGCGCAGCGGATCGCGTCCGGAGCCCTGCCCGGCGTACGGAGCGTCGGCGTGAACCAGGTCCTGTGCCCGGGCGACGGGCCGACCTGCCCGGCCGTGCTCGACCGGATCCTGCTCTACCGGGACGACGCCCACCTGACCAACGCGGCGGCCGTGGTCCTGACCAACCGGCTGGAGCGGCTGCTCACGGAGGGCGGGTTGCTGCCCGCAGCGGGTGGAGCGGCACCGGGGACACCAGGGGCGGCGCCGGGGGCGGACGGGTGGACCCGGCTGCTGCGCGACGACTTCGACGGCCCGGCGGGTACCCCTCCGTCCGCCACCGACTGGATCCACGACATCGGCACCTGCTACCCGGGCTGCCCCGCGCCGCAGTGGGGCACCGGTGAGGTCGAGACCATGACCGACTCGACCGAGAACGTCCGCCTCGACGGGAAGGGTGCACTGGAGATCGTGCCCACCCTCAAGGACGGGCGGTGGAGTTCGGGGCGGATCGAGACGCGGCGCTCCGACTTCGCGCCCCCGCCCGGCGGGGTGCTGCGGATCGAGGCGTCGATCGCCCTGCCGGACGTGACCGGGGAGAAGGCGGCGGGATACTGGCCGGCCTTCTGGACCCTGGGGGCGCCGCTGCGCGACGGGTACACGGGGTGGCCGGGCGTCGGGGAGCTCGACGTCATGGAGTCCGTGAACGGCCGGGACACCGTCTTCGCCACGATGCACTGCGGTGTCCTGGAAGGGGGTCCGTGCCGGGAGCCCGCCGGCCTGACCTCAGGTCCGCAGCCGTGCGCCGGTTGCCGTACGGCGTTCCACTCGTACGCCGTCGAGGTCGATCTCGCACCCGGCGCGCAGGAGGTGCGCTGGTACCTGGACGGGCGCGTGCACCACCGGGTGACCGCCGACCGGATGGACCCCGGGACGTGGAAGGCGGCCGTGGAGCACGGGCTGTTCCTGATCCTCAACGTGGCGATCGGTGGCAACCTGCCGCTCGCCGACGGCGCGAGCGCGGGTCCGGCCACCGAGCCGGGCCATGCGATGCGGGTGGACCACGTGACCGTCTCCACCCGGGGGCGGACCACGTAGACACGGAGGGGTACAGACCCGTGGCGGGGGGAGCGCCTCGCTCCGGGCCGGTCGACGGTCCGTGAGCGGGGCGCGCTCCTCGGGAAACCCGGAGCACGCCCGGCGCCTGCGCGGCACAGGTCCGACGCGGGATCAGAACGCGAAGACGGCGTTCCCGTTGAGGGTCGCGGACATCACGCAGGTGTTGGAGAAGGTGTGCTTCCAGGCGACGCGACTGCCCTTCCACACACCGTCAGCGGTGACGGTGACCGGGGCGTAGTGCATCGGGCAGGCGCGGTCCGGGTTCGGCGAGGCCAGCAGGCGGTCCAGCGCTCCGCCGGTGGAGTTGAGGGCGGCGCAGGCGGCCTGCGGGTCCGGGTGGGTGCCCTGCGCGGTCGGGGCGCAGCTGAGGGTGGAGGCCCGGACGATGGTGGAGGTGGCTACGTCGTCGCCCTGCGCGACGGTGAACACCAGGGCGGACGGGGCGTACAGGCTGGAGGGTTGGGCGGCTGCCATGCCGGTGGCGCCGACCAGACAGAGGAGCGTGGCGGCGGAGGCAGCTGCGATGCGGTGACGCACGACGAAACTCTCTTTCGATTCAAAGGTTGAACGCGATATTTGGTTTCGATATCGCGTCGTTGCGGCTTCAGACTGTCTGACATGAAGCCACGCCGCACATCCATGACCGATTTACGGACAGGGCGTCCGTATATCGGGGAACGATGGGGCGTTCGGGCAGCTCACGGGGGTCGCATCCGCTCCACTGCCGCACCCCTGCGCCGGTCGCGCCGCCCGCGACGTGCGGCGCGACCCCTCCCTGACCTGCTACCGGCCGCGCACGGTTCACCCGACGGTCACTCAGCTTGACCGAATGCGCACGCTTAAGCCCCGAGAGTGACGTGTCCGGACGGCCCAACTCCACGACATCCCAGTAGAGTTAGGTAAGCCTTACCTAAAGATGCCTTACGATGTCGGCATGAAGAAGATCATCCGCGTGCTGACGGCGGTGGCGACCGGTCTGGTCCTCGCCGCGCCCGGCACGCTCGCCACGCCCGCCGCGGCCGCGTCCGCCCCGGCCGGCGTCACCAGACTCGAACTCCCGCGCCCCACCGGCGGCTTCGCCGTGGGACGCGACACCCTCCACCTCGTGGACCGGGAGCGCAAGGACCCCTGGGTTCCCACGGCCGACCGCGAATTACTCCTGTCGCTCTACTACCCGGCGCTCGCGCACACCGGAAGTCCCGCTCCCTACATGAGCGCTCCCGAGGCCAAGGCGCTGCTGACCGACCGGGGGCAGTTGGGTGAGTACGTCACCCCCGAACGCCTCGCGGCCACCCGCACGAACGCGCGGACGGACGCGCTGCCCCGGCCCGCCGCGACCCGCTACCCGCTGATCGTGCTCTCCCCCGGCTTCACCATGCCCCGCTCCTCGCTGACCTCCCTGGCGGAGGACCTCGCCAGCCGCGGGTACGTCGTCGCGGCGGTGGACCACGCGTACGAGTCGGACGGCACCGTCTTCCCCGGCGGCCGGATGCTCACCTGCAAGGCGTGCGAGCAGGTGTTCCCCGACGGGTCGCTGCACCGGGTCTCCGACGGCCGGGCCCGTGACGTCCCGTTCGTCCTGGACCGGTTGACCGGCCCGCACCCGGCGTGGCGGTACTCCTGGCTGATCGACCCCCGGCACATCGGCATGGCCGGGCATTCGATCGGCGGTGCGGCCGCATCGGCCACCATGGCCGTCGACGCGCGCGTGGACGCCGGGGTCAACATGGACGGCACCTTCTTCACACCCGTACCCCAGGCCGGTCTCGGCGGGCGGCCCTTCCTGATGCTCGCCGGTGACCCCGCCCTGCTGCCGCCCGACTTCCCCGACACCTCCTGGGAGGACACCTGGCCCCGGCTGGACGGCTGGAAGCGCTGGCTGACCGTCACGGGCGCGGGACATCCCGGTTTCACCGACTGGCCCGTGCTGGGCGACCAGGTCGGGTACCCGCACCCGGAAACACCCCTGTCGGGCACCCGCTCCCAGCAGATCACCCGGGCGTACGTCGGCGACTTCTTCGACCTGCAGCTGCGCGGGAAGCCGGCACCGCGCCTGGACGGTCCGACGGCGGCCGACCCGGAGGTCGTGTTCCACCGCAGCTGACGCCGTGCACGGGGGCGCCCACCCGTTCCGGCGGGCGCCCCCGTACCCGCCCCGTTCTCCCGAAGGCCGATCCGAGCGATCGATCCGCACCGATCGGCACCGTTCCAAGTCGAACCGAGGAGTCCAACGCGCATGTCGAACACCTCCGAGGGCGGCGGCGCCGCCCATGGCCTGAGCGGCGTGGCCATGACCCTGCTGACCCCCCTGTACGGCCGTGCCCACGCGGTCGAGCTCCTCCCGGGCACGGCGTTCCGCGACCCGGCGGCCGCCTCCGTGCTGGCCTCGACCGGATACCGCGCGCCCGAGGTCCTGACCGACCGGAGCAATGCGCTCGGCTCGGTCCACCGGGCCATCGTCTTCGACGAGTTGACCGCCGCCTTCTGCCGGGCCCACCCCGACGCGGTGGTCGTCTCGGTGGGCATCGGCCTCGACACCCGCGCCGAGCGGCTCGCGGGCGCCCTGCCCGCCTCCGTCACCTGGCTCGGCGTCGACGTGCCCGAGGTCGTACGGTTGCGGACGGAGCTGCTCCCGGGGGACCACTCCCGCGTGTTCGCCGCCTCGATCACCGAACCCGACTGGGCGGATCAGCTGCTGCCCCTCGTCGGGGAGCGGCGCGACGTACTGGTCCTGGCCGAGGGCGTCCTGATGTACCTGGACCCGGCCGGCTTGAAGGCCTTCCTGACCTCCTGCCGGTCCGCGTTTCCCGCCGCCGAGCTGGTGGCGGACTTCTTCCACCCGAAGGTCGCGCTCAGCGGCCGGCACCCCATCGTCAAGGCGACGGGGGCGCAGTTCCGCTCCGGCGCCCGGGGCGGCCGCGGGCTCGCCGCCGTGGCACCCGCCTGGGAGTGGATCGGTGACCACCGGGTGATGGAGCGCATCAGCATCGGCCACCGCGCGGCCGCGGGTCTGTTCCGCCTGCTGGCCCTCGGCGCCCCGGCCTACTCCGCGGCCCGGCTGCGCGCCACGCGGTAGCGCTCAGTACGGGTCTGCGTAGCGGGCGGCGAGGGCGGCGGCACGGTCGCGCAGGGAGGTGCGCAAGGACTGCGGGGCCAGGGCTTCCGCGTCCGTGCCGAGCTGCCACAGCGCCCATTCGGCATGTCGTGAATCCTGGAAGGTCAGCTCCAGCCGCAGCCGGCCGTCCGGGTCGGGTTCTTCGGCGCGGACGGCCAGCGCGGTGTCCAGCAGCTCCTCCCGCCGCGCCGGGTTCACCCGTACCTGCACGGTGATGTGGTCCTCGCTCAGGAACCGCGCGGCGCGTTCCCGCCAGATCCGGTCCAGATCGACCCGGTCCGGCCGCTGGGCGGTTTCGGGGAGCTCCTCGGCGGCCAGGACCCGGGATAGCCGGTAGGTACGGTCCGCGCCGGATCGCGTGGCCAGCAGGTAGACCCGGTCGCGTACGGTGACCAGGCCGATCGGGTCCACCGTGCGCCACTGCGGGGGCCGGCCGGTGGCCGCGTAGTGGATGCGCAGCTTGTGTCCGGCGAGCACCGCGCGCCGGACCACGATCATCGTGGTGCCGGGTACCTCGTCCGCGACCAGCCGGCGTGAGAGCAGGTCGACCTCGGGCTCCACGAGAAAACGGCGGGCCGCGTCGCTCGCGGTGGCCCGGTGACTGTCGGGCAGCGCGTCGACCACCTTGCGCAGGGCCGAAGCGAGCGCCGGGCCGAGGCCGAACGCCCGCTCGCCGCGCCCCGATCCGGTGGCCAGCAGGGCCAGGGCCTCGTCGTGGTTCAGTCCGGTGAGCTCGGTCCGGAAACCGGGCAACAACTCGAACCCTCCGTGCCGCCCGCGTTCGGCGTAGACCGGGACGCCGGCCGCCGACAGCGCCTCGATGTCGCGCAGCACGGTGCGGGTGGACACCTGCAGCTCGCGGGCCAGCGTGTCCGCGGTCAACCGACCGCGTTGGCGCAGCAGCAGCACCAGTGAGACCAGCCGATCGGCGCGCATACGGGAACCGTAACGGAATACCTGACCAAGGGTGTCGTGATGGGCTGGGAGGCTCGTGCACACGACGTCGAGGCCGGTGGCTGCCGAGCCGGTGGACGTACGTACTCCCGATGGATCGAATGGAGCTGACGTGGCGATGGAACGAACGGCGGTCAACCCGGTGACCTGGTCGGTGGAGCTGGGGTTCAACCAGGGTGAGGTGGTCTCCGGGCACGCACGGACCCTGTACGTCTCGGGGCAGACCGCGATGGGCGACGACGGTACGCCCCGGCACGAAGGTGACATGGCGGCGCAGTTGACGCTGAGCATCGACAACCTGGAGGCCGTGCTCGGTGAGGCCGGCATGTCCCTCGCGAACCTCGTGCGGCTCAACGTCTACACGACCGATGTCGATCTGCTCTTCAAGCACTACGGCGGGCTGGCGGCGCGGTTGGGCGCTGCTCGGGTGGCACCGACCACCACGATGCTCGGGGTGACCCGACTGGCGATCCCCGGCCAGATGGTCGAGCTCGAGGGGACCGCCGTCGCCTGATCCGACCGGCGCGGGGGCCTGCGCCGGTCGGATCAGCCCCTGGGCCGGGAGCTCCACTCGTGCTCCAACCCGATGGCCGAGGTCGGGCGGGTTGCTGCGATCATCCTCGGATGCGAGGAATCGACGAGTTGGCCGATGTGGACGATCCGGCTTGGCCTGGGCTTCAGGACATGCTCGCTGAGGCTTCCGTGCCCGCGCTGGTGCTTCCCGTCGACTTCGACGAGGGGCGCCGGTGCCTCGTGCAGATGCAGGTCACCGCGCGGTCGACGCTCGGTGCTCTCGCGCTGAACACCGGCGGGTTGCTCTTGGACGACGGATGGGTGCGGGTGTTCGGCGGCGGTTCGTCCGTCGACGGCGGCCTGCCGAGCCTGGGGCAGGTCAACGGTTTTCCCACGGCTTTCGATCCCGCTTGGAATCCCGGGACCGCACTCGTCGTGGGGCACGATGTCGTCGGTGGGGTCTTCGCGCTGAACGGCCGTGATCCTGCGGCTTCGGGCCGCCCGGGGGCACCCGGACAGATGACCTACTTCGCTCCCGACACGCTCGCGTGGGAGGCGCTGGAGATGGGCCATTCCGCATGGGTGTCCTGGCTGCTCTCGGGCGACCTGGAGACGTTCTACGAAGGGCTGCGCTGGCCCGGTTGGCGGGAGGAGGCCACCGCCCTCGCCCTGTCGCAGGGGATCACCGTCTACCCGTTCCTGTGGTCCGAGGAGGCCCGTGCGGATCTCGGGGCCACGAGTCGGCGGCCGGTGCCGATGCGCGAGGTCCTCGGGGCGGCGGCCGACTTCGCCCGGCAGCTGGGGCCGGCCGATCCCGGAGTTCTCGGCCACGTGTGAGGCCGCCGCGGATCAGGGCCTGCGCGACCGTACGGGATCCTGCTCCGGCACCGGACCGCTGTGCCTCGGCCGTACGCCGAACCACTGCTCGGCGCCGTACTCCTCGAACCTCTCCACCTCGGTGAAGCCCAGCTTCGCCGCGAGGCGCATCGCACGGTCATTGGCGGTCTGGGTACAGAGGACCACCGGCTCGCCCGGATGCGCGTCGGCGAACCAGTCGAGAGCCGCCGCGCACGCCTCGGCGACGTACCCGCACCCCCACGCCTCGGGGAGGAACATGTAGCCGAGTTCGACCTCCCCGGCCTCCGCGCGGACGTGCCCCTGGCGCTCGGCGGCGCCCCTCCGATCCGGCGATCCGCGCTGCGGCCTTTGGCCGGTTGCAGCCACTTATCGGGCGGGACTGCCGATCCGCGCACCGTCGCCCGTGGTCTGCGGCACACTGTTCGGCCATGAGTGACGCACACACCGGCCGACAAAGCCGGTTCACCGTTCAACTTCCGCACGGTCCGGCCGGGTTGGGACGGAGCCGGCGCGCCCCGGGAATCCCACGACTGCGACCGGACCCCTCCCCCTGCACTCCACTATTAGGTTAGGCTTACCTAAGAGTGGGGGTGCGGGGATGCAGGACAACGCGCGAGACCAAGCGCAGCAGGACGAGTGGGCCGACGAGGTGCTGGCCTGGATGGGCTCCCAGGAAGAGATGGACCGGGCATTGCGCGACGCACTGCGCCGCACGCCCAGTCAACGGGAGGAAACGATCGCCCGGATGGCGGACGCCCTCCGCGGGGCGGCCCAGGGGCTGACCGTCCCCGGGTGCGCGGCGGCGGCCGGCGTCCCCGAGCGCATTCTGTGCGAGTGGCTGGAGATCGACGCCAGCTTCGCCGCGGCGCTCCGCGCCGCGCACGCACTGGCCGAGGCACACGGGCTGAACCCGGGGGCGACGCCCACCCCGGCCGCGTTACAGCTGATGCTGAACGCGATCCGCAAAGGGGCCGCCTGGCCGGCGGCGGCGACCCTCGTGGGCATCTCCGTGCGCGGGTTCAACCGCCTGCGCGCCGAGGCGCCACCGGTGGGGGCACTGATCGCGGCGGCCCAGCGGGCGCGCTCGATGCAGGCCGGTGCGGGCCGGCGGCGCAGACCCCCCAAGGCAGCGAGCCGGCGCGTCGGGTACCGGATCGTGCAGCTCGACGACCCCCTCCTGTCCCCGGACAGTCAACCGGACGACCCCTCGGGCGGGTTGAGCGACCGCGCGTCGCGCCGGGACTGAACGCCCGATCACACGAGGAACGAATCCAAAGGGCGTCGCTCACCCCGCACACAGGTGACTTAGGTTAGGCTAAGCTAACTACGAGATGAGGGGTCGAGAGGGCGCCCTCCACCCCTCGTCGAGCTCCGCGCGCCCGTTCACCACCGGCTCTCCGCGCAGCGCCGGTGACAAGGAGATCCAGCCGTGGGCCCTGTGACCATCGACCCATATCCCATGCCCACCCAGGACCTCGTGCCGCGCTCCGTGGCACCTTGGTCCGTCGACCCCGACCGGGCCGCCCTGTTGATACACAACATGCAGAACCATCTGCTGCGGCCCTTCCCCCGCGATCACTCACCCCTCGTGGACCTGATCGGCAACATCACCGACCTCCGCAGGTCCGCACGACGGCTCGGCCTCCCGGTCGTCTTCAGTGCCGTACCGGCGGGCGAGCGCCCCGAACAGCGGGGCCTCGCGGCCGAGATGGAAACCGAACCGGCGGCGGACCGAGACGTGACGATCACCGAGGAACTGACCCCCCGCCGGGGAGAGCACGTGATCACCAACGCGCGGCACAACGCCTTCCTGCGCAGCCACTTGGAGCGCATCCTGCGCACCACGGGCCGGGACCAGTTGATCCTGTGCGGTGTGTTCGCCCACGCCGGCGTACTGCTCACCGCGGCGGACGCGTTCATGAACGACATCCAGCCGTTCGTCGTCGCCGACGCGGTGGCGGACACCTCCGCGGAGGAGCACGCGCTGGCCCTGCGCTGGACGGCCGCACGGGGCGCCGTCGTGCACACCACCACGACCCTCATCGACGAACTGGAAGCCTGAGAATGACGACCGCACACCCCACCCCATGAGCGGACGGGCGGCGCCACGGGCGCGCACACTCATCGAGGCCCTGCCGTGGTTGGAGCGGTTCCAAGGACGCACGGTCGTGGTCAAGTTCGGCGGCAACGCCATGGTGAACGAGGAACTGAAGGCGGCCTTCGCCCAGGACGTGGTCTCCCTGCGCTACGCGGGGCTCCGGCCGGTCGTCGTGCACGGCGGCGGCCCCCAGATCAGCGCGATGCTCGAACAGCTCGCGCTGGAGGTCCGGTTCGCGGCGGGGCTACGGGTGACGACCCCCGCGGTGATGGAAGTCGTCCGCATGGTGCTGGCCGGTCAGGTCCAACGGGACATCGTCGGACTGATCAACCGTCACGGAGCCTTCGCCGTGGGGATGACCGGTGAGGACGCCCGCACCCTGTCCGCCGTCCGGCGGCCGGCCGTCGTGGACGGCGCCGAGGTGGACATCGGCCTGGTGGGCGACATCGTGCACGTCGACCCCGACACCGTACGGGGCCTCCTGGAGCGGGGGCGCATCCCCGTGATCTCCCCCATCGCCCGGGGAGCGCACGACGACAACGTCTACAACATCAATGCGGACCTCGCGGCCGCCGCCCTCGCCGAAGCCCTGGACGCCGAGAAGCTGGTGATGCTCACCGACGTCGCGGGCCTCTACGCGGACTGGCCGCACAGCACGGAGATCATCGACCGGCTCACGGCCGGTGAACTGGCGGAACTGCTGCCCTCGATGGCGGGCGGCATGGTGCCCAAGATGGAGGGCTGCCTGCGTGCGGTGCGCTCCGGGGTGCGGATGGCGCACGTGCTGGACGGCAGGGTTCCGCACGCCCTGGTCCTGGAGGTCTTCGCCGACGAGCACACCGGCACCACGGTCGTGCCCGACGATCCGCCGGACGGACCTCCGGAAGATTCGCCGAACGGGTCGCCGCACGGTTCGCCGCACGGGGAGCACCTCCCCCACTGAACCGGGGGAGGGTCGACCTGCCCCGGCCCTCTCCCGCCCCACCCCGGAGCCGTTACGGCTCCGGGGTCTTCCGCGTGCCCAACTCTGCTGGCAGTAAACCTGGTTGGCGCAGATCGAGACGGCACCTCGGTCCAACTTGACAGCTTCCGGCCTGTCAGAGATGTTAGGCCAGCCTTACCTAACCAAATAGGGTAGGACCGAGGAAGGATGGGCATGTCCGCACCGCACGCGAGCTCCACACCCGGGGACGCTCTCCCGGACATCAGGGACCTGGTGGGCATCGGCTTCGGGCCGGCCAACCTGGCCCTGGCGATAGCGATCCGGGAGCACAACGGCCGACGCGCCCCCGGCGAGGCGATCCGGGCCTCGTTCATCGAGCGCCAGGACGACTTCGGATGGCACCAGGGCATGCTCCTCGAAGGGGCCACCATGCAGGTCTCCTTCCTGAAGGACCTGGTGACGATGCGCAATCCGGGAAGCTCCTTCAGCTTCCTGCACTACCTGCAGGAGCGGGACCGGCTGGCCGACTTCATCAACCAGAAGTCCTTCTTCCCCACCCGCCTCGAATTCCACGACTACTTCCGCTGGTGCGCCGCCTCCTTCAACGAACTGGTCGACTACGCCACCGAGGCCGTCGAGGTACGCCCGGCGGGTCCGGACGGCGCCGCGGACGTCCTGGACGTCATCACCCGGCCCACGTCCGGCACCGGGCCGCAGCGCGCCACCCGCACCCGCAACCTCGTACTCGGGACCGGGCTGCGCCCCCGCGTCCCGGACGGGATCAGCACCGGACCGCACGTCTGGCACAACCGCGACCTGCTGCACCGCGCACCGCAACTGACGGTCCGTCCCCACCGCCGGTTCGTCGTCGTCGGCGCCGGACAGTCCGCCGCCGAGACCGCCGACCACCTGCACCGCACGTTCCCGGACGCCGAGGTCTGCGCCGTGTTCACCCGGTACGGGTACAGCCCGGCCGACGACAGCCCGTTCGCCAACCGGATCTTCGACCCGGCCGCCGTCGACGAGTTCTTCAGCGCCCCGGAGGAGGTCAAGCAGCAGCTCATCGGCTACCACGCCAACACCAACTACGCGGTGGTGGACGGCGAACTGATCGAGCAGTTGTACCGGACCGTCTACCAGGAGAAGGTCGCCGGCACCGAACGGCTGCGCATCCTGAACGCGACCGCCCTGACCACCGTGGAGGAACTCCCCGACGGGGCCCGGGCCGTGGTGCGCTCCCTCACCACGGGAGAGACCCTCTCCCTCGACTGCGACGCGGTGGTGCTGGCCACCGGATACCGGCCCACCGAGCCGGCCGAGCTGCTCGGCGACCTGGCCGGGGAGTGCCTCACGGACGGTCAGGGCAGGCTGCGCGTGGGCCGCGACCACCGGGTGGAGACCACCGACCGCGTCCGCGCCGGCATCTACGTCCAGGGAGCGGCCGCCGAGCACACCCACGGCATCACCGCCTCCCTGCTGTCCACGCTGGCCGTGCGCTCGGGCGAGATCTGCGACTCCCTGCTGCTGCGCGTCGCCGAGCGCGAGGTGCGGGCCGCACTGGCGACCAGGGCGGCGGCCGTCGCCGACGGCGTCCCCGCCCACCGGGGCTGAGCGGCCGTGCCGCGCACCGAACCCCCGGGGGCGGCCGGGCCGGCCGGACTCACGGCGGCGCAGGCGCACGTCCTGGCGACGCAGAGCGCGGATCCCTCGTACGCCGGCCACAACGTGGGCCAGTACATCGAGCTCGTGGGCCCGCTCGACACGGCGGCGCTCGACCAGGCCGTGCTGCGCACCCTCGACGAGGCCCCCTGGCTCCGCTCGCGGCTGATGACCGGAGGCGGCCTGCCGCGCCTGGACACTTCCGCGGCGGCCGACCCGGTGGGCGCCGCCGTCGACCTGGTACGCGGCCAGCTCGCCTGTCCGCCCCGGCCCGAGCTGCTCACCGCCCCGGCGGGCACCGGCCTCGCGCCCGACCTCACCGGAGCCCTGCTCGTCACGGTCGGCCCCGAACACCACCTGCTGGTGCAGTACTTCCACCTGCTGGCGGTCGACGGGTACGGGGTGGCGCTGCTGAGCCGGCGGATCGCCGAGGTCTACACGGCCCTGGTGCACGGCCGCCCGCCCGGACCCACTCCCTTCGCGCCGGTCTCCGTACTGACCGACGCGGACCGCGCCTACACCGGCTCGGCGGCGCAGGCCGCGGACCGGCGGTACTGGACGGGGCGGTACGCCGACCGCCCCGCTCCCGCGTCCCCCGCCGGACGGGCGGCACCGGCCCAGGACACCGCGCGGCGGCACACCGTGCACCTCGACGCGGCGGACAGCGCGGCCGTCCGGGCCACCGCCCGTTCCGCGCGCGTCACCTGGGCCGAGGTCGTCCTCGCCGCGACCGCGGTGCGGGTGACCGCGCAGGTCGGCGCGCGCGAGGCGGTCCTCGCCGTGTACGCGGCGGCACGGACCGCCCCGGGGACGCTACGGGTGCCCGCGACGGCCGTGAACGTCCTGCCGGTGCGGCTGCCCGTCCGGGGGGCGGACACCTTCCGGTCGCTGCTGGGCACGGCGGCCGGCGAGCTGACCCTGCTCCGCCGCCACCAGCGGCTGCGCGGCGAGGAACTGGCGCGCGAGGTGTGGCCGGAGTACGGGGGCGGCCGCGTCCCCGGGCCGCTGGTCAACCTGCGACCGTTCGAGACCGAGTTGGACTTCGGCGCGATCCGCGGCCGGGTCGTCAGCCTCGCCTCGGGGCCGGTCGACGACCTGTCGGTGTCCGCCGCGGCGGGCCCCGACGGGCGGCTGCGCCTGGACTTCGACGCGAACCCGGTGCTCTACGAGGAGGCCGAACCGGCGCGGTTCGCCCGCCTGTTCACCGAGGACCTGGCGGCGCTCTGCCGCGCCCCCGACGTTCCGGTCGCCTCCTTGCAGGCCTCCCCCGTCCACCACTGATCCCCTTCCCGAACCGACCGTCCCGGTCATCACCCAAAGGAGAGACACCATGGCCACCAACCCCTTCGAGGACGACGACGCCCGCTACTTCGTGCTCGTGAACGCCGAGAACCAGCACTCGCTCTGGCCCGCCTTCGCGGAGGTTCCCGCGGGCTGGACCGTCGTGCACGGTGAGGACAGCCGGGAGGGCTGCGCCGCGTACACGGAGACGCACTGGACCGACATGCGGCCCGCCAGCCTGGTCGCGAAGAGCTGATCCCGGGGGCCAACCGGCCCCGTAGCCCGCGCGCGGGGCCGGACCGGAGCACGTGCTCCGGTCCGGCCCCGGTCGCGTGGTTCACAGCCTCCTGGAGAGCACCTCCGAGCCGCGTGCGGGGTCCAGCGCCCCGGCCCAGGCCCCGGGCGCCCGCCCCGGGCCGGCCTGCACGAAGCCGTGCCGCCGGAAGAAGGCCGCGCCGCTCGTGGTCGCCGTGAAGACCTCCCGCACGAGGCGGCTCCGGGCGTCGGCGAGCGCGGCGCGCAGCAGCGCGGCGCCCAGCCCTTGGCCCTGGTTCCCCCGGGCGACGCAGAAGTTGTAGAGCACGGCGGCCCCCTCCCCCTCGTCGCTCAGGGCGAGGCAGCCCAGGACCGACGTGCGGCCGCGACCGGTCACGAGGAGGAACTCCCCGGCGTGCGCCAGGTAGTGGTCGATGCTGCGGGGCCGCAGGGCACCGGAGCGGATGAAGGCCAGCGAGAGGGCGTGCAGGGCGGGGGCGTCGTGCAGACGCGCCCGCCGGACCAACGGCGGGAGACCGTCCGTGCCGTACAGCGGGGGACGGGGGGTGGCGGCAGTAATCACGAACTTAGGCTAGCCTTCCCTAAGTTGAGCCGCAATTCGCCTCTCGATCCAACACATCACACCCAGAGGCCAGTTCATCAAAGCGGCGGTCACCACTTCACCGCACCCGGCTTGACGTGCACCTTCGTGACTAGTTAGGTAAGCCTTACCTAATAGAACGCTGAAGTGCTGCCTTCGTTCCGCCCTCCGCCGATTTCCCGAGGAGAGAGTCCCTCCATGTCCGCTTCCCCGCCCTTCACGCTCGACCGGCTGGTCCGCGACGTCGCCGACGTGCTCTACACGGAGCCCGCCGACGTCTCCCTGGAAGAGGACCTGCTGGACCAGGGCCTCGACTCCATCCGGCTGATGTCGCTCGTCGAGAAATGGCGGGCCGAAGGCGCCCGCATCAGCTTCGTGGACCTCGCCGAACGGCCGACCCTGCGCCAGTGGGCCGAGCTGCTCACCGCAGCCCCCTGATCCCGCCCTCCCCCACACCTGCCCGCCCCGGAGCCTGCCGTGCCTCTGCGTGACTTCGTCATAGACATCGAACCCCTGCGCGCCAGCAGGGACTTCCGCGCCATCTTCATCGCCCGCGTGGTGTCCCTGTTCGGCCTCGGCATGGCGACGGTGGCCCTGTCCGCCCAGGTGTACGGACTGACCCGGTCCACCTTCAACGTCGCCGTCGCCAGCATGATCATGAGCGTCACCGTGCTGCTCGGCTCGCTCTGGGGCGGCGTCATGGCCGACCGGACCGACCGCCGGCGGCTGATCGTGTGCGCCCGCGGCGCCGCCGCCCTCGCCTTCGCCGGCCTCGCCGTGAACGCGATGCTGCCCGACCCGACCCTGTGGGGCATCTACGTGTGCGTCGCCTGGGACGGCCTGGCCACGGGCGTCAGCGTGACGGCCCTGATGGCCGTCGCCCCGACGCTCGTGCGCCCCGACCAACTCCCGGCCGCGGGCGCCCTCATCTCGCTGACCGGTGAGATCGGCTCCATCAGCGCGCCCTTCCTGGGCGGCTTGCTCCTCGCCCTGTGGGGGCCCGGCCCGGTCTTCGCCTTCACCGCCGTCACCACGGCCGTCACCACCCTCCTGATCTCCCGGATCCGGCCCCTGCCCCCGGTCAAGGACGACGAGGAGGACGAGGACGAGTACGGCGCCGACAGCGGATCGCTGCTGGTCGCCTTCACGTACGCCGTCCGCAACCGCGTCGTCGGCGGCCTGCTCGTCCTCGGCGGCGTGATGGCCCTCTTCAACCTCCCGGTCGTGCTCTTCCCCGAGATGGTCGACCGCCAGTTCCACGGCGGCGAGGTCATGCTCGGCCTCCTCTACACCGCCCCCGCCGTCGGCGCGGTCGCCGTCTCCGCCACGAGCGGATGGCTGACCCGGGCCGCCCGGCCCGGCCGGCTGCTGATCGTCGCGGCCTTCACGGGCGGTCTGTCCGCCGTGGGCTTCGGCCTCAGCGGCAACATCTGGGTCGCCTTCGCGCTGCTCGCCGTGGGCGGCGCCGCCGGCACGGTGTACGAGATCCTCGAGTACGCGCTCGTCCAGCACAGCACCCCCGACCGGCTGCGCGGCCGCATCGTCAGCGTCATCACCACGCAGGGCACCACCGGAGGCGTCGTCGGCGACGTCGAGGTCGCCGCCCTCGCCCGTTGGTTCAGCCCCGGCGGGGCGGCCGTCGTCAACGGCGCGATCTGCGCCGTGGCCGCCGTCGCCGTGGCCATCGCCGTACCCGGCCTGCGCAGGGCCACCCTTCCCCGCGAGGAGCGGGACGCGGAGGACGGCCACGACGACGGGCCCGGCCCCGGCCCCGACACCGCCGGTCTGAAGCCCGCCGCACCCGCGGCCCCCGCCGTCTAACGGGTTCTCCCCCGCCTGCCCGCAGGCCCCCGCATCCCGTCGACCTCCCCCGCCGGTCCCGCCACCGGACGGGGACCCGCAGCGAATCTGGAGCACGATGTCCATGACCGAGCGTCCTTCCCAGCGCCTCCCCCTCACCGGGGCCCAGACCGGTGTCTGGTACGGCCAGCGGCTCGACCCCGACTCCCCGGTCTACAACGTCGGCCAGTACGTCGAGATCGACGGCCCGCTGGACGCCGGTCTGTTCGTGACGGCGCTGCGGCGGACGGTCGCCGAGAGCGAGGCGCTCACGGCGCGTTTCGCGGAGGACCCCGACGGCGAGCCGTACCAGGTCGCCCGGAGCGGCCCGGCCGCCGGACCGCTGGTCGCCGTGCTCGACCACACCGGCCAGGACGACCCGTACGGCACCGCGCTGTCCCTCATGCGCACCGACATGGCCCGCCCGGTGGACCCGGTCCGGGACTCCCTGTACGTGTTCACGCTGCACAAGGTCGGCCCGGACCGCACCCTCTGGTACCAGCGGGCCCATCACATCGTGCTGGACGCCTTCGGGTTCTCCCTGCTCTCGCGCCGCACCGCCGAGGTCTACACGGCTCTCGCCGGGGGCGCGGAGCCCACGCCCGACGCCTTCGGCGGGCTCGAGGCGATCCTCGCCGAGGAGCACGCCTACCGCTCCTCCCCGCGCTTCACGGAGGACCGCGCCTACTGGCTGGAGCGGCTCGCCGACCACCCCGAGCCGGAACCGCTGAGCGGTGCCCGCTTCCCCGCGGCGCACGCGTTCCTGCGCGACGGCGCCGTGCTGACCCAGCAGGAGACGGCGGGGTTGCTCGCCATCGCCCGCGCGGCCAAGGCCAGTTGGGCCGACGTGATGACCGCCGCGTTCGCCGCCTACCTGCACCGGGCAACCGGCAGCCGGGACGTGCTGCTGTCCGTGCCCGCCATGGCGCGGCTCGGCTCGGCGGCCCTCAAGGTTCCGTCCATGGTCGTCAACGTGCTGCCGCTGCGCGTCGCCGTCCGCCCGCAGACCCCCTTGGCGGAGCTGGTCGCCGCGGTCGCGGCCGACGTCCGCGACCTGCGCCGCCACCAGCGCTACCGCGCCGAGGACATCCGCCGCGACCTCGGACTGTCCGGTCGCGAGCAGGGCCTGTTGGGGCCCATGGTCAACATCAAGGCCTTCGACAACTCCCTCGACTTCGCCGGATCGGCCGGCTCCGTGCACAACGTGGCCGCCGGCCCGGTGGACGACCTGACGCTCGGCGTCCACCACGACGCCGCCGAGGGCCGGATCCGCTTCGAGCTCGACGCCAACCCGCAGGCGTACGACGCCGGGACGCTGGCCGCGCGCCGCTCCGAGTTCTCGCACTTCCTGCGCGAGGCCGCCGCGGCCGGGCCGCAGGCGCCCGTCGGGCGCCCGGACCTGCTCGCGCCGGCCGCCCGTGACGCGCTGCTGCTCGACTGGAACGACACCGACCACCCGGTACCGGCCGGCACCGTCGTCGACGCCTTCGAGCACGCCGCCCGGCTGCACCCCGAGGTTCCCGCCGTGATCGCGGGCGCCGACACCCTGGACTACGCCGCCCTGGACGAGCGCGCCAACCGGCTCGCCCGGCTGCTCATCGGCCGGGGCGCCGGCCCGGAGAGCATCGTCGGCCTCGCCCTGCCCCGGACCGCCGACCTCGTGGTGGCCCTGCTCGCCGTGTTGAAGTCGGGCGCCGCCTATCTTCCGCTCGACCTCGACTACCCCGCCGACCGGCTGGAGTTCATGGTCGAGGACGCCCGCCCGCTGTGCGTCCTGACCACCTTGGACCACGCGGCCGCCGCCCCGGTCGTGGACGGGGTCGAAACCGTCGTCCTCGACGCCCCCGACGCCCTCACCGAGCTCGCCGACGCCGCCGCCTGCGCCCCCGCGGACGCCGACCGCACCGCGCCGCTGACCGGTGACCACCCCGCGTACGTGATCTACACCTCCGGGTCCACGGGCCGCCCCAAGGGGGTCGTCGTCCCGCACGCGGCCCTGGCCAACTTCCTGCACATGCAGGCCCGCGCACTCGAACTGGCCGCCTCACAGCGGCTCGTCGCGGTCACCACCATCTCCTTCGACATCGCCGCCCTGGAGATCCACACCCCGCTGATCAGCGGCGCCACGGTGGTCCTGGCCGACCGCGACACCGTACGGGACCCGGCCGCGCTGGCCACGCTCGTCGATGCCCACCGCCCCTCCGTCATGCAGGCCACGCCGTCGCTGTGGCACGCCCTGCTGGAGGACGGCCGGCCGGCCTCGCTCGGCGGCACCCGGGTGCTCGTCGGCGGCGAGGCGCTGCCCGCCGCGCTCGCCGAACGCCTCGCGCGCACCGCGCGCTCGGTCACCAACGTGTACGGCCCGACCGAGGTCACCGTCTGGGCGACCTCCAGCCGGCTCGACCCCGCGCACCTCGGGGTCCCGGACATCGGGGTGCCGTTCTGGAACACCCGCGCCCATGTCCTCGACGGGGCCCTGCGCCCGGTCGGCGTCGGCCGTCCCGGGGAGCTGTACCTCGCCGGGGACCAGCTGGCCCGGGGGTACCTCGGCCGGCACGCGCTGACGGCGGAACGTTTCGTCGCCGACCCGTACGGGCCGGCCGGCAGCCGGATGTACCGCACCGGCGACCTCGTACGCCGCCGCGCGGACGGCCGGATCGCCTTCCTCGGCCGCGTCGACGACCAGGTCAAGCTGCGCGGCTTCCGCATCGAACTCGGCGAGATCGAGAGCGCGCTGACCACCGGCGAGGGAGTCGACCGGGCCGTCGCCCTGGTCCGCGAGGACCTCCCCGGCTTCCCGCACCTCGTCGGCTACGTCACCCCGGCCGCCCAGGGCCCCGCCCCCGACGCGGCGGGCCTGCGCCGGGCGCTGGCCGAGCGGCTGCCCGAGTACATGGTCCCGTCCGCCGTGGTCGTCCTCGACGCCTTCCCGCTGACCGCCAACGGGAAGATCGACCGCCGCTCCCTGCCCGCCCCCGACCTCGCGGCGCTGGCCGGCAGCGGGTCGCGCGCCCCGCGGGGCGCCCGCGAGGAGATCCTCTGCGGGGTCTTCGCCGACGTGCTCGGACTGGAAACCGTGGGCCCCGACGACGACTTCTTCACCCTCGGCGGCCATTCGCTGCTCGCCGCGCGGGTGATCGCCCGGGTGCGTACGGCCCTGGGCACCGAGTGCGGAATCCGGGACGTGTTCGAGGCGCGCACCGTGGCCGCGCTCGCCGCGCTGCTGGCCGGGCGCACGGCCGCCGCCCGTCCGGCGCCCGTCGCGGGTCCGCGCCCCGATCCGCTGCCGCTCTCGTACGCCCAGCAGCGCCTGTGGTTCGTGCACCAGGTGGAGGGCGCGAGCGCCACCTACAACATCCCGTTCGTGGTGCGGTTCGACACGGCGCTCGACGCGGACGCCCTGGACGCGGCCCTGCGCGACGTGGCCGGCCGCCACGAGACCCTGCGCACCGTGTTCGGGGAGCGGGACGGAGAGCCGTACCAGCGGGTGCTGGACCTGGCGGATGCCGGGGTGCGGCTGCACGTCAACGACGTGGCCGCCGACGCGTTCGAGGCCGCCGTGCGGGACGCGCTGGGTCACCTCTTCGACCTGTCCGGGGAGGCCCCGCTGCGGGTGACGCTGGTGCGCGACGGGGCGAGCGGGGAACACGCCCTGGTGGTCCTGCTGCACCACATCGCGAGCGACGAGTGGTCGATGGGGCCGTTCCTGCGCGACCTGGAGCGGGCGTACGCGGCCCGGTGCACCGGCGAGGACCCGGAGCTCGGGGTCCCGGCCGTGCAGTACGGCGACTTCGCGCTGTGGCAGCGGGAGCTGCTGGGCCGGACGCGGACCGACGGTTCGCTCGCCGCGATGCAGGCGGCGTACTGGCGCGGGGCCCTGGCGGAGCTGCCGCCGGAGGCCGGGCTGCCGGCCGACCGGGTGCGCCCGGCGGTGGCCGACCCGGCCGGTGCCGTGGTCTTCAAGGCGGTGCCGCGCGAGCTGGCGGCCGCGGTGCGCTCGCTGGCCCGCGAAACCGGCACCAGCGTGTTCATGGTCGTGCACGCGGCCGTGGCCGCGGTGCTGCACCGGCTCGGCGCGGGCGAGGACATCGTGCTCGGCAGCCCGGTCGCCGGGCGGAGCGACAGCGCGCTCGACGAGCTCGTCGGCTTCTTCGTCAACACGGTGGTGCTGCGCACGGACCTGTCCGGCGACCCGTCCTTCACGGAGCTGCTGGACCGGGTGCGCACGGCCGACCTGGCCGCGCTCGACCACGCCGACCTGCCCTTCGACACGGTGGTGGAGGAGGTCAACCCACAGCGCTCGCTCGCCCGCCACCCGCTGTTCCAGACGATGGTCTCGCACAGCACCGTGACCCAGGACGTGGCGAACCTGTTCGGGCAGCCGGCCCGGGTGGACCGGGTGGATCCCGGGGTGACCAAGTTCGACCTCGACATCACCTTCTCGGACGCGGCCCACGGCGAGGACCTCGAACTGGAGGTGTTCTACGCGACCGCGCTGTTCGACCGCGCGACCGTGGACACCTTCGTCCGGCGCCTGCTGCGCGCCCTCGCCGCTGCGGTGGCGGCCCCGGCGGACCCGGTGTCCTGGTGGGAGCTGCGGGACGAGGCCGAGCGGGCCCGGCTGGCCCGCTGGAACGACACGGACCGGCCGGTGGAGCCGGGTGCGGTGACGGAGGTGTTCGCGGCCCGGGCGGCCGCGGCCCCCGACGCGGTGGCCGTGGTCGCCGGGGAGCAGCGCCTCACCTTCGCCGAACTGGGGGACCGCGCGGGCCGGCTGGCGGCCGTCCTGGCCGAGCGCGGTGTCGGCCCGGACGCGGTGGTGGCCCTGGCCGTCCCGCGCTCCGCCGACACCGTGGTGGCCACGCTCGCCGTCCTGAAGGCGGGCGGTGCCTACCTGCCGCTGGACCTGGACCACCCGGCCGAGCGGATCGCGTTCATGCTCGGCGACGCCGACCCCGTGTGCGCGGTGACCACCCGGGCGGTCGCGGACCGGCTGCCCGGCGTGGACCTGGTGGTGCTGGACGAGCCGGCGACGGTGGAGGCGCTGGCCGCCGCCGTGCCCGGGGCGGACGTCACCGTGGACCCCGAGCACGCCGCGTACGTCATCTACACCTCCGGTTCCACCGGCCGCCCCAAGGGGGTCGTGCTCCGGCACGCCGGTCTGACCCGGCTCTTCCGCGACCACGAGCGGGAGTTGTACCTGCCGGTCGCCGAGCGGCTCGGGCGCCGGGTACGGGCGCTGCACACTGCTTCCTTCTCCTTCGACTCCTCGTGGGAGCAGTTGCTGTGGCTGGTGGCCGGGCACGAGCTGCACGTCCTGGACGAGTACGGGCGCCGGGACGCCGACGCGGTCGTGGCGTACGTGCGCGCGCAGCGGATCGACGCGCTCGACGTCACCCCCTCGTACGGCCGGCAGCTGGTCGACGCCGGCCTGCTGGCGGGCGAGTGGCGGCCGCCGCTGTTCCTGCTGGGCGGCGAGGCGGTGCCGCCCGCGTTGTGGGAGGAGCTGCGCGCCGCCTCGGGGGTGGAGGTCGTCAACTACTACGGGCCCACCGAGTTCACGGTGGACGCGCTGGTGGCGCGGGTGGACGACTGCGCCTCGCCCGTGGTGGGCCGGCCGCTCGACAACAGCCGGGCGCACGTGCTGGACGGCCGGCTGCGGTCGGTGCCCGTGGGCGTACCGGGTGAGCTGTACCTGGCGGGTGAGCAGAGCGCCCGTGGCTACTTGGGCCGGTCCGCCCTCACGGCGGAACGTTTCGTCGCAGATCCGTTCGGTTCCCCGGGCGCCCGGATGTACCGTACGGGCGATCTCGTACGGTGGCGGGCCGACGGCCTGCTGGAGTTCCTCGGCTGGGTCGACGACCAGGTCAAGATCCGTGGCTTCCGGGTGGAGCCGGCCGAGGTGGAGGCCGAACTCGCCGCCCTGGACGGGGTCACCTCGGCCGCCGTGGTGGTCCGCGAGGACACCCCGGGCCTGCCGCGGCTCGTCGGCTACGTCACGGGCCCGGCCGATCCGGTCCGGCTGCGCGCCGAGCTGTCCGCGCGGCTGCCCGAACACCTGGTTCCGGCCGCCGTGATGGTGCTGCCGGTGCTGCCGACCAACGTGAACGGCAAGCTCGACAAGGCGGCGCTGCCGGTTCCGGTCGTGGCGGCCGACACCTCCGGGCGGGCCCCGCGCGGGGCCGCCGAGGAGCGGCTCGCCGAGGTCTTCGCCCAGGTGCTGGGCGTCCCCCGGGTCGGCGCCGACGAGGACTTCTTCCGGCTCGGCGGGCACTCCTTGTTGGCCACCCGCGTGGTGGCCCGGATCCGAACGGCGCTGGGCACCGAGTGCTCGGTGCGGGACGTCTTCGAGCTGCGCACGGTCGCGGCGCTCGCCGAGCGACTGGCCGGCCGCCGCGCGGCGGTCCGTCCGGTGCTCGCATCGGGTCCGCGCCCGGAGCGGCTGCCCCTGTCGCACGCCCAGGCCCGGCTGTGGTTCCTGCACCGGATGGAAGGCGCGAACGCGACGTACAACATCCCGCTGGCCCTGCGGCTGCGCGGGGAGCTGGACCCGGCCGCGCTGGAGGCGGCCGTGCGGGAGGTGACGGCCCGGCACGAGGCACTGCGCACCGTGTTCGCGGAGGATGCCGAGGGCCCGTACCAGCGGGTGTTGGAGCCTTCGGAGGCGGTCGTGCCCTTCACGGTGGCCGATGTCGAGCCGGCCGATCTGGGCCGGAGCCTCGACGCGGCGGCCGGTCACGCCTTCGACCTCGAGACCGAGACGCCGCTGCGGGTGACCGTGCTGCGCACCGCCGCCGACGAGCAGGTGCTGCTCCTGCTGCTGCACCACATCGCCGGTGACGAGTGGTCGGCCGGCCCGCTGCTCGCCGATCTGGCCGCCGCCTACGCGGCCCGGTGCGCGGGCGAGGTCCTGGAGACCGCGCCGCCCGCGGTCCAGTACGCGGACTACGCCCTCTGGCAGCGCGAGCTGCTGGGCGACCCCGCCGCTGCCGGGTCGGTGGCGCACGGTCAGGCGGAGTTCTGGCGGGAGGCCCTGGCGGGGCTGCCGCAGGAGCTGACGCTGCCGCTCGACCGACCGCGCCCGGCCCGCCCCACGCACGAGGGCCGGACCGTGACCGCGGCCCTGCCGCCCGAACTCGTGGCGGAGCTGGAGGCCCTGGCCGGGGAGCGGGGCACCACGATGTACACGGTGGTGACCGCCGCCGTCGCGGCGCTGCTGCACCGGCTCGGCGCGGGTGAGGACGTCCCGCTGGGCAGTCCGGTGGCGGGGCGCGGCGAGGAGGCCCTGGACGAGCTGGTCGGGTTCTTCGTGAACACCCTGGTCATCCGGGCCGACCTGGCGGGCGAGCCCTCCTTCGCCGAACTGCTGCGCCGGACCGCCGCCTTCGGAGCGGCCGCCCTCGCCCACGCCGACCTGCCCTTCGACGCGGTCGTCGAGGCGGTCAACCCGGAGCGCTCGCTGTCGCGCCACCCGCTGTTCCAGACGATGGTGGCCTACGAGGACGGCGGCGCCGAGCCGCTGCGCGCCCTCGGCTCCCTGGCGGCCGAGGAGTTCCCGGTCGCGGCGGGAGACGCCAAGTTCGACCTGGAGATCCTCTTCCGCCGCACCGCGGGCACCGCCGGCTCGCCCGCTGCGATGACCTGCGGGGTGCGGTACGCGACCGACCTGTTCGACGCGGAGACCGTACGGTCCCTGTTGGCCCGGCTGCTGCGGCTGCTCGGCGCGGCCGCGGCGACCCCGGAAGTCCCGCTGGCCGCGCTGGAACTGCTGGACCCCGCCGAGCGCGCCCAGGTGCTGGACGGGTGGAACGACACCGCCCGACCGGTGGCTCCGCAGACCCTGGACTCGCTGGCCGCGGCCGGCTCCCGGCGCGATCCGCTGGCCACGGCCCTCGTCTTCGAGGGGCGGGAGCTGTCGCGCGCCGACTTCGAGGAGCGGGTGAACCGGCTGGCGCGGCTGCTGATCGGCTCCGGGGTCGGACCCGAGTCGGTGGTGGCCGTGGCCCTGCCGCGCTCCTTCGACCTGGTGGTCGCCCTGCACGCGGTGGTCCGGGCCGGCGGCGCCTACCTGCCGCTCGACCTCGGCCTGCCGACCGAGCGCCTGGCGTACATGGCGGAAACGGCCGCTCCGGTCTGCCTGCTGACGGACCTGCCCTCGCTGGGGGCGCTGCCGGGGCTGCCCGACACCGAGATCCTCGTCCTGGACGCGCCGGAGCGGGCGGCCGAGCTCGCCGCGCTGCCGGGCGGTCCGGTCGCGGACGCGGAGCGGCGCGCGCCCCTGCTCCCCCGCCACCCCGCCTACGTGATCTTCACCTCCGGCTCCACCGGTATGCCCAAGGGGGTGCTGGTCGAGCATGCGGCGATCGTCAACCGGCTGCGCTGGATGCAGGACGCGTACGGTCTGGACTCCACCGACCGGGTGCTCCAGAAGACCCCGGCGAGCTTCGACGTGTCGGTGTGGGAGTTCTTCTGGCCGCTCGCCGAGGGCGTCCCGCTGGTCATCGCCCGTCCCGAAGGCCACAAGGACCCGGGCTACCTGGCCGAGCTGATCCGCGAACAGCGCGTGTCCGTGCTGCACTTCGTCCCGTCGATGCTCGCCGCCTTCCTGGGCGAGGCCGAGGTCGCCGACTGCCCGTCCCTGCGCCTGGTCGTGTGCAGCGGTGAGGCGCTGCCCAGCGAGCTCGTCGCCCGCTTCCACGCCTCCGCTCCCAGTGGCGCGACCCGCCTGGCCAACCTGTACGGCCCCACCGAGGCGGCCGTCGACGTCACCGCCGCGGACTGCCCGGCGGCCGGAGCGGGGGCGGATGCCGCTTCCGCCTCCATCGGCAGCCCCGTGTGGAACACCCGGGTGTACGTCCTGGACGCCCGGCTGCGGCCGGTGCCCGTCGGGGTCCCCGGCGAGCTGTACCTGGCCGGCGTCCAGCTGGCCCGCGGCTACCTGGGCCGCCCCGCGCTGACCGGCGAACGCTTCGTCGCCGACCCGTACGGCGCCCCCGGCACCCGGATGTACCGCACGGGCGACGTGGTGCGCTGGAGCCGGGACGGGAGGCTGGAGTACCTCGGTCGCACCGACGACCAGGTCAAGCTGCGCGGGTTCCGCATCGAACTGGGTGAGATCCAGGCCGTGCTCGGCGGCTCCCCGGGCGTCGCGCAGGCAGCCGTCGTCGTCCGTGAGGACCAGCCCGGCGTGCCCCGCCTGGTGGCCTACGCGGTACCCGCGCCCGGCGCCACCGTCGACCCTGCGGCCCTGCGCACCCTGGCCGCCGCCCGGCTGCCCGAGTACATGGTCCCGTCCGTGGTGGTGCCGCTCGAGGCGCTGCCGACGACGGCCAACGGCAAGCTGGACCGGCGGGCGCTGCCCGCGCCGGCCGCACCGGTCACGGGTGCCTCGCGGGCGCCGCGCGACGCCCGCGAGGAGATCCTCGCGGGGATCCTGGCCGACGTACTGGGCCTGGACTCGGTCGGTGTGGAGGACGACTTCTTCGCGCTCGGCGGCCATTCGCTGCTCGCCGCCCGCGCCGTGAGTCGCTTCCGGGCCGCCTTGGACGTGGACTGCGCCATCCGCGACCTCTTCGAGACGCGGACGGTCGCCGCGCTGTCCGCCCTCCTCGCGGAGCGCACCGGCGGGGGGCGCCCGCGCCTCGCGGCGGCCGCCGCGAGGCCCGAGCGGCTGCCGTTGTCCTTCGCGCAGCGCAGGTTGTGGCTGCTGGACAGCGTGCGCGGTCCGAGCACCACCTACAACGTGCCGCTCGCGGTGCGGCTGCGCGGTCCGGTGGACGCGGCGGCCCTGGAGGCGGCGGTGGGCGATCTGGTCGCCCGCCACGAGAGCTTGCGGACCGTGTTCCGTGAGCACGAGGGCGAGCCGTACCAGGTGGTCCTGCCGGCCGAGCGGGCCGGTGCGGCGCTGACCGTGCGCGAGGTGGCGGCGGAGCGGCTTGAGGAGGAGGCGGTCCGCGCCGGCGGGCACGTCTTCGACCTGGCCGCCGAGCCGCCGGTGCGGGTGACGCTGCTGCGGGCCGCTGCCGACGACCACCTGCTGGTGGTGCTGGTGCACCACATCGCGACGGACGAGGGTTCGGCCGGCCCCCTGCTGGCGGACCTGGACCGGGCGTACGCCGCCCGGTCGGCGGGCGCGGAGCCCGTTCTCGCCCCGCTGCCGGTGCAGTACGCCGACTTCGCGCTGTGGCAGCGGGAGTTGCTCGGCGACGCCGGCGACCCGGAGTCGGTGGCGGGCCGGCAGGCCGCGTACTGGCGGCGGGCGCTGGCCGGCGCCCCCGCGGAGCTGGCGCTGCCCGCCGACCGGCCGCGGCCGGCGGTCCCCGCGTACGAGGGGGACGTGGTGACCTTCGAGGTCCCGGCGCGGACCGGGGCGGGGCTGGCGCGGATCGCCCGGGAGGGCGGGGCGACGCTGTTCATGGTGGCGCACGCGGCCGTCGCGGCGCTGCTGCACCGGCTGGGCGCGGGTGAGGACGTCCCGCTGGGCAGTCCGGTGTCGGCACGGGAGGGCGAGGAGCTCGACGGGCTCGTCGGCTACTTCCTCAACACGCTGGTGCTGCGCGCCGATCTGTCCGGGGACCCGAGCTTCGCCGAGCTGGTGGCGCGGGTGCGGGACACCGGGCTGGCGGCCTTCGCCCACGGCGATCTGCCGCTGGAGGCGGTGGTCGAGGCGGTGGATCCGGAGCGCTCCCGTTCGCGCAACCCGCTGTTCCAGACGATGGTGACCTACCACTCCACGGACGGTGCGGTTCCGGAGCTGTTCGGGCTGCCGGCGCGGGAGTTCACGGTGGAGACCGGCGGCGCCAAGTTCGACCTGGAGATCGCCTTCGGGGCCTCCCAGGAGCACGGGGCGATCGCGGGCGGCATCCGCTTCGCGACCGACCTCTTCGACCGTACGACCGTCGAACTGCTGGCCCGGCGGCTGCTGTTGCTGCTGGACGCGGTCGTGGAGGCGCCGGACCGGCCGGTCTCGGCGGTCGAGGTGCTCGACCCGGCGGAGCGGGAGCTCGCGCTGAACGGCTGGAACGACACCGACCGTGCCCCGGGCGGACCGCGGACGCTGGCCGCTCTGGTGGCGGCGGGAGCGAAGGAGGAGACCGGCCCCGCACTGGTCTTCGAGGGGCGGGAGCTGTCGCGCGCCGACTTCGAGGAGCGGGTGAACCGGCTGGCGCGGCTGCTGATCGGCTCCGGGGTCGGACCCGAGTCGGTGGTGGCCGTGGCCCTGCCGCGCTCCTTCGACCTGGTGGTCGCCCTGCACGCGGTGGTCCGGGCCGGCGGCGCCTACCTGCCGCTCGACCTCGGCCTGCCGACCGAGCGCCTGGCGTACATGACCCGTACCGCCCAGCCCGTCCTGATACTTACCGACACCCTGTCGGGAACTCTGCTCTCCCCCGAAGTGGGCAGGGAGCGGGTCCTGTTGGACTCCCCCCGCGTCCGGTCCCGCCTGGCCGCGCTGGACGGCTCGGACCTGGCCGAGGCGGAGCGGCGCGCGCCCCTGCTGCCCCACCATCCCGCTTACGTGATCTTCACCTCCGGCTCCACCGGTATGCCCAAGGGCGTGCTGGTCGAGCACGCGGGGATCGTCAACCGGCTGCAGTGGATGCAGGGCGCCTACGGCCTGCGCCGGGGAGACCGGGTGCTCCAGAAGACCCCGGCGAGC